>NZ_JAHGAC010000008.1:0-615019 GCF_030248355.1 Vibrio sp. B172a | reverse complement strand
TCCAACCCGTTGTAATCCAGCTTGCTCAGAGCTTCTGGTGACAGCACCTTCACGTAGAGATCCCACTTAGGGTAGTTACCACGCCCAATTTCTTTATACAGGTCATTGGTTAAATGGTTGAAGTCCTTACCCTGCATCGCAGTTACTTCATCAGGACGAAGGCTTTCAATACCTTGTTGGCTCTTCCATTGGAACTTCACGTAGTTCACATCGCCTTGCTTATTGATCCACTTGTAAGCGTGCACACCAAAGCCATCCATCGTGCGATAGCTTGCTGGCGTACCTAGGTTGCTATAAACCCAAGTCAGCATGTTGGTCGCACTCGGCTCATGACTGAAGAAATCAAAAAATCGGTTTGGATCCTGAACGTTGGTAACAGGAGACGGTTTTAGAGAGTGCACCATATCCGGAAACTTAATTGAATCGCGGATGAAGAACACAGGCAGGTTGTTCCCTACCAGATCCCAGTTACCCTGTTCAGTATAAAATTTAGTGGCGAAACCACGAGGATCGCGAAGTGTCTCAGGTGATCCTTTTGAGTGAATAACGGTCGAAAAACGAACGAAAACAGGGGTTACTTTTCCTTTGTTAGTAAAAGGAACGGAAACCGTTAAGTCACTAAAATCACCCGATGCAACAAACTCACCATGAGCACCCGTACCACGAGCATGCACCACACGCTCAGGAATACGCTCTCTGGCAAAACGCTGCAATTTTTGGATTAGGTGAACGTCTTGCAGTAATACACTGCCGTTTTCACCTGCTGTGATTGAATTCTGGTTGTCACCGACTGGTGCACCGTTGTCTCTTGTCAGGGTTTGCGCCTGTAGAGATGTGCTGGCTAAGCCAACTGTAATTAATAAAAAGCTTTTTGACATCTGCATGGTTGCTCTCCAATGCGTGCTAACCATTTGACCAGTCGAGTGGTCAATGGATACTCAAAAGCTCTTTTCTGCCCACGAAGAATATATCTTCAATGATTACATTTGTTTAATGGGAAATAACGATAGATTTAATAGGGATAACCAATGAAATTTTTGAGGTTTTATCAGTTTGATTAATAAAACCTAGACTCGGGCTGAGAAACTAGACCGAAGAGTTAATACACTGACAGAAAAGCACAGCGATGAAAAGGACACCAGAATGCACCAACATGAAAAGTTAAATTACGTTGAGTTTGGCACGCGAGACATCAATGCGACTAAACAGTTTTTCGAGCAAACCTTTGGATGGAGTTTCGTTGATTATGGTCCTGAGTACAGCGCCTTTTCAGGTCAAGGCTTGGACGGCGGCTTTTATGCAGCAGAGCAAGTCAGCCAAACAACAAATGGGGCAGCATTATTGGTGTTCTATAGCTCAGATATTCACGCCACGTTAGCCAAAGTCGAACAGTTCGGGGGGCAAATCATCCGCCCTATCTTCGAATTTCCGGGAGGTTGTCGTTTCCATTTTGCCGAACCAAGTGGCAACGAGTTCGCGGTCTGGTCTGAAAACCAATAATTAGTGACAAGTAAAACAGTAATTAATGACAGGTAAAACAATAACGTACCACCGCATTCGATAATTGACTCGAAGAGTTACAAACCCGCTCGCCCCGCCTTTTCATTTATTGATAGCGCGGGGCTTTTTGACTGCTCAAGTCTTATACAGTTGTTTTTGTTCTTTAAATCAAAAGCAAAGGTAAAACATGGAAGTTTTGAAGCGTTGGTTCATCGCCCTTTCTTTAGGGCTAGTGTTATCGGCATGCGGAGGTGGTGATGGCTCCGGTGTGGATTCCTCAACATCGGACAACAATCTCAATCAAATACAGGCAAGCATCTTTTCCAACATCACGGGCGTCACCTACCCGTATGATGTTTATTTGCCTGAGAACTACGAAGACCGACTTAGTTCTTTGCCCGTCATCTTTGTCTCGGATGGTGGAGGCACGGGATTGAGCTTCGCAGAGCTTATCGATGATTACGGTGCTGAAGTCATTCTCGTTGCCGTTCACGAAGGCCCACCGGGACGCAGAGACATTGATTACTTGCCTCCGGGCGTAGATGACTACTATCTCTTTCTTACGCAGGAACTCATTCCTATTGTTGAAGCAGAGTACGATATCGATCCGACTCAGCGCACGTTAGCTGGACATTCGTTTGGAGGTGCGAAATCCGCTTATGTGATGCTTACGGAAGATGTTGGTGCCGAGTTTTTCTCAAACTTTATCATCTCTGATGGTTCTTTTTGGCGTATTGAAGACACCATTTACCCTGTAGAGGAAGAGCGCTATCTTATTTCTCCTTGGCTCGAAGTGACGGCGATTTTTAGCGCCACATCTGGCAGAACAGGGAATTTTTATTGGGTAGATATCTTCTACAGCCATATTAAATCGAAAGAGTACCAAGGTTTCACTCTCCCTCCTTTGATTCACTACAACGGATTAAATCACGGCGTGATGTGGTACCACACTTATAGAGACAGTCTGCCAATCTTGTTTCCAAAAGAAGAAACTTAAGATCATCAAAACAAGTCAGCGGTAGCCAGATTCGGAACTGGCGTTGCATTTCTGGTTGATCTCATCCTTGGTTTAATCCACTGTTAGCGCAACAATTAATCAATGAGGCGCTAGACCTCGACCAAGGATGTAACATGACCGCAGCCAGTTTTTTTCGCTTACTTTGTCTCGCTGCTATTTGGGGTGGCTCGTTTCTATTTATGCGAGTCGCCGCCAATACGTTCGGACCGGCTTACTTAATCGAATTTCGAGTGGGGTTTGCAGCAATTGCCTTGTTGCTCATCTCCATTTATCTCAAAAAGAGACTCTCCTTCACCGCGCATACCAAACATTTCTTTATTATTGGATTGTTTAACACCGCGGCACCGTTTCTGTTTTTCGCCTATGCAGCACAAACACTCAATGCCTCAACTTTATCGATACTCAATTCAACGGCTCCTATTTGGGGCGCACTGATTGGCTTTATCTGGTATCGCAGCCCGCTGACCAAGAAAGCGATTCTTGGTATGGCGATTGGTATCGCTGGCGTCGCAGTATTGGTCGGTTGGAGTGCGGTGAAGATTGGTGAGGAGGCGATTCTCCCGATCATTGCTAGCTTGTTGGCCGCATGTAGCTATGGAATCGCGACCAACTACACTAAGAATGCTCCTCAGATACCAGCGTTCAATAATGCGCACGGCAGTATGTGGGCAGCAGTGATTTGGGTTCTTCCGCTACTGCCATTTTTACCAATGCGTGCAGAGCCAACCAGTATAGAGTGGAGCTCTGTGGTTGCCCTCGGTGTGGTTTGTACCGGTTTGGCGTATTTGCTTTACTTCCGTTTGGTATCAGAAGTAGGACCAGCATCGGCACTTTCGGTTACCTTTCTCATTCCAGTTTTCGGAATCTTATGGGGCTATCTGATTCTAGATGAGCCAATCGGCTTCAATACCATCATAGGGACCATTCTGGTGCTTAGTGGGACAATGTTGGTAACAGGCTTTTCTCCCGCCGCGATGCTGGCGAAACGAAAAGAGAAAGTGATTTAAAGTATTGTTTCTAACTAATCAAATTCACGAACCAACTTAAAAGTTTAACTACTAAAATTTATTTATAGATTGCATAAAAGATGACCTTTATTGAAGTGAAAAAAATCCCCTACTCTCACCAAGAAAGAGTGAAAGAACTAAATAACATTTTCCATAAAGAAAACATTCCCATACAAATAATTTCCATCGAGTATTTAACGGAGAAACCTAACTCACTAAGCCATGCAAGAGTTGCTTTAGTTTGCAATTATCATGGAGTAACCTTAGATTTCGACAATCCTTACACTCCAACCTTTGACAACTTAAAAAAGAAGACATCTAACAAGAAAAATAAATTCAATGGATGTAATAAGTGTTCAGGAAAATATCATCGAACAGAAAAAGAAACAGTTGAATTATTACAATCAAGTTTAGCAAACAAAAAAGCAGCATTCGTAAGGTTTTATGGAATGGATGTGGGCTGCAAAGGTAAATTCATATATAAATGCCTACAATGTAATAATCTCAGCGATCCTGTTTCTATAAATGCAGGAATAAATGGAAAGGCTGGCTGTAAAAAATGCACATTAGAAAAAATATGGAAACCTAAGTTAGCAATAGGAGAGGATGTTAAACTATTTCTTGATTCTCGGTTTGGCGAGAAAAAATTTCATTGGCTCATAGACCTTAAAAAAAACTATAAAGGTGACGACTTAGTATCTGGTATTTGTCTAAAACACCAAAAAATGGTAACAAAAAAATTAAGAAGCTTACGCCATCGATTTACTTATTCCCCATGCCAAAAATGCTCTGAGGAACATAAAGTAGAAAAAATGACATTAGAATTTGAAGAACAAGAAAATAGAATAAAAAACGCTTTAGCAGATCGACCTTGGATTAAATATAAGCTTGAACATGTAGATAGAGGAAACGAGACAAGAATTGAACTTTATTGCACCATGCATTGTTATCCATTTTCAGCAAAAATTAGTAATGTTGTTCATGGAAAAGCAAATTGCAAGCTTTGCGGTAACAACACTCACCACTTGTCACAAATAATGAGGCAAAGTTCTGTCGACTTTCTACGTAAAAGACAAACGCTATATTCTTTAGAGTTTGTTAATAATAAAACACAACAAAGCTGGTACAAAATAGGAGTAACCGCGAATAATATTCAAGGACGTTACAGTCCAAAGCAACTAAGAATGGATGATTTAAGCATAAAAACTGTAATTTTGAACTTCCAAACTGATGTTTTCACAGCTTCGCTAACAGAACTATTTTTATTATGCGACCTTAGAACAAACACATATAGAATCGACAAAACAAAATATATGAAAAATGTTGGAGGTGGAACTGAGTGCTTTAGAAAATCAATACTGAATATTGACAATGTATCAACATTGATTAATTCTGCATATGCTTCTTATGAGAAGTTACTTACTTATGCATTAAAAGATGAAGAATTAAAATCTGCTCTTAATATCGCTAATGATTATTTTAAGAATTCAGAAACAAGTTCAAATAAAATCTATAAATTAATAACAATAAGAAAATTAGGTAAACTAAGAAAAGCACCAGATGGAATGAGTGAAAAGTCTCTATTAAATATAGTGATAGATAACAATTACGATAAAAGGGAAACGGCTAAATCATTAGGTATTACAATCACGACACTAAACAATTGGTTACGTCGATTCAACTTAACTGAACAAGTTAAAATGGGAGAAAGCAAGTTGAAGTAATGTTTTATTTCAATAAATTTCAAAAAGATCAACAACTAGTTATACGCCCTCGCCAACGTACCATTCCCTTGATATTGGTAGAACTTACAATCGTTAGTGATAAACGCGGATTCTCCGGCTTTAAGAGTCAGACTTGTCTCTGAAGCCGTCACCTCAACACTACCTTCAACACAAAAAACAATCTCAGCACCACGCACAAACTGTTGCTTACATTCATCATCGGAAGAGAGAATATCAAATCCAAAATCGTCCACCGGAATTGGATAGCTCAACTTGCCCTCTTTGTGGATTGGCGGCAGCTTAATCTGTTCCGGTTGCGTGGTGTGAAATGCTGTATTGGCGATAAGCTCATTTACATCAATGTATTTGGGAGTTAGCCCAGCTCTAAGCACGTTGTCAGAATTCGCCATGATTTCCAACGCTGTACCTTGCACATACGCATGAGGCGTTTCGGCATGGAGGAACATCGCTTCACCAGGTGCAAGCTCTATCGTGTTCAACATCAACGGAGACAGCAATCCAATGTCTTGCGGGTAGTGCTTTTGAAATTCCGCCACATAACTGAGCACTTCTCTTTCCAATGCCGTCTTTGGACCACGCTCTAACGCTGCGTCCAGTTCTGCCAAGGCTTGAATTTTATGAGCTTCGCTCAAGGTCATGATCGCCGTGAAGAAGCCTTTCAACCCGTCTTGATTTGGGTGCTCGGCTAACGCTGCCACCTCACCATCTAAACTGCGAATACCAAATTGGCGGAACAGCGTCAGTATTTGTTCTATCGGACGAAAGCCATTCATCGCCTTATAAAAAGTCAGTGCGTAGACCAACTCTGGCTTGTGATTAACGTCTTTGTAGTTGCGATTAGGAGCATCAAGTGGAATACCTTGTTCATTCTCTCGTGCAAAACCAAGCTCAGCTTTACGCTTGCTAGGATGAACTTGAATCGAGAGCGGAGAATCCGCCGCAAGCACTTTGAATAGGTACGGAAGTTCACCGAAGCGCATCATGGTGTAATCACCAAACATGCTTGCTTTGTCTCTCGCAATCACATCAGATAATAACTCACCAGTTGCTGCAAGGCGCGAGCAACCATTAGGGTGTGCTCCCATCCAAATTTCAGCTTGAGGTTGATGGTTCGCATTGTCGATGCCAAATAGTTTAGAAATCGACTCTTTACTTCCCCAAGCGTAGTTTTGAATCACGTTATCTAACTTGAACAGTGACATCTCACTCTCTCCCGCGGTGTTTTAACACTGCAATTTGATCGCTTGAATCAAGGCTGAAACGCCCTGCTCGACTTTGCTTCTTGGGCAACCTAGATTGAGTCTGAGATAGCCTTTCCCAGAATCGCCATAAACATCTCCAGACATGATGGCAATATTGAATTGCTCAATTAACGCCTGATTAAGCAGCGTCATATCTAGATTCAAAACAGATAAGTCAATCCATGCTAAATAGGTCGCGTCTGGGACAAGGTAACTCACTTCAGGAAAGGCGCTTTCCAGTGCTTCTTTCACGTATTGATGGTTAGCCAACACATACTCGTTGAGCGCCTTTAGCCAAGGCTCACCGTGACGATAAGCCGCCATCGTACCAAGCACGCCCATGATAGAAGGCGATGAAAGGCCATCCACCTCTTTGAGTTTATGCAGATAACGTTCGCGAGTTGGTGAATCCGCGATCAACGCATACGCACCATTCAAGGCTGGAATATTGAACGATTTAGACGCCGATGTAACGACAGCCCAATCTTGTGAACGGCCAAACCCCACGTAAGGGATGTGACGCTTAAAGCACACGTCCATGTGGATCTCATCCGAAATCACTTTGACTTGGTGTTGGTTACAAAGCTCCGCCATTTTTTCCAATTCGCTTTGATTCCACACTCGCCCTGTTGGGTTATGAGGGCTGCACAACAACAGCACAGTGTTGTTCTGGTCAGCGAGTTTGGTTTCCAGATCTTGCCAGTCAATTTCAAATCGACCTTGCTGCTTGATGAGCGGACTGCGAACGCACGCACGACCTTGCCCTTCAATCATTTTGTCGAACGCATCATAAGCTGGTGTATGGAACACCACGCCTTGTCCCGGCTGGCTCCATTGCTCAATCAACTTTGACACAATGTAGATAACCGATGGTCCGTACACCACTTGCTGAGTGTCGATTTTGCAGTCAAAACGAGTTTGATACCAGTAGCGAATCGCCGACTTAAAATCCTCATGGTTCCAGCGGCTATAACCTAATACCGGATGCTCTAAACGTTGTTTAAGCACATTCATCACAGGCTCTGGCGCAGCAAAATCCATATCTGAAATGGTAAACGGGAGTAGACCCGCTTTACCAAATCTATCCTGAACGTAGTCCCACTGCGTGCAGTAAGTGCCAGTGCGGTCAATTGGTGTATCAAAGTCGAAATTCTGAGTCATACGAATATTCCAATATTAAGGTCCCTCGTCACAATCTCATTGGGGGGGAGGATGGAGATTGTGCCGAGGGGGAGCATCTATCAAGGCAGTGATTAGCTTGCAGACATGATGGCTTGCATTTCGTTCTTCACTAGGTGAACTTGCGTACCAATCACGACTTGCAGGTTGTGCTCATCAAGCTTCACAACACCGAGTGCGCCGTTGGCTTTCAACTTAGCGTCGTCGACCAAACTCATGTCGTTAACAGACAAGCGAAGACGAGTGATGCAGTTATCCAGAGCCGTGATGTTCTCTTTGCCACCAAGAGCTGCCAGTACTGCGGCACCTTTGCCAGATTCATTGATGAAAGCGGCTTCAAGCTCTTTGTCCACTTCCGCCGTGTCGACTTCACGGCCTGGTGTTTTTAGGTTGAACTTAGTGATCGCAAACTTAAATACTGAGTAATAAACCACGAACCAAACACCCGCCACCAGCGGTACTAAGTACCATTTCGTTGCCGTGCCTTGCAGGATACCGAACACCAAGAAGTCAATCAGGTTGCCGTCTGTGTTACCGATGGTGACATCAAGCAAGCCCATCACCATAAAGCCCAGACCAGTCAGAATCGCATGGACGAAGTAAAGCACTGGCGCAACAAATAGGAACAAGAATTCAAGCGGCTCAGTGATGCCACCTACCACACAAGCTACGACGCCAGAGATAAGCAGTGCTTTAATTTTTGAGCGGTTCTCAGGGCGAGCACAGTGGTACATCGCAAGTGCTGCACCCGGTAAACCGCCTAGGAAGGTTGGCATTTTACCTTGAGACAAGAATGCAGTGACTTCCGGAGTAAACCCCGTTGTATCAGGACAAGACAGTTCAGAGTAGAAGATGTTTAGTGCGCCAGACACGGTTTGACCACACACGTCCATAGTACCGCCTGCTTCAGTGAATCGAATCAGCGCAACTAAGATGTGGTGAAGACCGATTGGCAGCAACAAACGTTCGCCCGTACCAAACAGCATTGGACCGAAATCACCCGCGCCTTCAATTACATGACCGATACCATTGATGCCTGCAGCAAAGTAAGGCCATACAAATGGGATAAACACACCGACAACGCCCAGTACCAATGCAGAAATGATTGGAACAAAACGAGCGCCACCAAAGAACGCTAGCGCATCTGGCATTTTGAAGGTGTAAAAACGCTGGTGAAGTTTCGCAACAATTACACCAACGATCACCGCGCCAAGGATACCAGTATCGATCGATTCAATCCCGATGATGCTTTTCACACCGTAGGCGGCACGTTCCGCTTCACTGTCTAGTACACCTGCGACGGTTAGGAAGAAGTTGATCGCAAGGTTGAAGGCAGCATAACCAACGAACCCCGCGAAACCTGCCACGCCTTTTTCTTCACGCGCTAGTCCAAGCGGGATAGCTACGGCGAACATCACAGGCAAGTAGATGAATGCGACAAGACCGATTTTGGTCATCCACATAAACAGGTATTGCAGAGGGGTGTTGTCTAAAAATGGGATGGCTTCTTTGATAGCGGCGCTAGAAAACGAGCTGCCGACACCAAGAAGAATACCTGAGAATGCCAGCAGCGCGACTGGCAACATGAAGGTCTTGCCGAGGCTTTGCAAGAACTCCCACATGGTCGATTTATTGCTTTTAGACATAGTTTGTCTCCGGAAATTGAGAACTTGTAGGGCTCATACACATCACATTATGTGCGCATGAAGTGTTGTTTTTATGCACTCAATATACGCTGCTAAAAATTTTGATAAAACGTTTTACCAAAAATTCTGTGATCGAGTTAGATATCTTTTTCCACAAACTGTGTAGGGCTTTTAAAATCAACCTAATAGGGTTACAGTTTGATGATAAAACGTTTTTCTAATCCATAAAGTGAATCTATGTCGTCAAAAAAAGTGACCATTACAGAAGTCGCTAAACATGCTGGCGTGTCAGTTACCACCGTCTCTATGGTGTTGGGGAATAAAGGGCGGATCTCTCCAGACACGATAGAAAAGGTCAACGCTGCGGTAGAAGAGCTCGGCTATATCCGTAACCGTGCCGCTGCCAACCTACGATCCAATTCCAGCGAAATCATTGGATTAATCCTCAAAGACATCAGTGATCCCTATTACGCAGAAGTCGCAGCAGGATTGAGTGAAGAAATCGAGCAGCAAGGTTACATGCTGTTTCTGGCTCAAAGTGGGGATAGCCAAGAAAAGTTTGAGAAGTGTGTATTAACCATGGCACGCCAAGGTGTCGGTGGTATCGCCTTTTGCCCGATTGGTGAAAGCCAGCAGTCCAATGTCGAAAACCTCAAGCAGCACAATCTGCCAATGGTGTGCATTTCACGCGCTTCGGTGGATAAGCAAATCGACTACGTGGGACCAGACAACATGTACGCCGCCAAGTTGGCGACGGAGCATCTGGTTAAGCAAGGTCATCGCAGAATCGCTTATGTCGGCGGCGCGAGCAGTTCTTTGTGCCGTGCTGAGCGTATTGGTGGGTATTGCTCAACTCTGATGCAGTTTGGTTTGCCTTTCAAACCAGAGTGGGTGGTCGAGTGTGAGAAAAGCCAAGCGTCTGCCGCTCAAACTGTGCAGCAATTGTTGTTGGAGCATCCACAGATTACTGCAGTCCTTTGTCACCATTCCTCGACGGCACTAGGCGCGGTCTATGGCATACATCGAGCAGGACGTTCCATCGGTAAAGATCAGTTTATCGGCGAGCAAGTATCGGTAATTGGTTTTGATGATGTTGAAGAAGCAGAGTTAATTGAACCACCGCTCACCTTCGTTAATTCCAATGCACGAGAGATGGGAAGACAAGCGGCAAAACGATTGATCAATCAATTGAAGCAAGAAGACAGCGAGCCTTACAGCTTGATCCTACCTCCCAAACTCATTGTTCGTGAGTCGGCTTAACCCAACACCACTTCCACACCTTGCTTTCTCAACTGTTCGAGGTCGCTTTTCGGAGCGGCTTCGTCGGTTAACAGCACCGAGATTTCACTCGTTTTACCAATCGAAGATGGGTAGATTTGCCCAAACTTGCTTGAGTCCGTCAACACGATGTTACGACGCTTTTTCGCAATGATGGTTTCAGCGATTTCTGCGCGCATCATGTCTCGGCTAGTAAAGCCAGTATCTTGATGGAAGCCGTCAATACCCAGGAAAGCCGTGCTGAAGTGAATATTCTCGATACACAGCTTAGTCAGCGGTCCAACTAAGCTCTCGCCTTGATGTTGGTACACACCACCAAGCAAGATGATGTTGGCTGAAGTGTTTCGGATGAGATGGGCGATGTACGCCGATGGGGTAATGATGGTGACGTCACCACGTTCAGCCAACGTGCGAGCCAAGAGCGCATTAGCACTGCCGCCTTCGATTAACACGGTTTCGTTTGGTGATACCAAATCTGCCGCTTTGTTGGCTAACGC
The DNA here is from genome assembly GCF_030248355.1 of Vibrio sp. B172a. Classification (NCBI taxonomy): domain Bacteria; kingdom Pseudomonadati; phylum Pseudomonadota; class Gammaproteobacteria; order Vibrionales; family Vibrionaceae; genus Vibrio; species Vibrio sp. B172a. The sequence continues at coordinate 603,908 of NZ_JAHGAC010000008.1, read as the reverse complement.
TTGTTTGATGTCGAAGCGCACTTCGAGTCGCGTATCAATATCGTCACTTTGTAGCGCCGTCGCAGCGCCGTGTACACGCTTCAAGTAGCCTTGTTGCTCAAGGAAATTCAAATCCTGCCTGATGGTCACGCCCGACACGCCAATGATGTCAGAAAGCTCCGTCACTTGAACGCGTTTGCGGTCATTAACCAATTGCAGGATTTCATTTTGTCTTGAGTTCACAGGCTCGCTCCTTATTGATGAGCTTGCAGTATACGCCCGAACACTTTCATATGAAAGCAGCCTGTGAACGATAGAAATAAGCTAAGTCGCGTTACACCGTAAGCTCAAGACGGTTGCCATCCGGATCTAAGATGCAGCTTTCGTAGTAACCGTCACCTGTTTGTCTCGGACCGTCGATCCATTGGTAGCCATCATCCACTAAGGTTTTGGTTAATTGATCCACTGCCTGCTCTGTTCCTAAGGCGAAGGCAAAGTGTGCCAACCCTGTTACCTGCATCGCATGAGATTTTTCACACGCGCTCACACCCTCCATCGACATCAACTCCAATCGTGCACCACTTTCAAACGAAAGAAAGTAAGATGAAAACTGCTTAGTTGGGTTGTGGTATTTATCGTTAGACACCGCGTTAAAGTATTTCTCATAGAAGGCTTTTAGCTCTTCCAAACGTTCAGTCCAAATCGCGATATGTTCAATTTTCATTAGGATTCCCCCTAGCTCTTAACTGCGTTCAATCTAACGAGGAAAAGCAGCACAAAAAAGAGAGCAAATCACTTCTGAGTTGTTCCTGTTTTATGGTTGGAGTTGTGTTTGAGTGAAAGTGATGCCCATAATGGCGCAAAGATTTTCAGGACAGAATGATGGAAGAAATCTACTTCGCAGGCGGCTGCCTTTGGGGCGTTCAAGAATTTATGCGCCACCTTCCGGGCGTAATTAGCACCGAAGCAGGACGAGCAAATGGCTCAACGGATAACACTCAATCCGAATACGATGGCTACGCAGAATGCGTGAAAACCCAGTTCGACCCTAAGCAGGTTTCGGTTGAAACTTTGATGGGATATCTGTTTGAGATCATCGACCCGCACAGCGTTAACAAGCAAGGTGAAGACGTAGGTGAGAAGTACCGTACTGGTGTCTATAGCCAAAACGAACAACATCTAGCGATTGCTAAAGCATTTATCGCAGCAAGACCAGATGCCGAGAAGATCGCCGTAGAAGTGCTGCCACTCACAAACTACGTGCCAAGTGATGATGAGCACCAAGACCGACTCACGCGCTTTCCCAATGACTACTGCCATATCCCGTTAGATTTGCTGCACAAGTACAAAAATCCGTCTTAATGGATAAGCTAAATCCAGCGTACCAACCTCTCCTAACCTCCCCTTGGCTTCAAATTAGGAGCTTACATTCGCCAATGTGTATCAAGGGGAGGAACTAGCTGGGTTCACTATCAGCTCTCCAAAGCGCTTTATTTCTTTTCTCAAAGAGACAGAAAATTACGTTAATAAAAGGGTTACTATACCCAAGTGACTTCAAGATGCAGGATTCAGAGCGTTGTCATTGATTCGAGGTCAAGGAAAACAACGCAGCGTAATAGCCAGCTCTTTCCAAGTTGTTTGACGCAGAAGTCGAGTCAATGACACGCTCCCAAAGGGCGAGTTGTCTTGGCTTGTATACTTTGTTGTCGATTCTTGATTTAGACCCACTAGACCTTTAAATCGCCGCCGCGTCTACAAACCAAGTCATTCTCGCTGAACCTAGCATCTCGAGGTTACTTGGGTATAGATAGCCTTTAGCACAAAGCCTCTTTTTTATAGCAAAATTGAACCATATTTGATTCCCTTCTCGTTTATTTTCAAGCTTCATTATTAATTTCAAAATAAATGGAATATAAATCACAATACTAATTCCCTTCTAGCTCATTGATATTAATGACTTCTATCACACTTAGCTCTCAGTGATACAAAAATATAGTTATTGGATTTTTTTTACTATTTCAGAAAACCGTAACATTAATTAAATTTGCCTCATTACTTCAGTACCAATGAGTCAAAAAATGATTACAGAACTAACAAACGTCAATTTAATTAAAGGCAACCTTCAAGCAAATAATAAAAAAGAAGTCTTTGAAGAGCTAGCGCAAATGCTATTCGAAAATAATCGAATCAGCAGCAAAGAGGCTTTTTTAACCGACATCGAAGCACGTGAAGCATTAAGCGTTACTTCAATGGACGGCATCGCTTACCCACACGCAAAAAGCAAAGCGGTTACAGAGCCTGCAATCGCTATTGGCGTAAAGCGCGAAGGCATCGAGTATGGCGACGAAGAGGGAGTCAAACCGACTGTATTCTTCATGATTGCCTCACCAGATAACGGTGCCGACCACCATATTTATGTTCTTCAAGAATTGTTCGGTAAATTTAGCGAAGAGTTTATTGAAGATATTCATAACGCAAAAGACGAAAACCAAATACTAAATATTTTAATTAATTCATAAGGCGTGAAATTATGAGTACAATCACAGCTCAAGCTAGTAATAATAGCGATTTCAAAAAAATCCTAAGTACCATGAAAGGTCACCTTTTATTCGGTACTTCTCACATGCTTCCATTTATCGTTGCGGGTGGTGTACTACTGGCGCTAGCGGTAATGGCATCAGGTAAAGGTGCGGTTCCTGCGGACGGTTTATTGGCTGATATTTCTAATATCGGTATTAAAGGTCTGGTGCTGTTCCCAATTATTCTTGGTGGCTTCATCGGTTACTCAATTGCAGACAAACCAGCTCTAGCACCAGCGATGATCTCTTCTGGCATCATGGCTGACATGGGCGGCGGCTTCCTTGGTTGTATCGTAGCGGGTTTCATCGCAGGTGGTGTGGTATTCCAACTTAAGAAGATCCCTCTTTCTGCTAACATGACTGCGTTGGGCGCTTACTTCATCTACCCTCTACTAGGTACGCTTATCTCTGCAGGTATCGTTCTATGGGGTATCGGTGAGCCAATCAAAATCTTCATGGCGTCTATGAACGAATTCCTAGCTTCTATGGCTGGCGCTTCTAAAGTGGTTCTAGGTACGATTCTTGGTGGTATGACTGCATTCGATATGGGCGGTCCAATCAACAAAGTAGCAACGCTATTTGCTCAAACTCAAGTTGATACTCAACCATGGCTAATGGGTGGTGTTGGTATCGCAATCTGTACGCCTCCTCTAGGTATGGCGCTAGCAACATTCCTATTCAAGAAGAAGTTCACTAAGCAAGAACAAGAAGCAGGTAAAGCAGCAGCAATCATGGGTTCTATCGGTATCTCTGAAGGTGCTATCCCATTCGCAGCAAACGACCCTGTACGCGTTCTTCCTTCAATCGTTGCTGGTGGTATCGTTGGCTGTGTGTTCGGCTTCCTAACAGACGTACTACTACACGCACCATGGGGCGGTCTAATCACAGCACCTGTATCAAGCAACATCCCAATGTACGTTGTGGGTATCGCACTAGGCTCACTAACAACAGCAGTTATCGTTGGCTTCTGGAAACCAGTTGCTGAAGAAGAAGCAGAAGACGAAATCGTTGAAGCAGCACCTGCACAAGCTCAAGCGGCTCCAGCAGCAGGCGAAGGCGAGTACGACATCGTAGCAGTAACATGTTGCCCATCTGGCGTAGCACACACATTCATGGCAGCGAAAGCACTAGAGAAAGCAGGTGCAGCAGCGGGTCTGAAAATCAAAGTAGAAACTCAAGGTCAAAACGGTATCCAGAACCGCATCACTGACCTAGATGTAGCAAACGCGAAGCTGGTTATTCTAGCTCACGATATCCAAGTCAAAGACGCTCACCGCTTTGCAAAAGCAAACGTTGTTGAGTGTTCAACGAAAGAAGCGATGCGTAACGCAGCGACTCTTGTGAAAGCTTAAACCTTAAGCTCCTCCCCCTAAGAGCCCTTTCCCCCAAAGGGCTCTATTTCAAGTTTTTAAGTTTTAGTAATACCCCTGATTTTTTTAATTATATAACCCTACAATTTACAAGGCTTTAAAAATGAAATTCAAACCTTCCCTACTCGCTTGCGCAGTTTTAAGTGGTCTAGTCGGTCTGACTGGCTGTAACGACGACACAACCAACATTTATGAAGGCGGTGACACCAACCCTGCGCTGCCGGATATTCCTGACGGCGGCAAGCCAGTATGTCCTCCAGTTGGCGATGGCGACTGTGATGACAAGCCAAACCCAGAAACACCTGAAATCGACATGGGCGTTCACATCCCGGTAGATTTCGCCGATATGGACGTAACACGCTACGTCAACCCATTCATCGGCACAGGTAACCTAGGCAACACCTACCCTGGTGCAACCACACCACACGGCATGGTGCAGCTTTCTCCAAACAACGGTTCTAACGGCTGGGAATACATTTCAGGCTACTACTACCACGACGCACGTACTTCCGGTTTCTCTCATACCCACCTTTCCGGAGCAGGTGCTGGCGACTTGAACGACATTCTCGTCATGCCAATCAACTCGCGTTCGGATTACATGATTGATGAAGGTTCGGCAACGCTAAACCTAGAAGCGTCTCGCTTCCAACATCGTGACGAGCAAGCGACGGCAGGTTACTACAAAGTCGATCTATTGGATTACGACATCAAAGCAGAATTGACGGCGTCTGATCGCGTTGGTGTTCACCGCTACACCTTCCCTCGTGATGAGAAGTCAGAAATCATCGTTAACACTGGCTTCAAAATTAACTGGGACTACACTTCAGATTCTTACTTGAAATGGGACAAAGACAATAACCGTCTTGAAGGTCACCGTTTCTCTGATGGTTGGGCACCAAGCCAAAAAGAATTCTTCGTGATGGAATTCGACCAACCAATCAAAAACGTTCGCTTTGCTTACTACGATAAAGAGCAAGGTCGTTACATGGACGTGCCAGAAGGCATTACGGAAATCGGTAACGAAACACGCGGCAAATACCAATACGCGCGCGCTTACGTCGAATTCGACACATCCAAAGACGGCTTGACGGTTGAAGCGAAATTGGCGCTATCAAACGTTGAGATTGGCGAGAATGGCAAGTCTGGTGCTTCTCTTAACATGACAGAAGTTGCGGGCATGAACTTCGATCAAGTACGCGAAGCGGCAACGAAGAAATGGGAAGACGAACTCGGCAAGATCCAAGTCTCTGGCGACGAAGATTACAAACAGACGTTCTACACCGCGATGTACCACTCGTACCTAGGTCAAACCATTCACTCTGACTTAGATGGTCGCTACCGCCAAGTTCACCAAGGTCGTAACGCATACCCTGATGGCAACACACCTTGGGGTGATAAGATTGATACGCTGAAAGAGTCGATCCGCACTGCCGATGCTAACAAAGATGGCAAAGCAGACTTCACGCGCTACGACACTTTCTCTTTGTGGGATACCTACCGCGCAGTTCAACCGCTGTCTTCGATTCTTGAGCCAGACCGCTTAGCAGACGTTGTGCTGTCTATGCTGTCTTACGCCGAAGAAGAATGGGTGGATGACAAAGGCAACGTGCGCAAAGGTCGTCTGCCTGAGTGGACATTCAAAGGCAACGAAACAGGCATGATGATGGGCATGCACTCAACGCCTGTGATTCATGATGTGCTGTCGAAAGGCTCACTAGAAAAACGCATGATCGACCTTGGCTTCACAGAAGCTGAGCGCAAGGACGTAAAAGAACGCTTAGTTGAAGCGATGATCACTGACGCGCGTGCCGCAACGAGCCAAGGCGTAGCATGGATCAAAGAGTACGAAGAACAAGGTTACGTGCCAGCGCAATTGCACGACACTCCACCAGATTCTTACGGCGGTCATTCACCATTTAAAGACTCTTGGACAGCATCTTACTCGCTTGAATACTCAATGAACGACTGGGCAATCGCACAATCGATCAAGGAAGTCTTCGGTGAAGAAGATCCACGCTACACCGAGTTCGCTAACCGTTCAAAAAACTGGCAAGCGCAATTCGACTTCGGTGGTAAGCAATACCAAGGTTGGTTCAAAGCCCGTGACTACGATGGCGAGTTTATAGATGCTGGTTGGGTAGACCCAATCACTGGTCGTGCGGTGGGTAAAGACTGGCGTCCAGACATGTTCAACTGGGCATTCTCTGAGTCGAACGGCTGGCAATACTCGTTCAGTGTTCAGCACGACATTCATGGCTTGATTGACCTGATGACACGCTTCGACAAGACACAAAACCCTGAAGCAGAACGCGGTGACTTGTTCGCAGCGCGCTTGGATGAGTACTGGTCAACCTACCCAGACCGCAACGCAGGCGACAACCAATTCCCAGTGTTCAACACAGGTAACGTTGGTCAGCACGTACAAGGTAACGAACCAGATATCCACGTACCTTACTTGTACAACTACGTCGGTCAACCTTGGAAAGGTCAGGCAGCCATCGCCGCAGCAACCAACATTTGCTACAAGAACACCGCTGACGGTATTTGTGGTAACGACGACTTCGGTACGCTCTCTGCGTGGTTCGTGTTCCGTGCGCTTGGCTTCTACCCAGTGAATGCTTCTTCTGGCATCTACGAAATCGGTACTCCGCTGTTTGAAAGCGCGTCTATCGATGTCGGCAACAACCAGAAGTTCACCGTTACCGCGAAGAACGTTAGCCGCGAAAACATCTTCATTCAATCGGCTCGCTACAACGGCAAAGACTTCAACCGCACTTACCTAACTCATGACGAAATCATGTACGGCGGTGAGTTGGAGTTCGTGATGGGCGACAAACCAAATCAACGTTGGGGCTCTCTAGAGCAAGATCTTCCACCAGCACAAGGCATCGGTGAGTTCTTGCATGAAGACGAGATGCCAGCAGGTTCTCGTTAATCCCAATAGTGACAACTCAGCCGGGGGAGCGCATCTCCCGGCTATCCCTACAAGAAAATTTTATAAGCAGTCCTTTAGAAACAGTCTCTTATAAACACTTTTTATATACGAATAACGACAAAACGGTATGCACATGTTTAAACGTAATCTTATCTCTTTGGCTATCCTGGTTGGTCTGACGGGTGGCTTGGCTGGCTGTAACAGCGACAACGATTCTTCCTCTTCACTGCCTGGCGATCCAATTGTTGATCTTGCGGTGTTGAAATACGTCGATCCAATGATCGGCACAGCAGCTTCAGGTCATACGTTCCCGGGCGCGACGGTACCGGCAGGTATGGTTCAGCTGTCTCCAGATACTTTCATCGGTTCTAACACAGACCATGAATCAGGACTTAACCCTTGGCACTCGGCATCTGGCTACTGGGATTCATCCAACTACGAAACTGGCGAAGTGGTTAACACTGACGTTCCGCTGTACGGCTTCTCACATACTCACCTTTCAGGTACAGGCGCAACGGACTTAGGCGACATCTTGGTTCTGCCATACGCAGACATGGCGTACACACAACTGAACTCTTTCGACAAAGCCAATGAAGAAGCAAGCGCAGGCTACTACAAAACCAAGCTAAACCAAGGTCAAATCGAAGTAGAACTGAGCGCAACCAAACGCGTTGGTTTGCACAAATACACTTTTGCTGAAGGCGCGGACCGTAACGTGAAGTTCGATTTAAGTCATACCCTAATGAACAACAACGGCAAGTCTTTGAAGAACAAAGTAGAAGTGGTGGATGAATACACCATTCGCGGTCGTAAAACCTCAACAGGCTGGTTCCAAGGGCAAGATCACCAAGGTCAAGACATCTTCTTCTACGCGAAATTCAACCAACCAATCGCCAAAGCACTGTTGGGCGAACAAGATCTAGAACCAACGCGCGAAATGCGTAGTGGTGCGGTTTACTCAGGCGATGATCTGACGGCTTACCTAAACTTCGGCACTGGCGAAGAGCCAATTGAAATCCGCGTCGGTATCTCCCCAGTTAACTGGCAAGGTGCACAGAAAAACTTAGAAGCGGAAGCACCAAGTTTCGACCTAGCAAAAGTAAAAGAAGACGCAGAATACGCGTGGGCTGAGAAGCTAGCAAAAATCAAAGTCGAAGGCGGCACAGACGCAGAGAAAACCAACTTCTACACCGGCATGTACCACATGATGATCGCGCCAATCGAGTTCTACGATGTGGATGGTCAATACGTGGATATGCTTGGCACAGTGCGCACACTGAAAGATGGCGACACACCAAACTACTCGATTTACTCAACGTGGGATACGTTCCGCGCGGTTCACCCAATGTGGACCATCATCGACCCAGACCAAGCAACGCTTTACGTGAAAGACTTGATTCGTAAATCTAACGACGAGTTTGGTCTATTGCCGAAATGGGAAGGTCACGGCTCAGAAACCGGCACCATGATCGGCTACCCATCGGCAGCGATTCTGGGCGATGCGGTGACCAAAGGCTTGATTGATGCAGAGCAAGCTTACACCGCATCAGTGAAATCAGCTCGATACACACCGCATGAGTACCCACAGATTCATGACGACATCCTAAGCTCACTCATGGCAGGTCAGTTGAACTACCACGAGAAAGAACAGTGTGTTCGTTACCCGAACTGGAACTCAGTGTCGTACTCGTTGGAATTCTCCTTCTACGATTGGACGATCGCAGAAATGGCAAAAGCCGCTGGCGATATGGACGCGTATGAAGAGTTCAAAGCTCGTTCTTACAACTCATTGAAACACTGGGATGCAAAAGCAGGTAACGCAGACGGCACGGGCTTCTTTGTACCGACAGAACTGAAAGAAGGTGACCCATGTGCACTGAAATACGCTTCAACTGACTTCGACCCTTACAAATCTGACGCGTTCTACTACACAGAAGGTAACGCGTGGCAGTGGCAATGGGCGTTCATGCAAGACTTAGACAAGCTGACTGAAATCATGGGCGGCACGCAAGGTTTGAACGACAAGCTGAACAACCTATTTACTGCCGATCCAAATGGCGGCGAAGCGCACCAAGACATGACAGGCTACATCGGTCAGTACATTCACGGTAACGAGCCTTCGCACCACGTCATCTACTTGTACAACCGTACTGAAGAGTCTTACAAGGCGCAGGAATACCTAGACCAAGTTTACGACCAGTTCTACAAACCAACGCCAGACGGCATCATCGGTAACGAAGACGTAGGTCAAATGTCGGCGTGGTACTTGATGTCAGCACTGGGCTTCTACCAAATCTCGCCAACCGATCCAACCTACAGCATCGGTCGTCCAATCTTCGACAAAGCGACGGTAGACATTGGCTCTGGCACCTTCACGGTAACGGCTGAGAACAACGGTCCAGACAACATGTACATCAAAGAAGTAACCATCAACGGCAAGCCTTTGGATGTGTACAACACCTTCCAGCACAGCGAATTCAAAGCAGGCGGCGAACTGCACTTCGTGATGACAGCTGACAAGTCTGAAGCAATGCAAGCCAACCTAGGCGAATAATGATTTTGAGGGGACCTTGTGTCCCCTTTTCTCGTGGAATAAAAACAATGAAACTAAAAAGAACCCTACTCTCTACCGCAGTGTTAACCGCCATGCTTGGTCTTGCTGGTTGTGGCAGCGACTCTGATCCAGAAACTCCAGTTATCTCTACCCCTACTTTGGAATTCGTTGATACCTTGATCGGCACTAAAGGTCTTGGCAACGTCAACCCATCTCCAGTTATGCCAGAAGGTATGATTCAACCGTCACCAGATAACTTCGATCCAAACGGTTGGAATGGCAAAGGCTCGCCTGTCGAATACGACCCAGTACACAGCTTGCTTTCTGGCTTCTCAATGACCCACATTTCCGGCGCAGGTAAAGGCGATCTAAACGACTTCGCCTTCTTGCCATACACAGGCTTCAATACCGATGCCGTGACCATGGATAAAAGCTCGGAAGTGGCAGAAGTTGGTTACTACTCGGTTGATCTTGTAGAAACCGGCGTAAAAGCTGAGCTGTCGGCAACCGACCGCGTGGCGTTCCAACGTTACACCTTCAAGCCGGGTGAAGACCGCAAAGTACGTATCGACCTGCAACACGAACTGTTGGAGCAATACGGCAATCACTCTCGCAGCATCTACTACAAACGCGTTAACGACACCACCGTCGTAGGCGCGCGTACCTCAAACGAATGGGGTCAATGGCAAACCGTGTTCTTCGCGGCAGAATTCTCTGATCCAATCATTGAAGAGAACTTGTACACCAAGCTGGCTTCTGAAAGTAAACTGACTCCAACTGACGCTACCGAAGTCGGCTTGGAAGATTACCGTGGCTACGCAGAGCACAAACCAATGCCGGGCGAACCAGAACCTGACCCAGAACGTTTGGCAAAACGCGCAAACGATGTCCTGACGCATTTGAACTTTGGTAAGAGCGATGAGCCATTAGTGGTCAAAGTAGCGATTTCTGGTACTGGCGTTGACGGCGCACTGAAAAACCTAGAAGCAGACACTAACGGCTGGGATTTCGACAACGTCGTACAACAAAACCGCTTGGCTTGGGAAAACATCCTTGGCGAGTTTGAACTGGAAGGTGGCAACAAAGCCGACAAAACCATGTTCTACACCTCGCTCTACCGTACGTTTGTTGCCCCATTCCTATACCAAGACGTGGATGGCAAATACCGTGGCATGGATGGCAAAGTGCACCAAGCAGAAGATGGCTTAGTGAACTACTCAGTGTACTCAATGTGGGATACCTTCCGCGCCGCACACCCACTGAAAACCATCATCGATAAAGACCGCGCAATTGAACACGCACGCGATCTATTGAACAAATACCAAACGGGCGGCGTGCTGCCAAAATGGGAACTGCACTCAGATTACACCGGTGAAATGGTCGGTCACCCAGCGGTCTCGGTAATTGCCGATATCATGGTCAAACACCCAGAAGCCTTTACTGCTGCCGAGTTTGATTTAGCACTGAAAGCCGCTGACGAAACAGTCAACTTCAACCTTGATAAAACCGAAAGCTGGGTGCCTTACCAAGACGCGTGGAACGGTGACAAACGCTTCACGGTCATGACGCGTCATAACGACTACCAAGAAGACGTCGGCTTTATTCCAGCCAACACCAAATGGGCGCCGGATTCAGGCGATAAACCGGGTTACGTGGAAGGCTTGAAAGTCGACAAATACGACGAGCTCGTGAACGAATCGGTGTCTTACGGTCTTGAGAACGCTTACTACGACTGGTGTATCGCTCAGATCGCTAAACTTGCGGGCAACGACCAACAGTACGACCGCTACATGGCGCGCTCTGAATCGTTCAAGAACTACTTCGATTACAACCCAGAACAATACGGCAAGTTGCAAGACACCAAAGGCAACGCATTGGGTGCGACGGGCTTTATGCGTCCGGCTTACATGAACAGCGGCAGCAAGGTTTGGGCAAACAACCTGAAAGCCGAATGTTTAGACGAGAACATGGCGCTGTCTATCCCAGACGGTATGGACTACAACGCGTGTAAAGACCGCAAAGCACTCAACGAAAGTGACGTGTTCTGGCCTTACCGTGCCGAGCACCGTGGTGAAGACTTTACTGAAGGCAACACGTGGCAATGGACATGGTTTGCACCGCACAACTTGAACGGTCTAGCCAACGTGATGGGCGGTGAGCACATCGACCGTACTGACTTCTCTCTTCCTGAAGACGTAACCGAACAAGGCAAAGCGGCATTCCTCGCTAACTTGAATGCGCTGTTTAATGCAGACTCCAACGCTGATACGAGCCAATCACACGACATGTCTGGCTACATCGGTCAGTTCGTGATGGGTAACGAGCCTGATCACCACGTGCCTTACCTATACAACTGGACGGCAGAACCTTGGAAGACACAAGAAATCGTCGACCAAGCGATGAACGAGTTCTACCACCCAACGCATGAAGGCCTGATTGGTAACGAAGACGTCGGTCAGATGTCGGCGTGGTATGTGATGTCTGCATTGGGTTTCTACCAAGTCACTCCGGGCGAAGCAAGCTACACCATCGGTCGTCCTTTGTTCGACAAAGCCGTGATTCCAGTCGCGGACGGTAAATTCACCATCACCTCAGAAAATAACAGCCAAGAGAGCATCTACGTGAAGTCGGTGACCATCAACGGCAAACAATTGAGTGACAACTTCAGCTTCGCGCACAGCGATTTGAAAGACGGTGGTGAGCTGCATTTCGTCATGACTTCAGACAAATCTGAAGCGATGAAAGCGCAGTAACCGATACCCATCCAAATAACGAAAGGGGGCACCTAGCCCCCTAAAAAACTTCACTTCAGTGGAACCATAAAAATGAAACTAAAAAGAACCCTTATCTCTACCGCTATACTCGCTGCCATGTTTGGTCTTGCTGGTTGTAACAGCGATGACGACAACAGCAAATCTGGTACTCCATCCCTCGACACCACGCTAACCCAATACGTCAACCCATTGATTGGTACGGGCGCAGACGGTCACACCTTCCCGGGGGCTGTTGTGCCTTACGGTTTAGTGCAACTTTCTCCTGATACCGAAATGGAAGGCTGGGGCTCTGCCGCCGGTTACTTCGACCACGGCAAGCTGACTGAAATCCCAGTGTATGGTTTTTCCCACACTCACCTTTCTGGCACAGGCATTACCGACCTTGGTGACATCTTAGTTTTGCCTTTCACCAAGAAAGAAAACGCCGTTTTCAATACCTTCGATAAAGACAACGAAACCGCAGAAGCAGGCTACTACGCGGTTGAACTGAACAAAGGCGAAATCAAAGCGGAACTAACTACCACGCAACGTGTTGGCTTCCACCGCTACACCTTCAAAGAAGGCACCACGCCACACATCAAGTTCGATTTAGACCACACTCTCAACAAAGGTCACTTCAACAACCGCACCATGAAGGGTGATTTAGAGTTCATCGACGCTTACACCATTCGCGGTTTACGTAGCTCGAACGGCTGGGCGAACAACCAACACGTGTACTTCTACGCCACCTTCAACCAACCTATCGTCAAAGCCATTGCTTTAGTTGACGGCGCAGAAACGGAAATCGATGTGAACAACGACAACATCGACGCAGTGAAAACCATCGCTTACCTAGAATTCGCACCATCATCAACACCGTTAGAAATCCAAGTAGGCTTGTCACCAACAGGCACAGAAGGTGCTGAGAAGAACCTAGAGGCAGAAGCGAAAGACGTGTCATTTGATACTGCGCGCGCTCAAGCCAACGATGCATGGCACCAAGAGCTTAGCCGCATGATGGTATCTGGCGGCACAGAAGATCAGAAAGAGATCTTCTACACCGCGCTTTACCACGCCTCTATCGCGCCAATGATTTTCCAAGATGTCGACGGTCAATACCCAGCGATGCGCACTCGCATTCAAAAAGACGCGGGTGACACACCAAACTACTCTGTGTACTCCATGTGGGATACCTTCCGTGCAGCGCATCCACTGAAAACCATCATCGACCCAGAACGTGCCGAAGAGTTTGCCAACGACCTGATTCGTAAATACGAAGACGGTGGCATCTTGCCGAAATGGGAACTGCACAGCCATTACACGGGCACGATGATCGGCTTCCCTGCGGTTTCTATCATTGCTGACGCGATGGCGAAAGGCTTAGACATCGACCCACAACTGGCTAAAGAAGCGACTGAGTTTACGGTGCGCTACCACGAGGCATCTGAATTCCCAGATTGGACGGAAGACAACAACATCGGCGCAGCAAACGTTGTGCAAGTGAAGGTGTACGAAGAAAACGGCTTTGTTCATCACGGCTACTGGAACAGTGCGTCTTACACGCTTGAGTTTGCATATGGCGACTGGGCAATGGCAGAAATCGCGCGCATGGCTGGCGATGTAAAACTGCAAGAAGAGTTTATGACTCGTGCCGACAACTGGCTTAACCATTGGGATGCCGAGACGGGCTTCTTACGTCCGAAAAACCACCCGCTAAGCTCATCACCAAACAAACCGCCTTTGGAGTTCAACCAACCAATTGATGAAGAGCGTTTGGATGAGTGTGAAATGGTTGAATGGCCAGAAGGCTCTGGCGTGATGAAAGAGAAATGCCCACTGCTACCATTTGACCCTTACTACGTGGACGAGTTTGCCTACACCGAAGGGAACGCGTGGCAATGGAAGTTCCAACCAATGCACGATTTCAACCGCTTGAAACAAGAAATCTACCAAGCAGACTTGGCGCAAGGCAAAGACACCACACCAGAGAAAGCCTTCCGTGAAGATTTGGACGAGCTATTCAACGCGCGTTCTTCAAACACAGGCGAAGAGCTACCAGACCTAACGGGTTACATCGGTCAGTACATGCACGGTAACGAGCCATCGCACCACATTCCTTACCTATACGCACTAACGGATGAGCCATGGAAAGCGCAAGAGTACCTAGACCGCATCATGTCAGAGATGTACACCAGCGAGCCAACTGGTTTGATTGGTAACGAAGACGTGGGTCAGATGAGCTCTTGGTACTTGATGTCGGCAATGGGCTTCTACCAAGTGACGCCTGCAGATCCGGTCTACACCATCGGTCGTCCTATGTTTGATGAAATCACCATTCCAGTGGAAGGCGGCGAGTTCACAGTCATCGCAGACAACAACAGCCCACACAACAAGTACGTGAAGTCCGTAACCATCAACGGCAAACCGCTGGATGCCAACTTCACCTTCAAGCACAGCGAAATCAAAGCGGGCGGCGAGCTTCACTTCGTCATGACGGGTGACAAGCAAGAAGCGCTTCAAGCTCAGTAACGTTTTATGTAATTCGTGTTTAAAGAATAAGCAGATAGATTAACTCAGTGGCAGGACGTAACTCGCTTCCTGCCTAAGGAATCAAGATTATGAACTTTACGAAAACCGCTATCGCCACCGCAGTAATTGCAAGTGTTATTGGTTTGGCTGGCTGCAACGATGACGACGATAACACCTCACCAAGCGTCGATACTTCCAACCTAAAATACGTCGACCCATTCATTGGGACAGGGTTTAACGGACACACTTTCCCGGGTCCTGTTGTGCCAGAAGGCATGGTGCAACTTTCTCCAGATACCGAGCTGATCGGCTGGCACTCTTCATCAGGTTACCACTTCGATAAAAAGACTCTATTTGGCTTCTCCCACACTCACCTTTCTGGCACGGGCATGGGCGGTTTAGGTGACATTCTGTTCCTGCCGTTTACCGAAGATAAAGCTAAATACATCGAAGACAGCGACGACTACCGCGAAGCGATTTCGGTCAAGATGGACAAAACCTCAGAAGTGGCAGAAGCGGGTTACTACTCTGTGAAGATTGCTGAGAACGGTATCAAAGCTGAGCTTACAGCTTCTGAACGTGTCGGCTTCCATCGTTACACCTACCCGCAAGGTCAACCACAACGTCTGAAGATTGACCTCAACTCCATCCTAAATAGTGACTGGGGTTCGACCTCTCTGCGCAACAAACTGACGGTGAGCGAAGACGGTCATACCATCACGGGCGAGCGCGATGCAGCGCACTTCTCTGGCTGGGCGAAAAACCAAAAAATCTTCTTCTATGCGACTTTCGATAAGAAGATCAAAGACGTCTACATCCTTGCCAATGGTGAGCCTGTTGACGGCCTAACGGCAGAGCACGTTTCTGAATTGATTTACGATGACCAAGGTAATCCAGTTAAGCGTGTCAAAGCGGACGTCACTGCCTACATCGAATTTGAAGATGAAGGCTCACAAGAGCTGAATGCGCAAGTGGCGTTATCTGCGGTTGACCCACAAGGCGCAGAAAACAACTACGATGCCGAAGCGAATGTCTCTTTCGATACTGCGCGCAACAACGCACGTGAGAAATGGGCAAAAGCACTCAACTTCTCAATTGAAGGGGGCACAGAAGATCAGAAAGAGATCTTCTACACTGCGCTTTACCACACCAAGATTGCGCCTATGGTGCATCAAGACGTAGATGGTCGATTCCGTGGCATGGGCAAAGGCTCAATTCGTGAAGGCGAAGGGGAATACTCCATCGCTTACGGTCAAGCAACAGAAGAACAGCCAAACTTCTCGGTTTACTCTCTATGGGATACCCAACGTGCATTACACCCACTGAAAACCATCACAGAACCAACCCGCGCGGTGCAATACGCGAAGAACCTAGTTCAGAAGTACACTGAAAGCGGCTTGCTGCCGAAGTGGGAACACTTAGGTGACGAGACAGGCACCATGGTCGGCTACCCAGCGGTAGCAGTGATTGCGGATGCAATGACCAAATTCCCAGAAGAGTTTACTCAGCAAGAGAAAGAGCTGGCGCTGAAAGCAGCGATCGACTCTTCGACTTACGACAACTACCCTGCACTTCAAGCCGATTGGGATCAGGGCGTATTGGATCGCACTTTAACCAAGCACATCGATTACATTGAGAAAAACGGCTTCACGCCAGCTATCCAACGTGTAGATGGTGAGCCAGTATTTGAAGATTACACGGTTGAGTCTGTTTCTTACGGTCTAGAAAACGCGTTCTACGATTGGGCTATCGCACAAATTGCCAAAGCAGCCGGAGATACTAAAGCGGAAGAGCAATACCTTGAACGCTCAAAAGGCTACAAAAAATACTTCGATTACAACCCAACGGAATACGCAGAACATGGCGTGACGGGCTTTATGCGCCCATTGATGATTGATGAAACCTTCATGACGCCATTCGACCCATACGGCACAGAACACGAAACAGGCAACTACACCGAAGGTAACGCGTGGCAGTGGACTTGGTTTGTACCGCATGACATCGCGGGCTTAAAAACCATCATGGGTGGCGATGCTGAGTTCCAGAAAAACCTAGAGGCCACCTTCACCGCAGAAAGCCAAGGCACAGAAACACCGGATATGTCTGGTTTGATTGGTCAAGTTGCGTTTGGTAACGAACCTTCGCACCACATTCCTTACCTATTCAACTGGACCGCAGAACCATGGAAGACACAACAAGTCGTCGACCACATTCTTGATGACATGTACTTTGCAGCGCCAGAAGGCGTCATTGGTAACGAAGACGTAGGCGCAATGTCCGCTTGGTATGTGATGTCTGCATTAGGCTTCTACCAAGTGAACGCGGCAGAACCTATCTACACTGTGGGTCGTCCGCTATTCGACAAAGCAGTGATTCCGGTGAAAGGCGGCACGTTCACCATCACCACAGAGAACAACGCCGATGACAACATGTACATCAAGTCTGTCACCATCAATGGCAAAGCTTTGGATAACGGTTTCTTCTTCGACCATTCCGAGTTCAAACCAGGTGGTGAGTTGCACTTCGTGATGACGGGCGAGCAATCTGAAGCGATGAAAGCGCCTCAATAAGTCTCTACCACTCTTCCCTCTTCAAAGGTCAGTTCGCGAGAGCTGGCCTTTTGTTTTTAGCCTTTCACTTTCACCAACACAAATGATCACTCTGCGACAATTAATCATAAGCTCAGTAAATTTATGTGATCCAATTCAAGCGAACTAAACGTTTGCTTTTTTAAAGTTGCCCCGTTTCGCGAAACCCAATTTTCATTCGACTTAACCGGATCAGCTATGAACACATTTTCTAAAAAGCCGTTACTTTGCGCCTTGGCCGCAATTTCTATCGGTGCTTCATTTTCTTCATTTGCGGAAGTTCGCAATGTCACGCTGCTGCACACCAACGACATCGAGAGCGTTTACGAACCTGTTGATGCCTTTTGGAACCCAGACATCTCACACATCGGTGGTATTCCATATCTAGCCACCTTAATCAAACAAACCCGAGCGCAGGAAGAGACCAGTTTCTTGTTTGATGCGGGTGATATTTTCACCGGGTCACTTGCTAAGAAGACTCAAGGCAAACTCTCTTTCGATTTGTACAGCGCTATGGGTTACGACGCGATTACACTCGGCAACCATGAATTTGAATACGGTTGGCAAACACTGAAAGAGAACATGCCGAGAGCGGCTTACCCTGTGTTGAACGCCAACATCAAGTTCGAGCAAAACAATGCCCCATTTGCTTCGCCCTACACCATTATTGAGCGCGATGGCGTTCGTGTAGGCGTAATAGGTGTCATGGGCGTAGATGCGTTCTACAACACCATGTGGAAAGGCAACCGCAAGGGTTTAACCATTGATGACCCTATCGAAGTCACTCAATACTGGGTGGATAAGATTCGCGATGAAGTGGACATGATTGTCGTACTGACTCACCAAAACAAAACGGCGCCAATGCAAACCGACAAAGAAGCAGACCCAGAAGTGCAACGCGGTTTTGATGAAGACTACGACATGGCTGGCAAGCTAAAAGGCGTGGATGTGATCTTTGGTGGTCACTCAGACCATGGTTTGTGGAAGCCAGTTGTGCACCCGAAAACTGGCACCGTTATTGGTCTTACCTTCGGTCAGGGCAAATACTTGGGTTACACCAAGCTCGCGGTGGATACAGAAAAGCACGACGTAAAACTGCTCGATGGCAAACTCATCCCTGTTGAATCCGACAAGCTGGAACGAGACAAGAAAACCAGCGACCTTATCGCCAATGCACGCAGCAAATTCCCTGAGTTAAGCGAGCAACTGGCGACCATCAACGACACTGCTTACCGCCGTTACTACCGCGAATCAAACGTCGGCAACTTGGTGGCTGATATGATGCGTGAAGCTGCCAACGCTGATGTAGGTATGATCAGCTCTGGCAGTATTCGGGTCGACTTAAACAAAGGCCCAGTGACGATGGAAAACGTGATGGATCTTTTCCCATTCACGGATAAACTCTCGGTCGTGACATTAAGCGGTGAACAGCTCAAAGAACTGTTGGAATACAGCTACACCTTGCCTTACGGTCTGGCGCAATTCTCTGGTATCGAAGCGCGTTATGACAACGAAAAACCAGAGGGTCAACGCTTGGTGAGCCTAAATGTAAACGGCAAACCAGTGGACAATGCTGACTCATACAAAGTTGCGACTTACTCTTACGCAGCAAGTGGTGGCGACGGCTATCATGTGTTTGAGAAAGGCACGTTTGAATCGGAAGGCGATTCAGTAACACAAGTGCTGATTGACCAGTTCAAAGCGAAGAAACAAGTGACCGTTCCAGAACTCGGTCGCCAAGTAGACGTAAGCCAAAACTAAATCCAATACGGACTTAGCTCGGAGAATAAGCACCATGACATTTCGTCAAGAATACAATGGCTGTAAGTCGTTTGGTTGCGCCAATTGCGGCGTACCCGACTTGAGCTTGTATTCGCGCTCAAACCGACTCGGTTACGATGCGTGGCATTGTTCTGAGTGTGGTGCTTATCCTCCTGTTTTGGTGAACGAGCCCATTCTCGCGTTAGCCAATCAACTGGAACAACACACCTTCAAACTCGATTTATTGCCTCAATGCCATTGTGCAAAAGCGTCTTGGCAACGTTTCGGACGCACAACCTCTGGCACCGAACGTGTGCAATGTCGGCAATGCAAAAAGACCGCAACGCTGATCAACTCAAATAAAGCATCATCAAACCTACAACCAATGCTGGATGCTTTGATTTCTGGCGTTCCTCCCCAAGAGCTACAGCAAGCTTTAGGGCTCAATCACCGTGCGTTTTCTCTGCGAATGGAACAATTGGCTGAGCTACTCAATACCTTCAGCCGTTTGTTTGAAGCACAACTTGATTTCTCAATCCTACAAACTCGTTCGTTTCTTCAAGTCGCGCGATCTGGGTTTAGACACGATAGCCGCTCTCAAAGTAGCGCGCATATTTGGACATTATCGACGGCCGATGCCAAGATGGGATATGTACTGTTGATCAGTGATAATGCTCTGGTGGAGAAAGATTCGTTACCCGAAGAGGTACAAGAGCAGAGCCGTTATCGACTCACCAAAAAAGAGCTCGCTCCCACAGAAGAAGACGTACTGCTTCAAGCGCAGAAGACTTACGACAAGATCTTAAATCGCAGCCAGTTTGATCAACTCGGTTACTGCGATGCCCAACATGCCCAATCCAAGGAAGTGCTCTTAACTCGTCCTGTATTTGCCGCTCACGCTCACATGCAGAACTTGGCAAAATATCTAAAATCTCAGCCACCAAAAGCTTTATTGCTCGAGCATGAAAGCTTTATTCGCGGCGCTGCGATTACCGCATTTACACCAACGGTAATCAGTGAAAACACACATCTGTACTACTGCCATGTCGCCTCACGTAACGTTTACGACACTAACAACAGCGGTAAGCAAAACATGAGTTGGTGGGATGAAACGTGGCGACGAGTGAATATTGAAAATGCACTGGGCAAGTGGCAAATCGGCTTGGGTTTATTGACCAAAAAAGGCGAGCTCGATGATTCCGCTATTCACTCCCTTTTCCCCACACATCCAGATTGGAATTCACGCTTCTGGCAGCGCTATACCGAATGGCTACAACCTAGCTACGCGTCTCACCTCAGCTTGGCTCGAATACAACAGTGGCAAAGCATTTATCGCTTTTTGCACAATTTCACACTTTGCCAGCATGAAATCAAAATTGGATCTCGATTCATCGAACCAAGCCAAGTTACTGACTTAGTTGACTTCATAAACCATCATTCACTAACAAGTGAATAACCATAAACATCTGATTAAAAATGCTTTTTTATTGATAATAGCATTTTCATTTTTGGCTCTTTGTACAATGCCGTATTGCAGGTTAGAGAACTCTGTAATGTATAGTTTTCCGAATGATAAAAAGGACGAACTATCATGAAAGACTATGACGATGGCGGGCTTCAATTGGTTGACGAAGTCGTTGGCAAAGGCAAGCTGGCATTTATCAATAACATCCCATTTGACCAAAACCCCTACCCAATCGTGACCCTTGAGTTCATGAGTTGGTGGTACGGCTGGTTGCTAGAAGAAGAACGCCAAACCATGGCTGCGTAACCCGCGTAATGACACCTTATTTCCACAATTAAACCGTTTCCAAGTTTACCTAATGCCAACAAGCGTCAGGTGCGCTTGCGGCTTTTTATTTTTTAAATACAGGTAGATATGGACATCAATACAACAATTAGAACCACAATCTTTACCCTATCGTTTATCACTACTTCATTCGCACTGTTTTTGAAGCATTCCCTCACCGAAGAACGAATGATGTTGTGCGCATTAGGAAATGATATTCCGGTGTTTGATAGCGAAGATTGCTTATTCTATTTTGAGACGTTTGGCGTTTCGCAAGATTTACTAAGCTTAGTCGAGTATCAATATGGTATTTCGTCGATTCTAAGTGGTGACAGTCATAGCCGCTTTCGTATGGCAAACACCTTAATCGCACATGGGTTCGACGTAAATTGGCTGAACGAAAGTAACAGCCCGCCTCTGCACTCCGCCATCATTCATGATGATTTCGAAGCGTTTAAATGGCTAATGCAGCAAGGGGCAAACAAAGATCTTTATTGCCCTAAAGTAGGAAAGAACGCCACTGAGTTTTTGGATTGGATTTACACCGAGAACCCGACCGCCAATCGCGGCGCTATGTACGCACTTTTACACTAGAGCTTCAAAAAAGGGAGCCGCTCGCTCCCTTTGTCGTTTTTATCGTTTTGAAATTAATCGATATTCTGGCTTATGCGCCACAGCACGCCACTAGGATCGTGCAAACAGAATTCTCGCATCTTCCAAGGTTGAGCAACCAGTTCTGTCATCTTGGCTCCGAATGACGCCAGATCGACATTCGAAACATGTTCATGCCAGCTGGCAACATCTTCCACCAACAAATGCATCATGAAATTATTGCAGTGTTTTGGCTCATAAAAATCTTGCAACAAGAATGAGCAACTGCCCTTGAAGAAGTACGCCACACCACCAAAATCCGAAGGCATCTCAAAACCCAACGCCTGATAAAAACGCTTTGATAACTCGTAATCTTTCGCCGGAACAAAAGATTTAATTTCAACAATATTGAGGTTTTCCATTTCCTAAATTTCCATTGTGTAGCACGTATTTAACCACTCTAGGTAACTCAACGCGCCCTGACTAGGCTCTCTCTCTGTTTCTTAGGTGCAAGGCACACACTCCGCCATTTGGGTTTGCAGCCAAAGCACA
Source organism: Vibrio sp. B172a (assembly GCF_030248355.1). Taxonomy (NCBI): domain Bacteria; kingdom Pseudomonadati; phylum Pseudomonadota; class Gammaproteobacteria; order Vibrionales; family Vibrionaceae; genus Vibrio; species Vibrio sp. B172a. Next base: position 581,928 of record NZ_JAHGAC010000008.1, on the reverse strand, counting down.
AATTTTTGTTCCAGTTCAGAGCGTGCTTTGTCTTGAGTCAATAAGACATAGTCATGCCCTGACGGCACAAAACCAAATGGTGCAACGAGACTGCCACGTTCGAGGTCGTCCATCACTAGAGGATAAGAGCCCATCGCCGCACCTAAGCCATCGACTGCAGCTTGAATGCAGAAATAGAAATGCGCGAAAGACTGTTCTGCTTTTCCGCTTATCGACGCACCACCAGAGCGCTGAATCCATTCTTGCCAAGCTTCGGGTCTGGTTTGGCTGTGTAATAACTTCACGGAGTCCAAGTCGCTTTTCACTTGCTGCCAATAGTCAGGTGAAAACACGGGACCCACCCACTCTTCCACTAACTTGGTTTTTGGGTAGTGATACACAGGCTCAAAGTCATCTCGACGAATCGCCATAGCAAGACCCGTCGAGCCAAGCGTTACAGGTCCTCCCGCAGTCGAAAGACGAACATCTGCGTCACAACCATCATTAAACGCGGAAAGCCTTGGCATCAACCAACGCATGGTTAACGTTGGCTCACAAGAGACTTCAAGGTATTGATGCTTTTCCTGCACCAGCTTGTTCACGCCAGTTTCCAGCGCTTGGAATGCTTGCTCGGTGTAGCTTTTCAGCATCTCACCCTCTTTAGTGAGCAGCATATTACGCCCCTGTTTGTAGAACAGAGGTTGAGCCAGATAGGTTTCCAACACTTTGATCTGCTTACTCACTGCACCATGCGTAATATTGAGCTTGTTTGCTGCTTCACTAAAACTCGCAGACGATGCCGCGACATGGAAAACATGGAAGGATTTAAGATGCCTCATCTGTGACTTTTTCTCACACTTAGCGGAATTTGTTTCGATTATAGTCTCCGAACTCTCGACCTACAATTGCCCCATTAATAACAACGAAGAAACAGGAAACACTATGGAGCTTTTCAGCCTTGCCTTATTAGGTATACTCATCGTTATAAGTCCCGGAGCTGATTTTGTATTGGTTCTTAGAAACAGCCTCAACAATGGCAGACAAGCGGGAATTTGGAGTGCCGTGGGCATTAGTCTTGCGATTTCGGTGCACATTACCTATTCATTGCTTGGTATCAGTTACTTAATCTCACAGAACGAATGGTTGTTCAGTTTGATTCGCTACCTCGGTGCGGCTTATCTGATCTATCTAGGATTAAAAGGGATTTTTGGGACTGACTCTCAGCAGAAGATAGAGGGGGAAACACAACAAAGCATCTCCATTTGGCAGTTCTTTTTCCAAGGCTTTTTGTGCAATGTGCTTAACCCAAAAACCATGTTGTTCTTCTTGAGTATCTTTAGCCAAGTCATCGATCCGAATGCAGCATCACAGCACCTAGCTTTAGGTTACGGTGTCTACATGATTGCGCTACACGGGATGTGGTTTTCTATGGTTGCCATCTTGTTTACCTCACCGCGATTACAGAGCTTATTACTGCGCGTGAAACATAGGTTGAATCAAGCTTGTGGCGCTGGGTTATTGGTGTTTGGCGCAATGTTAGGATTAAAGTCATAACACGCTAGGTTACGACATTTCGACCGATGCCACATCGAAGTTTGATAATCGCACGTATAATCTTGATCAGAACGATTAAGGGCAATTGACCTTGAGGAAAGGAACTCAATGAAAAAACTACTTCCGATTGTATTCACTTGTTTGAGCTTAGCTTTCTCCGCACCATCGGTATTTGCTTCTGAACGTGCAGAGCAGGGTTGGCAATGGATTGAGCAAGGCGCAATGATTGTCGATGTACGCACACCACAAGAGTTTGCCGATGGTCACTTGGACAATGCGGTTAACTTCCCACTTTCAGAGTTAGATAAACACTTTGCTAATGTCGATAAAGACACGCAAATCGTGCTCTACTGCCGCAGTGGTAATCGCTCAGGGCAAGCGTATCAATACCTACAATCGCAAGGGTTTACCAACCTTCATAACGCAGGTGGTTTAGTTGAGATGCAACAAGCGAAGTAGCACAACTTAGCACCTACCTAGCCAACTGAACGGAAAGCACACCTCTCGTGTGCTTTTTGTTTTCTCGACGCCGAAAACTAAAGTTGGTACTGCAACACGAGTTCGTGTTTCTCTTGGTAGGCTTGAATCAGTTCGGCTTTGCTTTTAGCTGCATTTTGATAAAACAACGCACCTCCCTCAGCCAAAAAATCATAATGGTGCTGCAGCATATCCAAAACAAACTGCACCCGTTTAATTGTGGTTGGCGTGCAACTTTTACCATCCAAATCATCTTCAATATCGAGCACATGCGAACGAAACATCTCAAGCGTAAAAAGATGTTCCAATTGAGCATCAGACTTTAGCGCTGTTTGTATCTTTTCCATTGACGTTTGCACTCGCTCTACGATTTCTAGCGTGGCATCGTTTTGAACTAGCCAGTCCCGCTTGTATTCAAGTATCTCAAGGGCTCGTTGTTTCACGTTTTTGAATAGCTGCATTGCCTCTTTTCGGGAATAATCTTGCTCCAATAACCAACCAGAGAGGAAACGCGTTTCAAATCGCTCACAAGCATCAAACAGAGGGTCATGCAGGCCATTGCTGTTGAACTCTGTTAACGGGTCAAAGCGATACATATAGCCAAAGTCGAACAACTTTAGCTGACCTTGTTCATCGACCAGCAAGTTACCTGAACACAAGTCCCACTCAAACAATCCACTTCGCTCACAAGCAAACAGAGTCGAGAATAACTGCCCTAATAGGTCCTCAGTTAGGGCTTGAATTGACGAGCCTTCAATCCAATCTGAAACAATGATCCCTAAACGGTAATCAGCGTAGACAGTCTCAACAATGTGTTTGAAGTCCTCGGCTAAATTCGGATTATCTTTTTGAGTTTGAAAATCAAGGCGACGTTGTACTTCATTTAGAAAGGAGTACTGACCATCAGGGTTTTGCACTTTCGCCTGTGGGCGTTTTTTCTTGAGCGTATAGTCTCGTCCGCAGACACGAATATGAAATACCTGCGCCGTCAGACCGCTTTCAAATGTTTCGACAACATATTCTGAGTCCGCTGTCGTTAACGCCAAGGTTTCCGGTGGCATAGGGCATTGATTCACATTACCGACAATTAAGTTTTGCTCACTTAAGTCAAATGCTTGCTGCTGTAATTGGCGTTGGTTCATGAAGTGCTCCCTGCTAACAATTTCGATATTGTTTACTTTATCGACAATGAAGCACATGACCTCCCCCTTTATGACCAAAGTCATGGTTGAGTGCTTGGGTGGAGTCCCGTTTAATTCGATGAATTGACTCAGATGTTGTCTTGTTCAGAGAACTGGCGAAAGTAGTCTTCCAGTCGATGACAAAGGTCTGGACTCTGTTGGGGTCTTACATTAGGTTTGAATAAGACACTTTTGTAGGACCAAATCATCATGCACATCAGTTATGAGCAAGTCACCGCCTTTGTCGCTGTTGCGGAATGTGGCTCCTTTAGCGCTGCAGCAAAACAATTAAATAAGCATCGCACTACGCTTGGCCAGGTGATCACCAACCTCGAAATTGAAATCAACATGACATTGTTTGACCGTTCGACCCGCTATCCTCAATTGACGGAAGAAGGCTTAGCACTGTATCAACATGCTAAAAACCTCGCGGAAACGACCAAGTCTTTTGAGCGTCTTTGCCAGAGCACCGAACAAGGGAATGAGAGCCAAATTACTATCTGCCACAGTGAATTGGTGCCGGGAAAACTGATTCAAGATGTGATGATTGGGATTCGAAAAAAATTCCCATTAGTCAAAGTGAACTGGCTTCACAAAAACAATCACGAAACGAAAGCGCTGTTCGAACAAGACGCCGCAGACCTTGGTGTCATGCTCGTTCCAACGGGCAATGCGACGACAGCATTTAGCTACACTTATCTGCTCAATCTTCCCTTTGTTGTCTGTGCCACCAGCGAATTTATTAAACAACATCAGATTGTTGACCTCACCTCTCTAAAGCGAGCAAGGCAGTTGTTGATGGCGGATTTTCACCATACTGGCATCGCACAAACATTGACGATATCGAATCTTGCCCAACAAATCGAAAGTGTGAATGTGCTCAAAAACCTATTAGTCGCAGGTGATGGCTGGGCAATTGTCCCTACCCATTGCGTGGAGGACCTTTTATCAACTCAGCAATTACAGACCATTGAGATAGACGAACTCCATGCCGTGCTTCAGTTTCCTATCAACCTTTGGCAACACAACCGCTTAGCCGGTCCTGTTACGCGAGAAATGATTCGACTGTTTAAAGAACACAGTCATGCCCACACCATCCCAAGTGAGGATTGAATGCTCATAACGTGATTTAGGTGTTTTTGTTTTCCACCATACACTCCAAATCGTTCCTAAACATGAATCGGAGTTACTATGAAATTGAAAGCAATCACCCTAGCCCTTCTTGCTGGCACCCTTACTACTGGTGTAGCGCACGCTTGTACCTCAGTCGCATGGAATACCGACTTGGGCACTTTCACTTCTAGAACGATGGATTGGATGGAATCAACCTCACCTGTGCTAGGTACAATTAACAAAGGCGACATTCGTTCGCTTCAAGGTAATGGTCTAGGTAATACCTACACGGTGAAATACGACATGGTTGCGGTACTGGCTTATGGTGAGTTAGTTGCCGATGGCGTAAACAGCGAGGGCATGCAAGTCAACGCTCTGTTCTATCCAGATATGACCATGAAAAAGGCAGAAACAGGGTCAGAAGTCACGCAATTTACCATCGCTGAATACCTGTTAGCTAACTACGCAACAGTCGATGAAGTGGTTAAAGCGCTACCAGCATTGGAATACGCGACTATCCCTATGGAAGGCATGCCCGTTGAAATCAAACTGCACTGGTCTGTCACAGACAAAAGCGGTGATCGCCTAGTGATTGAGATGGATAAAGACGGCTTGCACACCTACCGCGGCGAAGAAGCGATGGTAATGACTAACGACCCTTCGATGAAAGAGCACATCGAAATGCGCAAGAAGGTTCAACCAACGTGGGAAAACGCGAGTCGTGATACCGACTATGGCTCCATTGGCAACGGTAACTCACACAGTCGCTTTGTTCACGCGAGCTACTTTATGAGCAAACTCACGGAGCCGACCAGCATCACCAACGGTATGATGAAGCTGTCGACAGTTCCTTATCGCGTACCTGCGGATGCGCCATACAAAGACTTTGGCAACGGCAATGGTATGTCTGGTTACGCAACAGAATGGACCATGACACAAAGCTTGGATACGGGTGACAGCGTATTCGAATACAACTTTGAAGAAAACTGGAACACGGTGAAATTCAACGTTTATGAAATGATGGGCAAAGATTTCCGTCTACCACTGACTAAATCGTTTATGGCGAAGTTCTAGTCGCTAACAAGATACTGAGTGCCATTTCGCACTCAAACAAAAGCACCGTAACGTCGGTGCTTTCTTCGTTCGAGCACCAAGCCACTAACGTCCTCGCCCATACATCTTGTCGAAGTTTGGGATGTTCTTCTCCCAAATGGGCGTCTCTTCTCCCACAATGGATTTGAGTGTATCGATAAACAACTTGGTTTTAATTGGCGCATCTCGGTGCGGATACACGGCGTAAAAGGTGCCGAAATCATCAATGTTCAAGTGCGTCATGATTGGCACTAGCTTGCCTTGCTTGATTTCGTCTTGAACCATTTGTGCAGTCACCACAGCAAGCGTATTTCCTCCAGCTGCGCTTCTTGCCAACATTTCCACATCATTCACTTTATAAGCGACATTAAGCTGAAAATGCTGTTGTTTACCTTGCTCATCTTGATAGCCGAATTTATCGAATAACAAACCTGGGGCGGCGTAAATAGTGGCGGGTAAAGATTCCAACTTCTCCAGACTGTTCACCTCACCATGCTTTTCTAAAAACGCAGGGGCAGCAACAATCAAAAGGCGACTTCGCGCAATCTTACGGGTAATCAAGCTTGAGTTTTTAGGTCGCCCAATGCGGAAGCCAATATCAAAGCCCTCTTGCACCATATCCACCATGCGATCTTCTAAGCGCAATTCAAACTCCACATCTGGGTATTGTTGTTGAAACACCGAAATCGCATCTTGAACATATTGACGCCCGAACATGGTCGAGCTGGTAATGCGCAAGACACCACGAGGCTCCTCGTGATAATTCTGCGCCAAACGGTGAGTATCACTGAGAAGTGACCGAAGGGATTTGGCTTGGTTGACCATTTCATTCCCAGCAGCCGTTAACGATAAAGAGCGCGTGGTTCGGTTGAGCAATCGAACACCCAACTCCTCTTCCAAACGGCTGATCTGCTTTGAGATCACCGAACGATCCACATTCTTCTGTTCTGATACCTTGGTGAACGAGCCAAGCTCGACTACTTCAAGTAACAGCAGTAAACGACTAGAGAAATCCATAACGCCTTACCTAAAAAACTATTGTTGCCAGTAGAGCACCAATCATGTGCTATTTGGCTTATTTTTCTCATCTTATAACAAATCTATAGTAGCTGCACACAACGGGAGAGAGACAAACCTCCTCAATACCAAACCAATAAATTCGCGTTACCGAGGTCTGCTGATCTTACTAACGCTGAGGAAACAGCTATGAAAACTCTATCAATCACACAACAAAATGGCATCACTACTGTTGAAATCAACAACCCACCAGTGAACGTACTGACCATCGATTTGATTAATGAAATCAACGAATTTTTACTATCACTTAAAGATGACCGCGATACAAAAGTGGTGGTATTCAAATCACTTCATGAGTCTTTCTTCTTGGCGCATTTAGATTTGAACGTTATCAACGGCACACAAGGTGGTCAGGCAGCATCAATTGAATTCAACCACATGATTGCCAACATCAAAGCGATGAAACAAGTATCGGTTGCTGTGGTTGATGGTGTGGCTCGTGGCGGCGGTAATGAGTTTGTGATGGCATGTGACTTGGCTTACGGAACTGAAAGCGCAGCATTTGCTCAGCCAGAGATCCACGTCAACATCCCAACGGGTGGTCAAGGTGCGGTGCAGTTCGCTCGTCGCATGGGTAAAAACAAAGCACTTCAAGCACTACTACTTGGTAACGACTTTACGGCACAACAAGCAGAGCAGTTAAACATCATTACTCAGTTTGTTCCTAAAGCAGAGTTGGATGGATTCTTGGCGGCAACATTGGGCGTGATTAGCCAACTAGAAGTGCGTGACATCGTAATGTACAAAGAGATCATCGCAACCTCTATCAAAGATGAAGACGCAGGTGCAGAGCTAGAGTTGCGTTACTTCTTAGAGCGCGCAAAAGAGCAAAAAACCGCAGCGATCATCGACGCGTTCCTAAAACACGGTGGTCAAACAGAGCGTGAAGCGAAAGACATCCAAGGCATCTTTGTTGATACAGCGGCTGAGCTAAACAAACAATAGAACCTGGTTCACTCGACCTAAGGCACCGACAGTCCGTTGGTGCCTTGTCTATTAGAAAACTCGGGAAATCTTATTGCATGAAAAACAAATAAATCATTCGTTTATTGCAAACTTGGCTTATCAACAGCAAACCACCAAAAACACACCGGAAGCCGAGTTAGAATACTTGGGTATTTGCTTGTTCGGCGAGACTGAAACTCTTCGAGAATTGACCAAGAAGTTCAGCTTATATCGCTAAAAGCGTGTGATACCTTGGTGATCCTCTCATCATTTTTTCATCAAGCTATCTGTACATTGCCACTTTTAGGGTTAGAATCTAGCGCATCTATCAACCAAAAGTGGCAACACTTACAACGAAATTAAGGAGGAATTTATGTCTTTGTGGTGTTCAATCAACCCACGTTTTTATGGCATGAAGGACCGCTCAAGAGTTTCAGATTTCGCGCTGCGATAATCTCGACTTGAGCGAATAATTACCTTTCGACGAAAACACGTCACCCGAGTACTTTCCCTCAAGCTCGAAGAATTATTGTCAGCTATGACAACGGCGCCTTACGCCCAAAATTCTTGAGAACACTATGAGTACTTTTTTAACTGCACAATCATTAACCCTTTCTCACACAGCAACACCAATCTTCAAAGCTCTAACGTTTACGATTCATCGTGGCGACAAAATTGGTCTTATCGGTCATAACGGCTGTGGTAAAAGCTCCCTACTCAAACTGCTTAGCGGTCAATTTGAACCAAGCCAAGGCACGGTTGCCAAAGCAAGTTCATGTTTGATGCGTTATGTTGAGCAGCATTTACCTGAATCTTTATGCACACATTCTGTCTTAGATGCGTTAGCGGAATCCTTATCCGATGATGAGATTTGGCGCGCCGAACTCTTATTGGATGAACTCGGATTTTCAAACACAGAACGACACATGCCGGTTGAGAATTGCAGCGGAGGTCAGCAAATGCGACTCCTGCTTGCTCGTGCGATTATCCATCAACCTGACTTACTGCTTCTGGATGAACCAAGCAACCACTTGGACTTGCCATCGCTCCTTTGGTTAGAGCAATTCCTATCAAACTGGAAAGGCTCATTCGTATTGGTATCTCACGATCAAACCTTACTCGATCGCGTCACCAACACCACTTGGGTCATGCGAGATCGCTCTTTGCATCATTTCTCTTTACCTTGTTCTCAAGCAAGACAAGCATTGAAAGAGAAAGATGAAACCGATCAACTTCGCCATGCCAGCGAGCAGAAAGAGATCGACCGAATCGAAAAAAGCGCCAAGCGTTTAGCCACTTGGGGCAAAGTCTACGACAACGAAGATCTTGCTCGAAAAGCCAAGACGATGTTTGCGCGCAAAGAACGTTTAGAGGAAGAACAAACCGAACTGACAGAAGGCACACCGTGGGCGCTACAACTTCAAGGTGAGTCAATGCCAGCAAATCGACTGTTAGAGGTTCTGCCTTTCTCAGTAACACCACCAAACAGTGATTATCACTTGTTTGATATGGCAGAAATGCGCGTGAAAAGTGGCGACCGAATTGCCGTTCTAGGCAGTAATGGTTGCGGTAAATCGACTTTGTTGAATCTGCTTTATCGTCAGTATGAAGCATTCCAAAATGACCTAGGCAACCAACATGAGAGTGTGACTTTCCACGATCGCTGTCGCTTGGGTTACTACGATCAATCCCTAAAGCAACTCGACGATCATCAATCCATCACGGATGCGTTGCAGTCGTTTGCCAGCATCAGCAGTGAACAGGCAAAACGTTCGCTAATTGGTGCAGGATTCGAGTACGCAAGACACGAACAGAAAGTCGTCAGTCTAAGTGGTGGAGAGCGAGCAAGGCTGCTGTTTGTTGGCTTAACCCTCGCTCGTTATCACATGTTGTTTTTAGACGAACCGACCAACCATTTGGATATGGAAGGCAAAGAAGAGCTGATTGAAACTCTGCAAAACTTCGAAGGTGCCGCCTTATTGGTGAGTCACGACCGAAGCCTGATAGAGCAAAGCTGTAATCGATTCTGGTTTATTGAAAATGGCTCACTGACGGAGTATTTAAGCGCGGAAGAGGTGTATCAGCGCGTAGCTGATACTGCTCCCAAATCTGCCATATCGCATCATTGCAATGAAGTAATGTCGATGGAAACAAACACCGCATCTGATGAGCAATCCGAAGAGCAAATGCTAGAAAGACTGTTGGAGCTGGAAAGCTTGCTGGAAGCCGATTTAGGGCGGAAACCCAAACATCAAAAACCAGCGATGCAAGAGCAATGGCAGCAAGAGATAGAGGAAATTACGGCGCAGCTATAAAAACAAAAGGCACCATCAGTTGGTGCCTTTCTACTTTCTCGGAGGGAACTTATTAGTCTTTTTCGAACGTAGCCACGGTCTTAATCACACCAGACATCATTTCGTTAGCGTCTGATTTCTTAGCCGAACTTTGCATGGTCTGAGTGTTTTGACGCAAGCGTTCACGCAATGCTTCAAGTTCCTTTTGTGTATCCGATAATTCCGCAGATTGATTGTTACTCATCTTATTCTCTACTTGTACTTAACGATTAATGGAGCGATTGTCATCTAAAGTTTTTATAAGATATAGTTGGATACCATCTAAAAATTAGATACATCGTTATGTTCAATCTTCAACAACTTGAAACGTTAGTCATGTGCGTGGAGTGTGGTTCGTTTTCTGCGGCGGCAAGAAAGCTTGGTAAAGCACAGTCTGCGGTCAGTACTACGATTTCAAACTTGGAAATAGACACAGGGCTGACCATCTTTGATCGTACTTCTCGATTACCTACCTTAACGGCACAAGGCGAGCGACTGCATGCTCAAGCCATCTCCTTGTTAGAGCACGCACAACACGTACAAAATATGCTGCAAACGTTCAATGTGGGAGTAGAAGATAGGATCTCGATAGGAATCAATGCGCTTTTACTAACACCGCAGTTTTTTTGCGTCATTGAGGAGTTTTATCAGCAATTCCCGCACACCGAGCTCAATCTCAATGTCTTGAAAAACAATGACATTGCTGATGCTGTCGCGAGTAATGAAGTGGATATCGGTTTTATGTTGTGGGGCAGCACACAGCCTAAGAACGTGATTTTAGGTTCGATTGGCTATGTGCCGTTTTCTATCGCCGTGCATCAATCACATCCACTACTGGCTGAAGACTCCGTTTCTTTTGAAGCACTTAAGGCGTATCGGCAAATCGTATTAAAAGACTACCCTGCTCACTACAACGCAAACTTATCTAATTCACTAACCAAAGTGAATGACTTAGAAACCCTAGTAGAGTTGATAAAACTGAATAATAACTGGAGCTTGATACCTGACCACCTGTTTCAAAAGCACTCAGATATCGTTCCCCTTAAGCTACAAGGGGAAGAGAAAGATTGGCTTTTACAAATTGACCGTGTGACGGGTAAAGCAAAAGAACCAGGTCCTGTTATGCAGTGGCTTACGGAGCGTTGTTTGGATTTTTATCCTAGCGTACAGCCCAAGTAATAGCCCAGAGAGTAAACTGCTCAATATTACGAGTGAATTTAAATGTCATCAGCCATAATACGTTTCTGATGACATTGTGCTCATTACTAATCAATGGTGATTGGTGAACCAAGCTTATTCTCGGTCCACGCTTCATTTTTCATCTTGTTTAAAGCCACTCAATTTCAGGTCCTGCGGGCACAATCCCATTTGGGTTGATGTGCTTGTGCGAGAAGAAATAATGCAGCTTCATGTAATCAATATCGATGGTGCTGCGAATACGATCATCGGCAACCAAATCCAGCAGGTAACGATACAAGTTATGGTACGCCTTTAAGGGCTTTTTGTTGGCTTTGAAGTGCACTTCATACACCGCCTCGAAGCGCACTAATGTTGGCAGCAAGAACAAGTCTGATAGGGTAACGTCTTCGCCATGCAAGTAGCGCGACTGTCCCAAACGCTGATCCAGTTGCGCTAACGCATCAAACAAAGTTTCGCTCGCTTGGTCATATTGCGCTTGCGTGGTTGCAAAGCCGACTTGATACACCTTGCCATTCACATTGCTGTGAAGCCATCGATTTAGGCTTTCGATCTCTCCACGCAATGCGGCGGGTACCAACTCCACCGGATGTTTTGCCAAAGGTAGCCAATTCGTAGCGAGGTCCATTGCCATTGCGGCTGAATCATTGCCCACAATCGCATGGTTTTGCTTATCCCACAGTAGAGGGACAGTTACGCGTCCGGTGTAATCGCTTTTCGCTTTCACATACAACGCCGCTAGATTATCCGCGCGGTATAGAGGATCAGGATGTGCGTCATCAAACTCCCAACCATTGCTGTAACGCTTTGCAGCAACGGAAGAGACGGAAATGACCTCATCCAAACCAAGGTACTTGATCACTAGGTAAGGGCGATGGGCAAATGGACAAGCCAACGACATATACAAGTGATAGCGATCCGCTTCGATCTGACTTGGTAACGCGAATTGATCTTCTGCTGTCAGCTCACTTGCGTCTTTGTTTGGATACCAAACGCCTTGTTCTAATACCGCCATACCTTACCTACCTTTCTTGATTAGCTACCCTGATGAATCACTACTTATGCGAGTATAGATAACTTACAGAGACTTCTCGAAAGACGTCATTAGCTCACTCAGTTCCGCTGAGGTCGCAGCATCAAATTTGCCATCTTGGAACTTGTCGTAGAAGCCGCCTAGGCTGTATGTGCCTTTTACATCGCCCCCCCACCAAGGCATCAACTCAGCCATGGTTTTGATGTTAGTTGCGCCGCCGTTTGCACCTGGAGATGTGCTCACTAGCAGAACTGGTTTCTTAGTGTCACCAAAGAAAGACGTACCTTGAGGTGCAACACGTGATAGCCAATCAATCGCATTTTTCAGGAATGCTGGCATTGAGCCGTTGTGCTCTGGTGATGCAATGATGATCGCATCGTATTCGTTTAACGTTGCACGCAGTTTGTGTGCGTTTTCTGGGATGCCCTGACCTTCAACGTCCAAACCGTACATTGGCAACTCAAAGTCGTTTAGGTCAATGGTGTTTACTTCTGTTTGTGTAGCTTGGTTTGCCAGCGCTTGAACCAATAGGCTGTGGATTGATTGGCTGTTGTTGCTACCAGTAAATGCGACGATCTTTTTCATAGTGGAATCCTAATTACGTTTGCCCCTACTTATGTCGGGCACTCAGTGAATGAGGTGATATTAATTAACTCCCACTAGTGAATAAACACTATAATAGTGGCTATATAGTTCACCAACAGTGAACAATAAGAACATGAGGAAACTAATGCGTGGATAAGATCAGAGCATTAACCGTATTTCGTCGAGTGGTGGAGCTAGGTAGCTTCGTCGCGGCAGCAGAAGATTTAAATCTCTCAAAAGCCGCCATCAGTAAAAACATCAATGAGTTAGAGAGCTATTTGAAAAGCCCTTTGATTAACCGCACGACGCGTAACTTGCACATTACCGATAATGGTCAGCTCTATTATCAGCAAGTGTGTCAGGTTCTCGATGCACTCAACAACGCAGACCGCTCGGTGATTGAGTCTTCCCACACATTAAAGGGCGCACTAAAAATCAGCATGCCGATGTCATTAGGGTTGATTGAGCTAAACCCCATCATCTGTGAATTTATGAAGCTGCATCCAGAGCTATCCATCGAAGTAGTGATGAGTGATGAACATATCGATTTGATTGAGCAAGGGGTCGATATTGCCATTCGTGGCGGAGGCGAATTGGGTAACTCTAGCCTACGCTCGCGCAAACTATTGGATATCCGCCGTGTACTTTGCGCTTCCCCTCAATACCTTGAAGAGTCGCAGCCGTTTAAATCTCCACGTGACGTTATAAACCATCGCCTACTTAGCTATAGCCTCTCTTCAACGTCTCGCCGTTGGACATTTCAAAATGGCAGTGAGGTATTGGAAGTTGATCTGCCTGCGAGTGTTTACACTGTCAACAGTGGTTTGGCGCTCACCCAAGCGGCATGTGCCGGACATGGGGTTGCGTTGTTGCCAGACTTCTTTGTTGAGCCTCAATTGGCATCCGGTGAATTGGTTGAGATTACCCCTGAATGGCAGATGGAAAAGCACGCGCTCTACATCGTTTACCCTTACCACAAAGAGCAATCGCAAAAGTTACGAGCCTTTATTGATTATGTGGTGGAGAGCTTCCAAGCGCGATTCAGCCGTCAGTCAGATCCGCAACAGATGTACTCTTCGATTATCAAGCTAGGGTCTTAATAACTGGGTTTAGCCAAAGAAAAGGCAATAAAAAAGCCAAACAGGATAGTTTGGCTTTTCATCAAAATCATCCTGCTCTTAGACATCGAGCCTACAAGAACAAGAAAACTGAAAGTTTATCGACGGCGGTTATTAAAGCGAGCACGATCTGAGCGTTGCTTTGCTGAACGCTCTTTGTGCGCAGACGCAGCCTTCGCTTGTGAAGCCAGAATCGATTCAACCGTCAGTTCCATTGGTTCACGCGGCTCCAATCCATGACGGAAAGTACGTGCGCGTGGTGGCAGGTTGTACTCGTATTCAGATGCCTTTGGCATGCGCTTGTAGCGGTATAGGTAGAAGTTCTCTACACGCTCGCGAGCCCATTCTGTTTTCTTCAGGTACTTAACACTGCTTGCAATGCTTGGCTTGGTGTTGAAACAGTTCATACGCATTGCTGTGTCGAGGATTTCCCAACCGTAATGGTCAACAAGCTGCTGCAACATGTCTTCTAATTTAAGACCGTGCAGAGGGTTGTTCTTCTGCAGTTCAATACGTTCTTCGTCGGTCATAAATTCATGGCTCATGAACGGCTCCTTAATTGTGGGTGGCGAGCGTTGTACTCACCACCTTACCTCTATTAGGTTTAGATTAAATCACTATTGCGAATAATCTGTTGTTTTCTTCGTCTCAAAGACGATCTTTACGTCCAATTATTCACGATGATCGGCGCTTGGTTACGCAGCGCTAAGCACCTTTTGTTGGTGTGCCATGTACTCTTCAAATGTACCTTGGAAACTCACCAACTGTTTGTCTTTTACATCAATGATTGAAGTCGCCAATGACGATACAAACTCACGGTCATGACTAACAAAGATCAAAGTGCCCGTGTAGTCTTTTAATGCGCTGTTTAACGCTTCAATCGCTTCCATATCCATGTGGTTAGTTGGCTCATCCATTACCAAAACGTTGATGTCTTGCATCATTAGCTTACCAAACAGCAGGCGGTTCTTCTCACCACCCGAGCAGTTTTTCGCTTTTTTGTTGGCATCATCAGCGGTAAATAACAAACGGCCTAGAATGCCACGCACCATTAGGTCATTGTGCTTCACGGTACGCCACTGAGAGATCCACTCAAAGATGGTCAGATCATTATCGAAGTCCGCACTGCTGTCCTGTGGGCAGTAACCAATTGAAGCGTTTTCAGACCATTTTACTACGCCCTGAGTTTGCTCTAGTTCGTTCACTAAGCAACGCAGCAAGGTCGTTTTACCCACACCGTTTTCACCAATGATCGCAAGGCGAGTGCCTGCTTCAAGTAACAAGTTGCCTTTTTCAAACAACAGCTCATCACCAAACGAGTGACCAAGGTCTTGCAGTTCCAAGGCTAAACGATGCAGTTTTTTGCCCTCACCGAAATCAATCGATGGGCTAACACGACTACTTGCTTTCACTTCGTCGAGTTGGATTTTTTCCATCTTCTTCGCGCGAGAGCTGGCTTGTTTTGCTTTCGATGCATTCGCACCAAAACGGTTTACGAATTCTTGAAGTTCGTTGATTTCAGCGGTTTTCTTCGCGTTGGAAGCCAGTAACTGCTCACGACGAAGGCCAGATGCCTCAAGGAAGTATTCATAGTTACCAGGGTAAATGCGCAGTTCGCCGTAATCGATATCTGCCATGTGAGTACACACAGAGTTTAGGAAGTGACGGTCGTGCGAGATGATGATCATCGTACACTTACGTTGGTTCAACTCTTCTGCCAACCAGTTGATGGTGTGGATATCCAAGTTGTTGGTTGGTTCGTCGAGCAGCAAAATATCTGGGTTAGCAAACAGAGCTTGCGCCAAAAGCACACGCAGTTTCCAGCCCGGAGCAACTTGCTGCATCAAACCAAAATGCAGCTCTTCTTCAATACCCGCTTGAAGCAAAATATCGCCAGCACGGCTTTCTGCTGTGTAGCCGTCCATTTCTGCGAATTCGCTTTCAAGCTCAGCGACTTTCATGCCGTCTTCTTCGCTCATTTCTGGTAATGAATAGATGCGGTCACGTTCCTGCTTCACTTCCCAAAGCTTGCGATCGCCCATGATCACGGCATCAATTACACTGTATTGCTCGAACGCAAACTGATCTTGGCTCAATACGCCCAGCTTCAGCCCCGGAGTAATAGACACATTGCCCGAGCTTGGCGCGAGTGCTCCGCTCAGGATTTTCATAAATGTCGACTTACCACAGCCGTTTGCGCCAATCAGACCATAACGGTTGCCGTTGCCAAACTTAGCAGAGATATTTTCGAACAGTGGCTCGGCACCAAATTGCATGGTGATATTGTTTGTACTAATGATAGCGGCGTCCTCGAAGGAAATTTCTTTTAAATAACAAGTTGTTAATTCACTTTCGAGATACGGTTAGAAAAGGGCATATTGAAAGTGGCCGCCATTCTATCTGATTCGTTCAATAGGTGATATAGATCACGCGAATGTTGCGAAGGATTTTTATCAAAAATAAAGCGTGGCTTTAACCACGCTTTGCTTATTAACGACATCTTGGATTAAAAATCGAGATGGTAATTGTTGTTGGATTGATTCAACGAAATCACCCAGTTCTTCTCAGATTCACCAGCATTCATTGGGACCCATTGCGCGTACAACTTGGTCCAATTGCCATTCACCTCTAACTCAACCTGATTGGTTCGGGTCGGATAAATAGTAGTGATGCGTGACATTGGGTCTGCAATCACATCGCCGTTTTCCGCCGTAAATGCCTCTTTGGTGTAAAGATGCAATGCACCATCAGAAGCCCCTTGGTAGTTCATAGACAAGGTAATGGTCTCGCCAACATCAAAGGAAAAGTCACGCTGTGCCACAATGTCTTGTGTGTCATCAGTCTCATCCACCACTGGCGCAGGAGCTGGGGTTGAAGAGCTGCCCCCTCCACCACCACCGCCTCCACAAGCAGCGACTAGGGTTGAAGCAAACATGATGGTCAAAAGTTTTGTCGAAGTATTCATGTGATGCTCCTTGCTATTCCGTTGCTGAGATAACTTTGCCACTCGCTGGCGCGTTGTACCAACTGGTGTCTGTTTCGCCACTGCTGGTTACCCAAGTTGGGAATCCTGTGTAGGCATGGCTGATGTCTGTGTTCTCGGTTGGGTGATCCCATTCATCACGAATGTTGATTGCCCAAGGCATGTTGTTGCTGGTTAGGAAGTATTCCGAGCCGCCTGTGTCATCATCATGCAGGTTGAACAATGCGTTATTCATATCCCCAGTGCCTGAGAATGTCTTAAAGTGGGTTTGCCATGTCATGCCTGGGAAGGTCGCAACAAAGTCTCCGTGGTACGTACCTTCTGCCGCAAAGATGAATGAGTCATATGGCGGGTAACCGATTTGATCTCGTGCGACTGGCGTGGTCAGTTCGACGACCATCTGATAGCTGAGGATGTCGGTCGCTTGCTGATTCAAGCAATTGCTCTGAGTACGGTAATAAGTACAACCTGAAGTCAGAACACCAAGCGCATCCAGTTCTGCTCTTAAATCCTCCGATACCACCAACACAGTTTCGCTGCCAGATTGAAGCACGGTATGTTCCACTGCTTGACCATTTTTGGTCACCGTTACCGATGCCACGTTGGACGAATCCACATTAGGCAGCTTCACGGCAAAACCATTGGAATAACCTGCCCCCATCGCTTGTAGGGTGTAATCGACGGTAATGGTCTTCAATTCACGTTGGCCATTCAAGAGTTCGGTCACACGATAGCGCCACACCACATCGTTAAAGTCGTAGTCACCCATTAACGGCCAGCGATCTTCGAATGCCATCGTCGCATACGTATCAGAACTTGGGTAAACCGACGTCACAGTCACCTCTGGGTTGTTCTCTTGGACCAACACTTCGTATTTCGAATCGGTAGTGCCATCGGTGTTCACACCATCCACCGCCGAGAAAGGTGAAATATCCACGGTAAAAATCAAATCGTTGAAATCGTTATCGCCACTCGGACGGCGAATGTCTTCAAAACCAAGCACCAAAAACTCATTCTCGGTATCCAAGAACGCAACGTTATGGCGGCGGTAATTGGCGGTCGTCTCTGGATTCAAACTGGATAAGCTGTAAAAAGGTGTGTTCCAAGGACCAAGGTAAGGAATGTTGTTATAGGTACTCACATACCAACCATTCGGGATGACGAAAAACGCAAGCGTCTGACCCGCGGTTAACTGCACATCGAGATCGATAGTGTCACCTTCCTGCATGTCACCATCTGGCGCTTTCGAAGCATTTGGGAAAATAACCATGTGCGTTTCGATATCGTCTTTACTGGTTGGCGGATTGTTGGTGTCGTAGACAAAATAGCCTAGCGAATTTCGATAGCCAGCCCCCTCATTAAGAAACGTCACTGAGGCCGTCGCGTACTCAGCGCCATCAAGCTCGTCATCGATATCAATATTTGAATAGCGTTCCGGTGCAATAAACGCACTGTTAACGTAAGTCCCTTCAGGAAGCATCGAGTACACATTGGTCAGCGTATCCTGAGGTAAGGTTTCCGCAATAGAAGTGGTCTCTAATGGTTTACCTTTGATGGTGTAGTTTGCATTGTCACTGCCTGATTCGAACGATAAATCACTG
Organism: Vibrio sp. B172a; assembly: GCF_030248355.1. NCBI lineage: Bacteria > Pseudomonadati > Pseudomonadota > Gammaproteobacteria > Vibrionales > Vibrionaceae > Vibrio > Vibrio sp. B172a. Next base: position 563,660 of record NZ_JAHGAC010000008.1, on the reverse strand, counting down.
GTAGTGAGCGCGTATCCGGACATCGACACGCAGCAACTGGTTAGCGCAATAAGTTTCCCTGCTTTCATGTTATTCCCCTCATCAACTGAATCGTTGGTCGTAGAGGGTTAACGCAAATATGATGCCGAAATTACCTCATTTAAAAACATAGAGTTATATTGATTCAAATATCATTCTCATTTTGAGAATTAAGCTGATAGGCAAAGTGAAGCGAAATGGGAAGAGAAGAAAGAAATGCGAGAGGCAGACACCTGAAACAAAAAGAGCGCCCCAAAAGACGCTCTTAATATCGATGAGTTCGAACCTACGAACGCGACGCCATTGGGTGGCTTGGGCTCATCTCCAACAAGTCCCACAAGTTGCCATAGAGATCTTCAAATACGGCGACTGTGCCGTAGTCTTGCTCCGCAGGCGGGCGAACAAATTTAATGCCCTGCTCTACCATTCGGTTGTAATCGCGCCAGAAGTCATCGGTATTCAAAAATAGGAACACACGTCCACCAGTTTGGTTACCGATGAAGTCACGTTGCTCTGGCTTAGACGCTTTGGCTAACAATAATGTCACACCATTGGAACCCGGTGGAGAAACCACAACCCAGCGCTTATCTTGCTCTGGTTGGTAAGTATCTTCCACCAGCTCAAACTTCAGCTTATTCACATAAAAGTCAATCGCTTCATCGTAATCTTTTACGACCAAAGCAATATGGATAATGGATTGTTTCATCGCGTTATACCTTTAGTTTTCCGCTGATTACCGTCTTTGCGGAGCCAATCAGTTTAATACGTCCGTTTTCAAGCAGTTCGGTTTGTAAGTGACCGCCACGTGCTGAGGCTTGATAAGCTTTAAACTGATTTTGACCGAGCTTCTGCGCCCAAAACTGAGTCAGTGCGCAATGGGCTGAGCCTGTAACAGGATCTTCGTTCACGCCCACCCAAGGGGCGAAGTAGCGCGAGATAAAGTCGAGCTCTGGGGAATTCGATAGAGCAGTGACCACCACGCCACGCCCTTGAATGTTCTTTAATGCGTCAAAGTTAGGCTCGAGATCCAGCACGGTTTGTTCACTGTCGACTTCAATAAAGCCTTTGCTGTCAAACTGAGCGTAAGAAACCACCTGCTCTGCTTTCAATCCAAGTGCTGCTAGCAACGTAGCATCTTGCTCAACATCCATTTCAAGATGAGTCGAAGGAAAATCGAGCTCAATTGTCGACTCGTTTACTTTTGCATGAAGCTCACCAGAGAGAGTTTGAAAGGCAATGGTATCGCCAACCTTCGCTAATCCTTGTTCTTTTAAGATTTGCGCTGTGGCTAATGTGCCATGACCACACAGCGCCACTTCTACCTTAGGTGTGAACCAACGCAGTCGCATGTCTTTCAAACAGAGAAAAGCGGTTTCTGATACCGCCATTTCTTCAGCGATAGAGAACATCAATGCCTCTGGTAACGGTTCTTGTGAGAGGCAGACTCCTGCAGGGTTTCCTTTGAAAGGTTCGGTGGTGAAAGAGTCCACTTGGTAGATATCGAGATCCATGATGCCTCCATTTTTTGAAAGCCCCAATGTATCAACTCTCGCTTGTTGAGCAAATCCCAATTAGTGAATTGTTTCATTAACTCTAAAAAATAAAGTACGACATACCATTTACATGAAAACAATTAACAGTACAATGAACCGTATAAATCAAAAGGCGAAGAGAATACCATGAAGAAAATCTTGTTAATCATTGTTTCATTTGCAGCATTGGCTCTTTCAGGTTGTGCGAGCAAACCCTACTACGGTCAAGTTCAATCAATTGATGCGCCAGATGTAGGCCTTGTAACAACAAAATCATTGGGCGAACCAATTGTCGAATACAGCTACGCACAAACTAAAGATTCATTTAGCGTACACACCCCACTTGATCTGAAGGGTGGCTTGCTTACGATGGAAGTCGGTACCTACGTAAAAGTAGCGGATGCAAGCAGATATGACGAGTACATGGCGGTCTCACCTACGGCAGGGATGGATTCAGGCTTTACTCTGCATAAAACCAATATCTACCTAGACAAAACCAACAACACTGTCTGCAACTATGACGTTTTGTATTTCTGTACCGACGAAAATGCACCCGTTTCAATCAAGCCAAGAACAGTGGAAGGCGCTGACTCTCAATTTAAAGAAATGATTTATACGGGTAAACATGGCTCAAAAGTGAACTTCATGTACCGTGAGTTCACCAATAACATGATCAGAGGAGCATTTACTGTTCCTGTCGAATATGACCTGACAGAAGGGAAAGTCATCTCTTACAAAGGAGCTGAATTCGAGATCATTGAAGCGACCAACCGTCATCTCAAATACATCGTAAGAAAACACTTTACTCCTCTAAGCCTTTAACAGCTTAGGTTTGAAGACAAACAAAAGGCACCCTTCGCGGTGCCTTTTTACATTCTGATGCTTGTTCAGCTCAAACCAATAACGTTCAATTTACCTGAACGAAACTTTAAAATTACTAGATATAATTAACCATTCATATTGGATATCTTATTCCCGTGCTTTGACGGACATCAAAAACAAATCGTTTTTCCTGCCTCTTCAACACTTCTTTGGATGCTCACCCAAAGAAAATAAATAAGAAAAATCAAACTCATAGGTATTCAATATGAAACAGCCTTTAAAAGCGTTAGTGCTGGCTCTAGGGTTATCCTTAGGTGCAGCCAACTGTTACGCATTAACTGTCGAACCGCTCGAAAAAGATTTTACTTTGCAGCTACTCGGATCCGGTGGACCAATCTCTGATGACCTTCGTGCATCGTCTGGTGAACTGATTTGGTGGAAAGGAAAATCACGCGTGATGATCGATGCCGGTGGTGGTGTTTATCTGCGTTTTGGCCAAGCGGGAGGCAAACTGGAAGACTTAGACTTCCTTGGTTTAAGCCACTTCCACACCGACCACGTCGCCGACGTTCCTGCCTTATTAAAAGGTGGCTACTTCTTTGACCGTCAAGATCCCCTTGATATCGCAGGCCCAGAAGCTGGCTCTGCATTTCCTAGCTTAACCGGTTACATGAAAGCGCTTTTCGACGGTGATGAAGGCGCGTACGCATATCTGAACGGTTTGTTTGATGGCAGCGATGGCTTGTTCCCAGTCACCATTACTGATGTGCCATACAAAACTTCCCAAGGCACCAAGGTGTACGAGCAGGATGGGTTAACCATTTACGCTCTCGGCATCCCACACGGTGACGTACCTTGTCTCGCTTTCCGAATCGAAAGTGCCGAAGGCGTGATGGTGATTTCCGCCGACCAAAACGGCAGTAACCCTGACTTCATCGACTTTGCTAAAGGTGCCGACATTTTATTGATGCCATTGGCAATTCACGAAGAAGCTGACGAAGTTTCGTCATTTATGCACGCTAAGCCATCGGTTGTCGGCAAGATCGCCGCAGAAGTAAATCCAAAACTCTTGGTGCTTAACCACTGGATGGGCTTAGGTCTAAAACTCAAACCCGCTTCCATCAAGATCGTTAAAGAGTACTACCACGGTCAAGTTATCGCTGGTCACGACTTATCTAGCTACCCAATGAGCGCAGCGAAGGAGATGTCTCATGAACAATAAACTCGCTCTATCTATCGCGATGACATCTGTCATTACTTTGAACTCAGGCATGGCGTTTGCCGATGCACCCACAGAAGCTCCCGTAGAAGCTCAATCCAGCTCTCAACATGGCGGTAAGTGTGCGGCTGGTAAATGTGGTACAGAGAAACGCTTCGAGAAACAAGAGTTAAAAGATGATCCGCAAGGCCGTTTGGTACGCGCCCGAGACGGTAAATGTGGTGTGACAGGTGAAGGTATTAACCCTTCGGCTGAAACCATCAAATTAACCAAAAGCAAAATCACAGGTGGGGTATGCGGACAATAACCGATACATCAAAAGGGATTGGGCTGCGCAGCGAACACGTTGATTTGCTGTGTCAGTTGCCCGAGCACCCAGATATCGATTTCCTCGAATTGGCACCGGAAAACTGGATGAATATTGGCGGCTTGAAACGTGAACAACTGCAAGACATTGCTAAATATTATCCGCTTGTCGCTCATGGCTTGAGCTTATCGATTGGTGATTGCCAACCGTTAAACGAGTCTTTTGTACGAGACGTCGCACGCTTTCTCGATGAATTTAATATCGACATCTATAGCGAACATCTGAGTTTCTCTAGAGACAATCAGGGCTATTTGTATGAACTGCTTCCGATCCCTCGACATAAAGAGAACATTCCGTATTTGGTCGAACGCATTCAACGCGTGCAAGACATTATTCAGCGCCCATTAGCGTTAGAGAATATCTCTTACTACCACGATTACGGACATGAAATGCCAGAGGGCGAGTTTATCGCTGAAGTGAGTGACTGCAGTGGATGTGAGCTGCTGATCGACATCAACAATGTGTTCGTCAACAGCCGAAATCATCATTTCTGCCCTTACGACATGCTGAGCACTTTACCAAGCGATGCGATTCGCTATTACCACATTGCGGGTCACTTGAAACAGCGTGACGACTTCTTGCTCGATACCCATGGTAAACCCGTACCTGATGAAGTGATTGATCTGGCTCGTTACACCTACTCGGTGCATGGCAGTAAGCCTTTGCTTCTTGAGCGCGACCACAATGTGCCGTCGCTGCTTGTTCTGGCTGAAGAGCTTCGCAGCATTCATGGCGAGATCTTGGATTTCAGCCAAACCCTCGAAGTTTTATGTAAGGAGGTGCTCAATGCTTAATCCTCCGAGCAAAATGCGCGCGCAAACCGAGTCCCTAACGGCTCTGATTCGCACGCCTATGAATCAGCATGCGCTGTGTCGATATAGCGAATTTATCCGCGACAACATCTTGGGTGTCGTTGCGAATACGTTCCCTCTATTTTCTTCGCAGTTCGCTGATGAACAACTTGAACGCATGGTGGATGACTTTGTGGTGATGCATGGCGCTTCCGAGCCTGAGTTTCATCATATTGCCACCGAGTTTGTTCAGTTTTTGCAGCAGAAAGCGCATCAAGATTCCAGCTCCATCTCTGCCGATCAGAAGGCGTTATTGGAATATGAATGGGTGGCGTTCAATGTAGAAATTGACACCTTAGTCGCGGCATTCAATTCACCCTCGAATCCGATATTCGACGAGAACCAAGTGCTGCAACTCAACCCAACATTAAAGCTGGTCGAAGTGCCTTTCTTGCTGCATCAAGACTCCGTGACCTTCTTAACTGACAGGCGTCACCCTGTGTTTTATGGCGTGTTTCGGAACTCACAGCATCATGTGATCTCGCAAAAGCTCAGAGAAGTGGATGTCGCATTGATTCAACTATTACAACAGCAACCAAACCTGACTCTGGCGCAACTACAACAAATGATTGCTCAGCAACTCGCCAGATTCAGTTTCATGGAGTGGGCTCAACACTTCAGTGAACTAGGACTCGTCAGCGTCCGCCCTTCAGGAGAAAAATTATGATTAAGTCAGCCCTCAATTGGTTCGACGGTCTCGTCGAGAAATGCAAAAGATACGATTACTTAGCGTTACTTGCGATTCGTCTCTACCTCATTCCGGTCATTTTTGTTGGCGCTCGCTCTAAGGTGCTGGGTTTCTCTGGCACCGTCGCGTGGTTTGGCGCGTCCACCGCAGATGGTGGTTTGAACTTACCATTTCCCGAGTTGTTAGCGTTTCTTGCCGCAGGTACGGAAGTGCTTGGCTGTATTTGTATCGCTTTGGGTTTGTTTACCCGAGTGATGTCGATTCCGATGATTTTCTTGATGAGTGTTGCGAGCGCAATGGTGCACTGGAAACACGGTTGGGATGCCATCGCTACTGGCGGCATGGAAGCAACGGTGCGTTTGAACGGCTTTATTGAATGGTTAGCAACTAACTTCCCAGGTCGATACAACTACATCACCGAATTGGGTGACCCAGTAATGCTCAACAACGGTATGGAGTTCGCAGCGACCTACTTTGTGATGTTGCTGGTGCTGTTCTTCTACGGCGGTGGTCGCTACGTAAGCTTGGATTACTGGTTGAGAAAACCTTTCTCTCGCACACCAGCAAAAGCGTAACTCAAGCGCCCAAGCTTTAACGTCTAATTAAACAGACTAATAATAACCTTATCTAACCCGCTACTCTGGTAGCGGGAAGGAGTCCTTATGTTTGCAGATGTCGTTGATCTGTCGCGGTTTCAGTTCGCTAGTACCGCACTCTATCATTTTATATTCGTCCCACTGACCATAGGTTTGTCTTTCTTGCTGGCCGTTATGGAGTCTTTGTACGTCATGACGGGAAAAACCATCTACAAGGACATGACCAAGTTCTGGGGTAAGTTATTCGGGATTAATTTCGCCGTGGGCGTGGCGACCGGTCTTACCATGGAGTTTCAATTTGGTACCAACTGGGCGTATTACTCTCACTATGTGGGCGATATTTTCGGGGCACCGCTTGCCATCGAAGCCTTGATTGCCTTCTTCCTCGAATCCACCTTAGTCGGTATGTTCTTCTTCGGTTGGGATCGATTATCAAAACGCCAACACTTGTCGGTCACTTGGCTGACAGCGCTAGGTTCTAACTTCTCTGGGTTGTGGATTTTGATGGCAAATGGCTGGATGCAAAACCCAGTCGGCGCAGAATTCAATTACCAGACCATGAGAATGGAGATGATCAACTTTGCTGATGTGGTGTTTAACCCCGTCACGCAAGTGAAGTTTGTTCATACCGTGGCTGCCGGTTACACCACAGGTGCTCTGTTTGTGATGGGCATCAGTGCTTACTACTTACTCAAAGGGCGAGATATCTCATTCGCTCGCCGTTCGTTTGCGGTGGCATCCGCATTTGGCATGGCGGCGATTGTGTCGACATTGATGCTGGGTGATGAATCGGGTTACGAGCTTGGTGACGTGCAACAGGTAAAACTGGCGGCAATTGAGTCCGAGTGGCACACCGAAGAAGCACCCGCCTCGTTCACGCTATTTGGCTTACCAAACCAAGAAACCATGGAAACCGACTACGCCGTTAAGATTCCATATCTAATGGGGATCATCGCGACTCGCTCGCTGGATGAGCCAGTGATGGGCTTACGCGATCTGATGGCACAGAACGAAGATCGTATCCGCGATGGTATCCAAGCTTATGGCATGCTAGAGGAACTTCGCGCAGGTAACGATAGCCCTGAAAACATCGCTCAATTCGACGAGATGAAGAAAAACCTCGGCTACGGTCTGCTATTGAAGAAATACACCGAGAACGTCACCGACGCGACTGAAAGCCAAATCAAGCAAGCTGCGCAAGACACGATTCCTCAAGTGGCACCACTATTCTGGAGCTTCCGAATCATGGTGGCGTGTGGGGTATTGATGTTCGCGATTATCGGTTTGTCTTTCGTCCAAGTCTGCCGCAGAAAATTGGGTTCGAGCCCTTGGTTATTGAGAGCGGCACTATGGGCGATTCCATTGCCTTTCATTGCTTGTGAAGCGGGTTGGTTCGTTGCCGAATACGGACGTCAACCATGGGCAATTGGTGAGGTGCTTCCGGTCAATATGGCGGTATCTAACCTCGCACCAAGTGACATTTGGATTTCGCTCGGCTTTGTTTATGTACTCTACACAGCGTTCTTGATTGTAGAAATGTTCTTGATGGTGAAGTTTGCCAAACGTGGACCAAGCGTACTCAAAACGGGCCGCTATCACCATGAAGAAAACAACGAAAAAGACAAACAACCCGATACATTCAAACTGATTGATCAGCACTAAGGAGGCACTATGTTTGATTACGAAAACCTACGCCTATTTACTTGGGCGATCGTTGGTGTGCTGTTGATTGGTTTCACCATCACTGACGGATTCGATATGGGGGTGGCCGCGCTGCTCCCAGTAATGGGGAAAAAGAACCTCGAACGTCGCGTAATGCTAAACGCTATTGCGCCACACTGGGACGGCAACCAAGTTTGGCTAATTACCGCTGGCGGTGCCATCTTCGCGATATGGCCCTTGGTATACGCCGCAGCGTTTTCCGGCTTCTACATTGCCATGCTATTGGTGCTCGCATCCCTTTGGTTGCGTCCTATCGGTATGGATTACCGAGCTAAAATCGATAATCCGCAATGGCGCAACGCATGTGATATCGCCTTGTTCATCAGCGGTGTGATTCCGCCGATTATCTTTGGGGTTGGTTTCGGTAACTTGTTAGTCGGTGTGCCGTTCGAGTTAAATAACTTGCTGATGTTGGATTATCAAGGTGGGTTCTTTGACTTGCTTACTCCATTCCCAATTCTGTGTGGCTTAGTGAGTTTGACCATGGTGGTGACGCAAGGTGCTGCTTTCCTTCAAATGAAAACCAAACATGAGCTACGCAGTCGAGCACAAAACATCACGCTGTGGGGCGCGGGTGCAACCATGTTGCTGTTTATGTTTGGCGGTTTGTTCGCGGCATCTCAATCGGGTTACATCATCATCGGCGCAATGCTTAAAGATGGCATTTCAAACCCACTCAACAAACAAGTGGTGAGCATCGCGGGTGATTTATTGCATAACTTCAGCGAAATGCCGCAACTTTGGTTGATTCCATTCACTGCGGTAACGAGCTTACTGGTGTGTTTTTGGGCAACAGTCTCTCGCCGTGCTGGGGTGGCGTTCACTATGTCGAGCATTGCGATTGCTTGCATCATCTTAACTGCAGGCGTCACCTTGTTCCCGATGATCATGCCGTCAAGCATCAACCCATCGCACAGCTTAACGTTATGGGATGCGACATCGAGTGAGAAAACGCTCGGAATTATCTCTATCGTTGCCATCATCGTTGTGCCTGTGATTCTGGGCTACACCGCATGGTGTTACTACAAAATGTTCGGACGTTTGGATAACAACTACATCCGCAGCAACAGCTCATCGCTCTATTAAGGAGGCAAGTATGTGGTACATGTGTTGGGTACTTGGCGTATTACTCGCCTGCGCCTTTGGTGTCATCAATGGTTTATGGCTAGAGAACACTGGACGCTTTGAAGAGGAAGAGTTCTAATTTCTCACTTCAGAACGGAACATTCCCAATAACAAACGCCCTCAATCACGAGGGCGTTTGTTCATCTCAATGAGTTTACTCTGCCGACAATCGATAGCGGCGCACTTCGTATTGGTCTTGTTCTGAATAGAATGTATTGAGGAACTCGCCACCCGCTTTTTCGATCACGCGTCTTGATGCAGTATTGTTCACATCACAAGTGACGATAGCAAAGTCCTGAATGATTTCGGTTTTCACCCAATTCAACATGAATGTGGCGATGCCTTTACCTTGAGCATCTGGCGCAGTTTCGTAACCAATGTGCCCAATCACATTTTCAAGGTAGTGGTTATTACCGTCACGAACTCGAATCGAACCAAGTATCACCCCTTCCTCGATACAGAAGTATGTCGAAGACGGCGTCCAACCCTCTGGCAACCCTTCGCCTTTCGCATATCCAATTCGTTTTTTCAGCAACGCTTCGCTGTCACTTTGGGCGGCAACGTACATTTCCATTCCCGCCTGAGCACACTTTTCAACATACTGGGCAAACGCCTTTAAATGGCCAATGTTGGCTTTGACTATTTGCATTTTCTTCCTTGTGTTAGTTTGAGTGAGCATCCGTTACGAAACCAATGGCTCGATGTTTTCTGCAAATAAGCACTCAAGAGGATAACGCAAAGCAAGTGTCGGCATATCTGTTTTCGAAAACCAAGCCAGCTCGCTAGTCTCGTCATCTAGTTGTTCTTCAAAGTGTCCCGTTTGCAGACACTTTAATAAGACAACTGTGTATTCGACTTGGTCGCCGTTTGGATAAGTAAAACCAAATCCTTCTCCACCGAAAACACCGAGCACACGTTCAACTTTAACCTTGAGTCCGGTTTCTTCTCTGACTTCTCGAATCACAGCTTGTGAGGGTGATTCGGCAGGCTCAATCATGCCTGCAGGTAAACTCCAACTGCCATCTGATTTCTTTTGCAATAGAAGCTGGTTGCTTTGATTGAGGATCACAGCGGCAACGCCCGGAATCATTAACACGTGATTACCAACTTTGCTGCGTAACTCTTTTATGTAGTGACTGGCACTCATTTATCTTCCTTGAACTTAATGTTTAGTTTCTCACCAGACATTCATTTTGAAATACAACAAGAAGCAGGTAATAAAAATTAAGCCGCACCATGCGAGAAAGATCTTCGCTTTTTGCTCTGCACTGGCTTCTTCTGGATCTGGTTGCAGGATGAAGTAGTAACAAACAATGGGAATGAGTTCGTAGGTTTTAGCAATGTATTGATGCCCCATTTCAAGAAATGGCGGGACGTACAAATACACCACGGTATAAACAATGAAGTAAAATGTACCAAGAATGCGGTGCAAACCGATGGATTGCCCTTCTCGGAAAAACCAAACTAATGCTGCCAAACCGGCAAAGACTGCGACGAGTAAAAACATCCGTTCTTCTACCCTTCTTTTGAAACTTTCTCCTACCCTATTGAAACCACTCAATTAATCAAATGGTTATGTTGCCAAACACGATAAAGCTCAAACAGAAAAGGCACCAATTGGTGCCTTTGTGACGCTCTGACGCGTTTATTAGTACGTTACTTTAAGTGCCTCGCGCGCTTTTAGGTTTTGCGCGGCATGCTTAGGCGCTTCTGCCAAGATATCTCGGCTGCCTTGCTCTGCTTTTCGATTCAGTTTCACTGAGGTGATTTGCCAGTTATCGCCTGCTCGTTGCAACCCAAACTCGTATTCACCCGAAACCGCCCAGGAACCTTCTTCACCGAGCCAATGACTTGCGGTGAAATCTACTGTCGCACTCGCCTTATCACCATCAATAGAGACGTTCAGATTGCTCAAGTCATGAAATGTCGCATCAAAACCAGGCAGGAATCCCGCCCACTGCTGCATTAAATCTTGGCGTTTAACTTGTTGAGCTTCACCGCCAAACAACGAAGTGTAATCCACCGTTAATTCTGGAGCGAACAGTCGACCTAAGTATTCAAATGCGCCTTGGTCTGCCAAAGCCGAGAAGCTGTTAATGTTGCTACGAATTTTCGCTTCGTCCAAGGACATGGTTTGAGCATTCACATTCATGGCAATCACTCCGATAAACAGCAACCACAGTTGTTTAAGCTTCATCACGTGATTCCTTATAGGTTCGCTTCGAAGTGCTCTACAACTTCGTCGACAGCCAGTTTTACCGCTTCTGGTTGGTCATAGAAATCGAATTGATTGATGTCGTATAGCCATACTGCGTTAACGTTGCTACCAGCATTCTCGATGTAACGATGCGCACCAGCAGGCAGAGCCATGGCTTCAGATGCCACCATTAGCACTGGTTTATCTTGTGTTGCTGCACTCGCTTGAGCGTCATAGTTCAACCAACCAGTCCATGATGCAACGTTGTATTGGTTGTCATATTCAGGAATCAAACCACGGTCAGTCTCTGTGTAGTAAGGCGCTTGGAACATCAACGCGTTCTCATTGGTTGTGCTTGCTGCTTCGATGTAAACGGGAGTCGCTGAATGTGCTGCCTCTTCCGCTGCTGCGAGTAAGTTTTTCGCACTTTCTTCGCCACCATAAATTTCAGTCGCCATCGCTTTATCGTGCAACCAAGGAGCAACCACTGCCGCGGCTTTTACTTTGTCATTACCGGCAACCGCATCTAGCATGTAGCCCGCCGATGCACAGATACCCAGACCACCGATGCGTGATGCATCAACGCCATCGAGTTGACTCACCGCTTCAATCACTGCGCGAATGTCTGCGGTTTTACGTGCAGGATCTTCTAAGTACATCACTTGGTCTTTGCTTTCACCCCAACCACGGAAATCAAACGTCAATGCCGCGTAACCTCGCTCTGCCAATGCTTGGGCATAAACCGCCGGCATCTGCTCTTTCACTGTTGTCCACGCACCCGTCACGATAACAACTGGGGCATTTTTCGCACCTTTTGGTAGGTAAAGGTTTGCAGCTAGTTGACCAACTTGAGTATTGAGTTCGATGTGTTTCATGGTGGTGTCCTCTAAAGCTAAGTTCATGTTGTTGTCATTTGCAGAAACTGAGTAAGCAAAGGTGGTGAACGGCAAACTACCTAATAGTAGTAAAAGCGATGTCTTAAACATGGCATCCTCTCTGTCTTATGTTTTGTCTAAGCTGTCCGGCTAACTTGGGTATAGATTAGCGCTGCACCGCGAGAGAAGATTGAACATTCCTGCCCAAGTTTTTGTACTTTATTGCCCCCTCAATGAGTTGACGAAATGTGCAAAACTCGGCTAATTTCAGCTAGCAAGTGGAAGAGAACAAAGGAAAGAAAATGAAGTCCGAGCTTAAGTTTTATGACTCTGAATCTAATGCGCTATCAAGCTGTGGCGACGTGCTGGATATTGAGTTTTCAAACCATGGATTAGATTGGTCGGGCGTATTGGTAGAAAAAGGCACGTCCCCTTATTTCTATCCGAAGAATGTCTACACCCCCTACTTCTACTTTGCATTGGCACTAGAAAAAGATTTGAATTGGAGTGTTGAAAAAGATGGCACGTTCGCCGATCTGAAAACCAGCCCGGGCAACATTTGGATTAACCCGCCTAAAACCCCGTTTACCCATGATGTGGCAGAGCCTTGTTACTTCGTGATTTTAGCGATTGACGAACAGGAGTTTTTCTCGCACTGCCCGCTCAATTTAGAGGGAATTGAGTTGCAATTTTTGAACAACTACAACGTGTTGGATGAGACCATCAAAGGCATCATTGAGCTGTTTATGTTGGAAGCGAAAGCCAAAGGGCGAAACGGCAAAATCTACCTCAACAACTTGGTTTCACTGCTGGCAACCCACTACATTCAAAACTACTCCAACTACTTTGACCTTAAGAACAACCAGCTTGCAGCCTCTAAGTTCGACCACCACCAAGTCGATAAGATTGACCAATACATCGAAGAAAACATCGGCGACAACATCGCGGTTGATGACCTCGCAGACTTACTCGGTTGCAGTAAGTTTTACTTTCTGAGGGAATTCAAAAAGCTCATCGGCGTAACGCCCTATCAGTACCTGATGAATAAGCGTTTGGAGCAAGCACGAGTGGCGCTCTCTTCTGGTTCAGTCAATATCGCTTTAACGGCGCACGAGCTTGGCTTTAATGACCAATCCCACTTTACTCGTGCCTTCAAAAACCATTTCGGCATGACTCCGGGACAATTCGTTAAACAACAAGAAAGCTAATCTTAAGACTGGTTGGCTTTCTTCCACTGCAAAGGGGTGATGCCATTCGCGCGTTTAAAGGCACGCACAAACTGAGTGGCATCAGCGTATCCCAAGTGCACAGCAATATCTCCAACGGCACTGTTTCTTTGAATCAAAACGCGTTTGGCAAAAGCAAAGTTGAGCGCCTCTTTTACCTCACGAAAACTGGTGCCTTCTTGCTTCAAACTACGCTGCACCGTGCGCTTTGAAATGCCAATTAACTCGCTAAACACTTCCAAACACATATCAACTCGCCCTACATACGCAGACAAAGCTTGCTCAACATAGTAAGCAAAAGGCTTGTCTTCCGCGCACAAATTTATGCTATCGATCTCTTCTAAAGTGGGATACTCCAACACTAAATGTTCTTGACCAAGAAACTGCGGAATATCGTTTCTGATTTGGAGCTCAGTTAAGGGCTGGCCTTGCGGGTGAAGCAGATAGTAAGCGCTCGGCTCTTGCAGATTTGGGTACCAAGCTTTCATATACGCATGAAGATAAACCGTTAAAAACAGCTCGGCTTCTATTTGCTCAAAAGCACTAGCGTGAGCATCTACACGAGTGACATTAGCTGACGTTTCAACATTCAAGGCTCTTAGCCCTAAGCTCGTTATGACGTTTTCCGGCGTGGCTTGATTGAACTTCAAATTAACACTCGCTTGCTTCGCGATACGTTGTAATGAAGAGACAAATACCTTTGCGCCTAGGTGCTGCCTCAACCCAGATAGCAACCGAGAAAAAGCATGGAAAGGAATGAACTCAGCCGTTGAAGTGTCTAGCGCAAATGGCATGTCTGCTTGCTCTTGCAGTTGCGCCAATGCTTTAGGATCCAGAACTAACTGACCAAGAAAATCATACACGATTGTTTTTCTAATCAATGGGATGGAATGACTCACACCTTCTCCTAGGTTCAACACGTCTCTTTTCATTACACGAATTCTGACGTTACTTGACTGGCTTTTCAAAAGATAGAACACGTGGCGCAAAATGCACATTTTCACATTCCTAACTGAATAACATAACCACATCGCTTGAGTGAAGTTAAGGCAAAAATTTGAGCCATAGATCGTATTTCACATCAAGTTTCCGTTATCGCTTAGAGATTGGCAGCAAGAACTTGAGTTTTGACTAATATTCAATTAGTTGAATTAAACCGTTAACGACAAAAGCCATCTCTAAACGCTAGATGCACCCATCAAAATAAACGGACTTACACTCACTATTGAGAGGTTACTATGATCAAGAAAATGTCATTGGCAGCAATCACTATCGCCGTATCAATGGGCTCCGCTTACGCCAGCGTAGAAAGCAAAACGTGGCCAGCCTCAGACAAAGCAAAAGCCTTTGTTCAAGACACCATTGTGATTGGCATGCTAGCAAGCCCTTATGGTGCTGGTTGGACAGACGATCAACAACTTCTCGATTACTTCCAGTTAGCACGCGACAACGGCATTACTGGTCATGAATATACGATTACTGCGGCTGACCATAACTTTGATGACTTCATTTTCCACCACCACAAACACCGTGCAGCCATGGCGAAAGAACCAGACAACTTTATTGTTGCCCATTCCAACCAAGACATTGAGAAAGCGCACGTAGAAGGCAAAACCGCCGTTCTTTGGAATAGCCAAACTGCCACCATTTTGGAAGAAGACGTGACTCGTATGGCGCTGCTTAAAGACATGGGTTTAAAAAGCATGATCTTGGCGTACAACGATATTTTTCGTACCGGTTCAGGTCAATTAGCGGCCTATAATGGTCGCGATATTGGCTTAACGCCCTGGGGCCAATCAGTGATTGATGAGATGGTGAAATACCGCGTAATTCTCGACTTGAGCCATACCGGTTCCAAGACCGCCAATGATGCGATGGATTACATGGAAAAGAATCATGCAGGAACGCCATTTATCTACTCTCACTCAGTCCCTGCGGGTTTATATAAGAGTGAACCTGATGCAACACCAAAAGGCTGTTATCGTGCAATCCCTGATGATGAAGCAATTCGTGCTGCGAAGTCAGGCGGCTATGTATCTCCAACCTTTACTGAGTGGATGATGGATGGTGTATGGCCAGAAGACATCTCGCCAAAACAAGCAGCAGATATGATCGATTACTATGTGAAATTAGTCGGCGTTGACCATGTTGGTATCGCTACCGATGACATGTTCTCAACAAAAGGCGTGGTCGATTTTGCGATGAAAAACGCCAAGATGTATGACGATGGCGGCTACATGATTGACGCCTTCAACAAGGGCGCAACAGGCAACGGCGAACTATCCAAGATCTTAGCCGCAATTACTGATGACTTATGGGCACGAGGCTACAGCAACGAAGACTTGGCGAAGATTTACGGTGGTAACAAGATGCGAGTCTACGCTCAAGTTTCCGAAGGCGTTAACCCAAAAGCGTTCCAAGAGCAGTATTCAAAACGCTTGGAAATGCTAACAAAAATGCGCCACGAGCATATGGGTAAATAGACGCACTCCAAAACGTAAAAAGGCACCAATCGGTGCCTTTTTCTTTACTTAGTGAGTGTACTTACAGCTCGTGCTCAGTACGTGCGATGATGTCGTCTTGCGCATCTGGTGATAGCGCGGTGAAGAAGGCTGAGTAGCCTGCAACTCGCACAACAAGATCACGATATTGTTCAGGGTTCTTCTTCGCAGCTAGCAAGGTCTCGCGAGAGACGATGTTGTACTGCACGTGCCAGCCTTTGTGGTGGTTGAAGAAGGTGCGAATCAACATAGAGAGCTTGAGCTTATCCCCTTCAGACTCAACCGCTGCCGGACTTAATTTCTGATTAAGCAGCACGCCACCAAGGATCTTATTCGCTTGGATCTTACCGACCGAGTTGTACACAGCCGTTGGACCTAAACGGTCTGATCCAGATGACGGGCTTGCACCTTCTGCGAGTGGTGTTTTCGCTTTACGACCATCTGGCGTTGCCATGGTTGAAGCGCCGAATGGGACGTTTGCCGATATACTTGATGTACCTGCGTAGTAACCGCCGCCAATTGGACCACGCCCATGACGCGTATTAACGAACTGCTCTAGCTCATCAATGTACACTTGGTACGCGTCTGCCAGTAGTTGATCTACCGCGTCATCATCGTTACCGTATTTTGGTGCAAAGTTGATAAGACGTTGGCGAAGCTGCTCGTTCTCCATGCCGTCGAAATCTTCAGCCAATGCTTTTGCTAGCTCTGGCTGAGTGATTTGCGCATCATCGAAAACAAGGTGCTTGATGGCTGCTAGGCTATTACCTAAGTTTGCGATACCGACTTGTAAGCCAGATACCCAGTCGTATTTCGCACCACCCTCTTTCACGGTTTTACCGCGAGCCAAACAGTCATCCACCAGCGTTGAACAGAAGATGTCTTGTGCCTGCTGTTCAAGCACACTGTCAACTACCGTATCAATCTCAATCGATTTACGGGTGTAGTAGCGGATTTGCTCTGCCCAAGAAGCCGTCACTTGCTCAAAGTTCTCAAAGTTACCTTTAGCTAATGACTTATCGTGAGGCAAGAAAGCTTTACCCGTTGTTGCATCCACACCTTCGTTCAATGAAGCGAGCAAGATACGAGCGAAGTTAATGAAGCTCATGCCCGTACAACGGTAACCCCATTTACCGGGAACCGCCGTCTCGATACAGCCGATAGATGCGTAGTTGTAAGCGTCTTCTTTCTCTACACCAAGCTTGATGAATTCAGGAATAACAATCTCATCGTTGTTGAACGCTGGCATACCGAAGCCGCATTTAATCACTTCGATACAACCCATTAAGAACTCTTGGTTCAAACCTTCGTGGTAACGCACACTCAGGTTAGGTTGCGTCGAACGCAACTGACCGCAAGATTCCAGAATCGCCCAAGAAAGGGGATTTACTGCGTCTTCAGGCTCACCCTTTTCATTCAACTTCTGACCGCCGATACACACGTTTTGGTACAGCGGAGAACCTGCCGATGCTTTCGAGTGCGCGCCAGAGCGAATCTTGTTTACTTCAAGCAGCTTCAACCAGCAGCTTTGTAAAAGCTCTAGTGCAAAGTCTTTTTCGATCGCGCCGTTTTCGATATCGCGAACATAAAATTCGTTTAGGAACTGGTCCATACGACCGAAAGAAACCGAGTGACCGTTCGATTCGATTTGTAGCATCAATTGAACAAAGTAGCTCAATTGCAGTGCTTGCCAGAAGTTTTCTGGTGCGTGACTTGCTACATGACGACAGTTTGCCGCAATGCTTTCTAACTCAGCTTTGCGCAGCGGGCGCGTCTCTTCAAGCGCCATTTTTGCCGCCAATTCAGCGTAGCTCACCATGTGATCTTGAATCGCAAGCAGCACGATTTCGACCGATTTATAGAACTGCTCTTTCTTCAAGCCTTCAAAGGTCGAAACATCATTGTTAGCACGGTGCTGACGAACATCCTCTAGTAAGCCGTTCATGCCTAGCTTCAAGATTTTCTCGTTATCCACCGCAAGGTGCGCGTCACCCGAAGTCATGTTGCCTTCAGCTTTAATGATGGTGCTGGCTAAGATTTCTTGCTGCTCATCAGTAAACAAGCCATAACAACGGTCTTGAACGGTTTTACCGCGCCAGTACGGTGTGATGCTGTGGATGCTTTGCTTATCTTCTTCAGTAACCGCAAAGCCTGCACCAGGACGGTCGGCTAGCTCATCAATTTCCGCTTCAATCCAACGTACAGTGTATTCTGGGAAAATAGGCGCAGCGCGTACTTTGCTCGCTTGGTTACCGACGATTAACTCATCATGCTTAATCCAAATCGTACGAGTGCGTAAGTGCTCTTGCAGTGCTAGCGCACGTTGGACAATTACAGGTTTGTCTTCGTTCGCTTGATAAGCACGAGTGTATGCCTCTGCACGCTCGGTACAGACAGGTGGCGTTACGATATTTACCAGTGCCGATTTGTGCGCTTTGATACGCTCAGGAAGGTAATTCAGGTCCATAGTTAACCTCTTACAATCACGTTAAGTTGGGTGTTTTCGCTTGCGTATTGCATGGCGCTTTCTAGCAGTTCTGGTTTGTTTAATGGCTTGTCAGAACACTCGTAAGGCATATCGAGCAAACGGTATTTATTGATGCCGAGCGTGTGGTACGGCAGCAAGTGAAGTTCTTGGCAGCTTTCTAGTGAAGCCGCAAAATCGATGATGTCTTTCAACTCTTCGATGGTGTCATTGAACCCCGGCACCACTGGAACGCGAATCACAATGCGTTTCGCGATAGGTGCCAGTTTTCGGAAATTGTCTTTGATGCGTTTTAGTGAACCTTTCGCCCAGCTAAGAAACTTCTCTTCATCGGTGTGTTTTAAATCTGCCAACCAGCAATCAATATGCGGCGCGGCTTTTTCGACGTTCTTCCACGGCACATGCATGCACGATTCAATAGCGGTAGAGACTTGGTTGTCATGCAGACGCTGCGCGAGTTCCGCCACCAAATCTGCTTGCATGAGTGGCTCACCACCGGAGAAGGTCACACCACCTTGGCTTTGGTCGTAGAAAGGTTTGTCTTTCATCAAGGTGTCGAACAACATGTCTGATTTCGCCTCTTCACCACATACAGTCAGTGCTTGCGTAGGACAGACGTCTCGCAGCGCGATCAGCTGGTCTTCTTTGATGGCTTTGCGATTGATGATGATCTGGTTGTCGATGCGTTGAATACCATCGCTCACCGTTTCACTATCCGCTCTGGATTGAGTTGTGGCTTGATAAGCAGAAACGCACAGTTGGCAACCTTCCATACAGCTTTGCTGATCAAACAACAGTGAATGTTTTTCGCTGCGACTTTCTGGGTTTTGACACCAAGGGCAAGACAAGCTGCATCCTTTAAGAAAAAGAATGGAACGAATGCCATCGCCATCATGGGTAGAGAATCGTTGGATATTGAAATACATCTCTGCTTGCCTCTTGGTCTGTGCTACCGCTGTGTACTTAATCCGTTTCTTGCTGGTTAAGTCTTATGAGCGGCTTTTCTTTGTTCGAACTGAAAGCTTCATTTGAGCGTTTACAAGTTTCACTAAACTTTCATTTAATGAAATTATTATAGTTTCAAATGAAATTTCAATTGATCAAAATCAAGATCTCGTTCGATTGTCAGATCTATAGTGATCCCATCATCAAAACGAAGATTTTGTTTAAGGTAGAAACCATGATTGAACTTTATTTAGATACTGCTGATGTGGCAGAAGTAAAACGCTTTAACCAGTGCCTACCGCTAAAAGGCGTGACGACAAACCCAAGCATTTTGGCGAAGTCAAAACAGGGACTGAATGAAACCCTAGCAGGCATGCAAGAAGCACTTGGCGGTACACCTCGCTTTCATGCTCAAGTTGTGAGTTCAACCGTCGAAAGTATGCTGGCAGAAGCGCGCCAACTGAATGAATTGCCTTACGATATGGTGGTAAAAGTGCCAGCAACAGAAACCGGCTTAGCAGCAATTAAGCTAATGAAAAAAGAGGGAATTCAGGTTCTTGCCACCGCTATCTATTCAGCTCAACAAGGTTTCCTTGCAGCACTGTGCGGTGCAGACTATCTAGCACCTTACGTAAACCGCATTGATGCGATGAACGGCAACGGTGTAGAAGTGGTCGCAGATCTTCAATTGTTGCTCGATCAAAACCAACTACCAGCGAAGATTTTGGCAGCCAGTTTCAAGAACACTCAACAAGCGATGGAGGTGATGAAACTGGGCATCGAAGCGATTACTCTACCAACTGATGTGGCGGCACAAATGTTCGCTCACCCAGCAGTAAAACCGGCGGTTGAACAGTTCGATAAAGACTGGAAAGAGACGTTCGGCGAGAAACTTTCATTTGAAAGCTAATTAAAAGTAGCAGCTAGACGTCTCAATGAATAATAAAGGGAATCTTAACTCACCCTGTGCGCCGGTGAGTTTAAGATTCCCTTTTGTATTTCATATAAACAGGTGAGGTTTACAGCAGTTCTCTATTGGTCAGTGACCAAAGGTACACGCGCTTGAGTAAACTGATTTTGATCCTTTTACGAATACCTCGTTTGGAATGTCGACGTCGGTCTGGTAGCGCAATAGCTTTCATCTCGGTTTTCATTTCTTTTCCATCCAACAACACAGTAGACCTCCGATGCAGTAAGCCAGCAGATCTTTCCAATCAAATGTAGCGCCCAAAATTACAGCCAGAGGCGATGAAGATTCGATACCAAGCCAAGCTGCGACCTGAAGCAATTGCCCCAACTCTACGGCAAACGCAATCAACACCACCAATGAAACCAGCCAGTTAACGGGCATAGAGAACATACTTGCAAGAAAGTAGTAGAGCCAAACCACAACGAGAACATCACCAAATGTCGGACGAATAAAGCTGTCTCGAACATAGAGTGCGATAACGACCAATGCGATAAAACACACCAAACTTTTCAGTCCATTTTTTACCGAAAATCGCAGGTGGATAGCGGACGTTTCTTCCATCATATTGCTTGGCTGCCCAGTGAGAATTGCTCGTTTAAACATCTTCATGATTCGCCTTTGCGCTTTCTTCCGCTTTCTTATTTCGTGCGTACCAGTCGATGTTGCGTGTAATGACCATAGTGAAGCTCAAAATCGCGAAACACAGCAATGTCCCCATCACCAATGCGTAGCTTTCTGCTTGTAGCAAGCCAAACAGTAATCCGTAGAGAGTGAGCAAACACGCTCCGAATATCGCGCCGTGCTTGGTGTTGCTCAACATACCGCTCACGTACACACTTAAAAGCCCCGTCGATGCGACTGCTGACACCACATACGCCCAGTTAAAGCCGAGGTGTTCACTCATCGAAATCAGCAATAGATAGAAAAGTGCTAAAGCCAGACCAATAAAGCCGTATTGCACTGGGTGAACCGGACGCGCTTGGAACAGCTCCAGTAAGAAAAAACTCGCAAACACTAATGTGATAACCAACAGTGAATAGTTCACAGCTCGGTGAGACTTCAAATAGTGATCAACAGGGTCAATCAAATCTACGCCCATTTGTCGCTGTTCAAGCTCGTGACAAGCGTGATTCGATGACAAACAGCTTTGGAACAGCTGCGCGATATTGGTTGAGAAGTTGTTGCTCGCCCATTGCGCGTTAAATCCATCTTCAGATACCTCTGACGACACCGGTAAGTAATCACCAATAAAGCTTGGATGTGCCCAAGTTGAAGAGAGTTCAACCGTTGTCTGACTGCCGATTGGTGTGACTTGAAGCTGACCCATCCCTTGCAGCAAGAAGTTAAGATCGAAAGCCAAAGGTTGTGCTGGGTTTAGGTCTGCAAGTGTCAGATCACTGTGGAAGCCTTGTGGTAACTGGTCTAGCCCCGTTCCCGGTGCGACTTCGATATCAGAGCTCGCCATGGTCATGTCATCCAAACGAATCAATCCACGGCTGTCTTCAATGCCAACCACTAGGCTCATATCTTCAATATCAAGTCCCTGCAACGCTGCGAGATCGTCTGCATCAAAAGTGCCTTTCAGTGCCACTTGTGCTTTGTATAAACGCGCACGGTAAATGCCTCGGTACTTTTCAAAACTGTCCAGATTCGCGCTCATATCAAAAGTGCTAGGTAAAAGAAATTTACGACGCTCTTTAATCTGTACTTTGTCATCTCGGTAACTGGTTTCGGTGTAGTTAACCATGATGAATGGACCAATGATGCGCTGTTCGCCGCTGCTGCTGCGTGCGATGTCGTTTCTGACTTCATCTTGGCGATATGAGCGTTCTGAAATCAGCCCTGTGACCATTGAAAGCGGGATTTGCAGTAAGACAAACAAAAACAGCACGAAGGCGAACTTCGTGCCGAGTTGGTTATTGAGGATCTTTTTCATGTTTCATTCTCCATTTGCTGATGGGAGTAATCTAAATCAGCAATTTGGAGAACGAATGGAGCTAATGTGGAGTTTCTATGGAGTTGGTAAAATCAGGGTCACTTTCACGCCAGAATCGACGTTTTCAACTTGTAACTGACCTTTGTGCAGCTTGATCACTTGCTCAACAAAATTCAGCCCGAGCCCAGTGCTCTTAACGCCATTTCCCCGAGCTAGGGAGTAGAAGCGTTCCGTCAAACGCGACATCGCGTAGTCGGGAATGTGAGGACCTAAATTGAAAATCGACAGGCACACTTTCTCTTTCGCGACCTCAGCTTTCCATTCAATGCATCCCTCCGAATCAACAAAATCCAGCGCATTGTCCATCAAGTTAAAAACGGCTTGTTTCAGTAAGAAGGCATCACCAAGCACGGAGAGATGGTCATCAATTTGGATGTTGGCAATCACCGACTTTGCACTCAAACGCGCATCCGCCGATTCAACCACTTCATTGACCATTTGTTTTAGCGAGATAGCTTCGACTTGTTCTAGCTCGGGGCGCTTTTCAAGACGAGCAAGTTCTAGCAACTTATCAATCAATGACTGCATGCGGTCGCTTTCTCGCTCAATGTTGCCAGCAAAGCGCGTGACCTTTTCTTCAGGCAATGGCATTTGCAATATTTCACTCGCGCCTTTAATCGCTGATAACGGACTTTTCAGCTCATGAGTCAGCGTCTGTACGTACTCTTCCACATATTGTTTACCATCGAGCTGATTGCGCATTTTCTCCAATGCGTCGCTTAGCGTGCCGTACTCATAAAAGATACGAAATGTTGGCTTAGAGACCTTTTCACCTTCACCCATTTTGGTCGCATAGTCTTCCAGCTTGTTCAGTGCCGAGTGAATTCGCCAAGCAAACAATGCCCCTGCCAATAGCACTAAACCACTCATCCACACCATCCAAAACAACACATTGCGTTTAGAAAGATCGATGAAGGGTTGTACTGAGCGATTGGATTTTGCCACCGTCACGCTGCCAATGATCTCGCCTTTGTGGTAAATGGGCGCAGCAACGTGCATAACGGTTGAGAGCGGATCTTTCGGGTCTTCGATGGTACTGCGCGCGCCGTATTGACCACGCAACGTGAGATACACATCGTTCCATTGCGAGTAGTCTTTGCCTACGTCTTGCTGCCAAGAATCCGCAATCACAATGCCTTGTTTATCGGTGATGTAAATTCGATGGTTAATCGCTTTTTTGCCAATTTCCCAAATGCGCGCTTGGGGTTCTCGCTGCCCATAAGCCGCTAGTAGTTTGGAGAAGCGACTCTCAGACAACTTTCCGTTTGCAACGTCTTCTTCCGCCAATACCGCAAGCAAGTTCGCCATATCCACCAGTGTCTCTTCGGTGGTTTGACGTACGGTTGGCTTAAGTTCTTGGACAACGGTTTTGCTCACCATGTAAGCCGTCATCCCGACTAAGATGAAGTAGAGAAAAAACAGTCTGAGTCCAAGTGGGATCTTCGGCCAGCGATTCATCATTCACCTTTAATGCAGTAAAAGTAACCAAAGCCACGCTTGGTACAGATGCGTTCAGACATCTCAAACGGCTTCAACTTATGGCGAATAGCTTTGATGTGGGTATCGATATTGCGCTCGTATGCAGCCTCTGGCGCCATGTCTGCCGCGACCATGAGCTGCTCTCGGCTCAATACATTGGAAGAGACGGAAATCAGTTTATCGAGAATCTTAAATTCGACCGCAGTTAACCCAAGCATTTGCCCGCCAACACCATAATCGAAGTTTTGCGCAACCAAATCATGGCTCAATTGAGGTTGTTCTGGAACAGCCACAGGCTCTGGTTTGTGCTCCATCATTGGCGCTTTAGCTTTGATTCGAAGTTTAATGCGCGCTAGCATTTCTCGCGGGCTAAATGGCTTAGTCACGTAATCATCCGCGCCAATCTCCAAGCCCACTACGCGGTCAATTTCATCGCTTCTTGCGGTGAGAAAGATAATGGGAATATCAGAAAACTCACGGATGGTTTTGCATAATTCAAAACCATTGCCATCCGGTAAGCCCACGTCCAACACAAGTAACGCTGCAGAGTTATGCTGCAAAAAGGCTAAGCCCTCTCCTGCCGTTGCAAACCACTCTGCGTGGTAGCCATCCATATCTAATACATGAATCAGGTTCTCTGCAATGGCAGATTCGTCCTCAATAATGACGACGGTCGATTGGTCGCTCAATGTTCTAACCTCACTGACGATACTTGCTTAGATGCACATCTTTTTCACTTACTTTGGCGCAAAGGCTATCGGATTGATACCACAAAGGCAAAATCCGTGAATAATATTAATCAAACACCCTCTCATTCAGCGTGGTGAACTTATCACTCACACTGATGAGTCACTACAATTGTGAATACAATGATTTCAACCATTGATATGAACAGTGTTCATTTTACACTCGAGTTATCAATTCGATTTTGTTTAAAGGACAGTAACTGATGAAAAGAGCGCTAATCCCCCTAGCTTTACTCACTTTGCTCTCTGGTTGCGCCAGCATGTCTCCGGATGAGTGCAAGACGGCGAACTGGTACAAGGTAGGTTATCAAGATGGCCGAGACGGCAACGATCCAAACGTTATCAATAGCTATACCGAAGACTGTGGTGAAGCGGGTGTGACACCAGACCGAGCGAAATGGAAAGAAGGTTTTGATAAAGGCACTATCCAATATTGCTCACCAGACAATGGTTACACTGTCGGTATCGAGGGCAAGGAATACTACGGTGTGTGCAGCAGCAAAGAATTCATTGAAAACTACCAGTTAGGTCATCAAGAATATCAACGCCAGCAACGCATCCAAGAGATCGATACTGAAATCTCGGTCATCGATAATCAACTTGATGGCAACCCAGACAAAGACAATGCTAAACGTCTGAAAGAGAAGAGAAAGCGATTGGCTGACGAGCGTTCAGACCTGTTGTCGCCAACCATCAACTTGAATCTAAATTTCTAAATCGATTGGATTTAGCTTCTAAAAATTAATGGCCCTAGCTCAGTTCTAGGGTCATGAATTGACTGTTCGGATCGAGTTCGTAATCCCCGAACGGCTCGCAGTACACAAAGCCATGCTTTTCATACAGCAGGCGCGCAGGTTTAAAAAATTCCATCGAGCCCGTTTCTAAACTCAAGCGCTGCAAGCCTTTTTGCTTCGCTTGCTCAATCACATGAATCAATAACTGAGACGCCACTCCTTGGTTTCTTGCCGCTGGCGTGGTGCGCATGGATTTCAGCTCCGCGTGTTGGTCATCCAACTCTTTAATCGCAGCACACCCAAGCAGTTGTTCACCCTTCCATCCGGTCCAAAATGTCACTTCTGGTGCTTTGAGCTTATCCAAATCTAGCGCATGCACGCTCTCTGGTGGCGACGTGGCGTACATGTCTTGCAAATGTTCTTCTAGCAATGCAATGACTGCTGTTCTTTCTAAATTGTCGACTTCTATCTTCACGACTCTTCCTTGATCACCAATGGCCTTTCTGGAATTTATGTGAAAACAGCCACATAAACAACTGTCTTCAACATCAAAGATATCAAGAGTCATCGTAATCAAAAATCTGTGTCTACACTCTTAAAGTCATTTCCCCACCTAACTGATCATTGAGGACATACTATGGATTTCTTGATTGAGGATATTCTGGCGCGCGAAATTTTGGATTCACGCGGAAATCCGACTGTGGAAGTCGAAGTCACACTCGGCTGTGGCATTGCAGCAAGAGCATCGGTGCCATCGGGTGCCAGTACTGGTTCACGAGAAGCGGTTGAACTGCGAGATGGTGACGACACCCGCTTTGGTGGCAAAGGTGTGCTCAATGCCGTTCAACTGATCAACACCGAAGTGCTTGAAGCCATTGTTGGTTTGGACTCACGCGATCAAGCGTTAATTGACCGCATTATGATCGAGTTAGATGGCACCGAAAACAAATCCCGTCTCGGCGCGAATGGCATTCTTGGTGTCTCCCTTGCTGTTGCTCGCGCAGCTGCACTAACCGCTGACGTACCGTTGTATCAGTATCTTGGCGGTGTGGGCGCTAATCTATTACCTGTGCCTTGTATGAACATCCTCAACGGCGGCGTGCATGCTCGTTGGCAAGGTCCGGATTTTCAGGAATACATGATTGCGCCATACGGTGCTGAAAACTTCAGACAGGCGGTGCAATGGGGCAGCGAGGTGTATCATGCATTGCGCCAAGTTCTGTTGGAGTCCAATCACTCGGTCGGCGTCGGTGATGAAGGTGGCTTTGCGCCAGCTGTGAAGTCCAACCGCGAACCATTAGAGTTGATTGTCAAAGGCATTGAGAGAGCCGGATTAAAACCTGGTGTCGATGTCGGTATCTGTATGGACCCTGCTTCTAGTGAGTTCTATGAGAATGGTAAATACAAGCTACGCTCAGAGAATCGTGAACTGACCTCTGCAGAGATGATTGAATACTACGAGAAGTTGGTAGAAGACTTCCCTGTGGTTCTTCTCGAAGATGGACTTGCCGAAGACGATTGGGATAACTGGCCACTATTGAATGAGAAGCTCGGCGGTAAGATCGAAATTGTTGGTGATGATCTTCTGGTTACTAATACCAAATACATCCAAAAAGCGATCGACATGAATGCTGCTAACTCAGCATTGATCAAACTGAATCAGATTGGTTCGCTAACCGAGACCATTGAAGCGATTCAAATGTGTCATCACGCTGCATGGGGCGCGTTTGTTTCTCACCGTTCGGGTGAAACCACAGACAGCTTTATTGCCGATATGACCGTAGCACTTCGCACCGGTCACCTTAAAACAGGTGCACCATGTCGCGGTGAACGTGTCGAAAAATACAACCAGCTAATGCGCATTGAAGACGAATTAGGCTCAATGGCGGTGTTCGCTGGTCGCAAAGCCTTTGTGCGCTAATCGCTCAATACACCTAAAAGAAAG
Organism: Vibrio sp. B172a; assembly: GCF_030248355.1. Classification (NCBI taxonomy): domain Bacteria; kingdom Pseudomonadati; phylum Pseudomonadota; class Gammaproteobacteria; order Vibrionales; family Vibrionaceae; genus Vibrio; species Vibrio sp. B172a. Next base: position 536,621 of record NZ_JAHGAC010000008.1, on the reverse strand, counting down.
CCGCCCAGTGTAGAACTAGGCGGCTTTTTAGTGTCTGGAAAACTGATTACAAGGCTTGTCGCATAATGTGCTGAGGCCCAACCGGACCACCATGATACAGCTCATTAGTATCTTCAAAACCTGCTTTCAAATAGCACTGATAAGCCGGTACATTGCGGCAATTAACCGTCAAATAGAGAAAATCAAAGCTCGGAAAATGCAATTTCGCATAATCAGCAAACTGGCTGATGGCTCGCTTGGCAATGCCTTTGCCTTGGTGACGATGATCCAACAATAACCAACGCACGCCTAGGCTCTTTTCCGGACAGAAGTCGTAATTCTCACTGTATCCGGCATCGAAGACAAAAAAGCCGACCACTTGATCATCCAATAAGATCAAATGCGCTAGCTCTGTCGGTTTAAGACTTTCCAATAACTCAGGAATATTTGCGACTGTGTATTGGATTTGATCCTCTAAGACTTGCAGCTCAAGGGTTTGCTCATGACGGCATGGCGTGTACTTTTCAATGGTAATCATAATCATCCTTGCTGTTTTTATACCCATTTCATACAGGGTATGTCGTAAATGGAAAAACCTGCTGTCGTATTTCCCACTCGCAGGCAAACGTTTAGCACACTATTATCCTCATCAACTGTTAGTGAGGTTGTCATGTTTCGTTTTCTGCTTTGTAGTTTCTCTCTTGTTTTACTCTATCCTACCGCCATTGATCTTTATCTTGTAGGGTTGCCTCAAATTGCCGCGGATTTAAACGCCAGTGAATCACAATTACACATCGCGTTTTCTATTTACCTTGCTGGTATGGCAACCACCATGCTGTTTGCAGGTAAGATCGCCGACTCCGTTGGCCGCAAACCCGTAGCGATGGTAGGTGCAGCCATTTTTATTGCAGCATCATTGCTTGGCGGAATGGCAGAACAATCCAACACGTTTTTAATCGCACGTTTTGCACAAGGTATTGGGGCTGGATCTTGCTATGTGGTTGCTTTTGCTATTTTACGCGACACATTGGATGACAAACGCCGCGCTAAGGTGCTGTCGATGCTTAACGGCATTACCTGCATTATTCCTGTTATCGCCCCCGTTGTTGGCCATCTCATTATGCTCAAATTCCCTTGGCCAAGCCTATTCACCACAATGGCTGGCATGGGTGTGGTGGTTTGTTTGCTTTCGATGGTAGTGCTGAAAGAATCCAAGCCTAGTGCATCGCCACAACAAAGCACCGCTTCAGCTTCTACCCAAGAAACGTTCGCGGAGCGCTTTTTCATCAGCCGACTCATCATTACGGCCATCGGCGTGACCACCATTCTTACCTACGTGAATGTCTCTCCAATGCTGGTGATGGGCGAACTTGGTTTTGATCGTGGTGGCTATTCTTCTGTCATGGCAGGCACTGCATTAGTCAGTATGATCACTTCTTTCTCTGCGCCATTGGCTTTGTCCTACTTTAAGCAACGTACTCTGATGCTGACTTCGCAAACCTTGCTTGTCAGTGCGGCGATGGTGATTGGTTTTGCTCACCTAAACCAATGGGGAATCCCATTTTACTTATTCGGATTTGGGCTGATTTGCGCTGGCTTCTCGATTGGCTTTGGCGTGGCCATGAGTCAAGCGCTCAGCCCTTTCTCTCTGCGTGCTGGTGTAGCAAGCTCCCTACTGGGCATCGCTCAAGTGTGTTGCTCTGCCCTCTACATCTGGTTTATGGGTTTAATCGGCGTTAATGCGCTGAATATGTTGGTGTTTGTGCTAGCTATAGGTGGCGCAATCAGCTTGGCTCTAATACTATTTATTCCTAAGCCTGCTCATGAAAGCCACTATGAAGAAATCACTAGCCCGTCTTGATCTCAACTTGTTATTCACTCTGCAATTGCTGCTGCAAGAGCAGAGTGTTTCCAAAGCATCGAAGAAATTGAACGTTACGCCGTCAACGGTAAGTAAATCGCTTAATAAGCTTCGTGACTGGTTTGATGATCCTCTGTTTGTGAAAACACCGAAAGGATTAGCACCGACTCCATTAGCGCAAAGCATGGAGCAAGATCTGGCGGAATGGCTACAAATTGGCAGCCAAATTGCGGAGAAACGCAGCGATATAGCCCCCAAAGGCGTGCGCTTTGATCTGACTATTGAGTCACCTTTAGTGCTGACGATTCTTGATGATCTTCTTGTTGCAATCCATCAACGCTACCCAGATGCGAAAGTCAAAACCAGCAACTGGGATTACGATTCACTCGACGCGATTGTGCGCGGAGAGGCAGACATCGGCTTTACCGGCAGAGAGAGTCATCCTCGCTCGAAAGAGTCACTCGACCTACTTCCTTACTTTCTTGATTTCGAAGTACTGTTCTCAGATTTACCTATGGTGTATTTACACAAAGATCACCCCGCTTTGGAGCAGGAATGGAACCTTGAGACCTTTTTGAGTTACCAACACATCAACATTGTTTGGGAAAAGAGTGAAACATGGGCTTTGGATGAAGTATTGAGTGAGCTTGGCTTACAGCGCTCCATTGGCTTAACCATGTCGAGCTTCGAACAGTCTCTGTTTATGGCCTCGCAACCACACCACAATATGCTGACCACAGCACCGCAATACTGTGAGAGTTACACCAAGAAGCTGCATCCAGATTTGGTGTGCTTACCCATTCCTTTAGAACAGCCACAGCAAGAGAAGCTGCTGATCCCATTCACCATGATTTGGCACAAACGTAATGCGTACAATCCCAAACTGGTGTGGTTGAGAAACACCATCAAGTCGCTTTATGGGGAGAAGAGCAGCAGCAATACGTGATTGCTTCTTCCACACATTACTGATAAATTTCGCGCGTTTTTAACCCTATTTTCAAGGAGGTATTTCCAATGATTCGTTTTCAACACACTCATTTTAATCAACGTCCTTACGTTGTTTTAGGATAACTAAAACCCCTAAATTCAAGTAAGGACGACAAGCTAACTTATTGTCGGAATTACAACTATGTTTAAAAAACTGAATGAAGCAACCGCTAAACCAGTCGTTTGGTCAGCATACACCGCAGACGTACTGTGGACAGATAACCACATTGCGAAACAGATGCTCAGCTTCCATCTAAACCAAGAAATCGAAGCCGCGTCGCGCTCATTCAACTTCATTGATGAATCTGTTGACTGGCTGGTGTCTGAATTTGGTCTCAACCAAGATTCAAAAACCATCGATTTTGGTTGCGGCCCTGGCCTTTACACCCAACGCTTAAAAACGCGTGGTGTAGGCACGGTGCTAGGATTGGATTTCTCGCAAAACTCACTGGAATATGCGACTCAACAAGCAGCGTCTTCTAACCTCGCTATTGAGTATCACTTAGGCAATTACCTAGAGTTCAGTGACACACGACAGTTTGATTTGATCACGCTTGTTATGTGTGACCTTTGCGCGCTCAATCCAGCTCAACGTGCGACGTTGTTTGCTAAGTTCAAAACACTGTTGGCTGAGAATGGTGCGATTGCATTAGACGTGTACACGCAAACACGTTTTAACAAGCAAGCTGAAGCACTGACACTCAATCAAAATGCTATGAACGGTTTTTGGAGTGCAGAAGATTACTGGTGTATTCAGTCTTCATTCAAATACGACACTGACCTTGTCACGCTAGACAAGTACGTGATAACTGAAGCGCAACGAGAATGGACAGTCTATAACTGGCTGCAACATTTCACTTTAGACATGCTTAAAGCAGAACTTGCGCCGCATGGTTTAGAAGTTCAAGCAACCTACAGCGACTTGCGCGGAAAGCCGTTCGCAGATGGTGACGAAATGGCGGTGGTGATTCGTCATAAATAATGACCAACCCACGCTAGAGCGGCACTGCTACCAATAGCAAAAGGGGCGATATTCTCGCCCCTTTTTCGTATTTCGCTATTCGCATTTGTTACGCATGAACCAACTCAACAGGCCCGTGATCGTCACAGTGATCGCCGTGTTGATGGTGAAGTCGACCATCGACAATGTAATCCACATGATCGCCATGCTGTATTGCTTCATGTCCACAACCCGGCCCATGTACATGCCCACCGCAAGAGTGAACAGGATGACATCCATCAGGATTGGTATCACTTAATCCAATAACATGTTCATCGCAGTGATCACCATGTGGATGATGCAAGGTTCCGTCCACTAAGTAATCAACATGACCATCATGACGTATTGCCGTATGTCCACAATTTGGACCATGAGCATGGTTTGAATGTGAATGTGTTTTTGAGCAAGCCATTGACCCACCTCCCTTTTATAGGTTTATGCTTTCATATCAATGTTAGCTGTTGTGTTGCTACGCATTCCCTATATTTTAGATTATGTGAGAGGCTTCATGTGTACCATGCATGATCAATGAAAAAACTCGATGATCTGCTCGACTGCTTGATCAACATATTCGTCTTCATCATACAGCGCGATGTGATTCGCTCCTTCAATTCGAATCAGCTGTTTGGGTTGCGAAGCTGCATCAAACATTTGCTCGCTTTCGTATGCAGAATCCGCTTCTGTACCGACAATCATCAGTAGTGGTGTCGGCGTCAGGTTTGCAGCAATATCCAACGCTGAAAAGTTAGCCAACGTCTCATAAGACCAAGGCAAAAACTTGCTCTCGTACAAGCCTTTTGCTCCGCGCTCTGTCATGTAGTACTGGTAGAACTCTCGGAACAGACGTGGCATTTCCTCACTGTCTTCTGCTGGCGCGTGAGGCAGAAAATCAATCTGCCCAGTAGCAAGATATCGTTCTCTCGCTTCATTACCTTTACGTAGCAAGTCTAACAAACCTTCTCGGCCAATTACGTTGTGATAAAAGCCTCTGTGGTCAAAGTAAGAACTCACGGTCGCAAGTGATTTTACGCGTCTATCTGTCGCAACGGCATGAGCTAAATATCCACCGCCAGAACAAACACCTAACCCATAAATATGCTCACTGTTTACATACGCTAAGGAACGTAAATAAGTGACCCCGTTGCGGCAATCTTCCGCTTTATTGTATGGGTTCTCATGAAATCTTGGCGCACCTTCACTGGCGCCAAAACTGGCATGATCAAACGTTAATACCACAAATCCCTTGGCCGCAATTTTCTCGGCGTAGATTCTTACCGTCTGCTCTTTTACTCCCGCCTGCGGCGCAGCAATCAAAACCGCTGGTAAAGGATTTTCGACTTTGGATGGACGATGAATTTCCGCTGCAAGTCGGTTGCCATTGCTGAAAAATGAAGCCTCATATCTTGTTACTTTCACTCGATTCACTCTCTATGTTTAACGGTGTTTTAGACGATAAAGACGAGCATTCACAAACATTTGCACTCTGCTCCTCTCTTTTAAACAAGTATAAGGAGCGCTATTATTCGGATATATATATGCATTATGAAAACACTGTTAGGTTTATATGAACAATCTATCTTGGCGAGGCATTCGAGCGTTTATTTATGTCGCGGAATGTGGAAGCTTCACCTCCGCAGCCGAAACGATGGGCGCATCAAAGGCAAACGTAAGTCAGCTCGTGAGTGAATTAGAGTCTTCTCTAGGTGTTCAGTTACTCTATAGAACCACACGTCAGCTCCGCCTTACTGAAATTGGCGATGGTTACTTTCGTAAATGCAAAGAAGCGATGCTACAACTGGATGCCGCTGCAGAGTGGGCACAGCAAGCCACCAGCGAAATTAAGGGGCGGATTCATATGAATTGTGTTGGAGGTCCGATTGGCGAAGAACTTATTGCACCATTGGTGATGAGTTTTCAAGCCGCCTACCCGAACGTAGAAGTAGAGCTCAATTTCTCAAAACATCGCGTCGATCTCATTGAAGATAGCTACGACTTGGTGCTTCGTGTCGGCGAGATGCCAGACTCCACCCTCATCGCGCGTCGACTCACCACACTCCGCACACACTATGTCGCAAGTCCAGATTTTCTGGAACGACACCCGAACATCTTCGCCCCAGAAGATCTTAAAACCTTGCCTTTGATTCATGGCAGTGTTGATCATTGGGTCATGAAGAATCATAAAGAGCAGCGCATTATCAACGTAGGGCAAGGTATTAAGGCAGCTACAGGCAGGACCATGCGCCACGCGGCGATTTCTGGGTTAGGGGTAACGCGACTAACCGATGTGTACTGCCATGCTGATTTAACATCAGGGAGACTTATTGAAGTGCTCCCTGAGTGGTCAGAAAAAACCTTACTTTCGCTCGTCTGTCCGCCAGTCAAATATCAACTGCCAAGAGTCAAAATGCTCATGGACTGGATAAGTGACCGATTTGAAGAGCACTATAAACAGTTCAAAATTGAGGGCGAACATTCAAGCTAAGCTCGGTTTCAATTACTCCGCGCTCACAACCTTTTTCTCAGCAAGTGCCATAGCGATATTAGCTTTGCTGTAAGCACTCTCATTGATGAAGTGCGGATAGATATCCTGTTTGCCTTCCCAGAAAATGTCGTAACCAAAGAAAGTCGCGAGTAGTGGTTCGCCCGGTTTGACTACCTCGAAGTCTCGTCCACAGATCATAGGGTGAACTGTCGCGACACGCATACCATCGTGATCGACAGGAATCATCACTTCTTCAGTGTAAAAATAAGCATCGTAGTCGTTCAGCTCACCAACTTGTCCAAGGTTATGCTGTTCAAGGTAATCGAGCACCATGGTCAGCATCTTCTTCATTAGCTCTAACGTGTCGTACTTCAGTGAGCCATGCGCTTGAGCTCCAACCTCGATCATCACGCCATGTTGCCCAGTGGTGCACAAGTATGGTTGGTCATCCCACGCTTTTCTGTCTTCAAACAAGATGTTGGCTTCTGGCATACGTTGCTTCACATACGCACCCATCTTGCGATAGAACACGTCGTTAGAAACCAAAATCAAAGTCGCACCCATGTTACTGGTGGTGTTGTGCAGATCGATGATCAATTGATTCTCTTGGTGAGCATGTACTTGCGTGAATTGCTGCGCGATTTCAGTTTCTTGCTGAGTCGCAGGCGATGATTGATTCGCCAAGGCAAATTCACGGTTGAGATCGGTTTCAACATAACGAACGTTTTGCTTTACCGCTTCAGGGTTACCAAGTACACACTGAGTATTGAACGTTGAACGGTCAGCAACATAAAGGCGATCTTTGATGAGCTTTTGAAGATAAATGCCAGAAAGCTCATTACCATGCGTACCTGCCACAAGCAGAACACGATTAAGTTTGTCCATAAAAGTGATATTCCAAATATTGAGTAAAAGTGAGTTTTGATTGAGATTGAGCAGCGCCTTCTTAGCGAAACGCCATTGCGCCTTTCCCTACGCCTTCATAAGCGATGATTTGTAACGACTGTCCTTCTTCCAGTGAAGGTGCAATTTCATTGGCGATAAACACAGCCAACAGCTCTACCGTCGTATCGGTGTTCAATACCTCGGTTTCGCTGTGCGCAATAGCAAGTTGAAAGTCACCTTGTGAAGTGGTGTATCGGAAGCCAAAATGCGTATCGCAGTTGATGAGGCTTGCATGTTCGCTCAGTTCCAAATGACTAATCTCAACCAGATCTTCGATAGAAGCGAGGTAGATATCCTGCCAGCGCTGCGCAAAAGCGTCCTCACGAGCGGTATCGCGCTGACCATCAACCAGAATTTGAATCGGCGAACGATGACCATGTGCAATGCGCTGACAGTTGCCATCGTGCTTTTTTAAACCGTGGGTGTAGTGGTAGTAAGCGCCATCGAGTTCTTCATGACGCAAGGTCACGTCAATCGATGCCACATTAGTTGGTAAATGACCTTGCAGAACTTGGTGGATGTGTTGCGTTACACTCTCGATTGAGATTTCTTGTGCATTCACGAAGCAAAAAGCTTCATCCGGGCAATGCAGGTGAATGCTCTTTTCTCCGCGCATGAGATCAACTTGGGTATAGCCTGCTTTCGTGTTCGACCTTTCGACTGCGGAATTCTTTACGGGGACAAGCAAGCGGTGATCAACGTACTGATCGACCAATTGTTTGATTTGTTTTTTTACTTTCGAGAAATCCAGCACCATGCTCATCTCGTTGAGATCGCCGTGCATTACTACGTCCAGAATCCAACTCTCGCCGACCATACCTCGTGTTTCACACAAATACGAAGCATCAATAACCGTGAGATCGTTAACAAATAGATTCAATCTGAATTCCTCATTTTATGTTGAGTCTAAAAATCAAATGTTATGTTATAACACTTACCGCTCTCGCTCAATTTCGTAAAGTGATGTTCTTTCCGCTCTGCGTTGCGCTATGGTTTCAGCTATAACTAATCACTTTATCAACTAATTAGCCCTTTCGATTTAACGCTACACTGCGACTCTTAATGAGATTTGAGGATAAGAAATGTCGACATTTTTACTGACCGCGATTGCCATGTTGGCGTTTGCCGCCAACTCGCTGTTGTGCCGTTTGGCATTGGCAGCAGGTTTGATTGATGCGGGCAGCTTCACTCTCATCCGTTTACTCTCTGGCGCCGTGACTCTCGTCGTCATCATGCTTTTGCGTGGGAACTGGCGCAGTCAAATTCCAACAACTCGATTCAGTCTGTTCGCTGGTGTGGCCTTATTTGGATATGCGGCACTGTTCTCTTTTGCTTATGTAAAACTAGCAGCTGGCACTGGAGCCTTGTTACTTTTTGGTGCCGTGCAGCTGACTTTGCTCGCACTCTACTGGTGGCAAGGGCAACGGTTTAAAAGACTCGAATTGATTGGTATTGCGGTTTCTTTGCTTGGGTTTGCGTGGTTAATGTTGCCATCGGCGACACGTCCTGATGTTTGGTCAGCTTTGTTAATGGTGTTGTCAGGCATTTGTTGGGCAGGGTTTACCGCCTTGGGTAAGCAAGCTCCCACTCCTAGCAGCGGCATTACTTGGGGATTCATTACCGCTTCTATCTTTGGGCTTTTACTCTCTCCTCTTCTACTAGAGTCCATTCACGTTACGTTGCAAGGCGTAGTGCTCGCGGTTGCATCCGGCGCCATCGCCTCTGGTTGCGGTTACGTCCTTTTGTATCAAGTGATGCAAAAACTGACCTTGCTGCAAGCGGCAGTCAGCCAACTTTCTGTCCCTGCGATTGCGTTAGTCTTAGGAAGCGCGTTGTTAAGTGAGCCGCTCACTACCCACTCAATCATCACCAGTGCCATCACCCTTGGTGGTATCGCTTTAGTATTTTTATCTCGCTCCCAAAAACCGACAAAGACTCCAGCAAGCCAATAAAAAATAAAAACTTTCCTCTCAACTTATCTCCCATCATCTATGCTTTTTGTTAGGCACTTGTTTTCACAGCACTTTGGACGTGAGCAATGCCTAACACGCTGGCGATGAGCCTTGAATAGAAATTTGGTTTGGTAACTCCTGCAAAACTGTATCAGTAATGAGATTTTCTAGTTAAACGTTTTCTTGGTCATTTTTCCCTCACGCCATAGGTAACGGGGTGTGAACGGCGATTTGAGCATTTTGACCCAATTTGGTTTTGACAAAGGATTTACAAACCACCTCTTTTCAATCGCTATATTCCGCCTCCGCAATTTTTTCAGAACGAAATTCTGATTATTGACTGAGTAAATTCATCCACTTACAAACATAAGCCTGAGCTAACTTTGAGACTATGAACGATAAAAGCAAATTTGCCACAAAAGTAGCGCTTAGCCTGACTCTGGCTTATCTGATCCCATTTGCCATGGGTTGGCCGCAAGCGTCGACGGCAGCAACGACAGTCATGTTGATCGCTTCAACAGGCAGCCGCCGTGAATCGCTAGCGAAAGGCACATTGCGTGTGTTGGGTACATTGGTCGGTGCTGTGATTGGCTTGTTGCTAGTTGGAATGTTTGCTCAAGACCGCTTCATGTACATGCTCAGTGTCTCTGTGGTTGTGTCCTTTATCTTCTATTTCCGTAACGCTTACCAAAAAGACCCAACCCTGCTTGCCCTAACCGGCGTAATGACTTTGATGATGTCGAACGGTGGTGATGCAGAAGGCGCATTTATGTACGGCGTTGACCGCGCGTACATGACCATCTTTGGCGTGGTGCTTTACACCTTGGTGGGCACATTCTTATGGCCAACAAAGACAGAGCAAAACCTTCGTCAGCTTATTGAGCAACTTAACCAAGCTCAGCAAGCGCTGTTCGCGGCGATTTTACAGAACTTCGAACAAAGGCATGCTCAACAACAAGGGTTGATTCCGGCTTCGGGTACTCTGGACAGTGAGGAAGACGAAGAACCAAAGCCCACTATCGACGAGTTGCTAGACAAAGTCTTCGCCGCGCAAAACGCGCTGGAGCAACGCTTTGCAACCGTGAGTGTCGAGTGCAGTGATGTCTCGGCCTACATGAAAGAATGGCAACTTGCCGTCCACTTCAATAAGCAAATCACCCAAGAACTCAGCGTGGCAGCACACAGCCACTTTAGCCACCAGCAAGACCGAAGCTGCATCAACAACTTCGACCAAGCCATCGAAGAAATTCAAACTCTATTCAAAACCTGTCAAGAAATGTGGGACAACGAAGGCCCAGCCTATCGCGCGCAGGAATTTAAAGTTGATTACAACCAACAGGCTTTATCGGACGCCCCACACCTTGCAAAAGGCTCCGCGCTCACGCTTGGTCACTTGCTTAAATTAATGCACCAAAGCTTATCTCGCTTAGCAGAGAGCATCAGCTGTATTGATTCTGTGACCAACAATGTTTCGTTCAAACAAGAATTGCCGAAGCAGAAGAGCAAGTTCCTTTGGTGGGATGCCGAAAACTTCAAAACCGCAGTGAAAACCTTCACCACTTACTGGGTGGCAGGGTTGATTTGGATTTATTTCAATCCACCGGGTGGTTACTCGTTTGTTACCTTCTCGACCATCTTTATGTCACTGCTGTCGTTCGTACCTGTTCACCCATTCATGTTGCTGATTTTGTTTACGTTTGGCTTCCTATTTGCGGTGCCTTCGTATGTCTTCATCCTGCCGGGATTAGAACTCGGCGGTGAACTCGGCTTGTTCATTTTCATCTACACCTTTATCGGCTTCTACTTGTTTAAAGGGCCGGTGACCATCTTCTACATGATTGGCTTGTTTGTCCTCGGTCTCGACAACAACATGACCTATCACTTTGGCATTCTGATGACGATCATGACCTTGTTCTACATGGTGGTGTTCATGATCATTTTCGCTCACTACTTTCCGTTCAACTCCCGTCCGGAGCACTTGTTCTTGACCATGAAGGAGCGGTATTTCAGGCATGTGGGCGATTTGTTCTCCAGCTACCACGAACAGTCTGAATCGACTTACAAGAAGATGAAACGTTCACTTCACTTGGTCACACTGAACGTCTCTTCGAAAAAGCTCAAAGTGTGGGGTTCTAAGATCAACCACAAGCTGTTCGACAAGACACCGCCAGAAGCGATTGGTGCATTCAGCAAGTCTTGTGACGCCCTGAGCAACCACGTCAACATTCTGATTGCTGCCGAACAAAAGCTATTAAGTAACCCACTTATCAAGCAGTTACGCAGCAAACATACCGACTCCATATTACCTCTGATGGCTGGCGCACTCGCAAACCATCAGGCGACCGACGAACTCGATTCTGTGTTCGAAAAATACAGCCAGGATTACCAATCCTTTGAAAATAAACTGGAAGATTTCTTTAGTGAGTTGGATTTATCTGACTACGCTTATTCAGAGATTGCCAGTTTTTATATCTTGCTGAATTTAAAACGGAACGTGTTCGAAGCGATCAACCAATGCAAGCAAACCTACGAGGATATCGATTGGGTGAACTTACGTCAGAAGCGGTTTTAAAGGTGAGGATATGATGCTTCTAAAACTAACTAAACCAAGCCTCGCCATACTCTCTGTACTCGGATTGAGTGCGTGTACGACTTTGGGTCCGGACTACGTCCATCCAGAGCAAACCGCCTTACCAAGTGATTGGTCGGTAGAAAAAGCGGCGCAAGACACACAGCAGTCTGAGCAAAAACTGCAGCAGTGGTGGCAGCAGTTCAACGATCCAACACTGAACCAACTGGTTGAGATGGCGAGCCAACAAAACCTCGATCTTGAGGCGGCGGGTTTGCGCATCGTCCAAGCACGTTCGCTATTGGGTATCTCAACTGGATTACAATACCCACAAGTGCAAACTGTCTCCGGTAACTTAGCCAGAGCTTATGTGAACGACCAAGGTGTGAATAACGCTGCGCTATCGTTTGATGCTGGTTGGGAGATGGACATCTGGGGCAAATACGCACGTGGCATTGAATCAGCTGAGGCTGGTTACTATGCATCGATTGCGTCATACCACGACATCATGGTGACCATCACCTCTGAGGTGGCACGTAACTACATCAACTATCGCACGTTCCAAGAGCGTATTTTGCTTTCTCGTCGAAACATCGAGATCCAAGAGCGCGTGGTGAATATTACTCAGGTGCAGTTTGATTCGGGTAACGTAACCGAGCTTGACGTTCAGCAAGCGAAGAACCAGCTCTTCAATACTAAAGCGGCGCAACCTTCGCTTGAAATTGCAATGAAGCAGTCGCGCACGGCATTGGCACTGCTGTTGGGTGTCCTGCCAGAAGACGTTGAAAAGCTACTGCAATCTGATGGTTTTGCCCAGCGTATGGCTGATTACGAAAACCAGTTTAAATCCTCAGGCAGAAAACCTGCTTTGTCTGGTAATGATGAACGTTCCATCGTACCTCGCCCTCCTCTGTTGGATGACAAAGTGGATGCGAACCTAGTAATGCGTCGACCTGACTTGCAGGTTTCAGAGATGCAAGCACGAGCGCAAAGTGCTCAGATTGGCGTTGCAGAAACAGCACTGTACCCAAGCTTCACCCTGTTCGGCTCGATTGGTATCGACAGCACAGTACCGGATGGTAGCAGCTTTAGTTTCAGTGACTCGTTGACCATGGTCGCGGGGCCAAGCTTTAGCTGGAACATTTTTCAGTACGGCCGAGTGAAGAACAACATCCGCTTTGAAGATGCACGCTTCCAAGAAACCATCACCAACTACAACAAGAAGGTGCTGCAAGCGGTTAATGAAGTAACCAATGCGCTGGAAGCTTACGACTTGTACTTGGAGCAAAAGTCGTTGCGCCTGCAATCGGTGAACTCATCCATTCGCGCATTCAACATCTCGATGACCCAGTACGAAAACGGTCAGATTTCTTTTGAGCGTCTTCTGAATTCAGTAGAGAAGATGACTCGCGCAGAAGACAGCTACGCCACCATCAAAGGTAACGTCGCAAACCAAGTAGTTGCCCTCTACAAAGCACTCGGTGGTGGTTGGGAAACCCAAACTGGTAAGCCTTTCTTATCAGAAACCGTTGCAAAACAGATGCAAGACCGCAGCGATTGGGATGATTTGCTAGACGAAGAAGAACGCGTTCTGCCACCACTGCTTCTTGAGCAACCATCAGACAAAGAGCAAGCGGACAGTCCTGAGCAAATAAGTGATGAGCAAAACAGTGCCGAGCAAGATGGGGAGGTGCAGTAATGCCACACGAACTCTCTTGGGGTGACGTTTATTTCTCACCGCTGCTTTTGGTGCTGATTCTTGCAGTCACCGCTACGTGGATAACGGTGATCATTTTGAACAAGACGCGCTTGTCTCGTTTCATTGCGTTTCCGTCTCTGACATTCATTGCCATCATGGTGTTCTACGTGGTGGCCATCGACAGTTTTTATATACAGTTTTAGGTGCCCAACAAGATGAAAAAACTACTCGTTATTGCACTCAATCTTGTCATTCTTGGTGGCGCGGCGTGGTTCGGCTATCAGAAGTTCGAAGAGTATTTTAATAACCCATGGACCCGCGATGGTCAGGTACGTGCGAACGTTATCAAGGTCGCACCTCGTGTGTCTGGCCCTATCGTCAATGTTGCGGTGATGGACAACCAAGAAGTAAAGAAAGGTGATCTGCTGTTTGAGATCGACCCAACCACTTACGAAGTTGCCCTATCACAAGCCGAAGTGGCGTTAGAGAAAGCCATCGTTAGCTCTCGCGGTAAAAAGATCGAATACGATCGTTTGAAAGACATTCGTGCGAAAGACCGTGGCGCTGTCTCTCACAAAGATCTGATTCGTCGTGAGATCACTTACGAAGAATCACTACTGCAAATCAAATCGGCAGAAGAGCAACTTAAATCCGCACGCCTGAATCTTGGTTACACCAAAGTGTACGCATCGGTTGATGGCTTTGTATCAAACCTCGATATCCGTGACGGTACACAAGCGGTTGCAAACCAACCATTAGTAGCACTTATCGACAAAAACAGCTTCTGGGTCTTTGGCTTCTTCCGTGAAAACCAATTGGCTCAAATTGCTCCGGGTAGCGATGCGCGCGTGACCTTGATGTCTCATCCAGATACGCCAATCGATGCAACGGTGGACTCAATTGGTTGGGGTATCGCACCAAAAGACGGCACCGTGGGCTACAACCTACTGCCGAACGTGAATCCAGTCTTCCAGTGGATTCGTCTAGCGCAACGTATTCCGGTTCGCGTCTCTCTGCATGAACTGCCAGAAGGTGTCGATCTTCGATTCGGGCTTTCTGCTTCCATCATGGTGATGAAGGACTCATCACAAGAACAAGAGTAGGAGTTAAACAGGCATAACCATGGTTATTGGAAAAAAACTCAAAAACATCAATGAAGAAAACAACTTCTTCTATCTGACCTTAGCGCTTATCGGGCTTTTGATCGGCGGTGCGTTTGTACAGGTCGTTGGAGAAGGTGCGATGGAGCACTTACTGCAAGGCTTCACCATCATCACCTTCATCGTCTGTATGGCGAGCTTGCGCTTTGACAAAAATTGGTCACGTTTCCTCTATACCCTATTGGGTACTTGGGTTGTGGTGATTGGTATCAAAGCCGTACTAGGCATCAAAGAAATGGACGTAGTGATGCTCGCCCTCACCTTTGCGTTCTTCTTCGGCACATTTAAGTCTATCGCAAGGCAGATTCTGTTCACTGGGCATGTGAACACCAACAAAGTCATTGGCTCTGTTGCTCTATTTTTGCTGCTGGGTCTGATGTGGGCAATTGCTTACCTCATTCTTCTTGAGTTCTCTCCAAACTCATTCACCGGGATGGAAGCCATCTCTTGGGGTCAGAACTTCTCTAATGCAGCGTATTTCAGTTTCGTCACCTTAACCACACTCGGTTATGGCGATATCAGCCCTCTAACACCATTGGCGCAAGTCGTTGTGTATTTAGAGGCCATCGTAGGCGTGTTTTATATGGCGATTGTTGTTTCAAGTCTCGTCAGTTCCAACATTGAACATCAGGTAAACAAAAATGGATAAACAATCGGTAAAAATCGAGAGTAAGGTTTTCATCAGTAACATGGTGGAATCCGCAATACGTATCGGCTTGATCTTAGTCTTGCTGATGTTTACATACGACATCATCAAACCTTTCATTCTTCCTGTGATTTGGGGTGCCATCATTGCCGTTGCATTGATGCCAATCTGTAAGAAGCTGGCAAAAGTTTATGGTGGTAAACGTGGCCTAGCGGCAACGACAATCGCCTTGTTGGGTATCGCACTATTGGTTACGCCTTTAGTCATGGTATCTGGCTCTATCGTCGATGGTGCAACACATGCGCTAGACGTTTTACAAAGTGGCGATATTAAGATCCCAGGTCCAAAACCTTCTGTCGCAGAATGGCCGTTGGTCGGTGACAAGCTTTACGAAGTATGGACACTGTTCGCAACCAACCTAGAAAAAGCCATCCAAACCTTTATGCCTCAAATTAAGGCGGGTCTGACTTCTCTGCTTGGCATGGTAGGTGGCGCACTAGGTAGCTTGCTACTGTCAATCATCTCTCTAGCAATTGCCGCTGGCTTTATGACTTACTCTGAGTCTTTGGCTTCTGGCCTGAAAACCATCGCAGTTCGTACTGCAGGGGACAATGCGAAAAGCTGGACAACACTGATTGCTGCGACCATCAAGAGTGTGTTACTTGGCGTAGTTGGTGTAGCAGCTATTCAAGCACTATTGATTGGTGCAGGTTTCTTCATCTTTGGCGTTCCGGCTGCAGGTCTACTAACGCTGGTGCTGATGATTCTTTGTATCGCACAGCTACCTGCTCTATTGGCAGTGCTGCCAGTCGTTGGCTACATGTACATGACGCAAGACACCAGCACAGCAACCATGTTTACCGTTTGGGTTGTGGTTGCAGCGCTGTCTGAAAACCTATTCAAACCAATGCTAATGGGCCGTGGTGTTGATGTACCAATGCCTGTCATTCTGCTAGGTGCCATCGGTGGTATGTTGTTCTACGGCATCGTTGGTCTGTTCTTAGGTGCGGTTATTCTTGCGATTTGGTACGAGCTATTCGTGTGGTGGTTGAACATTGAAAAAGCTCAACAACAGCAAGAAGCGTTAGCGGAAAATGCCGAACAAGCTTCAGAACAAAACGAAGCTGGACATGGCGCTGGTATCTAATCGTTCTATCAATTGAAACAAACCGCTGCCCTTTGCAGCGGTTTGAGCTATTTAGCTCACAGTTTCATAGTTTGGTATCCGATTAAAATGACGTTCTTGTTAAATTTTCAATCTTCTTACATTCGGGAGTTGCAATCGAACAATGAACGATGCACTCTCGATGACCACTAATTCAGTGCTTAGGATAAAAACAATGAAATTGATCAAGCCTTTAACTTGCGCGCTTGCTTTGGCTATGAGTGGCATGGCATTCGCGGATGTGACAGTAACCGTTCCTGACGACGTTTCTATTTTGGCGGCTAACGGCGAGAAGGTGAAACTATCTGGCGGCTTCTTTGCTTCAGAAAAATCATTCACGCTACCTGACGGCGTAAACCAAGTTGTGTTCCGCTACGCACCTTACTTCAGCCAAGGTAATGATCGCCTAAGCGTTGAGAGTGACGTTATCGTAACTCGCTTCGACGCAACGGACGCTGAACTAAGCCTACAAGTTCCTGAATATCGCGACCTTCGCCAAGCAGAAGACAAAATCAAAGACCTAGATTGGAAACTGATTGATGCTTCTGGCAACGCAATTGCGGTAGAGCAAGACAAGCTAATCAAGCCCGGCATGCAAATCGGTCGTGATTACGTACGTGAAGTGGAAGACTACAACAAGACTGGCGGCGTTGCGGCAGTTGGCGTTGTAAGTGCAGCGGTTATCCAACCAGCAACACTTCCTGCAAAGATCCCAGCAGACATGAAGCAAACTAAGCCTGCGACAATGAAAGCAGATTCAACGGCTGAAGAAATGCTGCATTTCTGGTACCAAAAAGCAGACGCTGAGACACAAGCGCGCTTTAAAGACTACATCAACCAACAATAATCCCGTTGGTTTAGTCGTACAGACTAGATGTAAAAAGCCACACTCAAGTGTGGCTTTTTTATTATCAGAATTTATACGCTAAGGTCAGCATCGGCCCATAGAATCGATAGGTAACATCGAGCGCTGAATTATCGCTTTCGTAATCCACCCCGACTTCGTAATAGTTGAACGACCCGGTCATACTAAACTGGTCGGTGAAAAGGTATTTCGCGCCAAAATCGACTTCCAACAAGTATCCCTCAATATCGTCTACTGCTAGATAAAAGACTTGGGCGTGACTTTTCAAAATCCAATCTTGATTCAGCGAATACTCCGCCCGAATGCCTAAATCTGGCAAAGGTGCCGTAACATCACTCAGTACAGTCTCGTCCACAAACATCACCGGAAACTCATCAACGCCACTTGCCTTAGCGCCAAGCTTGCCGTCCAAGCCCAGCGACAACCACATCACGTGCAATCCGGCCAACACATCCACCGCCCACTTGTCACTGGTGTAAAACTGGTAGCCATAACCTAGGCGCGCAATATCGATATTTAGCTCAGTGGTCAGCTTTGAACCCGCTTGAACCGCGTAAGTCGTTCCATCCACCGTGACTTCAAAAGGCTTAGTCACTGCAGTGCGGGTCGCTTCTCGGTGTAGGCTTCGCCAATCCACATAGACGCTGTGTTTTTTATTGAAGTAATACTCGACCTCAACATAAGGCAGCACAGTAAACTCTTTCAAATCGAGATCCGATTCGACATCAATAGTGCGTATTTGATCGAGGTAAGGGTCGTAAGCGTTCAGTTTGGTGTCAGTGCGAGAGAAAAATCCGCCCGCTTCAATCTCCCACTCACCAGCGATAGTGGCAAAGGAAGTAAGCGTGGCAAGGCACACTGTCCAACCAGCTTTGTTCATCATCCTTGAATCCTAAGCGATTGAATTTATGTCTGAAGTAAGTGTAGTGGTAAGAAGAGAAATATGGAAAGTTGACTCGCTCGCAACTCTGAGTGAAACAACCGCTTTAATACAAGATCAGCGAGTAATTTAACAGTTGACGACTTTAGTGCCAGAGAGCATGTCGTGTAACAAGCGACGTTCTGGGTGACAAAAGAGCAAAATGACGTTCACTAATGGCGTAAATGGAATCAGCATTTCAATTAAGTAACTGATGCACAATCGAAGTGAAGCGGTGACTTTCGTCGTGTCGTGGCCGTTCTTCATCACCACTTTAATCCCCACTAAACGCATACCTATGGTTTGCCCTTCGCGCAGTAGATTCCAATTCACTAGCATCAACATGGGGATGGTAAGTACGTAGCTCGCCTTTGTATCCTTTACCAGTTGAAGATTCTCACTCACAGAGAGTTCAAAGTCGTTCACAAATGAATTGATGGTCAACGCAATCAGTAATACTAACCCAGTTACGATCATCAGATCGATGAGACCACCAATCATCCTTCGTTTTCTATTGGCAATTGAACACCACATACCTTATCCCCTCAAATGCAAGCTGATGCATTCTAGGGATGAGGGTAAGTGTGCTCAATTAAGAGAAGTCATATTTGTGACTCTCTCTCAGAAGTGAGATGGTCTAAAAATTGATCAGCGCTTACCAATATCTCTCGTAAATGATATTGCCACCCGTTCGGGCACGATACTTTTCCAAGCCTACCTCTTGCAGTACTGGAGAGGTGTCTTTGATCATCTCAGGATTGCCACACATCATCACAAAGCTGCTTTCTTTAGAAAACGGTAAGTCCGCACGATTAACGAGCTCTCCCGACGCAATCAGATCTGGAATGCGGCCTTGAAGCTTACCCGGAATACTCTCACGGCTGACAATCGGCACATAACGAAGACGACCTTCATATCGCTGTTGGAGCTGCTCAATCAGGTATTTGTAAACTAAATCTCTTTCGTAACGCACACCATGCACCAGCACAATATGATCGCTGTGTGGCAGTAGATTAATGTCGTCTAACAAGGAGAGAAATGGACCAATGCCTGTGCCGGTGGAAAGCAGCCATAGATCGTTTGCGTGTTTGGGAATGGTATCGTGGATCAGGTCGCCATGGGCCGTTTCACCAACATAAATGCTATCGCCGGTTTGAAGCTGCTGCAGCCTTGGTGTCAGTTGCCCTTCTGGGTTCGCGACGACTAAGAATTCGAGCCACTCGAACTGCTCACTGGGCGCATTCACCACCGAGTATGCACGGCTAATGGGATTACCCTGTTCGTCGAGCAAGGCGAGTTTGGTAAATTGTCCGGCTTTGAAGGAGAGAGGCGCACCGGAAACTCGTAAACTGAACAGCTCACCTGTCCAGTCGATTCGTTTTTCTACTTTGGCAAGATTGAAACCTTTCAGTTCTGTCATTGGACATCTCCTTTTGGTTACGCTTACTTAAACCTACGCCTCACAACTGACTATGTAAAGTTTTTAGTTTACAAAAATAAGCATCTAATTCATTTCACATTTTACATACAATTTTATTACATTTTAATCAGTTCCATCTAGAATAAATACTCAAAGTGATAAGTCGCTTGGCAAATTGCGGCAACGTCGATGAAAAAGGAACATGAGTAATGGATACGTTATTAAAAGAATTCCCAGTGATTACGGAAATCAAAGTCGCTTGGGGAGAGATGGATGCCCTACAACACGTCAATAATGCGGTGTATTTTCGTTACTTCGAAACTGCGCGTTTGGACTACTTCAACAAGATTAATCTGTTGGTAGATTTGCAGACGTCTCACATCGGTCCGGTTTTAAGCGAAACCCAATGCCGCTATAAGCTACCCGTTACTTTTCCAGATACGCTTTTGATTGGCTCACGCGTAATCGACATGCAAGAAGATCGCATCACGATGGAATACCAAGTGCTGAGTAAGAAGTGGGGCAAGATTGCGACCATCGCAACCGCCACTGGTGTGATGTTTGATTTTAAGAACAATGTGAAAGCCGCAATTCCAGATCACGTTCGCCAGTCGATTTTAGACTTGGAAGGCACCGTGGGCAGTACGCATCATTTGGAGTAAGGAAAGAGGCGAGAAGCGAGATGCGAGATGCGAGATGCGAGATGCGAGATGCGAGATGCGAGATGCGAGAGATTAAGGTCTAAATAACCGACAACGCAACAAGAAATCAGCGTCATTCCGGACGAGCCTAAGCGAGCCATCCGGAATCTCTCTTTTAGACCTGCACCAAATCCGATTAGCAGAACGTTTCGATGTACAGCGCTTCTACTTTATCTCTTGCCCACTGCGTTTTGCGTAGGAACTTCAGCGACGATTTGATTGAAGGATCTTTCTTAAAGCAGTTCACACGAACGCGTTCATGCATTCCGTTCCACCCAAAGTGCTCAACTAAACGGGTAAGGATTTTCTCTAAACTCAACCCGTGAAGTGGGTTATTCGGCTGCTGTTGGCTCATGCTATTGATCCGGTAAAGTGAAGTTGCGCGCTAATCTAACTCAAACTCGCCGTGCAACCTAATGTTTTAACCTTGAATTGCCCTGCGACTCTCCCCTATAGTAGCCCAAACTTCTTAAAAGCCCTTTTCATTATGAAAGCCCTCAACGATCTGAATATCTTTGTCGAAACCGCACGCCAAGGCAGTTTTTCGAAAGCCGCCAATAGCATGGACATGACACCAGCAGCCATCAGTGCATCGATCAAACGTCTTGAGGGACAAATAGGCTTTCCGCTGTTTGTACGCTCCACTCGCAGCCTTCGCCTAACCTCGGAAGGTGAGTTGTTCTTAGACAAAACCACCCAAGCGCTCGCAACACTGCAAGAGGGGTTAGATCAGATATCAAGCGCGCGCGGCGAGTTATCCGGTCAGCTGCATATCACTGCGCCATCTGATTTTGGTCGCAACATGCTGCTTGATTGGGTTGATGAGTTTATTGATGTTTACCCAAACGTCTCTATCAAGTTAGAGCTGTCTGATAGCTTAACCGATATGTACACCAAGCCCGTCGATATCGCGATTCGTTACGGCGAACCTGCTGACTCTAATCTCGTCGTATTGGCGTTATGTGGTGCGAATGAGCGAATCCTGTGTGCCTCTCCAGAATACGTCGCAAACAATCCTGTGCTGACCAAACCGGAAGACCTAAACCAACACAACTGTTTGTGTTATATGGTGGCGGATTCGGTTTACAACAAATGGACGCTGACTCGCGGAGACGAAACAGAACAGGTTGTCGTGAGTGGCAAGCTACTTAGCAACGACAGTGACTTATCCCATCGCTTAGCGATCAAAGGCAAAGGCATCGCCAACAAATCATTGATGGACATCAGCCAAGATTTGATTGAAGGAAGATTAGTGAGAGTATTACCTGAGTGGGATTGTGGTCCGGTACCGCTATACATGGTGTGCGCCGATCGTCGTTTGCTGACGCCAACCATTCGTACTTTCCGTGAATTCATTCATGAAAAATGCTGCCAGCAACGTAAGAAAGTGCTGGCAACATTCTGCTCAGAAGCTTAACCGACAAACGTCATTGGGCGAATCTGAGAATATTCAACCCAGTCGTTATCTTCTAGCGTCGAGATAAACTGTGCGATATGTGGGCTTTGTAAGTGCTTATCTAACGCTTCTTGCGATGCCCAAATTTCTTGGAACATAAACAAACCTTCGATCTTTTGATCCAAATACAGTTCATATTGGCAACAACCCTCTTCTTCACGAGAAGGTTCTAGTAGACCAGAAAGTAAGTTGGTTACGTTGTCGATACTGTCTGGGTAGGCTTTAATTTCTGCAACTAAATGAATCATCTTTATCAAATCTCAGTAAACACAGAGCTTTCTTCCCAACGCGACTTTGGCGTCTTGGCATTGAAGTCATCTTCCGCATGGTAGCCAAGCGGCACAATCACAACGCCAGTGTAGCCTTTTTCGCGAAGACCAAATTCTTCATCCAGCACTTTCGGATCAAAACCTTCGATTGGCACCGCATCAATTTCTAGCGTCGAAGCACCCAGCAACAATGTACCGACGTTGAGGTAAACCTGCTTCTCCATCCGATGGTTAGCGTCTTTCAGGTCAAAACGGTGCATGTTCACAAAGTAACTACGACCGCCACGTACCGCTGCTTTTGCCTCTTCGGTTGGGAATCGACCGTCTTTTTCTTCCTGCGCCAATAGCGCTTCAATGTAGTCGTTATCGATGCCCGTTTTGGCACAGAACACCAACACGTGTGACGCATTCAAGATCTTCGCAGCATTGAACGCGTAGTTCTCTTGCGCTGCTTTTGCGATACGTTGCTTGCCCTCTTCTGTACTCGCCAGAATGAAGTGCCACGGCTGAGAGTTCACACTCGATGGACTAAAACGGATCAGCTCTTTGACTGCGTCGATCTTTTCTTGAGGCAGCTTACGAGTTGGGTCAAAGACTTTGGTTGAGTAGCGAGATTTAGCAGCTTGAACGATGTCCATCGGGTTCTCCAGTCGAGTAGTTTATGCTGGTTATCACTTTAACCTTATGAATTACAGGGAAAAACCGATTTCAGTTAAAAACATCTTCAAAATAAATTTGAAAATCACCGATGTAACAAGCTTTGAGCACTCTCACTGAAGCAACACTTGGTTTAAGCAATAATGTCGCCTTTGCTCTGTTACCGAACCACTTTCATGCTGCCTCAAGACAACATCATCACGCCCTTTCTCTGCAAAAAACTTGGACACAATCACCTAAGAATTGCTGGCGAATATTGGCATATTGAAAAGCTGGTTGCCTTGCAATCTATGATGTTGCAAGAAGCACCGACTCTGCGTGAAGGTCTGTTGTGGTGGAGCAAAAGCGTTTCGCTGTTCGACCGTCGCTTGTACATTGTTTTCGAACACAGTGATAACCAGGTTCAGATGCGGCTAGAGTGCCGAGCTACCGAGATGCCAAGCTGGGCAGAATCGGTTTATGACTTGCTGCTGATGCAATTGGAACAGCTGGGTTTGAGTGAATCTGTGCGCATTCAGCTTCACAACCATGACCTTTATTCTGCTCATTTCGAACTAGAAGAAGACAGCAGCGCGAAGCAGAACTCGGTTGTGTTCGACTTGGTGAAACATGTTTATTTGCTGCTGTCTCACCAACCAATTGAACAGCCAGAATTGCTAAGCGTGCTGAATGCTCTGTTCGTCAAAAACAGCAATTACGCACTGAAACTAGAACAAGCCGCACTGCAACTGGGCGTATCCAAGCGCACCTTGCAACGTCGCCTACAAGAAAAACAAATGAGCTATTCGCAATGCGTCGACTTCGCCAAGAAAAAGCACGCGCTTGCCCTACTTGCAGACACTCAACTCACAACGCAGCAAATCGCCTATCAGTTGGGTTATGAAGAACCTTCCAACTTCCACCGAACTTTTCGCCGTTGGTATCCGTTTTCGCCAATGCAATATCGCCAGCAGTGCTTGGATAACCGCACTCATCTCAACAACCAACCCATCCGCTTGTACTACGCCAAAGCGAACACTCTAGCCGATAACGACATTGACCAACCCGTCGGTAAAATCTGGATGGAAGTGGATAACATTGCGTTTGAAAAAGTGGTCTCCGTTGAGTGTCGAGACCGTGATGGCACGTGGCGTCGCTACCCAGCCTTCTTCGAGCGTTTTTTGAACAATGGCACCGAACTATGGGCGACAACAGAGCTTCCTGTCGCTCATCCACTGACGTTTAGACTGTGTTATGAAGTCGATGGTGAACGCTACATTGATAACAACCACCAGCGCGATTACGTGGTTTCTAAAGGGCTTTTAATTGGCGCAACGGAATACATTGTCCCGACAAGGCAACTTATCCAACTCGGCACTCAGTACACCTTGTTTGTGGAACTCGCGTGTAGATTAAAAGACGTGGCGAAGATCGATTGCTACGTGGGTGACGCGCCAGCTCTGCACGTAATGAGCCAAACTCAGAATGCAGGAGATTACACATGCTGGGCGCTACAACTTCCCCTCACCCAAACGGCTAAACAGTGTCGATTCCGACTCTATGATCATTCTGGTAATGAGTTAGCCAAAGACCATTACCCGATTCAATACCCAATTGTGCAACCACTCAGTTAAATATGTAGCACAGTTCAAATTCAGCACTTCGTGACATCATTTCACGTCTCTTTTGGCGCGAAATGACACTCTCAATTTCAAACCTTTGATTTATCGTTTCCGCATTGCTGCATAACGGAGACAAAAACCGTGTTTGAAACCTTACCTAACCCTATGAATAAAATAAAAATACTCCCTCTAGCGATCGCCCTAGCTCTTTCTGGCTGTGGTAGCGATGAAACTACGCCAACCGATACAGGAAGCCACGTGGCATCTCCTGATTGGCAAGACCAGATCATTTACTTCTTGATGATCGACCGTTTTAACGACGGCGACAACACGCTTAACGATCAAGGTCAGAATGAGTACGATCCTACCTCAGACAAGAAATTCAGTGGTGGTGACCTTGTTGGTGTCAGTGACAAGCTAGGCTACATCGAAGACCTAGGCGCAACCTCTATCTGGATTACGCCGCCAGTGGCAAACCAGTGGTGGGACGCAGAACAAAACTACGGCGGCTACCATGGCTACTGGGCGCGTGACTTCCAAAAAGTGGATGAGCACTTTGGTGACATGGAAAGCTACCAAGCGTTAGCGCGAGAAGTGCACGCTCGTAATATGTTCTTGATTCAAGACATCGTGACCAACCACGTTGGTAACTTCTTCACTTACGATGACCCATACAATTACGACCCTAGCCTACCTTGCCAAGGTTTCCGTTTGATTGAAAATGCGCTGCCAGCAGGGCAAGAACTGCCTTACCCACTCAACATGAATGAGTGTAAAGAAGATGGCACAGGCATTTACCACTGGACGCCAAGCATCACCGACCACAACGATCCCGTCCAAGAAAAAACCTGGCAACTGTCGGACCTGGATGACCTGAATACATCCGATCCTGAAGTACGCGCTTATCTAAAAGAGAGCTACCGTAAATGGATCCGTGAAGTGGGCGTTGACGGTTTCCGTATCGATACCGTGAAGTTTGTTGAGCACGATTTCTGGAACGACTTCCTGCACGCCGATGATGGTGTGATGACTCAAGCCGTTGATACTGGTCGCGATAACTTCCTAACCTTTGGTGAAGTCTTCGAAACATCTACGCCTTACAACACAGAAGGCGAAGAGAAGATGCTGACTTACATCGGCGAAAGCGGCTCACCGGAGCAGTTAACCTCGGTGTTGAACTTCCCATTACAAGCAACTATGACGCGCGTGTTTGCAGCAGGACAACCGACCGATTACTTACGTTTCCGTCTTGAGAAAATGATGGAGATGTTCCCGAATCCATACATCATGCCGAACTTCATTGATAACCACGATATGCCGCGTTTTCTATCACAAGGCAGTGTCAACGATATGAAGCAAGCGCTGATTACCATGATGGCGGTACCGGGCATCCCTGTGATTTACCAAGGTACAGAACAGGCGATGTCAGCGGCGCGCGATGCGATGTTTGCTGGCGGCTACCGTGAAGACGGCGACTACGTAGACTCATTCGACCAAAACAGCGAGATGTACTTGTTCATCCAAGAGCTTGCTAAGTTGCGTACCGAGAACAAAGTCATGACACGCGGCGAAATGAAAGTGATTGGTAGCGATAAAGCCGGCGCCGGT
Source organism: Vibrio sp. B172a (assembly GCF_030248355.1). NCBI lineage: Bacteria > Pseudomonadati > Pseudomonadota > Gammaproteobacteria > Vibrionales > Vibrionaceae > Vibrio > Vibrio sp. B172a. Next base: position 510,680 of record NZ_JAHGAC010000008.1, on the reverse strand, counting down.
GTGTTCGCCTTTACCCGCACTTTGGATAGCGACGAAGTCTTGGTGGTAATGAACACATCGAATTCCCCAATGTTGATGAACCAACTCGATGTAGAGCAAGCGGGCGGCACCGTCTTCCAACAACAAATCATGTCGAATTGGGCGGACGCTCCAGAGCAGTTAATCGCCGATGAAAACGGTCACGTAACCCTTGAGCTACCAGCCAAGTCTGCCGTGATTTACTCAAAAACTGACGACACCCAATCGGTAGATACCCCAGACCTCAACATCCAACTGGTACAGGATTGGGAAGGACAAACCATTACTGATGACATCATGATTGCTGGTACTGCTAACGCAAACGAGAAATTGAACCTTGTCGTCGACGGTAATCTGGAAACAGCACAAGCCATTACCGTGGGTGCTGACGGTCAATTTAGCGTGACTTTATCTACCCGTCACTTTGCGATTGGCGAACAGCAACACCGCTTCGCGATTTACTCCACTGAGAAAAAAGCAGGCATTGAAGATGTGAACTTTGTGTCGGACTTAAGCTGGTCGAACACGCCAGACGACACGATTGATGACGCTGGTGATGCGCAAGATGGTATGGGCGGTCCTAACGGTAACTACTCGCTACCAACGGATCCAACGTTCGACAAAGACAATAGCCAACTCGCAATCAACAAAGCCGAGGTATTTACCGTCGGCAGTAACGTGCGCTTGACCTTCACCATGGACAAGATCACCGATACTTGGTTACCGCCAAACGGCTTTGATCACGTTGGTTTCACCATCTTCATTGATTTACCGGAAGAAGCAGCAAGCAACCTAACGGAACTGCCAAAGATCAACGCTTCTATGCCAAGTGGAACATGGAGTCGCAATGCTGTGGTCTTCGGCTGGCAAAGCTCGATTTACAACACTCAAGGCGCAAACGCGACAACATGGGGCGAAGCCGTAACACCAGCACCAATGGTCACGGTAGACAAAGCCAACAACACCATTTCGATGGACTTCGCGAGTGACGCACTAGGTCGACCGGATTCACTAGATGGTATTCGATTCTATGTGACAACTTGGGACTTGGATGGATTGTCTGCCACTTACCGTCCACTGGAACAAGACAAAGGTCCTTGGAACTTCTCTGGCGGTGCATCGGATGAGAGTAAGATTTGGGATGACTTACCGATAATCACCTTGTCTGAATAATCACTGAACCCGCAATAAACGCGAAAACAAAAAGCAGCTCACATTAGAGCTGCTTTTCTTTGTTTGAAATTCTGAAATCACTATTGCGAAACTCGCCCTTGCGCTAGTTAAACAGCGACTTAACCCACAGCACTAAACTGTCCCATAACTTCCCAATCCACGAGCCCTCTTCCACTGCTTGGTTACTCACCAACGGATAGCTCGCCACGGTTTTATCGTCACTCTTCCACACGACTTTGCCAACCACATCCCCTTTTGCAATGGGTGCAATCAGCGGCTCATTCACGACCACGCTCTTGTCTAAACCAGCGGTTAAAGAGCGAGGCAGCGTCAGGTACGCATCTTGAGCAAAGCCCAAATCAATCTCACTAACATCGCCTTTCCACACTTTTGCACTCGCCTGCACTTCTCCCTGTTTTGCCACTTGTTTGGTGTCATAAAAACGGAAGCCGTAGCTGAGTAAGTTCTTAGACTGGGTGATTCGCGATTGTTTACTTGGCGTCCCCATGACGACAGAGATCAATCGCATCTTTCCTTGTTTAGCAGAGCTCACCAAACTGTACCCCGCATTGCTGGTGTAGCCCGTTTTACCTCCATCGACACCCATCGATTTATCCCATAGCAACTTATTGCGGTTGTATTGGGTGATCTTGTTCCACTTGAACACCTTCTCACTATAGAGGGCGTAGACATCAGGCACGTCATTGATAATGGCTTGCATTAGTGTTGCCATATCATTGGGGGAAGTCTGAATGCCCTCACTGTCCAGTCCATGTGAGTTAACAAAGTAGGTATCATTCAAACTGAGCTTGTCCGCCCAACCGTTCATGAGCGCGACAAACGCCCCTTCACTACCTGCAACATGTTCGGCGAGCGCCACACAAGCATCATTACCAGATTGAACGATCACACCACGCATTAGGTTGGCAACGGTGATTTCATCTTTGGGTTGGATAAACATTTTTGAGGAGTCTGGGAATTTGGCTGACCACGCGTTCTCACTCACCGTCACTTTATCATCCCATTGGAGCCGCCCGGATTTGATTTCTTGCCCTACGACGTAAGCAGTCATCAGCTTAGTTAAACTGGCAGGGGCTAATCCGGCACGTGCGTTTTGCTCCGCAATAATGGCACCGGACTGAAAGTCCATTAACACATAGCCTTTTGCCTGCAACTGAGGCGGATTCGGCGTTACGACTGCCAATGCAGGGGCACTGATGGTCTGTAGTAATAAACAAGCGAGCGTGATTCGGGTTAGTGACGTGTTCATCAAGCATCCTCCATGGTCAATGACCGCCAAATGTCTCGTTTCATAAAAACGGTAAGACAGTGATGTCTAAACTGCACCTATCAGATCATAGTTCACTCAGTGCATACCAACACGGAAAGATCGAAGAGTTTCTGTTTTGAGTGCCATTCCATGCCTTTCAGGCTTCAAAAATCGAGTTCTTACAACAAATCTATTGTTTCTAATAAGGAATTCGATATCGTAAAGCGACTATAAACAAGGACAGACCATAACAATGAACGCTCAATCATTTATCGACGCAGGACTGCATTACACGCCCCACTCGTTCACCGTGCCACTGGATTACCAAGATCTAAGCAAAGGCACGATCAACGTCTTCGCTCGCTCCGTTTGTTTAGTCGGCGATGAAGACTCCAACAAACCGTGGCTCGTGTATTTTCAAGGCGGTCCGGGCTTCCCTTCTCCTCGTCCAAACGGAAACAACGGTTGGATCAAACGCGCACTGAGTGAGTACCGTGTACTGCTGCTCGACCAACGCGGCACTGGCAACAGCAGCATGATTAATCACCAGACGCTTGCGCACCTCACGCCGAAGCAACAGGCAGACTACTTAAGCCACTTCCGCGCAGACAACATTGTTCGCGATGCGGAATTTATCCGTGAACAATTTGGTGTTGAGAAGTGGGCGATTTTGGGTCAGAGCTTCGGTGGTTTCTGCTCACTAACTTACCTATCGCTGTTCCCGAACAGCCTGCTGCAAAGCTACATTACGGGTGGTGTGCCTTCGGTTTATCGCCATGCGGATGATGTGTATCACGCAACCTTTAAGCGCACCATGGAGAAGAACCAAGCCTTCTTCCAGCAATTCCCGCAAGCGCAGCAGCTATGCCAGAACATTGCTGATCACTTATTGGAGCACGAAGAGTTTCTGCCAAATGGTCAGCGTTTTACTGTCGAACAGTTCCAACAAATTGGGATTAACTTTGGTGTCAGTGATACCTTCTTGCCAACTTATTACTGGCTAGAAAGTGCCTTGATTGAAGTGAACGGTAAACCTCAGCTTCGTTATGAATTCCTTAACGACATGCTGTCGCAACAAAACTTCCAGACCAATCCGATTTACGCGATTCTGCACGAGTCGATTTACTGCCAAGGATTTGCTTCTCGCTGGAGCGCGCACCGAGTGCGCCAAGAGCATGATGCGTTCAATTACGAACAAGGTAAGCCGTTTTACTTCACTGGCGAAATGGTCTTCCCTTGGATGTTCGATCAATACGTAAACTTAAAGCCACTGAAAGAAGCGGCGGAATTACTGGCAGAGAAAGCCGATTGGACGCTACTATACGATGCGCAGCAACTGGCAAACAATAAGGTGCCGGTAAGCTGCGCCGTCTATGCTGACGATATGTTTGTGGAAATGGACATCAGCCGTGAAACGCTCGATGCAATGCCAAACTCAAAAGCGTGGATCACCAACGAATACGAACACAACGGTCTCCGCGCAGATGGTGAGCGTATTCTCGACAAGTTAATTGCGATGGGTAAACAAACCGCAGCAACGTTGAAATGAGCAGCTAACGCTTAGGGTTCGCTAAAAACCTAGATAGAAAAACGCCTCTTTATCACAAGATAGAGAGGCGTTTTTGATTCGATTCACGTTTAAATTAGCGCTAGTCTTTGACTCGTTTAGTCATCATTTTGGTGATCACGCGGTAACCCATCTTATGGTAGAAATCTTCGCCTTCGTGATTAAATGACGCCACGGTTAAACCGAGCTCTTCAATGTCTTGGCTGCATAAATCGCTCTCGATTTTATCCATCAAAGACAAACCAATACCTAAGTTTCGATGGCTTTCTGACACCACCAATTCATTGATATAACCGACGCGTCTTTCTGGAGAGAGAATCGAGTTGACCTCTCGCACAGTGCCAGAGATAAAACCAACCACCTGTCGGTTAGAACAAGCAATAAAAGCCGTGATGCTGCCATCAAAATATTTATCGAAGATGTTGCGATCTTCCCTTAACTGCGCCATTTCTTCCGGAGAACGGTAGAAATCTGGTTCAGCATTATAATGAGAAGTGTCGAGTTCGACCAAGAGCGTTTTCAACAGTGGGACGTCTTCTTCTCTTAGTCTTCTGATATGAAACTGTTGCATGTTGAATTCCTTTGCCAACCGACCTGTATCAAACACAGATCTTTGCTTCAACTGATTATCGGATAAGAAGTTTTAGGAATGTGAAGCGAATCAACAGTACAAATTTCGACCATTTATGTCGAGTACGTTTTCAACAGTTTTACGAGTTTTTACTGATAATTTGAACATCCACAAAATTTAAGTGGAAATAAAAATCCCCTTTTCTCAATAAAAGGGGATTAGAGACCTAATTTAGAAAGTAGCGCTTTGCTCAAAAGCGAGTGCGGATTTTAAGCGACTAAAATCACCAATCGGTTCGCCATCGAGCATAAACTGCGGATAGCTTCTTGCGGTTGGGAATAACTCGAACAAGGTTTCTCGGTCAAACTCCACATCCAACTTGAGCGTTGCCACGTTAAAGCCCTGATTTTGCAACCACATCGCAGCGGTTTCACATTGGGAGCACTGCTCCTTGCTGTACATTTCTATTTTCATCACTCTTCTCTGCTATTCCTTGCCGTTAGAAATCCGCATCAAAACTCAATTGGCGATCTTGAGGTCGTTTGTACTCAGTAACGCGTTTTTCGAAGAAATTGGTCTTTCCTTCCATGTCTAATAAGCGCATGTAATCAAATGGGTTTTCCGTCCCAAAGATCGGGTTGAAACCAAACAAACCAGCGATAACATCGGCAGTGTGCTCAATGTATTGGCACATCAGCTCAGCATTCATACCAATCAAGTCCACTGGTAGGGCTTCCGTTACAAACTCTTTCTCAATTGAAACGGCTTCTCGGCAAATCTCTTCAAACTCTTGTTGTGTTACCTTGCCCTGCCCCAAGGTTTTGAATAGCAGCGCAGAGAAACTAAAGTGCAGCCCTTCGTCACGAGCAATCAAGTCATTGCTTGCTGCCAAACCAGCCAGCAAACCACGTTTACGGAAGTAGTAAATGGCACAGAAGCTGCCAGCGAAGAACAAGCCTTCCACCAAACCAAAAGCGATCAAACGCATTGCCAATGGTTTATCGGAAGAGATCCACTTCATTACCCACTCTGCCTTACGCTTCACGGTCGGGACGTTTTCAATCGCATTGAACAAGCGCTCACGCTCTTCAACATCGGGGATGTAGGTTTCGAGTTGCAGCGCGTAAGTCTCTGCGTGAATGACTTCATTAAATGCCTGCAAAGCAAGGAAGCAGCGCGCTTCTGCGATTTCAATTTCACCATAAAATCGAGTCAATAAGTTCTCGTTGATCATCCCTTCGCTCTGAGCAAAGAACGCCAACACATGTCGAATGAAGTGCTTTTCGCCTTCGGTCAGCTTGGCAAGATCAGCAAGATCTTGAGCGAAATCGAGTTCTTCTGTCGTCCAGAAAGCCGCTTCGTGCGTTTTGTACGCTTGCCAAATCTCTTCGTATTGAATGGGGAACAAGCTAAATTTGTTTTTAACAATCATACCGTTTCCTTACTTTCGGTTGATGTGAATCTTTTTAATTGGCGAGATAGGTTTATGCGCCGCAGTTTAGGCAATCTTCATCTTCGCTTTGCTGACCAACGGTGACTTTCACCGCATTCGTCGATGGCTTGGAGCGCAAGTAGTACATGCCGGTTTTCAAACCACGTTTCCACGCGTAGAAGTGCATCGCATTGATTTGGGCGAACGTTGGTGATGCGAGCCATAAGTTGAGGCTCTGCGATTGGCAAACAAACGGGGCACGAGCTGCCGACATATCAATGATCACTCTCTGAGAGATTTCCCACACGGTGCGATACACGGATTGAAGATCGTCTGGAATGGCATCAATGCCTTGTACTGAACCGTTATTAAGAATAATGGCGTCACGGATTTTGCTCGTCCAAAGACCACGTTGTTCCAGATCGCTCACCAGATGTTTGTTAATGATGATGAACTCACCCGACAATGTTTGGCGTTTATAGATATTGCTGGTTTGCGCTTCAAACGCTTCGTTGTTACCTAAAATTTGCGCTGTCGACGCCGTTGGCATTTGAGCAATCAGTAGCGAGTTGCGCACACCATGCTCTGCGATTTGGCGCTTGAGCTGTGACCAATCCCATCGGCTGCTTGGTTGTTCACCCCACAGATCAAATTGGAACTGACCATGACTGATTGGTGAGCCGTCATAACTGGAGTACGCGCCTTTTTGCGCCGCGATTTCACAAGACGCTTCAAGGGAGGCGTGATACATGGTTTCCGCGATGTCACGGTTAAGCTGCAATGCTTCTTCGCTATCGAATGGAAGGTGCATTTTGAAGAACACATCCGCCAACCCTTGGATACCCAAACCAACAGGACGATGCGCGTGGTTCGATTTTTCAATCTTATCGGTTGGGTGATAGTTCACATCGATAACGCGGTCGAGGTTCTTAATCGCGACTTTGGTAACTTGGTGAAGTTTGTCGAAATCAAACTCCGTGTCTGTAACGAACTTAGGCAGTGCCATGGACGCCAAATTACAAGCCGCCGTTTCATCTGGCGTTGAGACTTCCATGATCTCTGCGCACAAGTTACTCGATTTGATGGTGCCGAGGTTTTTCTGATTCGACTTTTCATTACACGCATCTTTGTAGAGCATGTACGGTGTACCCGTCTCGGCTTGCGACTCAATGATTTGTGTCATCAATTGGCGGGCTTTGATGGTCTTCACGCCCAAGCCCATACGCTCGTATTCTTGGTACTTCTGAGTAAATTCAGCGCCGTATAAATCAGACAAACCTTTGGTATTGTGTGGGCTAAACAGAGTCCATTCCGCGTCGTTTTCGACACGTTCCATGAACAAGTCTGGCACCCATAGAGCGAGGAACAAATCACGAGCGCGGAACTCTTCTTTACCGTGGTTCTTACGTAAATCGAGGAAGGATTCGATATCCGCATGCCAAGGTTCCAGATAAACCGCAAACGAGCCCTTGCGTTTACCGCCACCTTGGTCGACATAGCGAGCCGTTTCATTGAAGACTTTCAGCATTGGCACGATGCCATTCGACACACCATTAGTGCCAATAATTGGCGCACCCGTCGCTCGAATATTGTGGATGTGTAGCCCAATGCCACCCGCCGATTTAGAAATCAGCGCACAATCTTTGAGGGTGTCGTAAATGCCGTTGATGGAGTCTTCTTGCATCGCTAATAGGAAACACGAAGACAGTTGCTGCATCTTACAGCCAGCATTAAACAACGTTGGCGTGGCGTGGGTGTAGTAACCAAGGCTGAGCAAATCGTATAGCTCTCTAATTTCTTCAAGATCGTCACCTGCGACAGCGACCGCTACACGCATGAACATATCTTGTGGTCGTTCAACCACCACACCTTTTACTTTCAATAGGTAGGAACGTTCGAGAGTTTTGTAGCCGAAGTAATCAAACTGATAGTCACGTTTGTAGTCAATCATCTCTTCGAGCGCAAACTGATTCTTGGCAACAAAATCGACGTAAGCATCGGAAAGAATACCGATTTCAGAGAGCTCACGTGTAGCAGTTGCGTATCCGCTGGTTTCTTTTTGCAGAGAACTCACCATCACGCGAGCCGCAAGCTTGGCATAATCAGGGTGTTCCGTCGCGAGGCTTGCTGCCGTTTCAGCGAGGAACACATCGATTTCAGTCACCTTAATGCCGTCGTACAAACCGCTTACCACGCGTTGTGCAATCGCAATAGGTTCGACTTTTAGTCCATCAGCCAGCGCTTCGGCTCTTCGAGTCACCTTATCTAGACTGGCTTTTTCTTTCCGTCCATCTCGTTTTATAACGTCCATAATCTATATCTTGTGTGTAGTTTAAATATTGAGCACCATATGTACGCAATAGATCTAAATGATAATAGTTATCATTACAAGAAAGTTTTTTAAAAGTTGGAACTGACCATGAAGAGGGTAAGGAAACATATTGACACTGACACCAAGCTCGATAGGAACAGCAATCAGAGGCAAGCACCACAAACGTGATAAAGTGATGAAGTTTTCCACAAAGCTTTAATTTTCATTAACTTAGTTCATTTCTAGAAAAGAATAACAAATGTGATCTGGTTCAAATTTTCATACCCTTTAACTTCCAATGCTACGCGCTGAAATTTGTTGAAAAAAACGCCGGGGAAACATGACTAAAAATATCCGCATAGTTTGTCCGTATTTCCGACTAAATTACTCAGGTATACTCCGAGCCGCTAAAATTGTTAGGTATCGAGCCGTCGAACCATCGACCCTTTAAAGTAAGGAATAATCATGAGTCAGTATGTTGTCTGCGCCCTGTATAAATTTGTGGAACTGGAAAACTACCAAGAGTTACGCGAGCCACTGCTTGCCCTAATGGAAGCCCACGGTGTACATGGAACGTTGCTACTGGCAAGTGAAGGTATTAACGGTACGGTTGCAGCGAAACGCGAAGGTATTGATACTTTGCTTGCATGGCTAAATGCCGAGCCTCGCCTTACTGGTATTGTTTACAAAGAGTCGTACTCAGATAATCAGCCGTTTAACCGCACCAAAGTAAAGCTAAAGAAAGAGATCGTGACACTGGGCGTTGAAGGTATCGATCCTCGTCATGTGGTTGGCACTTACGTGAAGCCGCAAGATTGGAACGATCTGATTGCTGATCCAGAAGTATTTGTGGTTGATACTCGTAATGACTATGAAATCGAGATCGGAACATTTAAAGGTGCAGTCAACCCAAATACGGACACGTTCCGCGAATTTCCTGACTATGTAAAACAAAACATGGATCCAGAGAAACACAAAAAAGTCGCAATGTTCTGTACTGGTGGTATTCGCTGTGAAAAGTCGACTGCTTACATGAAAGAGCAGGGTTTTGATGAGGTGTACCACCTAGAAGGCGGTATTCTGAAATACCTTGAAGAAGTACCAGAAGAAGAAAGCTTGTGGGAAGGCGACTGCTACGTATTCGACGGTCGCGTTGCGGTGAACCACCAGCTAGAAAAAGCGGACTACGACTTGTGTAACGCTTGCCGACTGCCAATCACAGAAGAAGACAAACAATCAGAGCAGTTTGAGCAAGGCGTAAGCTGCCCGAAATGTTTTGGTAAGCACAGTGAAGAACAGGTAGCGCGCTTCCGCGAACGTGAAAAGCAAGTGTCGTTAGCAGCGGTTCGTGGCGAACAACACGTCGGTGGTGAAAGTGCCAAACAACGCCAGCAACGACGCGCAGAAAAACTGGCAAAGAAAGAAGCTCAGCGTAAACAAGCGTAAGATTCAAACACATTAAATATAAACGCCCCGCTTCTGGCTTGGAGACGGGGCGTTTTTGTTATCGTTGGAAGGTAAAAACTAAGATGTTCTGATAAAGCCTGCGTAAGCTTTATCTGAGCCGCTGTCAGGAAATACGCTTTCTAGCGCACTCGATTCTATGCTCATGTGTTGCTGTAGAACGGCTTTGATCACCGCCCTCATATCATTCGCAGGGGCTAAGTCTCGCCCTTCATAGAGTTCAGCTTGGGCAAGCCCCGGAAATTCTCCCAACACTTTGCCTCCTTCGATGGCTCCACCAGCAATAAACATGGCGTTTGCTGTTCCATGATCGGTGCCTTTGGTTCCGTTTTCCGCTGCGGTGCGTCCAAATTCACTTGCCGCCATCACGACGGTTTTCGACCAGTTATCTCCTAACGCTTTCTTTAGGTTGGCAAGACCGTTATCCAGTTTACGTAATTGATTGGCAAGCCTTCCTGTTTCTGCGCCTTGGCCTGCATGAGTATCCCATCCACCCAGTTCCAATACCAAGATGTTAGGACCGCCTTCTGCAGAGAGAAAAGTTCCCGCTTGATACGCCAACACAGGAAACTGCTTACCGGGACGATTTCGATTCGACATCATTTCAATCTTCAGCGCTTCTTCAAAATTACTCGCAAGCTTCTCATCACTTTGAAACAACGCCTCTAGCAGCTCCACTTGGCTGTCTCTCGCTTGCAAATTATTTGGATACCAACTGCTGACCGCCTTCTCTCCTTGAACAATCAAAGGTAGCCCTGAATCGATCGCCAAACCTTTCGACTTCGCATCCACTTGTAGCAATCGGTTTAACCACCCATCACGATGTAACGGATTGTCTGTACCGTTTTCTAACACCTTTTGCCCATCAAAATGAGAACGCTCACGATACGCGGTGGCACAAGCGTGAACCATTGCCATCTGCTTATTTTGATACCACTCGAAGCTGGTTTTCATCGCCGGATGCAAACCATAAAAATCGTCGAGTTTATTCAGTTTTTCTGTTGCTAAACCAATCGTCGGACGGAGAGCTAAATACTGCTTATCAGCATAAGGAACCACAACGTTTAATCCATCCATCGCACCACGCAGCGTAATCCAAACAAAGATATTTGGAGAGCTAGATTGAGCAAAGACTGCATTAGGCAACAAGCTTGTTGCGCCCACGGCTAAAGCGGATTTCAAGAATTGTCGACGAGTCGATGTTAAGTTCGTATGTTTATCTATTGTCATCACTCACCTCATCGATACTGAAATTGCGGGCTAAGCCAAAGTAGAGAAAGCTTCATCTCTGCAGATGGGGCTTTGTTCATCACCAACCTTGTGTGTTCGTCCAACGCGTCGCCGTAGAGCTGTTGGCTAATTTGCTCAACAAAAGCTTGTGGTTTCACACCTTGGGACTTGGCACTTTTCACCGCCAGCCGAGCGATTCGATTCGCCAACTGCCACCGCTGAGTTAATGCCGAAGGGCTGTTGTAATCCGCGTCTTTGTCTGGCCAACCAGCAGGAGAACCCGCCATAAAAGGAGGCTGACCTAAGCTTCTTTGCGCACCGAGTAATTTATTCCCCGACTTGCTCATTTGCATGTCATTCGATTCAGGAAAACGGACATCAGCACTGCGCAAAACCGCGAATAACCACTCTTGAGAAGTGCGAAAACGCACCGCCTCTGCCGATTGGCTCAAAGCGCTTTGAATCAACACTCGATAAACCGGAAGCAAATCCCCTTTACCTTTTAGATAAGCTTGGCTGAGCGGTTCAACCAGGGCTTCACCGGAAGGGCCTAAGAAATGCTGCACTAACTTACGTGCAATATGTTTTGCGGTATCAGGATGAAGCGCAAGATCTCTCAAACACGCTCGGCCTTGTTCAATACCTTGTTGAGAATAGCGCTTGCCAAGCAAAGTCATCGAGCCTGGTTCATGGGTTCTTGAATTAAATTGGAAACCAACTTTTGGAGCTTTGAATCCAACGCTCCAGCCAGTAATGGCTTTTGCCAGCTCAATTACGTCTTGTTGCGTATATTGGCTATCAACACCAAGCGTGTGCAGCTCCATGATTTCTCGCGCGAGATTTTCATTGAGCCCTTTACCCTGTTTCAGCCCTTGTTTGGAGTTCGGTCCTACCGACAAGTTGTTATCCAGAAACATCAGCATGGTTGGGTGCTGACTCACCGCTAAGAGCATCTCAACAAAGTTGCCATTCCAGTGTGCTCGAATCACTTCATTTTCGACGCTTGCCACAATCGGACGTACCTTTCGGGTGTCTGCCGATATAGCAAAATGGTTGCTCCAAAATTGAATTAAGCGTTCCTGAAATCCATATGGAGTGTGCAACGTCTGTTGGTTGCGAGCCTCGACTTGTCGCAAATATTGCTCACGAAAGAACGCACCGATTTGCTTTTGCACTTCACGTTTTTTGGTAGGGGATTGTTTGAGCTCTCGTTTGGTGTCATTGAGCTTTCTCAGTTCCAACAACACTTCGTTTGTACTCGGCAACTTGGTTATTGCCTCGTGCCAATAGGTCTTACTGCTTAGTTGCTTTTCTAAACTTGGCGAACTGTGTTGATAAAGGGGCCCAAAGCCGAACCGCTGCTCAGAGATAATGTCTTGAGTTGGGTAATACTGCATAGCCGTTTCCGTGTGATGCTTTATGTCAGTCTAGCAAGCATCACATGGCGTCGAGTTCAATTTTTGGTTATTTCTCAGTCAGTAAAGCTGGTTATCACGCAGAGGAACCTCTAATTCATTAGTACTATCTTTGGATGACTGCCCAACCATTTCGTCATAGGCACTTTGTTGGCGAAGCACCTGCTGTTTCGCTTTCAAGTGACGACATTGCTTTTGCAACTCCAGTATCGAATGCGCTCTTAAAAACTTGCCTTTATCGTCGGTAACAAAGTGTTCCTCTCCATCGACTAAGACGGATACTTGATACAAAGCGAGATCGAGAGAGTGGATAACGAGCTTGTCGATATAGAAGAATTTTTCCAATTTACTGAGTGGCATAGACATAAAGCACCTCCTTGCTCCGTGCCTCTACGTCAACATCAATAAAATCGATCACTGAGTGAGAAATACGCCCCGCAAATACGTAGAAATCGAAAAAACAAGCGAGGGGCACAATGCAAACAATCAATTTAGTGTGGCTAAAACGCGATTTACGCCTGACCGACCATACGCCTTTACAACACGCTTTATCTTCAGAACATCCAACTGTGCTGCTTTATATTGTCGAACCCATGTTACTGGATGACCCGCATTACTCTGCTCGTCACTGGCGTTTTATTTGGCAATCACTCCAAGATATGAACGAAACACTCTCGGCTCGTGGCCATCAAGTGTCCGTAATGTCGGGTAGCGCAATAGATTGCCTCAGCGCGATTCAAAACCAGCTCAACATCAATGCTATTTTCTCCCATCAAGAAATCGGACTGGGTTGTACGTTTGAACGAGATAAACAAGTATCAGAATGGCTTCAATCACAAAGGATTCCGTGGCGCGAATTTGAACATGGCGCAGTCATTCGAGGAGCAAAAAACCGACTCGGTTGGGATAAGCATTGGGATACGGTTATGCGAGCCGAAATTGAAGCTATCGACCTTGAAAGTGCTTCTCTTATTACCCTTGATGTTGAAGCACTTGGTTGTTCGTTTACTCCACCACCTTCTTGGTTGAAAAAAATAAAAGGGATGCAAACAGGCGGAAGTTCGCTCGCTTGGCAAACCATGGAAGACTTTTTTCAACGCCGAGGGCGCGATTATTACCGAAGTATTTCTAGCCCGACAGCATCTCGAACTGCATGCACTCGCCTCTCTCCCTATCTCGCATGGGGCAATATATCGCTTCGAGAAGTGTACCAATGCCTGCTGCAACATTGGCAAGTGGCAGGGTTTCGTCGCAGCTTAATTGCAATGTCTTCGAGACTGCATTGGCATTGTCACTTTATGCAGAAGTTTGAATCCGAATGCGAAATGGAGTTTCGTTGTGTCAATAGGGCTTATGAACCTTTATTACAGCAAGCAAGCGTCAGAGATGAGACACTCTTGGACGCTTGGAAGTCAGGCACAACCGGGATACCGCTCATCGATGCGTGTATGCGTTGTCTTCATCACACCGGATACATCAACTTTCGCATGCGTGCGATGTTAGTGAGCTTTTTAACGCATCATATGAACATGGATTGGCGCGATGGCGTGACCCACTTAGCTCAGTTGTTCCTCGACTTTGAACCGGGAATCCATTACCCACAATTTCAGATGCAAGCAGGTGTGACTGGCACCAACACGATTCGCATCTACAATCCGACGAAACAAGCACAAGAGCACGATGCTGACGGTGAGTTCATTCATAAATGGATCCCAGAACTTGCAATGGTTCCTACTCCCTTGTTGTTTGAGCCATGGAAAATGACCGCAATGGAAACCGTCATGTACCAACTGGATCCCGATTCCCGATATCTCGCGCCCGTCGTAAACGTAGAGGCAAGCGCAAAAGCAGCAAGAGAGCGATTGTGGGCATGGCGCAAACGCACAGAAGTGAAAGTGGAAGGAGCGAGAATTTTGGCACAACAAGTTCGGCCTTCGATCAAAAAGAAAGCCAGTTGATCGCCTAGAGAGAAGCGTGCGTACAAACAGGGACTTTTATCAGGGAGAGAGCGGTCCCCAAACAACTAAAGGAATGCACTATGTTGAAACGTATTTTGGTTACGACCACGGTTTTGTTTGCCACCTTTTCATTTTTACTGCCAGCAAAAGCCCACGAACACGGAATGATGAAAGAAGATATTGTTGATGTCGCCGTTGCAAATGGCTCCTTCAACACCTTGGTGGCAGCAGTCAAAGCCGCAGGCTTAGTAGACACGCTTAAAGGAGAAGGCCCATTTACGGTGTTTGCACCGACTGACGAAGCATTTGCTAAGCTTCCAGATGGCACGGTTGATATGTTGCTGATGCCAGATAACAAAGACAAGTTGGTCGCGATTCTTACTTACCATGTGGTTCCGGGCAAAGTAATGGCCGCAGACGTAGTGAAAATGGATAAAGCGGCGACAGTCCAAGGGCAAGACGTGATGATCAAAACCATGGGCGATAAAGTGATGATCAATAACGCTACCGTAATCGCCACCGACGTCAAAGCAAAGAATGGCGTGATTCATGTCATTGATGAAGTCATCATGCCGAAATAAAACTAACAAGGAGGGTGGGCTCACCCGCCCCTTTCAAGGATATGGAAAACATCAAACTTTCGAAGCACGACATTCAAGCGATGGAGCAACGCCAACGCACCCGATTGATAAACTCTCTAGCGGGATACAAAAGCGCTAACCTCATCGGCACAAGGGACAGGCAGGGACAAGAGAACCTAGCGGTGGTGAGCTCGGTGGTTCATTTGGGTTCGCATCCACCTCTATTCGGCTTTATCGTTCGTCCACGCAAAAGCCGACGTCACACGCTAGAAAACATCCTCGATACCAAGCATTTCACCATCAACGCTATCGGCGTCGACTTTGTGCAAAAGGCCCATCAAACCTCCGCGCGCTACCCAAAGCATATCTCAGAGTTTCAAGCCGTAGGCCTCACACCTTATTACGATGATGCGTTTCCTGCGCCTTTTGTCCTTGAAAGTAACCTCAAAATGGGCCTAGCTTTGAGAGAGCACATCAAGATTGAGAGCAACCAAACAGAGATGCTGATTGGTGAAGTGTTAATGGTGCACGCACCGGAAAGAGCGATCATGCCAGATGGTTATCTTGATTTGGAACTACTCGACTTGGTGACCATTTCGGGGCTTGATAGCTACCACGTGACTCAGCGACTGCATCGGTTAAGTTATGCCAAACCTGACTCTCGTCTGTTCCCCTTGACAAGAGAAGGAGAACCTTCATCTTGGGGAGCGCTTGAAGTCGATTTGGACTAACTCCTCATACTCAAGAATTAAATACAAAAATGGCAGTTTTCTCTGTCCAAGCCGTGTTCACCAGCCCGATTGGTAAGGTGAGCGCGCCCAGCTTCCAACCCCATTTCATAGCCTTCGAGCAAGACAGATTGACGCATAGACAATCGCTGAACGTTGAATTCATCTGGCGGAGCAACCACGCGAACACGCGTTCCTTTGGGAGGGTTGCGAATAAACTCAAGCGACTCATTATAGTTCTCTGAGCGATGAAGCATTGCCTCTGCCATTTGTGGATGTTCAGCGAACAACTTCTTCATTAACCAAGGCGTCTTCACTGGCTTTTTCTCATAAGCCAAAGGATGTGAAAGAACAACCGTGATATCACGGGCACCACGACGGTAAGCTTCTCGTACAGGAATGGAATCCGCCACACCACCATCGGTATAGCAACCACCGGAGAAACACGGAGTATGTTTGTAAGCGATAGGCAGAGCGGTTGTTGCTTCCATCGCATTGTGGAAGTTATGACGATTCACTCGGTAGTAATCCGCTTTACCTGTATTGATGTTCGTCGTTGCCGCTAAGAAAGGAATGCCTTCAAACAGTTTCGCTTCATCGACTGGGTACAAACGATTTGACTCTTCAAATAACCATTTCACGTCGATCAAATCTCCACCTTTCAAAAAGCGGGTAGGATCGAAAAAGCGTTTGCTGGTTGCTAATTTAGTGATGACGTTGATGCTACGGTGCGGGTAATCAGTTAGATAACCGATCAAGTTTGAAGCCCCGGCTGAAACGCCAATCGCAAAATCAAATGGTTTGTAGTCTTGCTCTAAGAATGCATCTAATACGCCGCTAGCAAAGACGCCACGCATTGCGCCACCTTCGACTACGATTGCTTTTGTTGCCATGTTTCCCCCCAATAAAGACGTTAAAAAGATTACTGAAATTCGTGCTACAGCAACAATCGGTTATTCTTATTATTGAGATAGGCGAAGTCTATGTGTTTCTTGCACTTTAAGTGGAAACTTAGGATCAAAAAATCCACATCAACCAAAACGTTGATGTGGATTTTTAGTCGTTCAATCAGAGATTACGCAAAGACGGTTTTATACGCCTCGGCAGCACCTTCAATAAACATCTGTGTGCCAATCACCGCAAGGATCAATCCCATCATTTTAGTGATCACATTCAGTGCGCTTGGACCAACCGCTTTAACTAACTTGTCACCAAACAAAAACAGGACATAAGTCATCACGCAAAGGACTGCGAATGAAGCAATGGTAATGATGGTTTCGGTGATTCCACCCGTTGTTGCAAAGTTCATCGCCGTCGCAAGTGTTCCTGGCCCCGCCAATATCGGCATGGCTAATGGTGAAACGGCAATGCTCAACGCGGCTTGTTCTTGCTCCGGTGAATAAGCCTTTTCCTTGGTCTTCTTGTGTGTCGATTCCCCTTGCAACATGTGGAAGCCAATGAGGAATACTAAGATACCGCCAGTAATGCGCAGTGCGTAAAGGGTAATACCAAATAGGTCGAAGATGACTTTGCCAGCAATAGCGAACACTGCAACGATAACAAAGGCGATAAATACAGAACGAAACGCAATTGAACGCACGGTTTGCTTGTCTTCATCCGCTGTCAAGCTTAAGAAGATAGGTATATTGGCGATTGGGTTCATGATGGCAAAAAAGCCCATGAATACAGTGACGGTATGAAGTATCAGTTCTTTCATGTTTTCTACATTTGGTAAGTTATTGATTATTAAAAATCATTATATACCCAACTTTATAAATAACGTCACTTTATGTTCACTGTACTTTCCAAGCACCTCACCTTTTGCGCATCGCCACAGTTTGAAGCGCATGCTGGTTTACGCTCAATATAAATAGCGTTATGGTGAAGATTCAGCCAATACTAAGAACAAACTAAGGAAGTTGATTGATCATGAACAGTACGATTGAAACCATTCTCGGTCATCGCTCTATTCGTAAGTTCACCTCTGAGCCTATTGCAAGTGAACAACTACAAACTATTCTCCAATCTGGATTAGCCGCCTCTTCTTCTAGCATGCTGCAAGTGGTCTCTATCATTCTTGTGACAGACGCAGAAAAGCGCAAACTGCTAGCACAATACGCTGGCAATCAGGCTTACGTTGAAAGTGCCGCAGAATTTTTGGTGTTTTGCATTGATTACCAGCGTCACACAACCATCAACCCAGACGTTCAAGCCGACTTTACTGAGCTGACTCTGATTGGCGCTGTGGATTCCGGCATAATGGCGCAAAACTGTTTGTTAGCTGCAGAGTCTATGGGGTTAGGTGGCGTATACATTGGTGGCTTAAGAAACAATGCTGCGCAAGTCGATGAGCTACTCGGTTTGCCTAAAAACGCCGCTATCCTGTTTGGTATGTGTTTGGGCCACCCTGATCAAGATCCAGAAGTAAAACCACGCTTACCCGTTAACGTTATTGTCCACGAAAACCAATACCAAGCGCTGAATGTAGACGATATACAAACTTACGATCAAACCATGCAAGAGTACTACGCGAGCCGCACAAGCAATCAAAAACAGAGCGCATGGTCACAAGAAACCGCCGGAAAGCTATCAGGAGAGTCTCGCCCTCATATCCTGCCTTATCTAAATAGTAAGGGATTGGCTAAGCGATAATGAGAAAGATCGTTTAATCAACCAAAGATCAAAAAAGGCCTCGAATGAGGCCTTTAGTATCAATTTGTTCCTAACGATTAGTTACCGCCAGTACCGCCTGTGCCACCACCCGGTGGATCTTCAGGTTCGATAGGTTCACCTACTTCAGGATCAGGGATAGTTGGTACGTCAGGTTTGATATCTTCGACAGGAGTACCTGCTTCAATCGCATCTTTAACTTCTTCAACAACCTTTTGTGTATCTTCAGCTGGAATAGTTACGAAAATAACCTCTCCAGTTTCGCTTTGTGGGTAATCAGGGTTAGCTGTAATTACTTCTTCTGTAATAGCTTTCGCAGCTACAGAAATTGCCTCAGGTGAAGTTTCTGGGTTAGCCTTAATAACATCTGAAACAACGTTTGCTGTTGCGATTAACTGCGTAGCGATGGCCGACGCATCGTCATCGCCCTGCTCTTGTAGATCTTGAACCACTTGCTCAGTGTTCAGTAGAAGCTCATCCACAGAAACACCGATTGCGTTGATATCAATACCTAGATCAGAAAAAACCTTCTCAGCTACGTCAGCTGAGTAAATTTCACCTTCACCTAGAGAACCTGCAATAAGTGTTGTAAACGGAGAGCCCGTAACTAAACCATCAGCCTGCGCAAGACCTTGTGGAATCGCATAGTCAGTGGTGATTGGCTTACCGTTTGATGCGTCACGACTTGAATCCGTATGAGTCAATACAAACTCACATTGATCTGGTGAGTCTACAACAGCTAGGTTTTCAAAGCGCGCTTGACCAACCATGTCTTTGTAGTTCGTAGTAAGCTCAATCGCTTCATAAGTCTCACCACCACATACTGCTTCAACCTTCATACCAATTACTGCTGGATCGTAAGCCTGAACTGCATAGGTTTTCACTACAGGGTCGCTGTCACTACCACAGCCAGCCAGTAGCACCGCCGCCACACTTGCCGTTAAAAGTTTGATTTTCAAAATTAGCTCCAATATTTTTTGTTATATCCGACCGCATCGGAAAGCATAACGGCAGTTGCATATAGTGTAAATAGGATGCATAAAACTTTGGTATGAGTTTTTTCACATTAATAGCTGTTTTCATGTGCAAAACGGCGCATTTTCACCATTAACTTGAGATAGCCCCATTTTTGTCAGGTATTTGTCAGTATTTTTTAAGGTTCTGGTTGCCTTCATTGCAACAAGATGGATAATAGTTGTCTATTTTTTGATGGTCAGATTTTCAACCTTCATAAATAAAAATGAGAACTCTGAATCGTCAAGTGCGTTTTTGGAGCATTTATTACATAAATAATACTGAATGGAATCGTTTTATAAAGGCTAAAGACGATGAGAGAAACGCTATTTATAGGCGTACTCACGTCATACAAAAAGTGAACCAATTTCAGTCGGCAAATTTTCTTTCGGTAGCTAGAAACCAATGAATACATTTAACAAAGTTTTGGGGATTACGTTTCTTCCAATCGTTCTAGCTGGGTGTACCGTACCTGGCAGCCACCTTTCCACCAGTGACAAAACGGTAATGACTACCGAAGCAACAGACATTGAGTCTCAAGTCACGGTTTATCCCCTAACTTTAGATCGCGTCAGTTCTTTAAATGCAGCAGAACCATTTTCTAAACCTAACCCAGAACTCGACATCGAGATCGCTAAGTACGAGTACGTCGTTGGTCCTGGTGACATTCTGAACATTACTATTTGGGATCATCCAGAGCTTACTATCCCAGCTGGTTCTTACCGTAGCTCTGCCGAAGCTGGTAACTGGGTTCATGCAGATGGCACCATCTTTTATCCGTACATCGGTATTGTAGAAGTTGAAGGTAAAAACGTTCGTCAAATTCGAACGGACATTGCAAAACGCCTAGCTAAGTATATTGAAAGCCCACAAGTTGATGTGAGCGTCGCGGCTTTTCGTTCAAAGAAAACCTATGTAACTGGTGAAGTGAACAAACCAGGACAACAAGCCATCACAAACATTCCACTGACCCTTCTTGATGCGGTTAACCGTGCAGGCGGTCTAGCGCAAGATGCAGATTGGCGCAACGCAACATTAACGCGTGGCGGTGAAGTTCAGGACGTTTCTCTTTATGCATTAATGCAACAAGGCGATCTCACTCAAAACCGCCTACTTCAATCGGGTGATATTGTTCACGTACCGCGCAATGACGCACAAAAAGTATTTGTGATGGGTGAAGTTAACGATCCAAAGCTACTCAAGATCGACCGTGCGGGTATGAGCCTAACAGAAGCGTTAAGTAACGTCGGAGGCATTAGCCAAATCTCAGCTGACGCAACGGGCGTTTTTGTCATCCGTCGTTCAAAAGAAGAATCTAAGATGGCTGATATCTACCAGCTCGATGTGTCAGATGCCTCTGCACTTGTGATTGGTACCGAGTTTGACTTAAACCCTTACGATATCGTTTATGTCACGGCAGCACCAATTAGCCGTTGGAACCGTGTTATCGCACAGTTAGTACCAACAATTTCTGGCTTCAACGAATTGACGGAAGGCGCACTGCGTATCCGCAACTGGCCTTAAACCGAATATGTCTAGAGGGAGTAACTTAACTCCCTCTAAAACATCAATTTTTAAGCAGCAAACGTTATTCGTAACATTTGTTCACTTAGAAAGGAAAAGAATTTGTTTTCTAACATTTTAGTGGTTTGCGTAGGTAATATCTGTCGTTCACCAACAGGAGAGCGACTTTTACAGTCTCTTTTGCCAAATAAAAAGGTGGCATCTGCTGGTATTGCCGTAGAAAAAAGCCACTTAACGGGCAAATCTGCTGATGAAATGGCAACTAAAGTTGCACTTGAACACGGAATAAGTTTAGAAGGGCACTGCGCTCAGCAATTAACACCTGAGTTATGTGCACAATATGATCTGATTTTAGTCATGGAGAAAGGCCACCAAGAAGCCTTAACCAAGATTGCTCCAGAAGCTCGCGGCAAAACAATGTTGTTTGGCCAGTGGATTGGAAAGAACATACCCGATCCATATCGCCAGAGCAAAGAAGCATTCGACCACGCTTATGCTCTCATAAATGAAGCGGCACAAGCTTGGACTAAAAAACTATAAGCCGAAAGGCTCATTTTCAAACGCCTATGGCAAGGTATTTAAGAAGTTAATGTAATGACAACACAAACTATTAAACAATCACGTCAAGTCGACGATGAAATCGATTTGGGGAAGCTATTTGGGATCATCCTTGATGCCAAGTGGTTTATATTATGTACCGTCTTCCTATTTTCTGTTGTAGGTGTCGGTGTTGCCATTCTATCGACACCCATATACAAAGCTGACGCACTTATTCAAATTGAGAAGAAGAGCTCAGGTGGCATTTCAGCAATGGTTGGTGATATGGGCGAATTGTTTTCTGCCGAATCATCTGCAACGACCGAAATTGAGATCATCAAGTCACGTATGATCCTTGGGGATACCGTTGATAAATTCAACTTAACCACCGTGGTAACCCCAAACTACCTACCTTTCATTGGTAAAGGACTTGCTCGCCTTCAAGGTGAACAAAACCGCCTTTCTGTTTCGCGCTTTAACATCCCATCATATGCGGTCGGCATCCCACACACGCTAGAAGTGCTCGATGCAGAACAAAAAACGTTCAAACTGCTTCAAGATGATGGCCGCGTGGTTCTGGAAGGTACAGTTGGTGAATTGATCGACAAAGACGGTTACCAATTTATGGCAAATGAGATGTTTGCCCAAGATGGCGCTACCTTCACCGTTAGCAAAATCAGTAAGCTTGATGCAATCAACCAGCTTCAACAAAACTTGTCTATCAGTGAACGAGGCAAGCAAACTGGAATTATATCTTTAAGCTTCTCCGGCGAAGATCGTGCTCGTATCCAAGCTATTTTGAATGATGTTAGTCAAAATTACTTCTTACAAAACGTTCAGCGTAACTCTGCAGAAGCAGAACAAAGCCTTGAGTTTTTAAAGGGCCACCTACCAGACATCAAAGTCAAGCTGACTGCTTCGGAAGATATCTTGAACCGATTCCGTCAAGAGAACGAATCTATTGACCTTGGCCTTGAAGCGCAATCAACACTGAAAGTAATGGTTGAGTTAGAAGCACAATTGAATGAGCTTACTTTTAAAGAAAGTGAAATCAGCCAACGCTTTACTCAAGACCACCCTGCGTATAAGTCGCTTCTCGATAAACGCCAAACACTTCTAAAAGAGAAAGAACGCTTAAACAAACAAGTACAAAAACTGCCTAAAACACAACGTGAAGTACTTCGTATGACACGTGACGTTGAAGTAAACCAACAAATTTACATCCAGCTTCTAAACAAGGTTCAAGAACTGAACATTATTAAAGCAGGCACCGTTGGTAACGTACGTATTCTAGACAGTGCGCAGTCATTCTCTAAACCAATTAAACCGAAGAAGGCCCTGATTGTTGTATTAGCCACACTGCTTGGTGGTATGGTAGGTGTAGCGTTCGTTCTTATTCGCGCGGCTTTCCATCGCGGCGTAGAAACACCTGACCAAATCGAACAAATGGGTATGCCTGTATACGCGAGTGTACCGAAGTCTATTCAACAACTTGAATTCGCAAGTAAACTGAAACGCAATAAAGGTAAAGCAAATAAAGAACTTGTTCTGCTGGCTGAAGCAAACCCTGCAGACCTTTCTATTGAAGCACTTCGTAGCCTTCGCACAAGTTTACACTTCGCTATGATGGAAGCGAAAAATAACATCTTGATGATTTCAGGTCCTGCTCCGTCTATCGGTAAAACATTTGTTTCTACCAACTTTGCGGCTGTTGCTGCGAAAACAGGTCAAAAAGTGCTACTTATCGATGCGGATATGCGTAAAGGCTACTTACAGCAATGTTTTGGTCTGCGTTGGGACAACGGTCTATCAGATCACCTTAGTGGTAAAGTAACCGCCGATGACATCATCAAAGAAACATCAATTGAAAACCTTGATGTTGTCACTCGCGGCCAAGTACCACCAAACCCGTCAGAACTACTAATGCACCCACGCTTCAAAGACTTCATCGAAGCGATGTCAGAAAAATATGACTTGGTTATTATCGATACACCACCAGTGCTTGCTGTAACGGATCCGAGTATTGTTGGTGCGCTAGCAGGTACAACCTTGATGGTTGCTCGATTTGACCAGACGACATTGAAAGAGATTGAAGTTGCCCAAGGCCGATTTGAACAATCAGGCGTAGAGGTAAAAGGCGTGATTCTGAACGCAGTTGAGAAGAAGGCATCAAACTCTTATGGATATGGCTACGGTTACTACAACTACAGTTATAAAAGTGAGTAACATCTAGCTAGAAACACAAAGCCCCGCCATTATCGCGGGGCTTTTTTATTTGTGCAGCAGTAACCGTTTATATTCTTATTGCTTCTTCCATTGAAGAAAAGTGAGCACACTCAATAGCAAGAAGAAAGCAGGGTCACTCCACCCAAAGCCAACAAACACACCTGTAATGCCAGCGTAAGTGGTGATCACCACGCCTAAGAGATTCGTGACCAACAACGCTTTGAACAGTTGTTTCGCCGTGTTGCCAGATTCAACATCACGTAGCATCAAACTGACCGCAGCAATCCCTCCTAAAAAGATCGACGTATGCTGCGACAAAAACAGCGCATATTGGTCGTTAATTTGTACACCATACATCGGCCACATCATGGTCGGGACAAAAAACAGTGCAAAAGCAAATAACGTGTAAATGACGCCATGAACGGTTAGAAAAGTGCGGTTAGTCATAATGTTACTCTCCGATTGGACCTTGGTTGATAGTGCTCAGTGGTGCGTTGATATCAAATATCTGTCCTCTTACTTCTTCTACACCCATCTGTTTCAAACGAGCAGTGTGCATTTCGAGATAAGCTTGCGCCGTTGCTTCATCTTCAAAAAGATAGATGCCGCCACCAAGTTTGTCTTTCTCGCTTTCCGTCCAGATTTTCCAAATCATGCCTGGCTCTTGGTTAATTGACTGAGCTAGCTCTACCAGTGCGTTCGACATCTCTTCACCAAATGGGCCATGAAATTCAAAATCAACTTGCAGTAATTTCGCCATCTTGAGTCTCCTCTTCTTTTTTGACTCGCTTTCGATGAGAGGATTATTACCTTTATAAAACTGACAAAAAAGTTCATAATTCTGCCATTACCTGTCGAAAAAACTGACCAATGAGACTCAAAACAACCCTAGAGCAGTGGCAAACATTACAAGCGATTGAACAAGCTGGAAGTATTCAGTCAGCCGCAGTGACGCTCAATAAAAGCCATACAACACTTATCTATTCAGTGAAAAAGCTCGAGGACCAACTGGGCATCAAACTGATAGAAGTGAAAGGTCGAAAGGCTGGGTTAACCGAGCACGGTAAGACCATGTTGCGCCGAGCACAGTCTATGCTCGAACAAGCCCATGAACTGGAAATGATCAGTGAACAGCTAAGTAATGGTGTGGAATCGCAAATTACCGTAGCGATAGATCATCTGTGCGATCCAAGCTGGCTCTATGCACCACTTAGTGAATTTTTTGCACAAAACAGCACTACCTCCGTTCAGGTCGTGGAAACTTCGCTAAGTAAAACCACTGACATGGTGGTCAATGAGTTAGCAGATATCGCCATTATCAATCTTCCGATCACCAACTATCCAGCAGAAGCCTTTGGCACAACAACCATGGTGCCCGTTATTGCAGTTGAGCACCCATTGGCAAAGAAAGAACACGTTTCATTAGCGGACTTTGCGACCACCAGCCAAATTGTGGTTCGAGATCTCGGTGAGTCAGACAAGGCAAAACGAGACGTGGGCTGGTTGCGCGCGCGTCAAAGAATCACGGTGGATAATTTCGACCACGCTTTTAGAGCGGTAGAGCAAGGCGTTGGCTTCTGCCGACTCCCTAAACATCTCGTAGAGTACCGCCACAGTGCAGGCATTAAGGTATTAGACCTTGAACATTCAAACCAATATCAAGTCGCACTACACCTCACGCTACCAAAAGGCGCGAAGAGCGGACCAGCCACACTCGCTCTTTATCAAGCACTGCTTGATAGTGCAAAAGACCGCATTTAACTGGCCATACAACTGTTGTTAAAACCACAAAAGTCATTTGTGTTAAGTGCTATTTTTTGCAAAGGCCAATTTCCTCATACTCTCCCTCACTGATAGCGCATCTGAGACGTGCGCTTGAACAAAATGAGAGAGTAAATTATGCCAATCGCATTATTAGCATTAACCCTAAGCGCCTTTGCGATAGGGACAACTGAGTTTGTTATCGTTGGATTAATTCCAACCATGGCAGCAGACCTTAACGTTTCTTTACCTTCTGCAGGTTTGCTGGTGAGTTTGTACGCATTAGGCGTGGCTATTGGCGCACCAGTTTTAACTGCACTTACAAGCAAGATGAATCGCAAGCACGTGCTTCTCGCTGTGATGGGCTTGTTCGTTGTCGGTAACCTGTTAGCTTGGCAAGCTCCGGGGTACAACACTCTGATCGCCGCACGTATTTTAACGGGCTTGGCTCACGGCGTGTTCTTCTCTATCGGTTCGACGATCGCCACTGGCTTGGTCTCCAAAGAAAAAGCCGCAAGTGCCATTGCAATTATGTTCACTGGTCTAACGGTTGCGCTAGTAACTGGCGTGCCTCTAGGCACTTACATCGGACAACATTTTGGTTGGGAAACCACATTCTTAATTGTGGCCATTCTTGGTTTGATTGCCTTAGTCGGTAGCGCTTTACTCGTTCCGAACAACTTAAAGCAAGACGCGACGGCTTCTTTAAAAGATCAGCTAAAAGTACTCACCCAACCTCGCTTGCTATTAGTTTATGCCATTACTGCGCTAGGTTACGGCGGCACCTTTACCGCGTTCACGTATCTTGCGCCAATTTTGGAGCAGGTATCGGGCTTTGATGCGAGTGCGGTTGGTTTGATCATGCTGGTGTATGGTGTCTCTGTCGCGGTGGGTAACATCCAAGGCGGCAAAATGGCAGACAAATTTGGCCCCGTAAAAGCACTGACGATCATCTTTGCTGGCTTAGCCGCAATCTTGTTTGTGCTCAACTTTACCGCATACAACCCAATTGCTGCTGTGATTACTATTTTGGTTTGGGGTGCTTTTGCTTTCGGTAATGTACCTGGGCTGCAAGTTTACGTAGTAAAACTGGCAGAAAAATACGCACCTAATGCCGTTGATGTTGCTTCTGGTTTGAACATCGCTGCCTTTAACGTAGGTATTGCACTCGGTTCATGGAGTGGAGGTTTGATCGTAGAAAGAGCAGGCTTAATGAATACGCCATGGGTCGGTGGTGTGGTCGTCATCTCTGCACTTCTATTGACTCGCTTAAGCGGCGCGTTAGATAAGCGCGAAAACAAGCAAATTCAACAAACAGCCTGCGCTGAGCTTTCATAAACAGTCTTTAAAGCCCTAACAAAAACGTTGGGGCTTTTTTATGTGAGATCAAAAGCAGTTTTGCTTGTTTATATGATTCTAAGTTGCGAACCCCATTTCGATTACATACCATTAAAGCAGCTCAAGCCTAAAGCACCCAACACTCGCGGAAAGAACTCGGTTCATGGCAACTCAACTTCCCTGCTTTTGTTAGCAGAAACAATCTGTTTTTACCTTCTTTTTAACTTCTAATAAGGCGAGTGTGGAAGAGATAAGAAAGGTGAAAAATGCAATCCCACAATAGCTTCTCTATTAACCTTAACCAACAAAAGTCTGTTGCGAAAAAGCGCTTAAAAGCAATTCGCCACAATGACACCAACGCACTTGAACAGGTTAAGCAGTTTCATTCCCAACCAGAGGGCCTCACGCCAGAGTCTATCCAGCTTGCAGATGTTCAACACGCTCTAGCTAGAGAATTTGGCTTACCCAGTTGGAGCAAGTTAAAAGCTCATGTGGAAGAACTAGAGAGCCACAAGCTCGCCATCAATAACCAAGCAAATCCACTTGATGCCGAACTAAAAACACTCCATGTCCGTTGTGGGCACGACATTCAGCAGCAACTGAAGACATGCGGGTTCGAAGGGGACTTCTTACCCATGATTGACCCATTGTGCATCGGTCCCATTCCCAATGATGAAAAAGGATTTGTCGCGATTCGAGCACAATACGTTGTAGACACATTACTGCCTGTTATGGGAAGAAAAGACTCGGTACAAGAAGTAGCGCAGCTTGAGCAAAGCAATATCCATACCCTGCTCGACCAGCAATACGAACGCATCGTTTTTTGGGTCGAACATGATGCCTACGATCAATTCATGCTACTTCGAGGGCTCTCTCTGCTAGAGGAAACCGAAGGCAAGATCATTGAGATCATCGAATTCAATCAGTTTCCGGGAACTGAGCGGTTTATTGGCTTTGGGCAACTCCCTGCTGAAGCGATTCGCTCATGCTGGCAACATAGAAAGCCAGTGACAGCGAAGCTTTTTAGCCAAGCCAAACGCTGCTGGCAAGCCTTGCAAGCTCCAACACCACAGCCAATCGTTAATCTGTTAGAACAACATGAGTTAGATTGCTTGCCGAACATCAAAGCAGTGATGAAACGACATCTTCAAGAACTGCCACAGTCAGAATCAGGATTGAGCTTCACACAACATTTGGCTTTGCAGATATTGAACGAGCAAAATGAACCAATCAAAGTGAAAGATTGGTTTCATAAGTACCAACAACAAGAACCAATCCCCACTCTTGGTGATGTCATGTTCTATGCATTACTGCTACCACTCGCGCAACCAGAAAACCCACTGTTTACTGTTGATTCATTGGATAAGAATTGGTGGGAACAACAAGTGAATATCAGCGAGAACGGCCGTGAATGCCTTAATGGACACTCAATTTTCTTACAAGATTACTGGGTAGGCGGAATCCATAATCAAGTGAATAACGGCTGGACATGGAACCACACCCAGCTCTCATCTTTACATCACTTAATCACGGCTTAGGTGCTTCATCACTAGTTCGGTAATAAAGCGGAGAAGCTAGCAACGGTAGCCATCGAAAAACAGCGTGAGAATATCTTCGACGATTTTCTTGCGCTGCTCGGCACTTGGTACTGCTTGATTGGCAACCAGTTGCGGCCATAAGCAGTTCCCCTTTAATAAACACATCAACATACAGCTCATCATCGCAGGGTCGAGCGCTTTGACCTTGTTATCCGCAATAGCCTCTGTAAACCAGTTCTCCAACAACTCGTCTTGACGTTGAAGTTGATGCAAGTAGTTCTCTGCCAGCTCTGGTGTGCGCATAAATTCACTGATCACCATTTTGGCCAATGGCAAGCCGAAGTCCTCATACATGGAATCCAATTTTGCATGCAAATAAGTTCTAAGCTGGGTTTCGACATCAATGTCTGATGTGTATTTAAGCTGCAAACGCGCACGCTGAGTTTCGAGCACAGTTTGAATAGACTCGATAAACAGCACATCCTTGCTTTCAAAATGGCGATACAAGGTGCGCTTTGACGTCCCTGCTCGCTCACATACTCTATCCATATTGGCACAACTGAAACCGTGCTCAATAAACTCCTGTTGAGCCGCTTCAATCAACGCTAAGCGTTTTTTTTCTGACAGTTTCATCGCTCTAGATTCACCAACCTCATGTAAGTGGACGCAGAGTATAGCGCACAATAATCAAAAGTATACTTTGAAGTTTACTTTTTTAATTTTAGGAGTAAGATGCGCTCGCCGAAGTTAAGATCCTAAGAAAAATATCAAAATAGAATCACTCTTAACTCACGCTGTGGCGCTTTGTCTGTCAGATAAAGCTGTGATTTTTCCGTGACACAAACTCCAGAGTCGATGTCCTTCTTTCAAGGCCCCTGGTGTTGTTGTGATCGTCACGTTTAATGAAGTAACTTATGAAATTACGCTCCTTGCTCGTTGCCGTTTCCTGCCTACTCACTGGTGCAGCAAACGCTGATTCGATTTCTCTGCCAATCTGGAAAGATAAAGCAGAAGCACTCGGTTATGACTTACCAAAACCCTTTGGCGTCAACCTGAGCTATATGAGTATGGAACAAGGCATTAACGTCGACTCCATTTCTCTGAGTGGACTACATGGCTTAGAAAAACTATTAAAGATGGAAGCCAGCGGGGGTAAACAAGCCAGCGATGTCATGACACTTCGTGGTGACGTTTGGTTGTTCCCATTCTTAAATGTTTATGGCTTGGTGGGTACGCTAGATGGCTATTCAGAAACCAATGTCAAAGTCAGCCTGCTTGGCAAGCAGTTGGGCGAATTCCCTTTCCGTCTCGATCTCGATGGTTACACCTATGGTGGTGGCTTCGTATTAGCAGGAGGCTACGACCAACTATTTGCTCTTGTCGATGCCAGCTACACCCAAACGAATTTGAACGTGATCGATGGTGCCATTGATGCCATCGTGGTCTCTCCACGAGTCGGTTACGACTTCCATAAAAATGGCGTCCCTTTGCGTTTCTGGGTCGGTGCCATGTACCAAAACGTTGAGCAAGAATTGTCCGGAACATTAAAACAAGCGGGTATCAATCTCTCTGGCCGCTTTGACGTTAAGCAGCGCTTGGAATCTGAGTGGAACACCCTTGCCGGCATGCAATACCAGATTAATGATGACTGGTATTTGTTGGGCGAAGCTGGCTTTGGCGATCGTCAAAGTATCTTCTTCTCTCTCGATCGCCGCTTCTAAGGTAAAGAGAAGATGAAAGCTTCTTATTCCCTAGTAATTGCAGCACTGTTTTGCTCACCACACGTTTTTGCTATGCAGCAAGACGAAAGCAGTTTGGTGGATAACATCCTAACCAAACTAGGCTCTAGCGAAACCGTGGATGAATCGAAGTTGATCGACTGGGGCATCTTACCGGGACCATTCGTCAATCCAGAGCAAGGATTTGGCATCGGCGTTGCCGCGGTGGGCTTGTATACTCCTTATGACTGGCAGAAAGGCGATCCGTACTCAACCGTCACCGTCACATCTTACGGTTCAACTTCTGGCTCTTACGGCTTGGGGTTAAACAACCGCACCTATTTGAAGGGTGACAAAGTACGTCTACTTGGTGAAGCGTGGATCAGCCATACTCCCGGATATTATTGGGGTATCGGCAGTCAAGCAGCCGAGAACGATAGTAATAAAGTGCAATACGAAGGCCAACGATTACAGCTGAGCCCCAAAATCGCCGTAGAGATTGCGCCAAATACTTACGCTAAGCTCGGCTGGCAGTGGCAATCATTCAACAAAGTAGACGGTGTAGATGGCGATATTCTTCCTTCAGAAGTCACCAATGCCACCAGCAGCGGCGTGTTACTTGGGATGGAATACGATACGCGCGATTTCGAGCCAAACCCAATGCGAGGACAGTTTCTCGATATTGAATGGATTGCCAACCGCGATTCACTCGGCAGCGATGAAGACTACGACAACCTCGTGGCCAACTATCGTCTCTATCAACAATGGTCAAACAGTACCATCATCGCGATGGAAGTTTACTCGCAATCGATTTTTGGTGATGCCCCTTGGTTTGATTACGCCCAGTTAGGTGACGATCAACGCATGCGTGGCTACTACCAAGGACAATATCGCGACAAACATCAACTCTCCACACAAATAGAAATCCGCCACACCATTGCTGGTCGTCATGGCGTTGTGGGTTGGTTGGGTGCAGGCAATATCGCACCTACTTATCACGACTTATTCGCAAGCAGTTGGCTACCAACTGTCGGGGTTGGTTATCGATTTGCCTTTAAGGCACGTATTAACGTGCGCGTCGATTTAGGGGTAGGTAAAGACAGCACCGGTTTTTATTTCCAAATTAATGAAGCATTCTAGGAGTAGGGTTTGAAGAAAGCAGCACTATTACTACTAAGCCTTTGTAGTGGGTTTATCCAAGCACAAGAATTGAAAGCACCGGTTGGCGTCAGGCCATGCTGTGCTTTCGGTGTAGACCTCAAAGCGCAACTAGGAAGCGTACCTGTTCCTTTCTTCTCCCTCGAGAATGTCTTATCCAGCAACGAAGTGGGTACTCACCACTATAACGATGGCAGTGAATCGGTGCCAGGCAGCCTACTTGGATTAAATGAAGAAGCGAATGGAATAATCTTTACCGAGCTTGGTGGGTTTATTGATACGGCACACGTTCGCGACACGGCCGATTACACCTACTATTTGTTTACTCTCAACCAACATTATCTCGGCCGTGCGGCACATCTGGATTTACCAGAAGAACTTCGTGTTCGCCGCATTCGTTGGTATGAACAAAAAGAAAAGCTTAGTGAAGAAGAGAAGCTCGACCGCAGTGCTCAAGCAGCAGCGCTAACGGCATTTCGTCTTGCTCAATGGCACGAGATTGCGCAGTGGTTTGGTATGGTGTCAGTGAGTGGCTTTAAAGAACTGGCGTCCGCCTTTTCATCCGAAGACCTCTACTCCAACATGCTTGGTGCCAACTTAGCCAAACAAGTCCTGTTGGATAATCCCGAACTCGATCAAAAAGGCTTTTCTCAAGCCATGGACACCGCTTTTAAACAAGCCTTAAAAGAACTAAAAGCGCAACCGAAAGCCGTCGCTAAACAGAAAATTCAGCAGCTTGATGGAGATTGGTGGGACAGTTCAAGACGCCTACCGGATAAGTGGGTAGTGCGATTCCGCGATTATCATATGGCATTGAGTTTGACGCCAAACTACCCAGGCGCAAATCACGAACTTTCATTGTCTAACACCTTTGATGATCAACAAGCAATCGACCAATGGATGAGTGTAGAGTTTAGAGCAAGCGACAATGAAAAAGCTTTTTCTGCGCTACCTAAGTCATTGACCTCAAAATCAATTTGGACACCCGCAGATTATCAGCAGATTTCAGATTTTGCTCGTGCCATCGACGAACAGACTCGCCCACCGCTGAAGTAACTTCGCAATCAGCAAGTGAATAAAAGATGCCTAGTTATGCACTTGGCGTCTTTTATCTCATCGTTATGCATCCAGTTTTCTACCATTTGAGAATGTAACAAATCATTTCTATCGGTTGTAAATTCGATAAATTTGTTAATCAGCAAACTTTTCAACCAGTCAAATCATTACAATTTGGTTAATATTCTATTTTTTAAAGTGACTAGCTTCACATCTATCGACCATTCAGAGGATTATTCTTTCGTATTTTCGCACTCCGCTGCTAATCTGCACGCCGCCTTGAAGTGAACTCAAGGTGCATAACTATAAGGAGTGTTCTCATGAATACCAAGAAACCGATGTCGCTCACCAGCCGCGTAATTTTGGGTATGGTAGCGGGTATCTTGACAGGATTTGCAATTCGCACACTTTTTGCCGACAACGGATTTGTCGACGCATACATTGTTAATGGATTATTCGAAGTTGGTGGACAGATCTTCGTTGCCAGCTTAAAAATGCTTGTTGTACCGCTAGTATTTGTTTCGCTAGTTTGTGGTACCAGCTCTCTAAAAGACCTATCTACATTGGGTCGCATGGGTGGTAAAACCCTTGCTTTCTACGTAGCAACAACCGCTATCGCAATCACACTTGCTCTAACCATGGGTACGCTATTCCAGCCGGGTGCTGGTGCAGACCTAACCGCAGCAAGTTCATTCAAATCAGCAGAAGCGCCATCTTTGGGTCAGGTGATCATTGATATGTTCCCGACTAACCCAATCAGCGCAATGGCAGAAGGTAAAACCCTGCAAGTTATCGTGTTCGCCGTCCTATTCGGTATCGCGATCAGTGCAGCAGGTAAGCCAGGCGAGCGTATCGCAGCATTCTTCTCTGATCTGAATGAAGTAATCATGAAATTGGTTGCGATTCTGATGAACCTTGCGCCTTACGGTGTGTTCTTCCTAATGGCGAAGCTGTTTACAGGCCTTGGTCTAAGCGCAATCTTCAACCTTGCTGAATACTTCGTTGTACTAGCAGGTACGCTATTGCTGCACGGCCTTGTGACTTACAGCCTGATGCTAAAAGGCTTCACTGGTCTAAACCCAATTACGTTCCTACGTAAGATGGAAGACGCAATCATGTTTGCTTTCTCTACAGCATCATCGAACGCGACCATTCCAGTGACAATGGAAACAGCTAAGCACCGCATGGGTGTTGAGAACCGCGTATCATCGTTCACAGTACCGCTAGGTGCAACCGTGAACATGGACGGCACGGCGATCATGCAAGGTGTGGCGACAGCGTTCATCGCACAAGCATTCAACATCGACCTAACTATGGGTGACTACCTAATGGTTATCATGACGGCAACATTGGCGTCTATCGGTACCGCAGGTGTTCCTGGTGTAGGTCTAGTAATGCTAGCAATGGTACTGAACCAAGTAGGTCTGCCGCTAGAAGGCATTGCACTTATCATGGGTGTTGACCGTCTACTTGATATGATTCGTACCGCAGTTAACATCACCGGTGACAGCGCAGTGACTATCATTGTTGCGAAATCGGAAGGCGCACTGGATGAAACTCGCTTCAACGATCCAAAAGCTGGGGTCGCAGAAGAAGAGGTGCATCTGAAACGCGCGGAAGCTTAAACCCTTCCAAACTCAATTATCCTGTCTAAATGAAAGCCCCGATGGAAACATCGGGGCTTTTGTTTTATTTGAAATCTGAAGAATAGGTAATAACCCTATTCCGTCATCGAACTCAGCTTTTCTCTCGCTTGCTCTTCATGCTCGTCAGTGATGGCATTGCCGACCGAGTTCGCCGCTAGCGTCAGTGCTGCCATATCATCAGTAAAGCCGACGCCAGCTAATACGTCTGGCACCATATCTGTCGGTAGGACGAAGTAAGCCAACGCGCCACCTAAGATAGCCTTGTGGCGAACAGAGGTGTTGGAATCTGCCATCGCGAGCCATGATTTAATGCCCATAACCGCAATCTCTTCACCTGCTTTCTTGACGGAGTTTTTCATTTTACGCCAAAAGGTTTTCTCATCTGGCGCTTGCATCGTTTGGTCTAAGACGTCATCGGACGCCGAATTTACAGACATGCTTGTGGTCATCGTGCCTCCTAAATTTATGACTGTGGCAAAGATATTAAGACGATAAACCTGAACGTAGGATTAATAGCGAGTAATGATAATGAAGAAAGGAAACAAAATGGCTAGATAAAAAAATCCCCAAACCGAAGTCCGGGGATTATTGCTTTGGATACCAAAAGGTTTTGAAACCAGAAGTCTTGGAAACCAACAGCTTTGGGAACCAAGCTTTAGAAGCAGAATGCCTTATTGAGCAATCTTCTCCAATACACGCATCAGCATTTTGATACGTGGTTCAATAGACTCAAGCAACAAGTACTCTTGATCGCTGTGGAAGCCCGCACCGATAGGTCCTAGACCATCCAAAGTTGGAACGCCAAGAATCGCCGTGTTGTTTGCATCAGAGCCGCCACCCACTTCCTTCCAATTGATGTCGATCGCCAGTTCACTTGCCGCTTCTTCAACTAGCATCATCAGGCTTTCTGTTTGTGGGCTTGGCACCATAGAAGGCTTATACGCTTCACGAACCAACTCGATGCTCACGCCATCAACGAATGGTGTTTCCAGCATGCCATTTAGCTTGCTATCGACATCATCGTACTCTTCGTTGCTCCAGAAACGCACATCCACGATCGCTTCAGCGTGCTCAGGGACGATGTTCGCTCCGTTGCCACCAGAAACAATACCGACATTCAGCGTGGTACCAGATTCAAAGTTGGTCATTGCATTGACTGCTAGAATCCAATTCGCCATCTCAGTGATTGCGCTGCGGCCATTTTCTGGCTCGTTACCAGCGTGAGCAGCAACGCCATTAAAGGTCATTTTGTAGCGAGCCATGCCTTTGCGCGCTTTCACTAAACCACCGTCTGCACGTGCTGCTTCTGCAACCAGTACATTCTTAGCATTTTTCGCTATTGATTGAATCCAATCCACAGAGTCCAGAGAACCCGTTTCTTCATCTGGGTTCATGCAGATAGCGATAGACAGCTTATCCAACACCGCTTGGTCTAGATAGCGCATCGCGTATACGATGTTCAGCAAGCCAGATTTCATGTCCGAGACGCCCGGACCGTAGGCTTTCTCTGCATCTTGAGAC
This sequence comes from Vibrio sp. B172a, assembly GCF_030248355.1. NCBI lineage: Bacteria > Pseudomonadati > Pseudomonadota > Gammaproteobacteria > Vibrionales > Vibrionaceae > Vibrio > Vibrio sp. B172a. Next base: position 475,255 of record NZ_JAHGAC010000008.1, on the reverse strand, counting down.
ATCGGACGAAGCTCAGCAGTACCCACAGGGAACACCGTATCCATGTGACCAATTAGCATCACGTCGATTTGCTCAGCTTCCGGCTTATTTCGAACTTCAAGACCGATGCCCGCTCTGCCACAGTCGATGCGTTTTACGTTCCAACCTGACATCGCTTGGTACTTCTCTTCAAATTGAGAAGCGATGAACTCGATACCATCAGTGGTGTAAGTGCCACAATCCACATTGATTAACGGACGTAGCTCTTCTAGATATTCATTTAGAGAGAATTGCATGACTCACTCCTAGACAAACAGATTCATCACCAGCATTGCGCCAAACGCGTTCAATACTGAGATTGCAATCATAACTGGGATGTAACGACCTTCAGTACCAATTGGACCCATGATACGACCCATGTACTGAACTTGAGAGCCCATTAGGTAGATAGCCGGCGCTAGAATCGCAATGTGCGTACCGTTCAGGATACCTTGGTCAAACAGCGTAATCACTACGCCCACCGCGCCGCCCATCGACATCCAAGCGCCGATAAGAACAGCAGCCGCTTCACCAGGAAGGCCAAAAACCGCCATGATTGGAGAAAACACAGTGCCCATCAGATCCAGCGCGCCAGTGATTTGTAGCGCTTTGATGATAACGAACGCCATCAATACGTTAGGAACCGTAGAGGTAGTCGCAATTACCCAACCTTTCTTAGCACCTTCGACGAAGATATCCGTCACCATTGGCTTTTTCGCTTTAACGTCACCCATTATGCCGTCTCCTCTTTTAGGTTCTCTGTTTTGTTTTGGTCTTGTTTGTCTTCTTTACCTTCCGTCATGTTTAGGTAGATACGGAACAGGTTCGCGCCGATGATCTTAAATGCGAACATCACCACAACCGCTAAACCAATAGAAGACGTTACCGCTAGAGAGCCGTCAGCCATTGTCAGCGTGAACAGCACAGCACCTGATGAGAAGAAGTTCACGATGGTTGCACCTGCAGTGAACTGGAACATGGTAAATACGTCCGTTTCACGCTTAGTTAGGTGACCTTCATCTTTTAGCTGACGCGTCATTGCCGCACCAGCATCGGTACTTTGTAGAGAAGCAATCAAAGCCAGACCAGAGTTACCAGGGATGCCCATTAGAGGACGTAGAAGAGGAGTAAGAAGCTTACGAGCAGCTTCAAGTGCACCGTAGTGCTCAAGTACGTTGATCATACCTAATGCGAACATAACGGTTGGAATCAAAGTAAGTGCGAAAATGAAACCGTCACGAGCACCGCTACCGCCAGTACCGCGAAAAGATGTGGTCGCAGCTTGTACCGCGCCATCCGCACCTTCCGTTACGCCGTAAGCCACTTTACCGAAAGAGCCATTAAGCGTTGTAAAGTCGAATACACCGTACCATTCGTTGGATTGCATCAGACCAGAAAAGAACACAACCGCAAACGCGAGTGCAATGTAACACCCGATCGTCACCTTGCGTTCAGTATGAACAGGGCTTGTCATAAATTCACCTATGTATGTGGAACAGAACGCATAGATGATCCCTTGAACGACGTGCTAGAGAGATGATCAAAATCAATCCATTTACCGAACAATCATGTCACTCATTTATGAAGTTTTATTTTATGATTTGAATCACATTTAAAAGATAATAAATATTTATGACCAAGATAAGGTAGATTTATCTAACTATCCACAAATTCCATCCATTAACAAAACAAACCAAAATTATGAACAAGTTTGTTATTAGCCACATCTTCGACGTGCTTCATGATTTGTTGCTTATTTGAGATTTCTTGACCAAAAATTAACAAAAGTTCCGTGTAATTTATTTTAGGGTGGTTCGGTCATTACTTAGAGACTTATTCAGGGTTTGCCTTTTGCTTCGATCACAATCCAACATCGCTCGATGGACACTCGCCCTTGTGGCTTGGGTTATCGTGATCTGTTTAAGTAAAAATGCAGGCTTCTACCAATCTTGCCCTCTGATTGGCGTGCAAGTGACAGCTGAACACGCTGCTGCGCAGCAACAAAAGAGCGAGAAAGGGCTGACTAAGCAGTGTGAACTGTCTGAAAAGCTGATTCAGGTTTCACAAAACCATCTCGACAGCTTCATTGTTCCCTTATTCCTATTTGCGTTTGTCTTGCTGTCTATCACCAGCACCGAGCGTAATGCTTTCCGCCATCATACCGAGCCGATACCCGACAAATATCGGGTGCACCTCAAGCTATGTGTGTTTAGAGAATAAAACCCGATTGCTATTCATCCCCACATCAATTGTTTTATTTTTAATCACTTCGCGACAAAAACCGCGAAGAAAGAGAGTTTTAGGAAATATCATGAAATTCACACGCACACTATTAACTGTGGCTATCGCGCTGGTACCTCTATTTTCACACGCAGCAGAAAAAACATCAGAAGAGAAGCTGCAAGAAATTACTCAACTGCTGAAAGAAAACCCGCAGATCCTCGATTCACTGCATCAAAACCTGCAAGACTACGTCGCTTACCAAAAGACGTTTAACGCGACTTTGGATGAAGCGCGCGCCTATCTTAATGACGGTAAGCACTCTTACTTCGGTGCAGAGAACCCAGAGCTGACGATCATCAACGTGACCGATTACAGCTGCCCTTTCTGTAAGCGTCTTGAAGGTGAATTAGTGAAGGTAGAGAAAGAATACCCGCAGGTAAAAGTGCTGAACATGACGGTATCGTTCAAAGAACAGTACGAGAAGAACGGTTACAACTCGGCAAGTTACGCATTGAACGTATGGCAGAACCAACATGACAAGTACAAAGAAGTGCACGACTTGTTGGTGAAGAAGCCGGGTCCACATGATGCAAGTTCACTACAAAAAATCGCTAAGAAGACTGGCACAGAAGCACAGCTTGTCGACGACAAAGAAACCAAAGCGTTGTTGGATAAAAACTACGAGTACTTCACTCGCTTAGGTCTACGAGGCACACCAGCGATCATCATTAATGACCAAGTCATTCCGGGTTATGTACCTTTCGAGGAGCTTGAGAAAGTCATCGACCAAGAGCTAAAGAAATAACTATTGGAATAGATAGTTATTGAAATAGTAAGTAAACATCAAAAACAACAAAGCCCTTCCCTAAGAACTCAAGGAAGGGCTTTTTCTATCTAGGCTTAAAACGAAGTTCTAATTAATTGTCGCGCCCCACAAACGCCACAACGACTTTGTCATTGCCAAGCGAACGAGAGAACACATACGCACCTTCTTGTTCAATCACGTGATGCTGACCTGCACCAATCGCTGGATGCGCTTTACGGAACTGACCAAGGGTTTGCCAGTGTTTGAGTAGCGCTTGCTTCTCATCCGATAGCTTCCATACCATGTCAGAGCGTGTGCCTTGGTGGAAATCGTCCGCGTAAGGGCCAATGTTACGACCAACTTCATCACCATAGTAAACTTGAACAGCACCAGGGCTTAGAAGCAGTGCATTCGCGGCGTTACGCTGCATGCCGTAATCTTTGAAGCGAGAGAAGAATAACTCCGTATCGTGAGAAGACATGTAACTCACAGGGTTAAAGTCTTTCTCATTGGCGATAGTATCTGCATAGCTTTGGTAGGTGTCTGCCATTTGGCTGAAACACGCCGCGCCTTTGTCTAACTTCTTCTGCATGTCGAAGTTAATCAACGCATCAAAGCCGTCGTCGAAGTAAGGACTGCGATAAGCGGTATGTCCCCATACTTCACCCATCATCCAGAATGGCTGACCTGACTTACCATTCTCTTTGCGCCACTGCTCTAGACTGCTTGATGCTTCTTCTTTCAAGCGCTTCCACACATCACCTTCAACGTGCTTCACCGTATCAACACGGTAACCATCAATACCAAAGCGTTTCACCCAATCAGTTTGCCACTCAATCAAGTAATCGGAAACGGTGTAATTGTCACGCGCTTCTACACGTGTGCCGGGGTTATCCAATAGCCATTGCGCTGGCTTCACGGCTTTGTCTGATTCAGTGATAAAGTCAGGTAAACCCGCCAATGACATAGTGATATCGCTGCTGCCCGGAGCAGGGTAGCCCGGCAAACCGGTTCTTACCCAATCACCGCCCCACCATTTCGCCCAGTTTGGACTCTGGTAATCAATATTCTGGTGGTAGCTATGCCAATTTTCGCCCGCTTTTGGTTGCCAATCCCCCCACTTCTTCGGTAGGTCAGCGTTTGGCTTTAACACCTCAATACCGTCAAATTGCAAATCGGCTAACGTTGAGTAGCCAGTGTGGTTGATTACCGCGTCCATCAAGACTTTGAGACCACGCTTATGCGCCTCTTCCACCAGCACTTTAAGGTCATCTTCGTTACCAAAGTTCTCATCAATCTTGGTGAAATCACGCGTCCAGTAACCGTGGTAAGCATAGAACGGGAATGAGCCGCTATCGCCGCCGCCCACAAAGCCGTGTACTTGCTCAACGATTGGCGATAACCAAATAGCATCTGTACCTAGGCTCTTGATGTAATCCAGTTTCTCGATCACGCCTTTTAGATCACCGCCGTGGAAGGTACCGATCTCTTCTTTACCGTCTTTCTTGCGCCCATAGCTATTGTCATTGCTCGTATCGGCGTTGTTGAAACGGTCGACCATCACGAAGTAAATATTGGCATTACGATAATCAAACGGCACTGCTTCTTTGGTTTTCTTCGCTGGCTCTAGTAGCACCAAACCACCGGAGTCTTTGCTTGGCGTCAGCGATACTTGCTGATCTTTTACTTCAACCATTTGCCCAGTGTAAGCATCACGCAACTTGGTGCCATCTGGGAAACTGTCACCTAACGCGATGGTGACTTCGCCGCCTTGGTAAACCTCACATTGCACTTGTGGGATTGGGCGTTTGAATTCTGTCTTGGCAGCTTTCTTAGGTTCACGCTTGAAGCGCAGTGTTTTCGCTTCCGCATCAAAAGCGAAAGAGTAATCGCCAGTAAAACGGATTTTTAACGGCAATTCCGTTGGCTTTCCACAATTCAGCGCGATCGGTTTGTTGAATTTAACTTTCTGACCATCGGGCGCAACGCAATCGCCTTCAACACCAGTGATTTTAAGCGTATAGCCGTCTTTGGTTAATGGCACAACCAAAGGCTGCTCTGCACTTAAAGGAAAGTCACGGCTGTTGGTCGTGGTAGATATGGTGATGTTTGGCTCGGCGATGGCACTTGCCGATGCAAGCAATAAGGTAGTCGTAATCAGATTCAGTTTCATCGTTCAGTCCATTGGTTGCGCATAGACGCAGTATTCGTGTTGTAGTTTTATTCACACTAATAGTAAATGGATGAAAAACTGAGCACATCATTCTAAAAGGCTACGCCCTAAAGCTTGTGACGCTTCACATTTTGCCTTTATCGGGGCGTAGTTCTATTTACGGACACAAGATAGTTAAGGAAAAGAGAAACTTATAACTCGACGTTGCCAAGATTGCGCATTTGTCTCATCGCCCAATTGACGCGGCTGGTGGTGTAAGAAGTCTGAGGGTAGACTTTGATGCGATATGGATTTGGCAACACCACCGCAAGCCTTGCTGCTTGGCGTGTTGAAAGTTGTTTAGCTGGAATACCAAAGTAGTTTTGCGCAGCGGCTTCCGCGCCATAAATACCTGGGCCAAACTCCACCACATTCAAATACACTTCGAGAATGCGTTCTTTACTCCACATCGCTTCCATCAGCAGAGCAAAATAAAGTTCATACGCTTTGCGCACATAAGAGTGTGAAGGAAACAGAAACACGTTCTTTGCAGTTTGCTGAGTAATCGTGCTCGCACCGCGAGGAGGGCCGTTCTCGCCAGACTCTGAGATCACTTTAAATAATGAATCAAAATCCACTCCGTAATGAGTCGGGAACTTTTGATCTTCTGTCGCAATCACGGCCAATTGAATGTGCTTAGAAATATCACTCAAAGGCACCCATTCATTTTGACTCTCTTCAGGGAATCCCTCTGGAGGAGAAATCATGCGGCTGATCTTCCATCCCCAAATTGGTGGATCGACGTATTTCACTATGCCAACGAGCATCACTGGTAAAAGCAAAAGCACCAATAAGATATTGAACAGAAGGGATTTAATCTTTCTCAAAGTCCGACCTAGCTTGATTTCATAAAACAATATGATGCAAGTATAGAGTATGCAGTCTGTTTATCGTTAGTGAAAACTTGGTCAAAAAAAGCCCGATTTACATTGTAAAGCGGGCTTTGTATTGATTGTGTGTTTTGGCTAGTTAAGTTTGTTTTACGAACTCAACTTACTTTGCCAGTTTGTAGAATACGGTTGATAGTGGCGGTAGACGCAGCTCAAGAGACTGAGGCAGCGATTCGCTCTCTACTTCTTCTGTTTCTACGCTGGTTAGCACTTCAAAATCGCTGCCATCGTATTTCACATCATCAGTATTCAACAGAAGCTCGTATTTACCTTCCATCGGAACACCCAAACGGAAACGCTCATGCGGCACTGGTGTGAAGTTGCTGATCACCAATACACGCTCGCCGTTTTGGCTAATACGTTCATGTGCAAGAATGCTCGAATCGGCTTCATCTTGCAGACGCCATTCAAAGCCAGCAGGCACACAATCTTGGTCGTGCATCGCCGCTTCATTACGGTACAAGTGGTTTAAGTCACGAATCAGCGCTTGTACGCCTTGGTGGCGTCCAAACTCTAGTAAGAACCATTGCAACTGGTCATCGTGGTTCCACTCTGCTGTCTGACCAAGCTCTGCACCCATGAAGTTTAGCTTCTTACCCGGTTGACCGTACATGTAACCGAAGTAAGCACGTAAGTTCGCCGTTTGTTGCCATTCATCACCCGGCATCTTGTTGTGGATAGAGCCTTTGCCGTAGACCACTTCATCATGAGAAAGCGACAATACATAGTTTTCGCTGTGTGCGTAAACAAGCGGGAACGTGATGGTATTGTGGTGGTATTTGCGGTGAATAGGATCTTCTTGGATGTAAGAAAGACTGTCGTGCATCCAACCCATGTTCCACTTAAAGCCGAAGCCTAAACCGCCCATAAAGGTCGGTGCAGATACACCTGGGAATGCGGTTGATTCTTCTGCAATGGTCATTGCGTTCGGGAAGTGTTTGTACACTTCTTCGTTCATCCACTTCAGTGTTGCGATCGCATCGTAGTTCTCGTTGCCACCATCAGCGTTCGGGATCCACTGATCGTGGCTACGTGAGTAATCTAGGTAAAGCATCGACGCAACAGCATCAACGCGGATACCGTCAATATGGAATTGCTCGAACCAGTACAGTGCGTTAGACACTAGGAAACGGCGCACATGCTCACGACCTAGATCGTAGATGTAAGAGTTCCAATCTTGGTGCCAACCACGGCGAGGATCTGGATCGTGGAACAGTGGCGTACCATCAAAATTCGCTAAGCCATGATCATCCGATGGGAAATGTGCAGGTACCCAATCCAGTACCACACCCAAGCCAGCTTGGTGACATGCATCAACGAAGAACTTGAAATCATCCGGAGAGCCGTAACGACTGGTAGGCGCAAACAAGCCAACAGGTTGGTAACCCCAAGAGCCAAAGAACGGATGTTCAGAAACAGGCATAAGCTCAACGTGGGTGTAGCCCATATCCACAAGATAAGGTACTAACTCAGCGGCCAATTCACGGTAGTTAAGGAAGTCGCCCTCTTCGTTGCGTTTCCAAGAACCCGCGTGCAGTTCGTAGAAAGACAACGCTTCATCACGTTTCTGCGTCACTGGACGGTTTTGCCATTTCGCATCTTGCCATTGGTAACGGTTGTGATCGTAAGTGATCGATGCGAAAGATGGGTATTGTTCAGAGTAGAAGCCCCAAGGGTCTTGTTTATGAGGAAGCCCTTCCCCATTCGGACCTTTGAGTTCAAATTTGTATTGTACGCCCTCTTCCAAACCAGGAATAAACAAGCCCCAGATACCATAGTCTAGGCGTTGCATTGGATGACGACGGCCATCCCACAGGTTAAAGCTACCCACTAGGCTGATAGCAGATGCATGAGGTGCGTAAACAAGGAAGCGCACACCAGAGATATTTTCGCCACCGCGCTCGATGGTCACAAATTGTGAACCCATGTAGCGGTACATGTCTTTTGGTGTGTGTAGGTGTTCGTATTCTTGGTAGATGTTGTGGTATTGGTAAGGGTCGTCAATAAGCTGTTCTACACCATTCCAGTCTATTGCAAGTTGGTAATGCGTTAGATGCAAGTCGCGCTTGTCTTTTAAGATGAAGCCGCTTTCATCTTCACGCTCTAGCTCAATTCGAGGTTCGCCGCTGATAACCAATTCAACTTTGTCTGCACCCGGCATCCAAACACGTAACGATCCTTCGCCGTCAGCAATGAATGGACCAAGTGACGCAAACGGGTCTGAGTAAGCCGCCTCAGCTAGTAATTCGTAGGCGCGTTCGTATTTTTTCTTTACCTTGGTTTTCAAATCTTTCTCCCTAGCACCGATATTCTCCTTATGGTTTTTGAACATCGGATTTCCTCAGCCAAACGTTGTGAATTCACACAATTATAAAAGACCCAATCCTATTCAAACATTGAATAAAACGGCGTCAAAAAACAAAAATGCCCGCTATTGTTGCGGGCATAATAACGGTACTTCATCCTAACGGATTGTGCCGATTTAATGAGTGACCTAGGCTGTACTTTCGTACCTTGGCGCAATTAAATTCGCGAATTCCTACATCACTCATTCCACCTTATTTGCTCGCTTTCGCGCGCACTTCAGTGAGGCGCTTAGAAATACGGTTTACGTCTTCGCGGCTGAAGATTTCATCTAGGTTCATCGACAGTTTACGACGCCAGTTTGGATACTCATCTACCGTGCCAGGAATGTTGACCGGTTGGTCCATTTCTAGCCAGTCTTCAAGCTGAACACTCAGTAGTGCAGAGTCACCCGCAGCAACGTGCAATTGAAGCGCTTCGCTTAGGTGGCAATCCATTGGAACGTACTGTGCGTCATGGCCGATGCCTTCTGGCAGGTAACCGTGCCAACGAACGCTGTCTAGGATACCTTGCTTACACTTCAGACGGTCATCAAACAGACCTTCTAATTGTTGCTCGTCTGGGTATAGACCGATCTCACGACCCATCTTCAAGTCATCACAGTGCCAGAAGCCACGTAGTGTTGGCATATCGTGCGTACACAGTGCCGCCATAGACTGCTCAGCGTAGTGCTTCGGAGAAATAAAGCCGCCGTCGTCTTTTGATGTTTCGAAGAAGAACACTTTGTATGAGTGAACACCTGCGTCACGTAGGATATCCACGATTTCATCAGGCACAGTACCCAAGTCTTCACCGATTACAGAACACTGATGACGATGAGATTCTAGCGCTAGGATTGCTAGCATGTCTTCAACTGGGTAGTACAGGTAAGCACCTTCTGTCGCTTTCTCGCCTTTTGGAATCCACCACAGACGAAGTAGACCAAGAACGTGGTCAATACGCAGCGCACCACAGTGTTTCATGTTTGCACGCAGTAGCTTGATGTATGCATCGTAGCCAGTTGCTTCCAACACTTGTGGGTTTAGCGGTGGTAGACCCCAGTTTTGACCTAGTGGACCAAGTACATCTGGTGGCGCACCGATGCTTGCATCCAATACTAGCGCGCCGTCATCAGCCCAAGTCTCGCTGCCTGAATCTGCAACACCTACAGCAAGGTCGCGATACAGACCAACTGTCATGCCTTTTTCTTCAGCTAGTGCTTGCGCTTCTTTGATTTGATCGTCTGCGATCCACTGTAGGTACATGTACAGGTGAACACGGTCTGCGTTGTCTTTGATGTACTTCTGAGTTGCTGCTGCATCGAACGTGCGGAACTTCTCAGGGAATACCGGCCAGCCCCAAACACTTGAATCTTCAGCGTGTAGCTCACCGTGCAGCGCATCAAATGCCGCTTGATGAAGTAGGCTTTCGCCGCCAATTTCTACGAACTCTAGGAACGCACGAGCACGGTCTGTGTTCTTGTCTAGATGACGCGCTTTAAACTCGCTAAATAGCAGTGGAAGAATGCTCATCTTAAGCTCAGACACTTCGGTGTAGTTCACCCAGTGTGATTCACGTGCTTTTTGTAGACGTTGCTGGAATTCAGCGCTGCCAACACGTTGCTGTGCTTCTGCACTTAGTGCGAACTCAGGCACAGAGCTTACGTCGATGTACATGATGTTCAACCAACGACGAGAAGACGGGCTGTATGGGCTCGCACCTTCTGGGTTCGCTGGGAACAATGAGTGAATCGGGTTCAAACCAATGAAGTCACCGCCACGAGATGCGATGTCACTCACCAACTGCTTCAGGTCACCGAAGTCACCGATACCCCAGTTGTGCTGAGTACGCAGTGTGTAAAGCTGGATGCTTGGGCCCCATAGCTTTTTGTGTTGGTTTAGGTCTTCTTGTTTGAAACACGCTTTAGGTGTGATGATCAGCGACATTTCGTAAGGAGTCTTGCGACGCTTACGGCTGATGATCAGTTTGTGGTAACCCCATGCCAAGTTCTTTGGCAATGCAAACACTAGAGGGCCACCCTCAGCTCGTTCATCACGAACAATTTGCGACTGAAGATAGCCTTCAAGTACCTCTCCTTGTTCTGTTTCTAAACGCCAGCTAAATTCGCTCTCGCGAGCACTCGTACCTAGGTTTAGTTCCACTTCGACTGGTTCGCCGTCGCGTAAAACAAGAACAGGGGCTAGTACGTCTTTCTTATGTTTTTTCTCAGCAGAAGCCAATAGCTTCTCATCGCTGCTAGTATCGTAGCCAAGTGAAGTGAGCAAGCGGCGCAGTGTTTCTTCAGAAACTTTTGCCTCGTCTCCCCACGCGCTGACGTAGCTATCAGCTAATCGCGCCATGTCTGCGACTTTCTTTAGTGCTGTTTGTTCTTTCATCGCTTTCTCCGAAGGTAATACCAACACCTTCCATGTAGGGTTTTATTGTTATCAATAACTAATCTTTGAAAATGACCAAAGGTAGCGCTCGGCTACCTTGGTCTTAACTGGGTTCTATTAGCGTTTCACCGCTTCAAGTTTCCAGATGTTGTTCACGTAGTCGCGGATAGAGCGGTCTGATGTGAACTTACCAACTAGGGCAGTGTTAAGAATCGCTTTCTTAGCCCAACCTGCTTGGTCTTTGTATTGTTTGCCCATTTCTTCATGCGCTTTCACATAAGATGCGAAGTCAGCAAGACATAGGTATGGGTCACCGCCATCTAGTAGGCTATCGAATGTAGCGCGGAGTAGGCCTGGTTGACCTGGCGTAAACTCTTCGCCTGTTAGTAGGTCTAAAGACGCTTTTAGTAGGTGATCTGCGTTGTAGTAGTCGTAAGGGTTGTAGCCAGCTGCTTTAACCGCTTTCACGCCTTCAACATCAAGACCGAAGATGTAGATGTTCTCGTCGCCCACTTCTTCACGGATCTCAACGTTAGCACCATCCATCGTACCGATAGTTAGGGCACCGTTAAGAGCCATCTTCATGTTACCTGTACCAGATGCTTCTTTACCCGCTAGCGAGATTTGTTGTGAAACGTCTGCCGCAGGGATGATGATCTCAGCCATGCTCACGCGGTAGTCAGGGATGAATACCACTTTCAGTTTGTTACCGATGCGAGGATCGTTGTTGATCTTCTCTGCAACCTTGTTCACTGCGAACATAATTTCTTTCGCTAGGTGGTAGCCCGGTGCTGCTTTCGCTGCGAAGAAACATACGCGTGGCTCACACTCGAAACCAGGTTCGTTCAGGATGCGGTGGTATAGAGATAGAATGTGTAGCAGATCTAGGTGCTGACGCTTGTACTCGTGTAGACGCTTGATTTGAACGTCGAAGATAGCGTTAGTATCTAGCTCAATACCCATGTTATCTAGAACCCAATCAGCAAGACGCTGTTTGTTTTCTTTCTTAACAGCCATGAATTCTTTTTGGAATTTCGCGTCTGTTGCGTATTTAGCGATGCCTTCTAGCTGCTCTAGTTTCGCAGGCCATTCTGGACCCACTTTCTCAGTGATTAGCTTAGATAGACCTGGGTTACAGAACTTCAGCCAACGACGAGGAGTGATACCGTTCGTTACGTTATGTAGACGAGTTGGGTACATCTCGTGGAACTCTGGGAATAGGTCTTTCTTAACCAATTCAGAGTGAAGTGCTGCTACGCCGTTCACTGCGTAAGAACCGATTACACATAGGTTAGCCATGCGAACCATGCGGTTGAAACCTTCTTGGATGATAGAAAGCTTCGCTTGCTTCTCACCGTCACCAGGCCACATCTTACGAACTTCTTGTAGGAAGCGGTGGTTGATTTCAAAAATGATTTCCATGTGACGTGGAAGTAGACGCTGGATTAGCGACTCTGGCCATGTCTCTAGTGCTTCTGGAAGTAGCGTGTGGTTAGTGTACGCGAATGTCTGAGAACTGATTTCCCATGCTGCTTCCCAAGTAAGACCTTTTTCGTCCACTAGGATGCGCATTAGCTCAGGGATAGCAATTGTTGGGTGCGTATCGTTAAGCTGAATAGTCTCTTGCTTCGGTAGATCCGCTAGCGAGTAACCTGCTGCTTCGTGGCGACGTAGGATGTCGCGTACAGATGCTGCTGAGTGGAAGTACTGTTGCATTAGACGCAGTGTTTTACCTTTCTCGTGGTTATCGTTCGGGTAAAGCACTTTAGTGATGTTGCCTGCGTCGATCAGCGCGTGCTGAGCTTCGAAGTAATCACCGTTGTTAAAGCTTTCTAGTGAGAATGGTGCGATTGCCTGACATTCCCAAAGACGTAGAGGGTAAACCGTGTCTGATTCGTAACCTACGATAGGTAGATCCCAAGGCATTGCTTTTACAGACATGCCAGGAACCCATTTACGAACTTCTTTACCGTTTTCGTTTACCACTTCAACGTGACCGTAGAAGCCGATTTCTTGCGCTAGCTCAGGGCGAGCCACTTCCCAAGGGTAACCTTCTACACCACGCCATGCGTCTGGTGCTTCTTGTTGACGGCCGTCTTTGAACGACTGCTTAAATAGACCGTATTCGTAATGCAGGCCGTAACCTACAGTTGGGAATTCTTGAGCCGCACATGAATCCATGAAACATGCTGCTAGACGACCTAGACCACCGTTACCCAGTGATGGGTCGCGCTCTTCTTCTAGAAGGTCTGTTAGGTTGTGACCTAGCTCAGCCATAGCTTCAGTGATCTCTTCGTAAAGACCCATGCTGATTAGGTTGTTACCAGTCAAACGACCGATAAGGAATTCTAGTGAAAGGTAGTTAACGCTTTTCGCTTCTTGGATGCGAGCGTCTGCTTCAGTAGCAAGCAAATCACAAGTCGTAAACTCAGCCAATGCACGACCCATTGCTAGGTACCATGCGCGGCTATCTGCATTTTCAACCGTGTGAGCGTAAGTCACAGATAGATGTTTCTTTACGCTTTCTTGGAACGACTTCTTGTCAAATTGTTTCTGTTGAGTAGGTTTCATTAAGAAATTCTCACGTCTTTTAGTAATTCATCTGCCATACATCGTGCATTTCCCTCTGTGAATAAACATCCTCCCATTTGTCCTCCCTACAAGGAGGAGGGGGTAGGGCGTAGAGGGCGTAAGCTTGCAAACTTAGTGATCCAAATCGCAACACGGCAGCCTATAACCCTATTCTTAGTGATTCGGATCACAGCCATCTGTGAGAAAGATTAAAATTTGTTCATGACGTTTTTTATTCGACAACTCTCATCTGATGTAAAAACTGTCTTAGTGATCACATTAAGCCTTTTAACATCGATAAATTTTCCGTAATAGATGTGCAACTCTTTCTACATGGGTTCAATACCACCGGCTTTTAAGTGACCATAATCACAAATACAGGGCGTAGTTGGTGGCATTTACAGCAACCCTTGAGAATTAGGAAGTGGATCAAAGTAACAACCGATTCTGTTGTCGTAACATCGCAAACGACTCACCAGCCTGTACACTTTTTACACAAACTAGAATTTAGTGGTGTGAGTCAGTTTCTAGTTTCGCTAGCTCAAAAAATTTAAGGACAGAATTAATAATGTGGATTCCATCTAAACTTACTCGCCCTGGCCGCTTGCATAATGCGATCGTCCGACCGCGAGTGTTGGACTTACTACAACAAGCGCCTTACTACAAATTGGTATTGTTCCGCTCGCCTGCTGGTTACGGAAAAACCACCATGGCAGCACAATGGTTGTCAGATAAACCCAACGTAGGTTGGTACAGCATTGATGACAGTGATAACGACGGTTTTCGCTTCGTTAACTATTTGCTGCAAGCTTTAAACAAAGCCACCAACTACAACTGCTCTAACGCTCAGAAATTGGCTGAGAAACGTCAGTTCTCTTCTTTACGCTCTTTATTCAGCGAAGTTTTCGCTGAGATGGCGGATTTTCAGCACGAGTGTTACGTCGTATTAGATGATTATCACCTGATCACCAACGACGAAATCCATGAATCGATGCGCTTCTTCTTAAAGCACATGCCAGACAACCTAACCGTTGTTGTCACAAGCCGTGCAGCTCCGCCGCTGGGGACGGCGAACCTGCGTGTGCGTGATTTGATGATCGAAATTGGCAATGAAATGTTGGCATTCGATACTGAAGAAACCACGCGCTTCTTCAATCAACGCATTGCCGACGGCATCGATGAAGACATGGCAAACAACCTACGCACCTATGTGGAAGGTTGGCCATCAGCGCTGCAGCTTATTGCGCTGCAAGCTCAGCATCAAAACCGCACATTGGCGCAAACCGTAGAATCTGTTTCTCAATTCAATCACGCTCACCTTTGGGATTACTTGGTCGAAGAAGTCTTTGATCTCTTAGATAAAGAGACACGTCACTTCTTGATGCAAGTGTCGGTACTGGACCATTTCAACGATGAGTTAGTGTTTGCACTGACTCAGCGTGAAGACGCACTGGGCATGATTGAATCACTCAACCGCTACGGCTTATTCATCTACCCACTGGAAGGTGAGCAAAACTGGTTCCGTTTCCACAACTTGTTTGGCGAGTTCTTGTCGCATGAGCGTCAGGCGCGTATTCCTCAACAAGAAAAAGACCTTCACCGCAATGCTGCGGTTGCTTGGTTAAAGCAGAAAGCCCCACATCAGGCGATTCACCACGCTCAAAAATCTAACGACACCGATTTGATCGTTGAGATTTTGAATGAATTCGGTTGGAAGATGTTCAACCAAGGCGAGTTGACGACACTAGAGTCTGCCATCAACCAACTTGATAAAGATCTGCTGTTCAGCCATCCGAAATTGTCGATGCTAAGAGCTTGGCTGGCACAGAGCCAACACCGCTACAACCAAGTTGGTAAGCTATTAGCAGAAGCTGAAGAAGAGCACAAAAAGCGTAATATCGAACTCGACACTGGCTACCAAGGCCAAGCTAACGCCCTACTCGCTCAGGTCGCGATCAACAGCAACCAACCAGAGCATGCATTGGAACTTGCCGAGCTCGCGCTTAGCCAACTTGACCCAACCGTATACCGCAGCCGCATAGTGGCGACATCGGTCGTTGGTGAAGTCAACCACGTATTAGGTAAGCTCGACCGTGCGTTGCCAATGATGCAACAAACTGAAAAGCTGGCTCGCCAGTATCAGGTTTACCACCAAGCGTTGTGGGCAATCTTGCAGCAAAGCGAAATCATGATTGCGCAAGGTTACGTTCAAGCAGCATTTGAACTGCAAGATTCAGGCTTTCGTCTGATCGAAGACCAGCAGCTTCAGCATGTACCTCTTCATGAATTCTTGCTACGTATTCGCGCTCAAGTATTGTGGTGCTGGAACCGTTTGGATGAAGCAGAAGAGTGTGCGTACAAAGGTTTGCAGATTCTGGAAAACCACTCGCCAAGTAAGCACTTACATAGCTACTCAATGTTGGCTCGTATTGCGATTGGTCGTGGTGAACTGGATAAAGCTGGCAAATTCATCGAGCACATCCAGCATTTGATGAAGCAATCGACTTACCACGTTGATTGGACAGCCAATGCCTCACTTTCTCTGATCTTGTTCTGGCAAGCACGTGGGAACACAGAAGCGATTCAAGAATGGTTGAATACCGCCGTTCGTCCTGAATCAGCATGTAACCACTTCCAGCAACTGCAGTGGCGTAACATTGCTCGTGCTCATATCAACCTTGGTCAGTACGACGAAGCACGCCAAGCTTTGGACTTCCTACAAAGCGAAGCGCGACGTACGAACCTAGTGACAGACACAAACCGCAACTTAGTCGTAGAAGCAGTATTTGCTGCGCGTCAGAAAGACGAAGAGCAAGCCAAAGCATTGCTAAAAGAAGCACTAGTGATGACTAACCAAACCGGTATGGTTGGCAACTTCTTAATCGACGGTGCAACCATTGGCGGATTGTTAGAGAAGCTAAGCCTTCGTCATGAGTTAGGCGATTTAGAACGTCACCGTGCTCAGCAGTTAATGAAAGACATTTCATCTAACCAGCGTAGCCGTTCTATTCACTTCGATGAGGACTTTATCGAGAAGCTAGTCAATCACCCGAATGTTCCTGAGTTAGTTCGTACTAGCCCACTGACTCAGCGTGAATGGCAAGTACTTGGTCTTATCTACTCTGGCTTTAGTAACGAGCAAATCGCACAAGAGCTGGATGTGGCAGGCACAACGATTAAGACTCACATTCGTAACTTGTACCAAAAGCTCAACATTGCCAACCGTAAGGAAGCAATCGTGACAGCAGAGAACTTGTTGCAGCTGATGGGTTACTGATCAGGCTAAATAAATTAGTGCTAAATACCAGGGTTGACGTTATGCGTCAGCCCTTTTTTATGACTAATTCATCGTTGAAAAGTGCAAATTGCAAAGCACGTAGGAAACGTTGTACATATATACCCAAGTAACCTCGAGATGCTAGGTTCAGCGAGAATGACTTGGTTTGTAGACGCGGCGGCGATTTAAAGGTCTAGTGGGTCTAAATCAAGAATCGACAACAAAGTATACGAGCCAAGGCAACTCGCCCTTCGGGAGCGTGTCATTGACTCGATCTCTGCTTCAAACAACTTGGAAAGAGCTCGCTATTCCACTGCGTTGTTTTCCTTGACCTCGAATCAATGACAACGCTCTGAATCCTGCATCTTGAAGTCACTTGGGTATATTACAGACAAAAAAATAGCCAACCGCAATTAAGGCGATTGGCTTATGTATGATGTGAACAATGTGTATTCACTAACAACGTCAGTTGGCTAGGTGACCCTCGGCTTAAGAAGGGTCGAAAAGAATTATGCATTAATCATGCCAATTTGAAAAGCATTATTTTTGGGCACAAGATCTCATATCAAATCTTGTTACAGCCATAATTTTTGCATTATGCAAAGCCAGAATGCAAAACGCAGTTGCAAGACGCAATCTAGTCACATAAGTGATAAATAAATCATCAATTAGCCAGATTCACGAGATTTATTGTTTAATTAGGTTAATTTAGACAGTGTTGAGCGATTTATATTTCCCCATATTCACCCTGCCAAATCTCGTTTATCGCCCTGTTTTTATTTGTAGGAAATCACTAAAGCTCTTCTGTTTCTCTGATAAGCAATCATTTCGATATCTTCCGAAACACTATTTCATACTTTTTTGACATCAATGTTTGTATACTCACTGCCATCAACATGACTTAGTACTTGAGAAATGAACTATCTAATCACCTACTTTAAAGGAATGGCCATGGGTGCAGCCGATGTTGTCCCTGGCGTATCGGGCGGCACCATTGCATTCATTACCGGCATTTACGACACGCTGCTAGAAAGCATTCGACGTATTAACCCATCACTTTTCTCGATTTGGAAAAAAGATGGCTTCAAAGCCGCATTTAACCATATTAACGGCTTCTTCCTGATTTCACTGTTTGCGGGCATTTTCACTAGTATCGCAACATTAGCAAAACTGATCAGTTGGCTATTAGAAACCCACCCAATTCCAATCTGGTCTTTCTTCTTCGGTCTGATTTTGGTGTCGGTCTACCACATCATTCGCCAAGTAGAGAAACGCGATGCGATTCGCTTTGTTGCTCTCTTGATTGGTATTGGCTTTGCCTACAGCATCACGGTACTCAAACCACTTCACATGGAGCCAACTGCAATCAACACCATTCTTGCAGGTGCGATTGCGATTTGTGCAATGATTCTACCGGGCATCTCAGGCAGCTTTATTTTGCTGTTGATCGGTATGTACGCTCCAGTGCTAGGCGCAGTGAAAGGGTTCCAAATTGATATCCTTGCCTTGTTCCTTGTTGGCTGTGTGGCTGGTCTATTGTCTTTCTCTCACCTGTTATCTTGGTTACTGCGCAAATTCCGCGATTTAACGTTGATGTTCCTAACAGGCTTGATGATCGGCACGCTACCAAAGATCTGGCCTTGGAAAGAGACGCTAACATGGCGTACGAACTCGAAAGGCGAGCAAGTGCCATTGCTAGAGCAAAACCTGTCACCGTTTGAGTTTGAGCACATCACGTCTCAACCATCGCAACTGGTGTTAGCTGTGATCATGATGCTAGCAGCTATTGCTCTGGTACTTGGTTTAGAAAAGTTTGCGGATTCAAACAAGTAAATCAAAACCACAATTCCATCATTTAAGAAGCGGAGCCATTGGCTCCGCTTTTTTATTTACGCTCTACAAACGATAAGTTTCAAGATAGTGCACAATTTGTTGAAATTGCGAGTTTTCGTACATTCCATCTGTGCTAGGATGCAGACAATGTTAAGTGATAAATACTGAATCTTAATGAAAGTGTTACAAATCGCAGGGATAGCCGTTGCACTGGTTGCTGGCTTTTACGCGCCTACCCTGATCAAAAACTTCTCTTCAGCGCCCGAGCCTAAGTCGCTCGATGAATACTGTTTCCTCTCTACTGAACCTTGCATCCAACATGATGTTGCGATGACGCTTAGCGTCGATACTGCTCAACCTCTGATCCCAGCTCAGCTCGAAGTCGAATGGCAAGACAGCGAAGCGGATCAACTTGTATTAAGTTTGGTTGGTCGAGAAATGGAAATGGGCGAGCCAAAATTCATGCTGAAGAAAGTGGCGCCGGGTAAATTCGTGGGCGATGTGACATTGCCCGTTTGTACACAAGATTCGATGACGTGGGTTGGTGAGCTTTCCGACGGTAAAGACACCATCTACCCAGCCCTCAAAATGCAAAGATAAGGAATTGATATGAGCCGTAATTGGTCTCTCTTTCTCGTGGTTGCTTTCGTTCTCGGCTTTGGTACTAAAACGTATCTAGATGGACAAAAAGACGTAGAGAAAAAACAGCAAGTCGCGACCGAACAAAGCGTGTTGTTCGGCGAAGGCGACAAACCTGTCGATATCTTCGATACCAGCGATGATCGCATTCGCATTGTTTACTTTGGCTTTACGCGTTGCCCAGACGTGTGCCCGACCTCATTAGCCATGCTAGCAGGCGCACTCAATCAAATCGACGATGCGCAAAAAGCACAGTTGCGCCCGATGTTCATCTCGCTTGATCCAGAACGCGACGAAGCAGATGCATCCGCCAAGTACGCTCACTACTTCCATCCGATGATTGAAGGTCTATCTGCACCACTTGATGTGACCACCCCACTTGCTCACAAGTACGGTGTCATTTTCCGTAAAACAGAGCTAGAAGGCTCAGAGCTGAAATACACACTCGACCACAGCTCTTACTTTTACTTCTTGAAGCCTGACGGCACACTCATCACTAAAGTGCCACATACCTTAACGCCTGCGCCAATTGTCGAGGCGATAACCAAACTGACTGCAGAAGGAAAAACCAATGAAAGCTAAGCAGGCAATCAAAACGTTAGCCCTCTCCGCCCTACTTCTAAGCCCTTTGGCACAAGCAAACCTCAATGTCATGCCACATGAGCCATATGCACGAGCCATGGCGCCAGGTGCTGTAACAAGCGCTGTGTTTGTGACGTTTGCTAACCGAAGCCAAGAAGACATCAATATCGTTGCAGCAGAAACCCCTGCTGCAGGTAAAGTCGAGTTGCACGATGTGATTAAAGAAGGCGATGTGATGAAGATGCGTCAAGTAGACCACATCACGCTCGCTGCAAAAGAGACTACCGAGCTAAAACCGGGTAGCCTACATATCATGCTATTCGACCTTAAAAAGCCGCTTAATGAAGGCGACGAAATCGAGGTGACAGTGACTTACGACAACGGCCAAAAGCAAAGCTTTACCGCACCAGTCAAAAAAGTCATGGCAGGAATGAAAAAGCACGAACATCATCATTAGTGCTTCTTTACTTCATCGATTCAAAGCTCCTCCAACGTGAGGAGCTTTTTTATTCCTCTCTCTTTTCTCTAAGCAGTATTCGCCAAACTATCAATGCATGATTTTGTGTCCTAAATCAGAGCGAAGCAGCCGCCGCTGAGATATAAACAAGGCTTTGCTGCCAAACGAGTTTCTCGCGATGTTAAAAGCCCTTTCTCGCGTCTTCAAAATGCTGACGCACGTGAATCCAAATCTGGAACAAGATGTCGACACCATCGTTGACGCTATCGGTGGCATGGATAATTTGGTGGAAACCGGAGCTTGTGCGACAAGGCTACGACTCACACTAAAAGACACTGCAATCGTGAATCAAAAAGCATTGAAAGCACACGGAGCACATGGCGTGGTGATCATCGATGAGCGACATATCCAAATCATCTACGGCGTAAAAGCCAATACCTATTCACAAGAGATGGAAGAACGTCGAATAAAACACATATAAAACGCAAAGGAGTTGTAAGAATCGAATCACAGCCGCTATACTCCGGCCGTTAACTCACCAACTAAGAGGAAATATGATGATTGTAATGAATAACACTAACTGGGCAGTGAAAGGGTAAACGTCCAACTTTTTTCTCGTGGCTAAGCCACAACTCCTCCCTTCCTTGCCCGGTTTTCACCGGGGTCAGCTCTATGCGAATTAGACCCTAATGCGATTTGTATTAAGGCGCTTTGTTGCGTCTGGGATAATTCAACAATGAATAAAGCACATTCTTTTTGTGAAACACTACTAACTCAACCTAACCCATTAAAGCTATTAGGTTGGAAACCGTTTTTTCAACAACAACTGACGTTAGACGATTACGAGAACACGCTTTTCGCGCGAGTGATTGCTCACCATCGTAGTGGTTACGTTGTGGTTAGCGAACAAGGTGAAACTCACTTACCTATCCATACCTCGTTACCCTGCATGACCGTTGGTGACTGGGTGATACTCAACCACCAGCAGCAGTTTTCTCGTTTACTTGAGCGCCGCAGCTTATTCAGCCGTAAAGCCGCTGGCAGCAAGGTCGCTGAGCAACTTATTGCCGCCAACGTGGATACGGTCTTTATCGTTTGTTCACTCAATCACGACTTTAATCTCAGCCGCATTGAGCGCTACTTGGCACTCATCAATGAAGCCGATGTAGAACCTGTGATTGTGCTGACAAAAGCCGACTTATGTGACGACGCTGACGAGCTCAAAGCTCAGGTACAAAAGCTCGATCCACTGCTTATGGTAGAGAGCGTTAACGGCTTGGACGAGTCAGACGTTGCCAAGTTGATGGGTTGGTGTGGTGAAGGTCAAACCGTCGCCTTTATCGGTTCTTCTGGGGTAGGAAAATCGACCTTAGTCAATACCCTACTTGGCGAGCAAGAACAAGCGACTGGCGGAATTCGTGAAGATGACAGTAAGGGTCGACATACGACGACCTCGCGCTCAATCCATCTATTGCCTTCCGGTGGGATCTTAATGGACACGCCGGGAATGCGAGAGATCCAATTGGCACATTGCGAAGCAGGTGTGAGTGAAACGTTCGCAGATGTTGAAGCGTTAGCAGAAAACTGTCGATTCAGCGATTGCCAGCATCAAACGGAGCCGGGTTGCGCGGTTCAAGCCGCAATTGAAGATGGTACATTGGAGATGCGCCGCTTTACTAACTACCAAAAGTTACTGCGAGAACAAGCCCACAACGGCGCGACTCTCGCAGAGCAACGAGCTCAGAGTAAACAGTTCGGAAAAATGGTACGCAGTATCGTTGGCGAAAAGCGCAAACACCAACGAGGTTATTAACTTGTTGCATTTGCGTAATCAATAGAACAAAGGAGGCTAACGCCTCCTTTTTTAATAACTTAGTGAAAAACCATCATTCATACTTGGCGACACAAATCAACATAAAAGACCAATAACAGCAACATTGTGCAAACATTTAAACTAAGAACAAACTAAAACTAGACACAAAATATTACCAAGCTAAGATATGTGATATTCAGCAAGAAAATAGCTGGATTTATAAAAACAGGATAATTGATAATCAGGACGTCTTAGCAACACAACAACAAGGTTCAGCCCCTTCATTCGAAGGAACATTACGCCGTGTAATGACTGAAGTTTGAGCTGCTGCTGAGGCAAAAATTGCAGGAATGATGTATGCAAATGCAACACAACAGTCTCGTTGCCCGATACGCTCGCGGTAACCTCGTTCTCCAGATCCTCGTCGGTATTGTTTTGGGTATTCTGCTTGCGACTATCTCACCAAGCCACGCTGAAAGCGTTGGTATGCTGGGTAGTCTGTTTGTCGGTGCTCTTAAAGCGATTGCTCCTATCTTGGTATTCATTTTGGTTGCGGCTTCTATCGCCAACCAAAAGAAAAACCAACACACTTACATGCGTCCAATCGTCATTCTTTACCTAGCGGGTACCTTCTTTGCGGCGCTAACCGCAGTAGTACTAAGTTTCCTTTTCCCGACCAATTTAACGCTAGTAACGGGCGCTGAAGGTGCAACGCCACCACAAGGCATTGCAGAAGTTATCCAAACCTTGCTGTTCAAGCTGGTTGATAACCCAGTAAACGCACTAGTAGAAGCAAACTACATCGGTATTCTTGCTTGGGGTGTCGGTCTTGGTTTCGCACTACACCACGCATCAGCAACGACGAAAGCGGTATTCGAAGATCTAAGCCACAGTGTTTCTCACATTGTTCGCTTTATCATTCGTCTTGCTCCTTTCGGTATCTTCGGTTTGGTTGCATCTACATTTGCAACAACTGGTTTTGGCGCACTAGCGAGCTACGCTCACCTTCTAGCGGTACTATTGGGTTCAATGTTTATCATTGCGCTAGTGGTTAACCCAGCGATCGTATACTTCAAAACGAAAGAAAACCCATACCCATTGGTGTTCCAATGTCTACGTGAAAGTGGCGTAACGGCCTTCTTTACGCGTTCAAGTGCTGCGAACATTCCAGTGAACATGAACCTATGTAAGAAGCTAGACCTAGACGAAGATACGTACTCAGTATCTATCCCACTAGGTGCGACCATTAACATGGCGGGTGCAGCAATCACTATCACAACCCTAACGCTAGCAGCGGTACACACTATGGGTATCGACGTTGACCTAATGACAGCGGTACTACTAAGTATTGTTGCTGCAGTATCAGCGTGTGGCGCATCAGGTGTTGCAGGTGGTTCTCTACTACTAATCCCACTAGCGTGTGGGCTGTTTGGTATCTCAAACGACGTAGCAATGCAGGTTGTAGCGGTTGGCTTCATCATTGGTGTGATTCAAGACTCGGCTGAAACAGCGCTAAACAGCTCAACAGACGTTATCTTCACTGCGGCTGTTTGCAAATCAGAACAGAAGAAAGCTCAGTAAGACTTAAGCATCTGTAAGATATAAAAATAGAAAGGGGAGCCAACGAGGCTCCCCTTTTTGTTTCCATTGCAGGATGGCTTACAAACGAACCGTCTTCCCAGTTCGCATGGATTCTAACGCGGCATCCGCTAACGTCAGAGCAATCTCTCCATCTATACCCGAGCAGCATGGCGCTTCGCCTTTCAGCACTTCAACAAAGTGTTGCCACTCTGCCACGTAAGCACGCTCATAACGCTCTAAGAAGAAATACTTCGGTGTTGCGCCTGTTTGTCCTGTATCTGTACTGCGGCTGACTAGATTTTCGGTCAGATTCGCCACTTGCAGCATACCTTTCTCGCCATGCACTTCGAGACGCTGATCGTATCCGTAGCCAGAGCGACGACTGTTATGAATCGTCGCCATCGCACCAGAAGGGAATGTAAGCGTCACCACACTGGTATCGATATCTCCCGCTTCACCGATGGCCGGATCTACCTTGCAGCTGCCATGTGCCGTAACCGCAATAGGATCTTCCCCTAAGATAAACCGCGCCATATCGAGGTCGTGAATCGTCATATCACGGAACATGCCACCCGAGGATTTGCTGTATTGCGCTGGCGGTGGCGCAGGATCGCGAGAGGTGATAATTACGCTTGCTGGTTCGCCAATTTGGCCGTCATCCAACGCTTTCTTAAGACTTAGGAAATGCGGGTCAAAGCGGCGATTGAAGCCTAATAAGAAAGGCACTTGATGCTGATTTACTACGCCCAAGCAATCACGTACTCGCCCCAAATCAAGGTCGATTGGCTTCTCACAAAAGATAGCTTTACCTGCTTTTGCTGCTCGCTCAATCAAATCCGCATGAGTATCGGTTGAAGAGCAAATGCACACCGCATGAACGTTGTCATCCGCCATCGCCTCTTCTACAGTTTGGCGTTTTGTCTGCGGATACTGCGCACAAAACTGATCCGCATAGACCTCATAAGGTTCGATTAGCGAATAAATCGTAGTTTCTGGTGAACGTTCGATATTAACCGCATGCACTTGACCAATTCGACCCGCTCCAAATAAAGCAATATTAAACATAGGAAATCCCTTCTGTGTCGATTAGTCGAATTGACGCTTCATGCCCGCCAACATATCTTCGGCGATGTCGTAGTAATCCCCTTCCCACAGTTGGTCATTGAGGAACTCACCAGAATAGAAGCCGTCGTAACCTGTTTGGCGAATCGCATCGACCCATTCTTTTAATGGCACTTCACCTTGGCCTATCAAATATCCACGTAGAGCGCGCTCATCTGGCCAAGCCTCGCCCGGAGCAGGACGCTTGCCGTCAGACAAGTGCACGTTGTAAATCAGCTCAGCATCGATATTTGCCACTTGCTCCAGCGTTGCCCCGCGACATGCCCATAAGTGCCATGTATCCAGAACAAAACCAAAGTTGTCGCGACCGACGGCGTCGTACAGGCGGAAGTAATCTTCCAGTTTGGCGATTGGAGTCCAAGCCGCGCCTTCATATTGGAAACGGATGCCATAGCTCTTACCAATGTCGGCAATCTGGCGAATGTTCTGTGCCGTGAGTTCGATGTTTTGCTCTTTGGTTAAGCCATTTAATGCCTCAAAAGCATTGAGCTGGATGGTAGGTGCACCCACGGCCTGCGCAAAACGGCACAGCGTTTCTGAATCTTGGAACAGTTGACGTTGGCTGGCTTTATCTGTCACTTCAACCGCGCCAATGATGTCGATCGCCGTTGGAACAATGCCAAACTCATCCATGCGCTGTTTAAGCTGCTCAGCCGTGAAGCCAGCCTGAATATAACGCCAGAGTTTTTCGGTGTGGATTTCGAGCCCTTGATAGCCAGTTTCTTTGGCGAGTCGGACATCAGATAGGATATTGCTGTGCAGGGAGCACATGCCATGTAGAGCAAAACGCATCAGATTTACCTCTTCTCACTGCCCTGTACATTGCAGGACATAAGCCGAATTCAGCTCGAGCAAACCCGCAGCACAACCGCTAAGTTGCACCTAATCAGTGGACAAAGGTATGGAAAAATCTGCGCGCTATACTGCTTATTCGCTCGCAGGATCGCGTCCCTATTCGAGATTACTGAGCGATGAAATTACTTAACTTCTCGACAAATCAGACTCACCGCAATCGCCTGCGCCAAATACATGGAGCTGCTGAGCGAACGGAAGCCCATCAATTCGCCTTCTTGCACTTCAAAACAAACATCCATTTTGCTGCCATGAGGCGTCATTTGGTTGTCAGTAATGCAGACAATCGGCACGTTCTTTTTGCAAGCATCATCGATCAGTTGGCTGGTTTCTTCCGCGTATGGATTGAAGGTGATAGCAAACAGAACGTCTTTTTCGTTCATTCGTCGAGTTAACGGAGACAACATGCCACCGTGATCATCCAAGAGCACGACACTCTTGTCAGATTTCATGAGGGCGTACCAAAGATAGAAAGCCACTGGGTAAGCACGGCGAGTACCTTGAATGTAGATGGTTTCAGCACCATCCATCAGAGCCACTGCACGTTCCAGTTTTTGAGGAGAGACCGACATTTGAAGCTGTTCTAACGCCTCAATGTTTGCGTGTCCGAAATCTTGGAAGATGGCTTGAGGCGAGTCATGCGGGACGTCCTCCATCTCACGAGCTTTACGAACGCGCTCTTTGTAATCTCTCGGGCGATTCAAATATTGATCGCGAAACAGTACTTGCATAGAAGTGAAGCCATCAAAGCCCATCGCATTAGAGAATCGGCTCAAGGTCGACAGGGGTACGTTGGCTTGCTTAGCAATGGTCGCCATGGTTTCTACCGCCACCAGCATCGGCTGGTCGGTTACGAAATCCGCGACTTGCTGCAAACGCCCGCTCAAACTGTCGTAACGCTTTGCGATTAACTCTTTTAGTGTGTCTAAATCTGCAGGTGCTTTCACTTCAACATCCATAGTTATACTGCTCTCCTATCAATGAACGCTTGGAGATAGAGGCCCCTTATAGTAACAAAAGGGGCCGCTATTTTAAGATAATAATTCAAAGTTTCGTACCGCTTCTTCTTTCACATAAGGCATCGCCTTTTGCATGAAGTAAATACGGTCAAACTTTTTCGGTTCCTGATTCATGTAATCGCGAAGATTATGACCCAGAGCCTGACGCAAACAGGTGCCAATATTGAACTTGGACACGCGGCTTTGCTTGAGCTTGAGCATGTCTTCATCGCGGATACCACTCGAACCATGAATCACCAACGGCACAGCCACAGCATTTGCGATACGGTCTAAACGACCAAAATCGATAGTACAAGTTGGCTCGGTTAAGCGGTGAACGTTGCCGACAGAAATTGCGACACAATCAACACCACTTTCTTCTGCAAAGCGCGCCGCGTCTTCCGGTTCTGTGTAGATAGATTTTATGTGGTCGCGACCTTCTTCGTAAGGCACCGAACCAATTTCACCCTCTACCGATGCTCCTAATGCATGCGCCACTTCCACGACTTTCTTGGTGCGAGCAATGTTCTCGTCCAACGTCAGTTGCGAGCCATCAAACATCACGGAACTAAACCCAGCTTTAAGCGCGCGAAAGACGATGTCTTCTTCGTAAGTGTGGTCAAGGTGAAGCACGACAGGCACCGTGCTCTTGTGCGCCAGATTTAGGAACATCGCCGCAGCGGTTTCGACGCCATAAAAATCCACTACATCTTTGTTACAAGCCAGAATTACAGGTTTGTTCACTTGCTCTGCCGCTTCAACAACAGCACGTGCATCTTCAAAGCCGAACACATTAAAGCAAGGGACAGCGTAGTTAGATGCCGCAGCCTCCGGCAATAGGTCATTCAAATTTACCAACATGATGATTCCCCTACTTAAATTTCGCGATCATGTCTTTGATGCCAGGGATCGTTTCCACTTGATATTCGTGGTGCGGATCGAAGTGCTGAATCAAAGATTTCTCTGTTTTGCCAACGATGATGGTGAAGTAATACATTTCGTAGCCCGGCGCCGCCACACTTGGGTGATAGCCTTTGTCGATGGCAATCACTGAGCCCGTGCGCACGTGGTAAACCGGACCAAAGTCGTCTTCGTGCTCGTATAGGAACTGCGCACCAAAGCCGAAATCTGGGTTGAAGCGGAATTGGTACACTTCTTCGTAAAGGGTTTCTTTGCTGCCGTCAGGCTTAACACGATCTTCATCGTGCTTGTGTGGAGGGAAGCCAGACCAACCGCCTGCGCCGACAGTGAATAACTCGCTCACTAATAAACGACCACGTTTGTCTGCGTTGGATTGACCCAGTACGTGTTTGATCTTACGGTGAGTTTTGGTGTCATCTGAACCGTACTGAACCATATCCACGTTCTCTTCGCGGACGCAGAAAGGCTCTAGTGACACTTCAAACTTACCACCCGCAATCATGACGTCAGCCTTATCGCTCACACATTGGATGGTCGCGCGGTAGCCAAGTGGTACGTAAACCGCTTCTGGGTTGCCGTCCCAAACTGATTTACGCTTACCAATGTTGTCGAACGTTTCGCTCTCACCGTCTTTCGTCACAGTGATGCTGCAAGTACCGCCAGCCAATACGATGACAGACTCATACCCTTCGATAACATGGTCAAAAGTTTCGTTCTGATTCAAGAACACTTGGTTGAAGTAACATAGCGGTGTTACTTCGTCGTTCGCACCAATAATTGGTTCATTCTTGTTATCAAATGGTGGAATGTGTTTTCCCATTTTTCTTTTCTCCTCACAGTTCGTTTGATAACGAGACTGTCCTATCCTTCTGAAAGTGGCTTAACAAAAAAGCCGGGCCACGATGGTGTGTACGCGCACTGTTTGGTTACCCTCAAGTGACATACCGGCCCGGGAGACCAAACGCGCAGCAATGTGGTGCCCGAAAGCACCAAACCGTGCTTAACTTCGCGTCTCAATAAAATCGAATAGTTGTTCCTTGGTTGGCATGGCTTCTGTGCAGCTGTGACCGCTGACATTAATCGCCGCTGCAGCCGTGCCGTTGCGTACACCCTCTTCTAACGACCCGCCAGTAACTAGCGTCCAAATCAGACCTCCGGCGAATGAGTCACCAGAGCCAAATGGTTTATTGGCTTCTACTCGGAAAATGCCTTGCTCGAATTTGTGACCGTTACGGTCGTACACTTTCGAGCCATGCTCACCGGCTTTCACCACCACCACTTGAGTGTTCTCCGTTAGGAATCGAGCCGCCGTTTGATCATCATCGGTGTTACCCGGAGCAATGACGGTTTCCATCATGTCGAACTCTTCACGGTTACCGATCACGATGTCTGAAAGACCCGCGGCAATGCCGTAGTAAATCGAAGCATCGGTATCCGTGCGCCAAGAGTAAGGGCGGTAATCAACATCCAGCACCACTAAGGTATTGCTGCGGCGCGCGTGCTGCATCGCAATCAAAGTGGCTTCACGGCTTGGGCTTTCCGACAATGCCGTTCCCGTGACAACCAAGACTTTTGAACTAGCGATGTAAGCGGGATCAATCTCTTCTGGCTTGATGGTCAAATCCGATGCGTTGTTACGATAGATAAGCACGGTGCAATCTTTTGGCTTCATCTCTGTGAATGCCACCGAGGTGCGCGAACCAGAGTCATCGGTTCTCATACCATCAAGGTTGATACCTTGCTCCGTCATGTAACCTTTGACGTAACCACCGAATGCATCGTCAGCCACGCAGCCAATAAAGCCGACCTTACCGCCTAACTTGGCAATGCCCACCGCAATGTTCGCGGCTGAGCCACCAACGAATTTGTTGAAGCCAGAGATATCCGCCATGTCGGTTTTAGCTTCGCGAGCGTAGAGATCTACGCCCGCACGTCCTAAAACGATGGCATCCAATGGTCGATTTGTTTCAAGTGCAATGTTTGTCATCGTCTGTTCCTATTATTTGTAATCAACCCAAGCGGCGTTTTGGTTTGCAGATTCCACACACTTCTCGCATAGGCGCACGCCTTCGATACCTGCGTCGATACCTGGGAACCAAATTTCAGACAGCGCTTGCTGGTCATCACGGTCAGCCGCATCGAATGCCAACGCGAAACGGTGGTACAAGTTCGCCCATGACTCGAAGTAACCTTCTGCATGACCACCACCAACACGGTTAGAAGCCACACCCGGTGCATCTTGGTATAGGTAGCCCATGCCACGCTCTAGAATGCGTGGTGCTTCACCCTGCACTTCAAAACGAAGTTGGTTTGGTTGCTCATCCCACCATTCGATGGACGCTTTCGAACCGACGATGCGGATTTTTTGTTGGTGCATCGAACCTGCATTCACTGCCGATGCCCAAAGCGTACCGACCGCACCATCTTTGAATTGCATCATGATGTGAGCGTTGTCTTCGAGCGGAGCACGTGACTTGATGAAGCTTTGACGCATGCAAGACAGGCGGTCGATTTCAAGACCTGTCATCACTTCACATAGGTAGAAAGCGTGCGTACCCACATCGCCTAGAACATAAGTTGGGCCTGAGACTTCTGGGCTGACGCGCCATTTCAAACCTGGATCGTTTTTCTCGTATTCTTCGTTGTGGAAGCCGTGAGCAAACTGCATGTTCACAACACGAATCTCACCCAGATCACCACGCTTCACCATTTCACGCGCTTGCTGAACCATTGGGAAACCGCTGTAACCGTACATCACGCCAATCACGCGATTGCGCTCTGCTGCGATCTGTTTGAGCTCTTCTGCTTCCTCCGTCGTGAAGGTGATTGGTTTTTCACACACCACGTGTAAGTTAGCTTCTAGTGCTGCTTTACAAATTTCGTAGTGCGTTGAGTTTGGCGTTGCGACCGATACAGCTTGAATGCCATCTTCGCGTTGCGCTTCCTTCTCAAACATCTCTTTGTAATTTGCGTAGCAACGGTCGCCATCTAGACCTAAGTTCTCACCGAAATCACGACAACGATCTGCATCCAAATCGAATGCACCAGCGACCAATTTGAACAAACCATCGCGCTGCGCTGCATTACGGTGCGAGTAACCGATCTGACTGCCACGACCACCGCCGACCATTGCCCAACGGATTGGTTGCTCAAAATGACGTTCTTCATTAAACATGTTTGACTCCTTGATAGGCTCTTGTTTAAGAGCCTATAAATCGAATTGTTGAAATCTGTTTTAAAGCTGGATGTTTTGATACATAAATCGGTTTGGGCTTAAACGCCGGCACGTTGTGCTGCTCTGCCTTCTTCCCATGCCGCCACTTTCTCTGCGGTGTCGTCATTGCGTGTCACTTGAGGAAGTCCCACTTCCCACCAGCAATCACACTTAGACCAAGCCATTGGCGATACTGGGTCGATGTCGACCACAATCACGTAAGTACGGTCGGCTTCTTTTGCGCGTTGGAATGCGTCATCAAACTGGTCGATTGAGGTCAACTTCTCGCTGATTGCGCCTTGCGCTTCGGCATGCTTAGCAAAGTCCACGCGAGCGACCTCGCCATCAGGACGGCGACAGTCTTCCAATAGGTTATTGAACGACTCGTTACCCGTATTGTTTTGCAGCTTGTTGATCACCGCGAAACCACCGTTATCGCATACCACGACTATCATCTTGTGACCCGTCAGAACTGACGAGTAGATGTCAGAGTTTTGAATCAGGTAAGAGCCATCGCCGACGAGCACAACCACATCGTTATCTGGGTTCGCGACTTTAGCGCCCCAGCCACCTGCGATTTCATAACCCATGCAAGAGAAGCCGAATTCAATGTCGAACTTACCAATTTGGTAGTTCTGCCAGTTCATCGCGAGCTCTGCTGGTAAGCCACCCGCTGCCGTAAGTACGGTGTCGCCCGGCTGCATAGATTTGTTGAGCTTACCAATCACTTCTGCATAAGAAGACGTACCGTCGAGTAGATCGCCTGGTTGAGGATGAGTACGACGATGCACCACGGCTTTCCATTCATCCGCTTGCGCTTTCGCCGTTGCCGCCCATTCGTCACTGCTACGGAAGTCGCCCAGTAAGTTGGACAGCTCAACTAAGCCACGTTTTGCGTCTGCTTTAACTGGAATAGCGCGATGTTTAATGGCATCAAAACGTGCGGTATTGATGGTAACCAGCTTCATATCTGGGTTCTTGAACACCGACCAAGAGCCTGTCGTGAAATCTTGTAAGCGAGTACCCACAGCCAACACCACATCCGCATGCGCTGCCATGTAGTTTGCAGAGTCTGAACCCGTCACGCCGATTGGGCCTGCGTTCAGAGGATTGTCTTGCAGCATCGTGGCGCGACCAGCAATGGTCTCAACCACAGGGATGTTGTGTTTTTTCGCAAAGGCAGCCAACTCGTCCGTTGCTAGTGAGTAATGCACGCCACCGCCAGAGATAACCAAAGGTTGTTTCGCGCTAAGCAGCGCCGCTTTTGCATCTTCTAGATCTGCCACTTCTGGCTCTGGACGACGAATGCGGTGTACTTTTTCTTGGAAGAAGACTTCAGGGAAATCATAGGCCACGCCCTGAATATCTTGTGGTAAGCCGATAAATGCTGGACCACAGGTTTCTGGGTCAAGCATGGTGTCAATTGCCTGAGGCAATGAGTGCATCAATTGCGTTGGCGAGATAATGCGATCCCAGTAACGTGTTAGCGGTTTGAACGCATCGTTACAAGTGATCGAAGGATCGTAGAAATTCTCTGGCTGTTGAAGCACAGGATCTGGCAGACGACTGACGTAAGCATCACCAGAAATCAAAAGCACTGGTAAACGGTTTGTGTGCGCGATACCTGCTGCGGTAACCATATTGGTTGCACCCGGACCAATTGAACTGGTCGCGATGCCGATGCGACGACGTAAGTTCGCTTTGGCATACGCGATTGCCGCTGTCGCCATCGACTGCTCATTTTGACCACGCCAAGTCGGAATTTTGTCTTCGATATTTTTTAGCTGTTGGCCAAAACACGTCACGTTACCGTGACCAAAGATGGCAAACGCCGCACCAAACAGCTGTTCTTTTTTACCATCAATTTCAATCATTTGTGCGGCTAGGTACTGAGCTAGCGCTTCTGCAACAGTTAGGCGTACAGTTTTCATTGTCTTCCCCGGTAGTATCAATCATTTTTGTAGCCACGTTGTCTCCGCGGCTTGATACAGGGGAGACGAATCTCCCCTTCCTTGCTTGTGCTCTTATAGGCCGTATTTCTTCGCGTAGCCTGTTATGTTCTCGTAAGCGGTTTTCGCGTACGTCAATGGGTGTGCTTTCGCTGGGTCTTGCTCTGCTTCAACCAGCAACCAGCCTTGGTAGTTGCGCTCTTTCAGTGCTGCGAATACGTCGTCGTAATCCACGTCACCTGTACCAGGAACAGTGAATACGCCATCAAGCACTGCGTTTAGGAATGATTTGTCTGCATCACGCGCAGCTTTCATTACTTCTAGGCGAAGGTCTTTAAAGTGCATGTGACCAATACGGTGACCCCAACGTTTGATCATGGTCACTGGGTTACCACCACCGTAAGTGATGTGACCCGTATCTAGGGTTAGGTAAACCGCTTCGCCAGTGAATTCCATCATGATGTTGATGTCATCTTCGGTTTCACAGATGGTGCCGACGTGATGGTGGAAAGACAGTTTGATGTCGTGCTCGTTTAGAAGGTATTCCGCAACTTGAGTTAACTTCGCGCAGTAGGTTTTCCACTCGTCCATCGTGAGGATCACGCGTTGAGAAAGTGGCGTGTTGATGTCGCCGTGAACCGTGTTGCTCACTTCACCGAACACCATTGCTTTACAGCCAGCAGCCTTAAGCAATTTGATGTGCTCTTGCATCGCTGCGATTTCTTCTTCCGCAGTCAGCTTCATTAGATTGCCGCTGTACCAGCCAGAAGCGAGCACTAGGCCATGTTTTTCTAGTAGAGGGATTAGAACTTCTGGCTCACGTGGGTACTTAGTACCTAGCTCTGTACCAGTGAAACCAGCTTCTGCCATTTCACTTAGACACGTTTCCAATGGGATATCGCCGCCTAATTCAGGCATGTCATCGTTGGTCCAAGTCAGTGGGCTAATTCCATATTGCACGTTGCTCATTTTTATTCTCCGACAATGTTTGCGTTATTTAATAAATGTCGTGAAGTAAAAGCGTGGTTTTTATAGATGCTTTTCTTTCACCGATTTCGTTTCACTGGAAATTACATTAGCGAAAAAAATTTTAAATGAAAAATATTTTTCACCAGATGAAATCGATGTCATCAAATTGTTAAATCATGAAAAATCTCAGCAACCACGTGCCTTACAAGCAAGTTTGAGCTAGATCTCATTTTATTTTTATCTTTATATTTCAACAATTTAAACGCAAAAACTAAAATGAAAAATGTTTTTCATTTTTTGATTTGGGTAACACTTTAGGATAAAAAACGAACAGACAGCTAGTCGAATGACAAAAGACTAAATATGATAAATGCAACCGACAAATGAAAAATAATTTTCATACATCTAATAAACATTAAAAGTCGGCAATATAGATACCCAATACTCGTACCCTACAAAACAGAGTATTGGCCGCTACCCAACTTGATCTTATTCGATGGTTAAAGGAAAGCTTGGGGATCTAATAAAGGAAAAAACAATGGAAGCTACATCCAAGGCCGAAGCTCGAAAGCACAATCTTGCCTACATCGTTAGGATTTGTTGTATCGCTGCGCTCGGAGGCATCTTATTAGGTTACGACACTGCTGTTATCTCTGGCGCAATTGGTCCAATCCGCGAATACTTTGGATTGTCACCAGCTCAAACTGGCTGGGCTGTATCCAGCGTAGTATTAGGCAGTATCATCGGTGCGGTCAGCGCAGGCTGGGCAGCCCTTAAATACGGCCGACGCAACACCCTCTTTATCGCCGCCATCCTCTTCATTATTTCCGCTATAGGCTCCGCCCTCGCAACCGACTTCACCTTCTACACTGTTCTACGCATCGTCGGCGGGGTCGCTGTTGGCCTTGCTTGTGTGGTATCACCAATGTACATGTCAGAAGTAGCGCCAAAAGATTATCGAGGTCGCGCGGTGAGCATGTTCCAGCAATCGGCAGTTATTGGCCAGACTGGTGTGTTCTACGTTAACTACCTCATCGCAAAAGGCATGTCAGAAGCTTGGCTAGTAGACATGGGCTGGCGTTGGATGCTCGGCTCAGAAGTGATTCCTGCCGCGCTTTTCGCAATGTTGTTGTTCCTCATCCCAGAATCCCCACGTTGGCTGGTATTAAAAGGCAAAGTCGCCGAAGCAAAAGCGACGCTCTCTCGAATTTCTAACCCGAAACACGCGGATCGTTTGATCAAAGAGATCCAGGAGTCGTTAGTGGAAAGCCATGGTGCGAAGAAGAACAAGGTCAGCCTGCGTTCGCCATTACTGTTCGCAATCTTGGTTATCGGTACGTTTGTCGCGGCAGCTCAGCAGCTAACCGGTATCAACGTGATCATGTACTACACTCCGGAGATCTTAAAACCAATCACAGGCTCTACTGAAAACGCGCTATTCCAAACGACGTTCGTAGGTATCGTATTTATCGGTGGTAACGCCTTGGGTATGTACCTGATCGATAAAGTCGGCCGCTTGCCACTGATGAAATACGGCACCATTGGCTGTGCATTCGGTATGTTCATCGTTGGTTACGTGCTTTACCAGCAAACAGAAGGTTACGCGGCGCTATTCGCACTGTGTCTGTACGTGGTGTCTTACGCGACCTCTTGGGGCTGTGCATGTTGGACGATGATTTCAGAAATCTTCCCGAATAGTATTCGCTCTCGTGCCATGGCCATCGCGGTCGGTGCACAATGGTTTACTGGCTTTATCGTGACGCAGTCTTTCCCAATGCTCAATGAAAACGCCTACCTACAAGAGAACTTCAACGGTGCCTTTGCCTTCTGGTTATTCGGTGTGTTGTCGCTCATTTGTATGTTCGTGGTCGTCAAGTATGTGCCTGAAACCAAAGGCGTCAGCTTGGAGAAAATGGAAGAAGCAATGGCGAAAAAACTGGGTAAAAAAGTATCTGGAACTGCGACTGAAGCACGTGCATAAGATAACTTAATGTTTTACAAAGGGAACAGGTGTTAGCACTTGTTCCCTTTTGCTTTTGGAGGCAAACCTCATGCTCGATAAAATGGCGTTCTTTGTCTACGTGATCCGTTCTGGGTCTATCTCCTCCGCTGCGCGAAAATTCAATATTTCGGTCTCTGCCGGAAGCCGCTGGCTGCAAGAACTGGAACAACATTTCGGTACTACCCTATGCCGCCGCTCGAACCGATTATTGGAGGCCACTCAAGCAGGACAAACCTTATATGAAGAGTTCTCTCCTTTAGTCGACAGTGCCGAGCGTATCAGCCGCAAATTAGAAGACTTCCAAGACAGCGAAAAAGGTCATATCAATATTGCGTGCACGCCCGTGTATGCCAATCACTACCTGATGGACAAAATCGCCGAGTATTCCAAGCTCAACCCAAAGGTGACCTTCAACATCAACGTCACTCCTTGGGCATTGGATCATGCCAGTACTTGTGACCTGATGATCAGCGCTAACGCTAGCTTCCAAGGCTACCGTGAAAAAGATTTATTACTGGTGAAACGCGAGTTGATGCAATGCCCGTTTATCGTCGTGGCTTCCCCGCAATACTTAGAAAAGCATGGCTTGCCTACACATCCAGAAGCACTACGAGACCACGCTTGCTTGATTGCAACCACACTAACGGGCAGCAATGATTGGATCTTCCGCCAAGGAATGGAAAACATGGTGCTGAAAGTGCCAAAAACTATTGAAGTGAATGACAGTGACCTGTTGCTCAGTGGCACTTTAAAGGGGGCAGGTGTCGCGTACTTACCGCAATTTGTCACCACAGAAGCGGTAGAAAGAGGCGAGTTAGTACCGCTATTGGAAGAGTATGAGACCAGTATTTGGAGTTTGAATCTGTACTATCATTCCCCAAAAACCGCCTCTCCAGTGGCGATAAAATTCAAAGAGTTCTTATTAGAAAAGCCTCGTTAGGACGGATTGGAGTTAAAACAATAAAGTGCTGACGCCATCGAAAGTCAGCTTGGCGCCTGAAAGAAACAAGAACAAGTAACAGAGCTGATAGATTCTTTCCTGACTGACGCGATGCAAAAGATACACCCCCATCTTAACGCCAACAGGCGCGAGTGGAATCAGCACCAACGCAGTCATTAAGTTAGTCGAATCAAATTCACCAAGCCAAATGTAAGGCACGAGTTTCGCTACATTCACTATGCCGAATAATACCGCCATAGTCGCTATCAGGGTGATTTTAGGCAGCTTCAACGGCAGTAAATAAATACTCGCGGGACCGCCACCAGCATGAATTGCAGTACTGGAAAAGCCGCTCAGAGTGCTCCAAATCCAAGCACCTAACTTCCCTGATTGAGAAGGCGTGTCACCACTTAGCCAATACTGAAAACAGAACAGTAAAGACAACACGCCAACGGTGATCTTTAACCCCGATTCTGGGGTGATACTCAGAAATAAGCCCGCTAATACCACCCCAAGCAAAGCCCCAGGCAGCATGGTTTTAAGCACTCGAATATCGGCATTTCGGTAATGATGACGCACCGCAAAGGCATCCATCACCAACAGAATGGGCAATAAAATCGCGGCGGCTTGTGTTGGCGACACCACCAGCGCCATCATAGGAACGGCCAAAATGCCCAGCGCCCCACCGAGCCCACCTTTACCAATGCCATAGATTAACACCGCAGGAATCGCCAAAAGATAGAACCAAGGATCGCTGAGCATCATCGTCACCTTTTTAGAATCGAATATCGAACTACGCCACAATCTGAGCGAGATAATCGCGACTGCGTTTTAAATCACGCGAAACCTGACTCACGTCTGCCGTACCGTGTTCATGCTCGACTACGATCCAACCTTGATAGTCGGCCGCTTTAAGTGCACTCATCACTTGTTGTAGCTTGATATCGCCATCCCCTAGTGGCGTAATCAGCCCTTTGCTGTAAGCATCAACCCACTCCAACTTATCGCGAATAGCTAACCTCAATTTATCCGTCGAGACATCTTTGACATGAATATGCTCGATGCGCGTTCCGTACTGACGGACAAGCGCCAGCGGATCCATCCCGTCTAAAAACGCATGACCGATATCGATGCAAAGTCCAAGCTTGTTCGCTGGAATCTGGCTCATGACAAAATCGATCTCGTCTTTATAACTGATGTAACCGCCGATGCCCGGATGAAGCAAACAGCGCAAACCATATTGGTTAGCCACGCTAATGATACGTTCAAGGTTGGCAATCATGGTTCGTTTACTTTCCATTTTCAAACGCGGCGCAGTGACGCTTTGTCCGATATAGCCATAGCGCTCTGCATGAATGCCTTCCATCACCAGCAAGTTCTTTACACTCAATGCATCCAAACGCTGACAAACGGTGTCGACTTCTTCCAAAATGGCAGGCATGTTTGCAGAATCGCAAAATGGCACTTGTACCTTGCCTGCGCACACCTGCAATCCACGTACGCGAAACGCACTTTTCAGCAGTTCAGGATCTTCAGGGAAGAAGCCATCCGGCCCCAATTCGATACCACGAAAGCCACTGTCACTCGCATCCATTAACACCTTTCCCCAGCTTGGGTTGGTCGCATGAGATGCCTCTTCCACTCCCCAGCAGCATGGGGCGCAAGCAATACGATCAAGCATGTGTTTTTCTCCTAAGTTGATTTCCTTTCACCTTAAGATTGGTAGGGGTAAAAGTTCGTGATTTGCGCCTCGTTTGTACTTTGCATTTTCGCAAAGCGGCTTTGAATTCCTGGCTATATCGCGACTACATCGCACTCCCTACACTGGTTGTGACAGAACGATTACGGAGTAAACAGCGGTATGGAACGAATCTTTATTGTGGCGGCAAAGCGCACCCCAATTGGCAGCTTTAATGGCTCGTTAGCGTCATTGTCCGGTGTGGAATTAGGCGCTCATGCCATCAAGGCAGCCTTGGAGCAAGTGGACATCGCCCCAGAACAGATCGACGAGGTGATTGTGGGCAACGTACTGACTGGAGGCGCAGGCATGGGACCGGGTCGCCAAGCCGCAATGAAGGCAGGCATTCCAGAATCCGTTCCGGCTTACACCCTCAATATGATTTGTGGCAGTGGCATGAAAGTCATCATGGACGGTGCAAGCCATATCAGAGCGGGCGATGCTGAGTTAGTGCTTACTTGCGGCATGGAGAGTATGTCTAACGCACCTTATGTCTCTTCTGGCCAGATTCGTCGCGGCTACCGCATGGGTCATCAACTCCAAGAAGACAGCATAATCAAAGATGGTCTGACGGATGCCTTCCACAACTACCACATGGGTGTTACGGCAGAAAACATCGCCAAGCAATTCCAAATCAGCCGAGAAGATCAGGATGCCTTTGCCTTACAAAGCCAACGTAAAGCAGTCAGCGCGATAGAAAATGGTCATTTTGAAGCGGAAATTGCGCCAATTACGATAGTGGATCGCAAACGCCAATTCGAAGTGAAAAACGACGAATATCCGAAAGCCGACAGCACCTTTGAAGGTCTACAAGGGCTGCGCCCTGCATTCGATAAAGAAGGCAGCGTTACCGCAGGCAATGCATCCGGTATTAATGATGGTGCATCCGCAATTTTGCTCGCTTCAGAAAGTGCAGTGAAACGCCACAACCTCAAGCCAATAGCTGAACTCATCGAATACGGACAAGGTGCTATCGCCCCAGAGGTGATGGGCTTAGGTCCGGTGTCTGCGATTGCCAATACCTTAGCCAAAGCCGAAATGGCGATTGAAGATATCGACGTTTTTGAGCTTAACGAAGCCTTTGCTGCACAAGCACTTGGCGTGATTCGCTCCCTTACCGAGCAACACAATATCGATGAAGCGTGGCTGCTAGAACGCAGTAACTTAAGTGGCGGTGCCATTGCACTGGGTCACCCAATCGGCGCATCCGGTAACCGCATTGTGACCACCTTGGTTTACCAACTGCAACGCACTCGCCGCGATTACGGTTTGGCATCACTTTGCATCGGCGGCGGCATGGGCACGGCGTTGATTTTAAAACGTTGCTAGAAGGAATCTCTCATGAACACGAAAAACATGAAAAAAGCAGCCACTACAGAGCAAATTGAAGACCTACTACACGATGGCATGACCATCATGATTGGTGGCTTTATGGCGACGGGAGCCCCAGAGCGTTTGATTGACTTGCTGATCAAAAAAGACATCAAAGACATTACCTTAATCAGTACCGACACAGGTTCACCCGGTCGTGGTTCTAGCCGACTTATCGCGGAAAAACGGGTGAAGAAACTTTATGCCTCGCACATCGGCACCAACCCCGAAACGGGTAAACAAATGAACGAAGGCACACTTGAAGTGGAGCTGGTTCCTCAAGGTACATTGGCAGAGCGCATTCGCAGTGCGGGCGCGGGTTTGGGTGGCGTACTAACACCAACCGGGCTTGGCACCATAGTCGCAGAGAACAAACGCGTGATTGAAGTCGATGGCAAACAATATCTCTTGGAAATGCCACTGAAAGCCGACTTAGCGCTGATTCGTGGATCTAAAGTTGACCGTCGTGGCAACGTTTTCTACAGCAAAACCACCCAAAACTTTAACCCTTTAATGGCAACTGCGGCAGAAACCGTAGTGGTGGAGCCAGAGCAGATTGTGGAATTGGGCGACATTGAACCCGAAGCCGTGCATACCCCAAGTTTGTACGTCGATTACATCTTAGTGGAGGACTACTAATGACTGCACAATTAGATAAAGAAGTCGTTCGCCGCCGCATTGCATGGCGCGTTGCTCAAGAGATGCAAGATGGCGACATCGTTAACCTAGGGATCGGTCTACCAACGCTAGTTGCCAATGAAGTAGACAAAGACGTCGAGCTATTACTGCAAGCGGAAAATGGCTTAATTGGCATTGATAAACTCGCATCTGAGGCAGAAATCGACCCTGATCTGGTCAATGCAGGCGGACAGAGCATCACAGCAATCGCGGGGGCATGTTATTTCAACAGCGCCGACTCTTTTGCCATCATTCGTGGTGGTCACGTGGATTCAACCGTACTTGGTGCGCTGCAAGTCGATGAACGTGGCAATCTTGCCAACTGGATCATTCCGGGGAAAATGGTTCCAGGAATGGGTGGTGCGATGGATCTTGTGGTCGGCGCAAAAAAAGTGATTGTCGCCATGGAACACACAGTGAAAGGCAATCCAAAACTGCTTAAGCATTGCACTTTACCGCTGACCGCTGTGGGCCAGGTGGATTTGATTGTTACCGAGATGGGCGTGTTCGAAATCACCGATAAAGGCATGATGTTAACCGAGCTCGCACCGGAGTTTTCCGTTGAAGAGGTACAAGCGGCGACGGAAGCTCAACTGATTGTATCGCCTAACCTTATTCCAATGCCGACACCAAATTAACTCTAAATGCAAGAGGAGCAATATGCTCCTCTCTTCATAATTTGATCGTTCTTCAAGTTTGTGTCAGGTTTTTCTGAAACACGCAGTTTGCCCTTAAAATTCCCTCAAACCATGCGTAGAATCCCGCCCTGTTATGCGCATGGTTGAGTTGTATTTAGGGTAAAAACCAATGAGATTGTTGTCTGGATTCTCGTCGAAAGAGTGGCTGCTAACGGCTGTCGTGCTCGGAGGCTTAACCGCGTATGCCGTTTATCACTCCAACCAACGAACTTCTGATGCCCGCACAGCCGCCATTCAAGTGATCTTCGCCGACATGCAGTATCACGTTTCCATTCTCAATCAGAATGCGAAAGCCTTTAAGCAAGACCAAGGGGCCGACCAGTGCGTCTTAACCGCCGCTGGGTATCAAGAGTTTTACAATGGCTACCCAGAAACCCAAAGTGAGTGCGGTGAGCAGGTCAGCTTCTTCGATAACCTAACCATCACCGACGAGATGAAACAGACAGATTTAGTCTTCATCGAGAACAACCAATACTCCATGGTTGGGTATGGAAATGACGAATCACCAGAAGCCCTCATGGCAGGCAAATGCTA
Organism: Vibrio sp. B172a; assembly: GCF_030248355.1. Classification (NCBI taxonomy): domain Bacteria; kingdom Pseudomonadati; phylum Pseudomonadota; class Gammaproteobacteria; order Vibrionales; family Vibrionaceae; genus Vibrio; species Vibrio sp. B172a. The sequence continues at coordinate 433,629 of NZ_JAHGAC010000008.1, read as the reverse complement.
CGCCTACTACCGAATGGATGGCAAAGGCGCGGATGGACACAGCTTTAAGGTTGATACCTCTCGCTGTTAGGGCAAACTTAACGCTGTATAGAACAGGGTATAGAAATCAAAAAGGGAGCTAAGTGCTCCCTTTTTACTGCTTACAGACTGAATTTACGCTTGGCTGAGTGTCACTTCTTCTAATGGGAAGTGCGCGCTAGGCTCAACGAACTCTTGCTGTGCTGCGATGGTTTGCAGTTCCCATTCGCCCGCTTGGTAAGTCGCGTTAAGTACACCGTAGCAAGCATCGTGGCAGTGTTGGAACGCTTGTTTTGGCGTCCAACCTTTCAATAGACCAGCGGTGAAAATTGCCGAAATCAAATCGCCAGCGCCTACGGGTGCTTTAGCAAATTCAAAATGAGGACGCTTCGCTAGGTAAGTGCCTTCTGACGTCGCAAGTAGCATATTAAAGCTGTTATCTGACAAGCAGTAAAGGTGCTTCACCAACACCACTTTAGGGCCTTTTGCTAGCGCACGCTGACAAGCGTTGATTGCGTCATCCAACGTGTGAATTTCCATCTCTGCAAATTGGCTTAGCTCGAACTGGTTAGGCACGATCACATCCGCCATTGGCATTAGACGATTCAACAAGTTTTCTGCGATACCCGGTGCAACAATACAGCCTTTGTCTGGCGCGCCCATCACTGGGTCGCACACGTAAAGCGCTTCTGGATTCGCTTGTTTAACTTTAGTGACGGTATCTTCTACTGCAAGACATTGCTCAGCACTGCCTTGGTAACCAGTCAGAACCGCTTGGCACTTCTCTAGCGCGCCAATGTTACCAAGACCACGAACTAATTCGCTGATGTCATCAGCCGAAAACGCACGACCCGTCCAGCCTTCTTGATACTGGGTGTGGTTAGAAAATTGAACCGTGTGAATAGGCCACACTTCGAAACCCATGCGTTGCATTGGGAAAACGGCACTGCTGTTACCAGCGTGACCAAAAGAAACATGAGATTGTATAGAGAGGATACCTTGCATAGTACCAGACCTCTTCTTGTTGTTATCAATAGTTCAAAGACAGCGGCGAGCGCCAGATTTGCGAAACCAGTAGTGTATCCGACAAACCAAAATTCTCTAACTCAATTCTAGCCTTCTTCGCTGGAATCGCTTGGAGAGCTGGTTTTCAGAACCATTTTCTTAATTTCCATTTTGTCTTTATTGAGCGCAATTTCGAGGGTGTCCCCTTCCCTTATCCCGAGCTCGCTCAGGATCACGCTTGGAATGACTACGACGGTATCGTCACCGATCTTAACAGGTTGGCTAATCATCTTTCGTCCCCCAATTGTCGAAAATGAGTTTTCACGTTGTGAGTGGTGCTGTTTCCTTAACTTACTGAATGGATAAAAAGCAAAAGAGCCTTCCACACCGCGTATGGGAAGGCTCGATTGAAAAAACTAGTTCACGAGAGGTTCATGCTTAGAAGCAATCAGACCGTATGCACTCCAGCCTAGGAAGGTAACGATTGAACCCCACATCATGGCTTCGTAGCCAGAGCCGTACAACGCATAGAAGCTGTATAGAGAACCGACTAGCGCAATGATATTCGTGGTCTTCATTTCGCGCTCAGGCACGTGCGCCACTTGCTGCATGATGAAGATTGCGCCCATACATAGGATGTAAGGAATAACGTTCGTCACTACCGCTAGATTAACCAGCGCTTCAAATTGCTCGTTCAATGTTGGTGATATAGTCATCAAAGAAAGCACCGACTGGATAACCGTAATTGCCACCATACCTTTGATTGGTGTGCCGCGTTTATCAACTTGTGAGAACAGTTTCGGGAAGAAGCCTGCATCTGAAGATGATTTGAATACGGACGCGATAGTGAACTGCCAACCCAGTAGTGAACCTGCACAAGCGAGAACGGCCATGCCCGCAACCACTTTACCCGCCGTAGAACCTAGCATCACTGTCCATACTGTCGAGAATGGCGCGGTAGAGGCAGCAAGCTCAGAGTTCGCCACGATACCAGAACAGATGTTGGTTGAAACAATGTAAACCACAGCCGCAATCAGCGTACCGCCCAATACTGCGATTGGTACGTTCTTCTCTGGGTTTTCTACCGCTTCTGAGTTCGCACAAGCCGATTCAAGACCTAGGAATGCCCAAAGTGTCATTGCGATTGACGCGCTTACTGCTTCACCAAATGGTAAGTGGTGTGGGTTCCACGCTTCTACGTACATGGTTGGGCTGAAGTAGAACCAACCAACAATACCCAAAGAACACACTGGCAGGATAACGCCCCAAACCGTAAACGAGCCGATTTGACCGGTGATCTTCGCACCACCAAAGTTAGCGAAGGTACAAATCCAAAGGATAGCGATGGTGTACAGACAGGTTTCGACTGGCGACAAAGTCACTTCGAAGAAAGCCGAGCCATAGCCTACACAGGTAATCGCAATTGCGATGTTGGCAATCAACAATGACAAGCCGTAGGTCCAACCCGCCATAAACGCCCCCGATTTACCAAACGCGTACGACGCATAACCGTTCATACCACCGTCACGTTTGCTAAAGCGACCACATTTTGCGAACACATAAGCCAATGCCAATGAACCCGCCGCAGTAATCAGCCAAGATAGAATCGAAATCGTGCCCACTTGCGCCAACTTACTTGGCAGCATAATGATGCCCGAGCCAGCCATGTTAATGAATGTCAGAATGGTTAGCTGCACCACCGACATTTTTTTGGTTTCAGTACTCATAAATTATTCTCCACGAATAAACGGTTCGCACCGCGACAACCAAGTCACGATGCGAACGGGGTAGATTAATCTTTAAGGGCGTAGCAATGGGCGGTGGTGCGGCCATTGACGTCTTCTAGGTACACACCTTGAATCTCTGGTGCGAAGCCTGGGAATCGGTTGATGCCTTCTTCTAGAGATAAGAAGTAATCGACCACTTGTTGAGTCCAGATTTCGCCCGTGATCACACAGATAATGCCTGGAGGATAAGGAAGTGCACCTTCTGCAGCGACACGACCTACCGCTTCTTTCAGAGGCAAGTAATCACACTCGCCGCGGAAGTATTTGCGTGTTGCCACATCTGGTTTGTGCACCATGGTTGGGAAGTATTCGCTACGGAACATCGCTTTTTGTAGCTGTTTCACGTTCAGCTCTTTATACATGTCATGCATTTCCTGACATAGCTGACGGATGGTGTAGCCGCGGTAACGCTCTTTGTTCGCTTCATAGACGCGAGGAAGCACGATGTTTAGCGGCGCGTCATCACGAATGAATTTTTCGAAGCGGTTAATTTGCGCCACAAGATGACGGATCTTACCCATGTCCTCTGCTGGAGTGAGAAGGAACAAGATAGAGTTCAAGTCACACTTCTCAGGGATGATGCCGTTTTCACGTAGGAAGTTCGCCAATAACGTTGCAGGAATACCAAAGTCTGCGTAGCTACCATCTTCAGCAATACCTGCTGTAGTGAGTAGCAATTTACATGGGTCAACGAAGTACTGACCTTCGCCGTAGCCTTCAAATTTGTGCCAGCTTGCGTCTGGCTCGAACATGAAGAACTTCTTATTGGTTGCGATAAGATCGGTGTCATAACTGCCCCATGGTTGACCATCAACTTGGTCAGGAATGAACGGACGAATCAGCTCACAACTTTTCAGGATTTCTTTACGTGCTTCGATACCTGTCTTAACCGCATCACGCCATAGGCGCAGACCCGCTTCACCATCGTGGATCTTCGCGTTCACATCCAATGCCGAGAACAGCGCGTAGAATGGTGAAGTTGACGCGTGCATCATAAACGCGTTGTTGAAGCGTTTGTGGTTACAGTAGCGAGCCTGACCTTTGATGTGGTGGTCTTTTTTATGGATCTGCGAGGTTTGAGAGAAGCCAGCTTGTTGCTTGTGAACAGACTGAGTCACAATCACACCCGCATCTTCTGGTTTCAGATCCAGTAGCAGTGGAGAACAGTCTTTCATCATAGGAATGAACTGCTCGTAGCCCACCCATGCCGAGTCAAATAGGATGTAGTCACAGAGATGACCAATCTTATCCATCACGTAACGTGCGTTGTAGATGGTACCGTCGTAAGTACCTAATTGGATGATCGCAAGACGGAAAGGACGTTCATCACGAGCACGCTCTGGTGACACTTTCGCGATTTGAGCACGGATGTATTCTTCATCAAAACAGTGCTCATCCATACCACCAATAAAGCCCCAAGGGTTACGTGCCGTTTCTAGGTAAACTGGCATACCGCCCGCTTGGATCAATGCGCCGTGGTGGTTTGATTTGTGGTTGTTACGGTCAAACATCACCAAGTCACCCTCGGTCACTAACGCGTTACAAACCACTTTGTTTGATGCTGAAGTGCCGTTGAGTACGAAGTAAGTTTTGTCTGAGTTGAACACTTTTGCTGCGTGCGCTTGAGCTTGGTGAGCAGAACCTTCGTGGATCAGCAAGTCACCTAAATCAACGTCCGCGTTACACAAGTCACTACGGAATAGGTTTTCACCGAAGAAATCGTAGAACTGTTTACCTGCTGGGTGTTTTTTGAAGAACTGACCGCCTTGGTGTCCTGGACAGTCGAATGCAGAGTTGCCCATTTCCACGTAGTGAGTCAATTGTTTGAAGAAAGGTGGAAGTAGGCGACATTCGTATTTGGTGACAGCCTCATTGATTTGGCGACCGTAGTATTCAATTGACTGTCTTTCCAAATCGATAACGCCGGTTAACCATACGTAATCTTCTGCTGAAACTGGGTTTTCATCTGTAACTAAGAAAACCGGAATGCCATAACCCGTTTCAGAAATAATTTTGTGTAGACCAGCCTTAATATCTGCAGAAGTAATAATTGCAGCGCCAACGTCGGTTAATTCGACGTGCTCAAGTGGTTTTAAAGTTCGGTTAAATTGCTCATCCAAAGATTCAGATAATAAACTGAAGTCTTCTGGCATGTAATTACTAACACCGATAATTAAACGTTTCATTTGAAATATCTCTTATTTGTTCTGTAAAGACGACAAGCACAGATATTACAAGTGAAATTAATATTTAAAATTCAAAAAACAAATTTCGTGATTATTCGTTCATAATTAAAACTCTTATTTTCTCGAAATAAAATTTCGCGATCTTTATCACTTTCCTTTCGATAAGCCAATGATATTGAATTTTGGTTTAAATTGAATTCAGGTGAAGAATTATGTGACCTCACCAGTTATTATTAAAAAAGGAATCAAAAGAAAATAAAATTTTGCGATTTTCATCACTCTATATTTGACAGGATTGATTTATTAGCAATAACAAACACAATAAATACGCTTATATTTAACAATTTATAAACCATAAACAAAAAGCCATCAACATTTCTGCTGATGGCTTTTCACGTTATTGTTTTTTCTTTGGTGCTTTCTTCGACAAACGTAGAGATCAAGTCTAATCAAACAAATGGCTATCGAGTTTAACGCCGTTATTTGACCACAATTGATACCGTTTCACCGCGTTACCTGACGAATACATGGTGTGTTTGCAGTCCATACATTCGACAAAGTACAGGCCACTCATGCCAGCCATCACATGTAGCCTTCGGCTGTCACAGCGCTTACACGACAAGCGTTGCACCTTACTGTTTACATCGACACGGCGAGCAAAGTTAAGCGTTTCATGGGAGCACAAGGCATCCATCGCACTGTCTTTAAACGGGTGCTCACTAAGCAAGTGATTGATGGCGTAATCGTACACCGGGGGAATCGATGTTTTGCCGTTCTCTATATTGGTTATCTTAGCAACGGAAACACCCAACAAAGATGCAAATTCCACTTTGCTGTATTCCAAGATAAACCTTGAAGAGATGAACTTATCTGCACTAATGATTCTCAACATACACAAATCTCTAATGGACATAAAAAGAGCATGACGTTGCCCCTTTATGTTGAAAAGGATAATAACAGGTTGCTTCTTACTGTATTTATACGCAGAGTGTGCGCTATTTTTATTTTTGGGTATATTGCGCTTAATTTAGTTAAAGATCAACAGACACTAATTGAAACCAAAAATAGAAATTAAGATTTAGTAATATAAAACTTAATACCAAATATTAGTTAAAGTAATGAGTGTCATTAGAAAAACAAAATTTAAGCTAACAAATTATTTTCATAGCTATAGTACGAGCTAATCAATAATAACGGATTGGAGCTTAATTCATGTATTTGCAGCAAGGGGGGATTTCCCTCTATTTATCGATTTATATAGGAATAGATTGGTGGCAAGTAAAATTCTGTTGAAGCTTTGCATAAAGATCACTCAACAACTATGCAAGCGATAGAATAAAGAAGGATTTGAGTGATAAAAAAGCCTCACGAATGAGGCTTGTTGAGATTCTGTGGCTGTAAAAAGTTTTGCGTAAAATCGAGCACTTCTTTGGAAGGTTGCTTTGGTGGAGGAGCAAACTCTTGTTGAACAGGCATCTCCGTTTCAAAGTTCAACTCTGGTGTGTCACCGAGGAGGCTTGCTTCATCATGATGTTCCTCACTGAGCAGCTCGTTTAGCTCCTCTTCACCAGGGAAGTAAACTTCACGTTTGTAGACCTTGTTCAATGCACGAATGATGGAATGCTTCTTCACAACACCAGACGCTAACTTTCTTTGTAGCGGCTTAGCAATTGATTGTAAGCCAACCACCACATCTACACCGATGTTGCTGGCGACCTCATCACGTACAACTCGCGCAGGCTCATAACCCATGTTCGCAGACAAGAACAACCAAACGTAAGCAATCGCGTTACCTGTTTTGCCTGTGTCTTTCCAAGCTTCACCGGCATGATACATGGCCTCTGCACTGCCACATTCTGCTGCTCGTTCTAACCAGTAGCAGCCTTTTACCATGCTCTTTTCAGTACCAATGCCATTGAGGTAACAAAGGCCAACTTGGATTTTGCCATCCGCACTGTCTTGTTCTGCGGCTTTCATAAACCAAAATAAGGCGTCAGCTCGCTGACCTGATGGATTTTCTGGTGACAGTTGCCACTCACCCATATAGAGCATGGCTGGAATGCAGCCTTCATCAGCAGCTTCTTCGATTAATTGGTGACCTTTAGGAATGTTTTTCTCTGTGCCACGCCCAAATACGAGCGCTTTACCAGTGGCAAACTTCGCCTCAACATCTCCTTCTAAGCCCGCAATCGCCGTGCGCCAAAAGTTGGCTTGCTCTCTTAAGATCACGTCTTCACGCATGCGCTCTGCCAAACGAACGACACCGTACATGCCGGTAACGTTATCCAGTTTGGCGGCTTTGTCGTACCAATACAGAGCTTGCTTGATGTTTTCTCGTTCCGCTTCTTTTGCTAAATAAAGAATGGTCGGCACATGACCCGTTTCCGCCTTAAACGCACGTTCTTTACGTTCTTGCTCTCGCGCTTTTTGCATCGCCTTGCGATACGCCGCCTCGCGCGCTTTCCTCTCTGCCTCGAGACGTTGCTTTCGCATCGACAACGAGATCATCCAAACAAATATCAGGATGAGTGAAAGGCCAGTTGCTGCAATAGCAATGCCCATACTACTCATAAACCGCCTCTTTTAAATCGGGCCCATAAGGATTTCCCCTTCGATAGGAAAATCTTGTAAATTCGAATTTGGGTGTCAATACGCTCACGCAATGAAGCGCACACCGTCTCCATTATATAACGACCGTGTAAGTAAAATCTGAAGTTTACATGTCATGAATGACGTCTTTTTATTCAATATCAACCAAACTTATTTTTAGTCGATAAATATCCCCCTTATTTTTATAGAAATAAGTCACAGTTTTGGGGCTTAGACATTCTCATCCCCTATCATCCCCCCTTTCTCCTCCTATAAAAATTTACATCATTAGGCTGTGCTCGACATCTCACTATGCGACCGATTTATTATTTAATTTGTGAACAAAATCTACTGTGATAGAAAATTTTCACTTGTAAAAAACTTAACGGCCTGCTCTCACATTTTGCTGATAGTTCAGTGTATTAGCATCTAGTTGAACATTTCCTTTTCGGCATTTTGCCAATCTATTATCAATTCAATAACAATGGATTTGTAAACGTGGACAATAAAACATTTAAATTATCAGCGATCGCCAAAACCGTTCTGCCTTTGATTTCCGTAGCGGTTATCAGCGGTTGTGGCAGTGATAGCTCTAGCGATGACACAACGAACCCGGGCTCTGGCCTACACCCTGCGGGAGAGAACGAAGTTGTCATCTATTACAAACGTGACGTAGCATCAGCTTCAACAGCAAGCGACTACGAAGGTTGGGGTCTGCACCTTTGGAATGGTGAAGGCTGTACCAGTACTGACCTAGAAGCAATGGGTATTGCTGACGGTGGTACAGACTGGGCATCACCACTCCCATTCGATGGCATCAGCGACACTTACGGTGCGTACTACGTGCTTAAAGTCGATCCAGATGCGTCTGACCCACACAACTGTATGAACTTCATCCTGCACAAAGGCGACGAAAAAGCCTTCGGCAGCGCAAACTCTAAAGTGGAACTGACCAAGCTAGGTGAATCACAAGGTCTATTCGGCTTCCACGGCAGCAGCGAGCTTTACTACGAGCCAATCGAAGAACGCCCTGTAGACATCGATGGCCAAAAAGCCCATTGGTTAGACGCTGAAACCATAGCTTGGGAAGCGGCAGGTAGCGCTGACTCAATGAAGCTTTACTACAGCTTGACCAATGACATCAAGATGGATGAAGACAAGCAAATCACTGGCGGTACAGCGGTTGAGCTGACAAAAGCTGGCGACTTGTCTGATGAACTAAAAGAGCGTTTCCGTCACCTTGCTAGCCTGCAAGCGGCGGGCATCGACGTGAATGCCGAGACACTACGTACGATTTTGAAATCACAAATCGTAATGGTCGCTTACAATGCCGATGGCGATGTGACTTCAGCTACTGAAGTACAAAAACCAGGCGTGCTTGATGCCGTATTTGCAGATGAAGATGCAGGTAATGCAATCAGTGAAGAGTTGGGCGCAATTGTTGAAGGTAGCGCGGCAACATTCAAACTTTGGGCACCAACAGCGCAAGACGTTGACCTAATCATCTACGATGCGAACTTTGCGGAAGAAGCGACAGTTGCAATGACTGAGAACCCAGAAACAGGTATCTGGGAATCAGAAGCGCAAGGCAACGTACTGAACAAGTTCTACCGTTACCAAGTGAAGGTTTACCACCCAACCACTGGTGTTGTTGAAACTCGTCTAGTGACTGACCCTTACTCGCTAAGCTTGTCGCAAAATTCAATGTACTCACAAGTTGTCGATCTAGACAGCGCTGCGTTGAAACCAGCAGAGTGGGATAACTACGACCGCCCAACGGTTGCAAAAGATGAAGACCACGTTCTTTACGAATCACACCTTCGTGACTTCAGCTTTAGCGATACGAAAGGTACGCAATCTCTAAACGGTAAGTACCTAGCACTAACAGAAGCAGAGCGTGAGTCGGTTACTCACCTGCAAGCACTGAAAGACGCAGGTCTAACCACGCTTCACATTCTTCCAGCGTTCGATATTGCAACGGTTGACGAAAACGCAGAAAACCGCGTTGATATCACCGATACCGTAGGCAAGCTATGTGGCATCAAACCAGCGGCTTCAATCTGTGAAACAGAAGACGACGCTAAAATCATTGAAGACGTGCTAAACAGCTACGATCCAGCAACGGGTGCTGCACAAGCACTGATGAACGATCTACGCATGCTAGACAGCTTCAACTGGGGTTACGACCCATTCCACTACACTGTGCCAGAAGGCAGCTACGCGACCGATCCAAACGGTTCTAAACGTATCCTTGAATTCCGTGAAATGGTTCAAGCGACACACAAAATGGATCTGAAGCTGGTGATGGACGTGGTGTACAACCACACTAATGCATCGGGCGTAAACGAAAAATCTGTCCTAGATAAGATCGTCCCAGGATACTACCACCGTCTGAATGTGAACACGGGTGGCGTTGAGAACTCAACTTGTTGTGACAACACAGCAACTGAGAACTTGATGATGGGTAAACTGATGGTTGACTCATTGCTTGTGTGGGCGGACGACTACAAAGTTGACGGCTTCCGTTTTGACTTGATGGCACACCAACCAAAAGACTTGATGGAATACGCTCTGAAGCGCGTTAAAGAAGTCGATGAAAATACGCTATTCTACGGTGAAGGTTGGGACTTCGGTGAAGTAGCAAACAACGCTCGCTTCGACCAAGCTACACAAATCAACATGGCTGGCACTGGCATCGGTACCTTCTCTGACCGTCTACGTGACGCGGTTCGTGGTGGTAGCCCATTCGATGGCGGTGTGGACTCTGAAGGTAAGCACCCACTTCGCTTTAACCAAGGTTTTGGTAACGCAGGTTACCCGAACGAAGAAACGAAGACAGATGCAGAAGCGGTAAACGGTCGTCTACACAACCAAGACTTAGTACGTCTGGGTATGGCAGGTAACCTAGCAGAATTCGTTCTTCTAGACTTCGAAGGTGAAACTAAACTTGGTAAGAACGTAGACTACAACGGTGCACCAGCGGGTTACACTAAGATCCCTTCTGAGAACATCTCTTACGTATCTAAGCACGATAACCAAACGCTATGGGACAACAACGCGTACAAGATCGCGACTGGCACTTCATCTGCTGACCGCGCACGTATGCAAACTGTATCTCTATCTACGGTAATGCTTGGTCAAGGTATCCCGTTCATCCACATGGGTTCTGAGCTACTGCGTTCGAAATCAATGCAGCGTGACTCTTACGACTCAGGTGACTGGTTCAACCGCGTTTACTTCGACGGTAGCGACAACAACTGGAACGTCGGTCTACCTCGTGAAGACAAAGACGGCGCAAACTGGGAGTTGATCAAAACTATCGTTGCTGACAGCACTGCGATGCCAAACACTGACGATATCGAGCTAACTAAGCAACAATTCCTAGAACTACTGACTATCCGTAGCTCAAGCGAACTGTTCCGTTTAGATACCGCTCAAGAAGTCATGAACCGCGTTGACTTCCGCAACGTAGGCAAAGACCAAGTGGAAGGCTTGATCGTCATGTCTATTGATGACGGTGTATCAGCAGGTAAAGATCTCGACGCGAACTACGATGCAATCGTGGCTGTAGTGAACTCAACATCAGAAACGAAATCGTTCAAAGTTGAAGGTGCAACTGGCTTCGAACTGCATGAAGTTCAAAAAGACTCTGCAGATAGCCGTGTGAAAGGCGCAAGCTTCTCTGGCGAAACCTTTACGGTTCCAGCACTAACAACAGCTGTATTTGTTCAACCACAAAACGGCGCTCAAGGTGCAGGTCTACCTGTAAATACTGACAATAAAGACGTATCGAGCATTCCTCCTTACGGTGAAACCAAAGTTTATGTTCGTGGTGACATGAACGGTTGGAATCCATCAGAAGAATGGGAAATGTCATTCCTTGGCAACGGTATGTACTCGGTAACTGGTGTACTTGAAGCTGGTGATTACGGCTTTAAGTTTGCTGATAATAGCTGGGGTACACCAAACTTTGGCTGTGATTACGCAGAACAAGCTTCTGGATCTCTAGACTTGGGTACTGAGGGTAACTGTGCATTGTCCGTTACTGAAACAGGCAAATACACTTTCGTTCTAAATGCAATTCATGAGCAAAGCGATTCAGCTGACAAACCAGTTGTTTCTGTAACGAAAGCAGCAGACGCGCCAACGTTCGGTGAAACTTCACTGTTCCTACGCGGCACAATCACGACTTGGGATACTCCAGCTGAGACCTCAAGTGCGAAATTCACTTACGTTGCAGCAGATGTTTACTCGCTAGATATCGACCTAGCAGCAGGCAGCTACGAAATGAAGATCGCTAGTGCAGATTGGGCTGATGCAACCAACTTTGGTGGCGAAGGAAGTGTTGAGCTAGACACAGCCGTTACTATGGATGCAGGCGGTTCAAGTGCGAACCTTAAAATCACGATTGCAGAAGCAGGAAACTACAACTTCCACTTCAACGCAGCAGATAAAGCAGCGCCAATCGTGACAGTGACTAAGAACTAAAAACAGTAGGCGCAATCATGTGCTAGCTTGGGGAGGGTAAAACCTCCCCTTTTTTGTGCCTGTAAAACGCTATTAAAAAAGCCGCCCGAGCAGTGACGATGGCGGCTTTGTTGTTTCTAACGATTTGCTTTAGCTATGGGGTTAGTTTCCCCAAATGATCTCTACAAACTCAGGGTGATCCACAAACGGGTTGCGGTTACCTTGGAATTCAAACACCGCTTGGTTACGGCTGATCTCTTTCGCGCTGACAGGATCGTTTTTGTGCCAACGTTTCAACATGTTCAGCATCCATGGTTCAAAGACGGTCGTTTTCGTGCCGTTCAATACCGCGTCAGAGTTACTAGAGTTGCTTTCCCAGTTGCCAATGATGTTTTCATAGCGCGTCGCCATGTAGAAATACGCACGAGCAAAATCACCTTTGAACTCATCAATAGGCTCAAATACCGTTCCTGAATAGCCCAAAGTAGAGCTTGCTGACCCGACTTTTGAGCCATTGCTAGATACGTAAGTGCTGTTACCCACTTCACCAAATGGCCAGTTGCTGCGCTTCGCATTCACATAACCATCGGTTGCAAACAAGTGGTGACCATCCGAGTTCATCGGTTCAACCTTGCCACCAAACCAGCTCTTAGGGAATGAATGTTCACGGTTGTAGCAATCGCCTTCCGTTTTGTATTGGCCACATTGGTCAGTGACCTTGGTAAAGCTCACCGCATCGCTGCCAGATGGTTTTTCAGAATACATATCGAGAATGGAGCCATCTTTCTCGTAGTAGGTGTCTATGTCCGCGTCTTTCACTAAGGTCCAAATCGCTGAGTAGCCGCGTCCTGTGTGATCCTTGATGATGTTAAACAGCGCTGTTTTCAACTCAAAACCTGTTTTGCCTTCTGCGGCTTTATAGTACTCACCCACAACAGGCGGAGGCGTCGTTGAACCGCCAAGAGTAAAGCTTGTGGTTTGAGATTTCGTGAATTCACCACCAGACGCTAATGTGGTTTGGCCAAACATTAAGGCGTATGAGCCACTGCCGTTACCGCAACAAATCCCATCCCCGTAGCTATCACTGATCGTAAACTGGTAATCACCGTTCACTAGGCACATGGTTTTTTCGTAGGTTTTCGAAGAGTCAAAACCTTGGCCAGAAAACAACACTTTTGAATGGCTATCCTTCAGTTCCCAGCTGGTTTCTGAGCCATAGCTATCGGTGTTCAATGTCAGTAACACTTCGTTGTCATTACAGCTTTCTACCGGTGGCTGAGTGCCACCATTTTGGTTTGGCTGAAAGTTATCGACATAAACGACTTCAGAACCGTCAAAACCCGACTCATCATAAAAGCGTAACCCGACATTGATCGTTTTGTTTGATGATGCAGTGTAACTGTGCGTGAGTTGTTGCCACTGATTGGTTTGCTGAGGATTAGAGTAGCTGTGGTATCCATCAACCACCAAACGCGCTTTAACATTACCTTCTGTATGATAAACCGCGACAGAAAATGGGTAGGTTTTCCCTTGCTCCACATTAATGGTTTGCAAAAAGTCGGTGTTGCTTTGGGTGCCTGTATTTACGATAACTTGAGCCGCTAGACCACCAGATTGGTGCGGGTCACTGGTCGGTGAAACAGCAATGCCGGAATCAATCACAGACCACTGCGTTGGTGCATTACCATTCCACTGTTCAAAGTCTCCATTCAAGACCTCAGCATAGGCGATCGGAGAGCAAATGAGAGGCAAGAGACAGAGGGGGTTCGTTATGGATTTCATTATAATTTTCCATTAGTTATATAAATCCCCAAAAAGATAAACATAACAATTACACATGAGTAAGTCATAAATCACAGTTTGACGTTGCATGAATGTGAATATTTTCATTATCGTGCAGCACATCTCACAAACTGCGTACTGTTTCTTTCACCTGTTCAACGTCGGTTGTGCGATAAAAAACAAAGAGATGTATAGAAAGAACGCGGGAGCTCAAAGTGGAATATCGCTACCTATGACTAAAAAGAGCGGCATCTTAGACAAAGCGATAAAAAAAGCCAAGTGCGTTTCTATTGGGGTAGAAAACAACACTTGGCTTGGTCTGGGTTATCTTGATTGAGAATGACTTATTGAGTGTTTGCCGTCACTTTGAAGAAGCGCCCTTGTAATGATGACATCGGGATCTGGTATTGCCCGTTACTTGGTGTGATTTGTTGGTTAGTGATTAAATCCACCAGCGCTTGATTGCTGCCGACTTGCGCTTCTGTCAGCACAATATTGCGGGCACTCTCAAGGGTATTCAAAGCAAATAAGACTTGGTCATCGCCAGATACTTTCAAGTCCACATAACTGCCATTGCTTGCTACCAAGTTAGTGCGACTGCCTTGATACAAAGCAGGATGAGCAGCACGCATCGTCATCAATGACTTAACATAGTTTTTCAGATCAACTTGGTTGGCATCTAGGGTTGCCGTTACGCCTTCGATCTTGGCGCTGCTGCGAGCGACATGGTCATCACACACGCCACGAACCGCACACGTATTGTTGTCTTCTTTTGCGTCAAAACCATCAACTTGGTCACCGATTTCATCCCCATAATAGAGTGTGATTGGTCCGGTGTAAGCCGCTTGGAATGCAAACGCGGCTTTGTGGCGTTGCCAGTATTCAGCATCGTTCACATCCGCTAATCCGCCTCGTTGCAACAAGTCACCAAAGCGAACTAAATCGTGATTGCCAATCATCAAGTTTGGTTGAGCATGAGACGGATATTGATTGTGTGTTTGGTAGCCATTGTCTAACCAATCCACACCACGACCGCCGACACCGCTCTCATTGACAGCCAGTGTTTCCACCACGCGATAGCGCATTGGGAAATCGAATGCCGAGCACAACGCAGGATCGTCAGCCGCGCCGTATGCGTCACTCGCGATTTCTGATTCGCCTTTCCAAATCTCAGCCACCATGTAACCCAGAGGATTCACTTGATCACCTTCCGCGTTGGTGTAAGTCACACTCTGTGAGGCTTCATCCACCGCTTTGCGGATTTGTGTCCATGCGTCGGTAGGAACTTGGTACGCTTGGTCTAAACGCCAACCATCAATTTTTAGCTCTTTGACCCAGTAAGTCGCGACTTCTTTATAGAAATCCAAGCTTGCTGGGTAGTCCACCGGATTGCTCGAACCAGAAGGTAATAAACCCGATGGAGACGGCTTAATCAACCCTTCTTTGTGATGACCAAACACGCCATCAAAGAAAACATACAAGCCGCGTTTGTGTGCTTCATCAACCAAGGTTCTCGCCGTTTCTAAATCGCCAAAGCGAGGATCAATCTTAAAATAGTCCGTAGCAAAGTAGCCCGTTGCATCCAAACGGTCGGCCCAATGATCTTGTCCATCAATGGCTTCCGATTCAAAAACTGGCGTCAACCAAATCGCATTCATGCCCAAGTCTTGGATGTAATCGAGCGAATCGATAATCCCTTGAAGATCACCGTTATGATGACTAGTGCCGTAACCTGTGCCATGGCCGATACTCGAATCACCATCAACAAAGCTCTCAACCATGATTTGATAGGTGCGAAGTTGGTTGCTTTGCGCCATTACATTCGCTTGGCAAGCATAACTTGCATCAGGAAGTGGCGTGCTGCCATTATCGCTTCCTCCAGAGGAATTACACGCGGATAAAACACCAACCACACTCAAGGCTAAAAGCGATTGGCCAAATAGTTTTTTATATCGTACGTTGCGCATTAAACTCTCCCAAATAAAATTAACCCCAACATGTTTCCCATGCAGGGGTTAATAAATAAAAAATAAATTTTAAATAACTGAATGGAATATTATTGGCACTTATTTACCATAATTGAATAAGGTGAGCCATCATCTTTAAATTCTAAACTCCAAAGATATTTACCAGGCTCTTTAATTTCTAGTTTTGTATCTGTACCGTAACCACCGTAAGTCAGTTCATTTAATTGTCCGACCGATAGTTTTTTACCTTTGGCAGTAAACTGGGGTTTCCATTGTTCAGCGGCATACTGCATTTTGTAATTACCTGAAACCTCATCGGTAATCACTTGATAGACATTATTCCCCTTATAGGTCAGCTTGCGCTCGGTAGTGTGCTTCCAATCTGCATTTGGGAAACTACCTACAACAAAAATGTCTTTAGACAATGGGCCTGATTCTGCTGAATCCGGCAAACTACAATTTGTCATCATATCAATCTGAGTGCTCGTAAATGCAACCGCATTATTTACTTCATCTTGGGTTGTATTTTCTGATGATGTGGACGAGCAAGCAGACAAGATAGACACAGCAGCTAAAGTACATGCTGTATTTATAATTAATTTTTTCACGTTATATCCTTATTTTTATTAGACCAAGTACTAATTAAATTAGAACATATATATTATGACTCTAAATAAAATAAACTTTAAATAGAAATAATATAATATGTGAAAAAGATAACTAAATGCGCAATAAAAAAAGCCGACTATCTTAGCCGGCTTTTTGAAATTACCTATTTGCTATTCACTGCTTTTACAAATACTTCTTGCGCACCTTCAATTCCTAACGCTTTTGCTTCATCAAGTAAGCTCAGAGCTTTAGGGATATCATCTGCTTTTACCGCCGCTTTAATTGCGTTGTGGTAGTAAGTTTGTGTTTCAGGCTGTACTGATTCAACCGCTTTAACCGCAACTGGAGCCGCTGTTGGTTCACTACTTGATGTTCCGATTGAGAAGAAACTCACACGGTCAATCGAGACTTCAACCTTACCCGTATCACCATTTGGTACTGGAATATCTTTCACTTCCGGTAAGTAGTTACCTCGAGCTTCAGCATCCAATCGCGCAGGGTGAATCACATCCGTAAATCCACCCAGATCCGATTGATCAGTGTAAACAATTAGGTAAACAGAATCTAAACCCACTGGTGGGAAGAAGTCTTTTTCAGCGACTAGACGGTTTCCAAGATGAAGACGAGGTTTTGTGTACTCAAACTCCGCTTTGCCGTAGTTTTCAATTTCTTTACCGTTTTTATCTACGATAATCGCTCTTGGTACGAAAGCAGTGTCTTCGATCAAACTAGTGATTTTAATGGCGAACTCGCCACGGTCAGCAGGCAACTCAAACACCGCAACACGGCTGTCGATATCTTTGTATTTCAGCACTTGGCTCTGAGTAGTGATATCTACAATTGCAGAACTAGGAAGCTTCATTTTTACAGCTTGAAGCTCAGAGATAACATCAACTTGCTGTGCTTGAGCAACTTGAACTTGTTCGATTACTTCAGTGGATTGACAGCCAGCAAGCGCGACACATCCACTTAACATGAGGGCACGGAAGTACATACTTTTTCCTTCTAGTTATTTTTCTAAAGGTTTTTGCACTAAAGCATCTTAGAGTGACTTTGGTGAAACGTCTAACTTTTCGAAAACCCTTAGAAAAATAGCCGACAGATGTCGGCTATTTGACTAGGACAGCTAGATAACTAAGAGACTACTCGATTACCACCAAGCTTCTGCTTGGATACCGAATACGAAGTCTGAGTCACCTTTATCACCGAAAGTAGTACCTTCTTCATCAGTGATGTATGAACCGTATACACGTAGCTCTGGACGTGCCCAGAAGCTGTCACCCATTGCCCAAGCTTGAGCAACTGTAAATTTGTGACCGCCAAAGTCTTCGCCTTTCTCGTTTTCACCAGCATTGTAACCCGCCTCGAAAACAGTACGCATTGTGTCGTTCCACTTGTACATTGGACGAACTACAACAGAGAACTGATCTGAATCACCTTGACCACCAGCGTAACCGATGTCAGAACCTGCTAGGTAAGCTAGTTGGTGACCCATTTCCCAGCTTTCGCCCAGGTTCATTACACCCCAGTTGATCAAGCGGTAACCTGTTGCGTCGTTTTGAAGGCCAGAACGGTCGTAGTATGCACCAGCACCCCAGAAGTTAGCAGCTTGAACACCGTAACCTGCTGTACCGTATTGAAGAACAGTTTGGTTGAAACCGTTGCTTAGACCTTGGTGAACGATTGCTGTAGCAAGAATACCGTCATCACCATCAATTGTTTTGTCATCTTTCTCAGTAGAGAAGTTGTACGCAGCTGCTAGTTCAAGTGTTGCGTTTTCCCATAGACCGATGTTTGCTAGACGAGCATCAAAGATGTAGCCGCTACCGTTGTCATCTTCACCATCTTGGATAAGAGCAAGAGATAGCTTTTGGTTACCTACTGAAAGGTTTTCGATACCACCACCAGTACCAGAAGTGTTTAGGAAGTAGAAGTCAGTGATGTGGATATCTTTACGTTGGTAGTAAGTTTTACCAGCCCACATGGTTGCGTCTTTATCAGAAGCAATCAGACCTTTCGCTTTAACTGCGAATTGTGCAACGTTGAAGTCGCCATCTTCCCAGCCAGCTGCGCCGTCGTTACCTTGAGCAATCATAGACTCGATACGCCAAGTTTGGTCGCCAGTTTTAAGGTCTTCAGCAAGGCCGATCTCGTAGTAGTTGTCGTTTTCGTTACCTAGACGACCAATACCATTCTTCATGAAAGACACATCAGCTTCACCGTTGCCACTAATACCAGTACCAGCACGGAAGTAACCGTTAAAGTCCACTGCGAAAGCAGAACCAGCAGCTAAAGTTGCAGCAACAGCAGCAGCAATTACACTTACTTTTTTCATTCTTAACTCCATTAAGGGTATTTATAATTCTGTCTTCCCTGCTCACTCTTTTAGATACATATAGGCAGTAAAAATGCACCTAAAGAAAGAGAGGTAAGATGGGAACAAGTCCCCGTTTGTTTCAACAGTCTGCAGATTACCCAAGGAGTACAAGGATGACTTCCTCCGCCCCAAACTAATTTAGGGGGGATGAGAAGGGATGAGAAAATATACCGAATGGTGTTTTTTCGAGTTAGATCACCAATCTAGGGAGGAATTAGTAAGTTTCTTCAGTTTATGGCCGCTACAAAGTGATAGCCATTTCATATTTTTGTCAAAAATAGGTCGTAGAAAGTAATTTAATTACAGTGATAATTTTCGATATAAGGTGGTTGACCTTAGTAAGACAAAGTTTTTTACTTATAGTTTCTTAAAGGTAGCAATAAAATTAAAAAAAGATTCGCTGATGACACAACTTCACTCTCGCCCATACCCACTCGGCGCAACCGTAAATAAAGAAGGTTGTAACTTCTCTATTCATGCTCCGAGTAGTAAAGACATTCAACTTGCGCTATTTGCGGAAGACGGTAGCTACAAGCTGCACGACTTACCAGGCGAATATGCAGGCATTCGCCATACTTTTATCCCTGACATAAAACCGGGGCAAAAGTATGGCTATGTAGTGACGCATAAAGACGAACCTTTGCTGATCTCCGATCCCTATGCAAAGTCGATTGATAAAGCCCTTCACTACCAGCCTCCATTTTCTCCTGCAAAAAGCTTCGATATGCCAAAGTGTGTCGTCATAGAAGACAACTTTGATTGGCAAGACACCGATCATCCTCGCATACCACGGGAAGAGATGGTGTTGTTTGAAACTCATGTTAAAGGGCTCACTCAGCAGAACCCTGAAGTTCCAAGCGATACAAAAGGCCGTTATTTAGGTTTGTCTTCACCTGAAATGTTGGCGTTCTACAAACAGCAAAACATCAACACGTTGCAATTGCTACCTGTCGCAGCGTGTATGCATGAACCGCATTTGCTTAAGATGGATAAAGTGAACTACTGGGGTTACAACCCATACTTGTTCATGGTGCCGGACCCTCGCTATGCGGAAAAAGACGCGGTAACCGAGCTCAAAACCACCATCCGCGAGCTGCATAAACACGGCATCGAAGTGATCCTCGATGTGGTGTATAACCACACGGCAGAAGGTGGTGAAGGCTCAACGATCTTCAACCTAAAAGCACTCGATTCACGTTTCTACATCAAACATGGTCAGAACTTCGCGAACTTTACTGGTTGTGGCAACACAGTCGACTTAACTTACCAGCCAGCCCTGAATCTCGTTATGGATACGCTGCGATACTGGGTGAGCGAATTTAAAGTCGATGGCTTCCGTTTTGACTTGGCAGCAACACTCGGTCGTCAAGGCGACGATTACAATCCAGAAGCAGCGTTCTTTAAAGCCGTCGCGCAAGACCCTATTCTTCGCGAAACCAAATTGATCGCCGAACCTTGGGATATCGGTCCTAACGGTTACCAAGTGGGCAACTTCCCATTTGGTTGGAACGAATGTAACGATAAACTGCGCGATATCTCCCGCAGCTTCTGGCGTGGTGACCAAGGCTATCTAAAAGAATTTGCGACTCGTTTGATGGGCTCTCGTGATATCTACAGCGCAGCAAACTGGCCTTACAAACTCACGGTTAACTACATCACGTATCACGATGGTTTCACCCTGCAAGATTTGGTGTCTTACAAGCAGAAGCACAACGAGGCAAACGGTGAAGAAAACCGCGACGGCCATGGCGATAACCGCTCTGAAAACTATGGCGTGGAAGGTGAAACCGAAAACTTGATGATCATCGCCACGCGTGAAAAACAAAAGCGCAACTTAATGGCGAGCTTGCTGTTTGCCTTTGGTATTCCTCATATCCTAACTGCGGATGTGTTGTCGCACACGCAAGGCGGTAACAACAATGCTTACTGTCAGGATAATGAAACCAGCTGGCTAGATTGGTCGAGCACAGAACGCAAACAGCACTTCAAAGTGTGGATGTCACAAATGGTCGCCAATCGCAATCAGTATATGGTGCCATTCATTCGAGCGTTCAGTGGTGAGAATCGCAATAACAACCGTATCTTCTGGCGTCGTATTGATGGCAGCTTGATGGAGCACGACGATTGGAACCGTTTAAGCTCTGTAGCACTGCATTTAGGCATCGGCAAGGAAGGACAAGAGTTGGTTTACCTGATCAACCAAACCAACGCACCTGCGCGATTTAAGCTACCAAATGAGCGTGGTCAAGAGTGGGTGACAGTGTGTGATACCAATGTGCGTAATCTAAATCCTGGTCATGCGGAAGGCGAAGTGTTGCTGTCTCCTACGTCGATGGCGATTCTGCATTATCAACCAGAGTAAGAACCTTACCTGACACAAGCGAAGCTTATTCCTACAAGAACTGACAAGCCCAGCCATGCGCTGGGTTTGTTTTATCAACGTTTCGGATACATAAACAGCAATCAGCTCAAATAGCACACCATACGCATTGATGCACAAGTGAAACTAATCTAATATTGCTAGCCAAATCACATTTATAATATATACAACGTTATTTGGCATATGGCTTTACCTAAATTCTTAATCCGCATTCTGCGGCCTTACCTGCTATTACTCGCAGGTTTCATGGTCTATCTGGCTTATGCTCAGTTAGTCGATTCCGAGTCGATGGTCTATCGGCAATCACAGACCAATATCATCACCGCCGAGCGGTTGATCCACTCCCAAATCGAAGCGGCTTTCAGCAAATTCTATCTTCTAGAGACCGCATTAAAAGCAAGCAAACAAGACCTCAATGATCCTGACTTCCGTGAACTAAGCCAAGGCATCATCGACTATTCCCCGCAATACTCCAATATCCTCTATACCACATCCAACAACAGCGTCGCTTATGGCCTATCTGGTCAAATTAAACAAGCAGACACCAGCGCGATTCAATGGCATAAGCTCGATACTGTGAGCGATAAATTCTCTATCTCTTCGCTGTACCAAAACCCTCAGCAACGCTGGGTATTCGCCATCAAACACGTCAATCCAAACCTAAAATACCAACTTTGGCTTGAGTTCGATCTTCTTCATACCACTCAGCAATTGCGTGGTCTGAAAACATTGAATAAAGGTTATGTGTTTGTCGTAGACAGAGATACAGAACGCTTGGTATTCCATCCAGATCCAAGCCGCATCGGTGACTATTCAGTGAGTTATCATGGCGGTATCAGCGATAAAGTTGCATCGGGCTTACTGTTCGGTAAACACGAATACTATTACCAAGATAACTTTAAGATTTCAGTCTTCGATGCAGACAACGGCTTAAACTGGGTGTTTGTCGCAGGTACAGACCGTGCCGATATCCTTAACAGCAGTTATCCGTTCACGCTAACGGCCGGTGTCATAGCCTCTCTATTAGCGCTGGCCATCGGAATCAACTACCTCACTTACCAACTGCATTTGTCTTTAGCCCGCCTAAATGGCACGGAGAGCGTTGGTGAGTTCAAAACCCAACTCAAGCATGTCTTGGATCGTTTTTGCTACCACAGAGGCATACAGTTCTGTTTATATGACAGCTTGAATTACAGCTTTTACACCCTCGATTATCACGGCAATAAAAAGCTGGTGTTAACTGACGCGGAACTCGCGGCGCGTTTTTCTCATAGCGCTTTAACGTACAGAACGAAGAAGTACGGCGACGAGCTGACGAAAAAGCTCAAGATCAACAGTAACCACTACTGCATTCCATTGTTTGATGGACGAGAGCTACTTGGCGTGACTTACGTCAGTTGCCGATTCCCAACCTACAAATGCGTGCTGAGCTTGATTCAGAACTACGCCCAAGTGGCGTTGGCAAACCTCAAATTGCATGACCGCTTGCGCCATCAAGATCCAATGACGCAACTCGAAAACAAAGCGTGCTTAGCAGCAAAAGTGTCGAGAGAGCTTCATTCAGAGAACCGTTTTATTGCGATGGTCGATATTGATAACTTCAAATACATCAACGATAAATTCGGCCACCCAGTCGGTGATTTAGTCATCCAAAAAACAGCTGAAGTGATGCGCGATTGCTTCCCTAAACCAAAAGGGATTTGTTTAGCGCGTTATGGTGGTGAAGAGTTTGCCATCGTGTTCCAAGCCAATGACGAGTTTGATGCCAAACATCAGCTTGATAACTTCCTAACCGCGCTGCAAAGAAGCCATCTCACATTGGGTTGTGGCGATGTGCGATTTACGGCAAGTGTTGGGTTTACGCCATTAGAAACCAGCTATCACCATGTAGTGGAGCAAGCTGACAAAGCACTTTATCAAGCAAAAAGATTGGGCAAGAATCGCGTCTGCCATCTCAAAGCAGCATAGCGCAATTCTTACGAAAAACGACAAAGCCAGAGCAGATATCGCTCTGGCTTTTTTTATATTTATTACAGTCAGTTAAATCAAAAAAGCTGACACTCCCCTTCCCTCTTTCCCGTCTTTTAACCGACTCAAGTTCTTCCCCCAAAGACCCTCTCGTTAATCAGTTCTGAACAGGTGTTTATTTTTCTTTGATTTAACTTAACGGCTCTCATCAATAACCTTAAATGCATCAGGGGATTGCACGAAGCCAATTGAAAATGAAAGAGCTGGACGATTACGTAGAGCAGATAAATTTAGACCTGACTAGCGAGATGTTAGAAGAGCTAGGTTGGGTCAGCGATAACGTCCATCAAGTTCTTTATTGGGTTATTGCCGCCATCCTATTCGTTGTAATGATTTGGGGTATTTTCTCATGAAGGCATCCAATCCATCTTATGGTCAGGTTTATTTGGTTGGAGCAGGCACAGGCGATGCGTCGCTGCTTACCATTAAAGCATTTCGTCTGCTTAATCGCGTTGATGTCGTGCTTTATGACCATCTGGTTTCGGAAGAAGTCTTGGACGTCATCCCACGAAAAACCCTAAAGATCTGCGTGGGTAAACACTACGGTAAGTGTTCGCAAACTCAGGCAGAAATCAACGAAATGATGAAGGGCTACGCAATCACAGGTCTTACGGTATGTCGCTTAAAAGCGGGCGACCCGTTTGTATTTGGTCGAGGCGGTGAGGAAGCGACCTATTTAACACAGCAAGGTATCAACTATGAGGTTGTACCGGGTGTAACTGCGGCTCTAGGATGCTGCGCTTACGCGGGGATACCGGTCACTCATAGACAAGTTTCGAGGGGTGTAACCTTGGTAACGGGACGAAACTGTAATGATGCTAGCGAACCGAATTGGAGCGCACTTGCCGCCATCGACCACACCCTAATTTTCTACATGGGGCTACACAAAGCAGAAGCGATCGCAGACAACCTCATTGCTCACGGTCTCGCGCCAGATACACCTTGCGCCATCGTCAGCAATGGGACACGAGAAAATCAAAACAAGATCGTCACTACCTTAGCCGGACTGTATGAAACCTGCAAAACACAAAAACCACCACTGCCAGCAATCATAGTGGTCGGAGACGTGATTTCCCTTTCGCAGTCACTGGAATGGTTTGAGTCCACCGCCGAGCCCTGTTTAGAACGCACGATTCATTAGTTTTTGAAAATAACGAGATAGAACAATGCCTAAGTTTTTAACTACTCAGCAAATGGGTTCGACGATCGAGGCGTTACGTCAGAGCTATAAGGTGATGGCGCCCGTCTATGAAGAATACGCAGGTCGTTTTGCCCATACCCCAAATTTGGATTACCAAGAAATCGAACGTTACGACCAACTGGAGTGGAAAGAGAAAAGTCATTTCTCACCCAAAGAGATCGTCTTCCCAATTACCGAAACCCTATTTTGGTTTAACGCCGACGAGTTACGAGAATCCAGTGTCGATGCGCGCCCCGTGTTTCTGTTTCTCAGAGCTTGTGACATCAATGCGCTCAAAAGCCTTGATTACATGTTTTTAGAAAACGGCGGCCACAAAGACTTCTACTACAAACGTCTGCGCCAGAAACTCAAACTCGTACTGATTGAGTGCAGCGAAAGTTTCGAAAACTGCTTTTGTGTTTCTATGGGCACCAACAAAACCGACAACTTCGCCGCTTCAGTGCAATTTAGTGACCACGGCGCAATTGTCACTATTAAAGATCCAGAGCTAACGCCCTACTTTTCACAAGGCAAAGACGTTGAGCACAGTGTCAGCTTCGTCAAGTCCAATCCGGTCAAAGTCCGCACGCCAGATTCGGTTTGCGATGACCCAACGAAAGTACGTGAAGTGTTACTCAGCCACCCGGTGTGGTCAGAATACGATTCACGCTGCATTGGCTGCGGTCGCTGCACTTCTTCATGCCCGACTTGTGCCTGCTTCAACGTGTTTGATGTGGTTTACAACCAAGAAGCCAAAGTGGGTGAGCGTCACCGCCAACACGCCAGTTGCATGATTGATGACTTCTCGGATATGGCAGGCGGTCACAGCTTCCGCCATAAAACCGGAGAGCGCTTACGTTATCGCGCCTTGCATAAGGTCAACGACTTTAAGTCTCGCCAAGGTGAACACCATATGTGTGTTGGATGCGGACGCTGCGACGACCGATGCCCTCACTACATCTCATTTAGCAACATCATCAACAAGATGACATCGATTGTAGAGGAGGCGCTCTAATGTGCGATTGTGAAAACAAAATGCTGCCGCAAAGCTACCCGATTATTCATATCGAAAAGCACACCGAACTGGAATGGAACTTTCGCGTTGCATGCGACTTTCCGGTGCACTACGGACAATTTGTCGAAGTAGGTTTATCCCTTGTGGGTGAAGCACCTATTTCTGTCTCTGATTACGGCTTAGGTTACGTCGACTTGCTGATACGTAATGTCGGCAAGGTAACTAGCGAGCTGTTCCAATTAAACGCCAGTGATCGCGTGATGATGCGCGGCGCAATGGGCAACGGCTACCCGATGGAAGCATACCAAGATAAACACCTCATTGTGGTCGCGGGCGGCACTGGCGTTGCTCCGGTTAAAGGGCTGATTAACTACTTTCACAACAACCCAAGTGATGTGAAGAAGATGTCTTTGATCCTCGGATTCAAAAACCAGGATGCCGTGTTGTACAAAAACGACTTGCAGAATTGGTCTTACTCCAATCACGTCATCACCACCTTGGATGACGGTGGCGACGAACACTTCTATGAGAGCGGCCTGGTCACCGAGCACATCAGCAAGCTTGACCTCTCAGACAAGGAAAACATCCGCGTCATCGTAGTGGGTCCACCGATCATGATTAAGTTCGTCGTGCAGGATTTCTTATCCAGAGGCATTCAAGAAGATCAGATTTGGGTCGACTACGAACGCAGAATGGCTTGCTCAGTTGGTAAATGCGGTCACTGCCGAATTGGTGACAAATACGTGTGCTTGGATGGTCCGGTTTTCCGTTATGACCACGCCAGAACCATGATCGATTAGGAGGGAATCACTATGACGATGGACGTAGATATCATCAAAATGCGCGCCAATGGCGATTACCGCCTATCGAAAGTTCGCGGCGAGTGCATGATCAGCGTGCGCATTCCGGGTGGCATTATGCCTGCTTACCTGCTTGGCGCTGCACAAGAGATCGCCGAGAAATGGGGCAATGGTGTCATTCACCTCACCACGCGGCAAAAACTGGCGATGCCCGGCATTCGCTATGAAGATATTCCAGAGGTCAACAAAGCGCTGGAGCCTTTCATCAAAGACATCACCGTCGATACGTGCGGCATTGATGTCGAAGACACTCAAGCAGGTTATCAGTCGATTGGTGGGCGTAATATCGTCGCGTGTCAGGGCAGTCGAATCTGCCAGAAGGCTAATACCGATACCACTGGCTTGGCACAGCGAATGGAGCGTCACGTTTACCCAAGTAAATACCATTTAAAAATGGTCATGGCAGGCTGTCCGAACGATTGTGCCAAAGCCAATATGGCAGATTTCGGCATCTTAGGTATCGCCAAGATTAATTTCGAAAGTCATCGCTGTATTGGTTGTGGTGCTTGCGTCAAAGCTTGTGCGCACCACGCAGTAGATTGCTTGTCACTCAAAGACGGTAAAGCGGTGAAGGAAGAAAGCAAATGCATTGGCTGCGGCGAATGTGTGCTTGCTTGTCCGACACTGGCTTGGCGTCGAGATCCAAAACAATTCTATATGGTCAAACTGGGCGGTCGAACTTCGAAGAAGACCCCTCGCGTTGGCAAGATGTTCCTCAATTGGGTAACGGAAGACGTCCTACACCCTGTCATCGACAATCTGTTCGAATTTGAAAAAGAGATGTTGGGCGGTAAGCCGATTTACCTTCACATGGGACATCTGATCGATAAAGGCGGCTACTTGCGTTTTAGAGAGCGCGTCTTAGATGGCGTTAGCCTAAATCCGGAAGCCAAAGTCGCCGAACGTATGTATTGGGCAGAAGATGAATACGTAGCGAACATGCACGTGAAATAGGCATAGTATGAACAAACTAGAAGAGATGTTTAAAGAGGCGTTAGCCCCAGCAGGTATCACCATCAATGGTTCTAAACCGTGGGATATCCAAGTGTTTAACCCAAAAGTGTATGAGCTTGTGATGCAGTCAGGCTCCTTGGGTTTAGGGGAAGCGTACATGTCCAAGATGTGGGATTGCAGCCGCTTGGATCAGTTCTTTGAGCGCGTACTTTTAAACGATATTGAAGGCAAACTAGGACTGGCTGAAAAGCTCAAGTTCGCCTCTTCCGCTGCGAAGTTAAAATTGAAAAGCTGGGTTAACCCACAAAGCATTGAGCGTTGTAAATTCGATGTACCGCACCATTACGACATCGGCAATAAGCTTTACCAAAAGATGCTCGATTCACGCATGACTTACACCTGCGGATACTGGAATCGAGCTTCGACACTGGATGAGGCGCAAGAGCACAAGATGGATTTGATTTGTCGCAAGCTCGATCTACAACCGGGGATGCGTATCCTCGATATTGGCTGTGGTTGGGGCAGCTTTATGATTTACGCAGCGAAGAAGTATGGCGTAATTTGTGATGGTCTGACTCTATCCAAAGAGCAGAAGAAGCTCGGCAGCAAACTGGCAATAGAAAACGGCGTAGTCGCGAACTTCATTTTGAAGGACTACCGCGAGTTCAAGCCCACCGTGCAATACGATCGCCTAGTGTCGATTGGTATGATCGAACACGTGGGACCGAAGAACTACGCAGAATACTTCGAGTGCGCAGAGCGCTTCATGAAAGACGATGGCGTGTTCTTGCTACACACCATTGGTTCACACCACAGCACTACCGCATCGGACCCGTGGATCTCGAAATACATCTTCCCAAATGGCGTTATTCCATCGATGAAGAACCTCGCAGAGGCGATGGAAGACCGATTCAACATCGAAGATGTGCACAACTTCGGTGAAGACTACGACAAAACCTTGATGTGCTGGTTCTCTAACTTCCAACACTCTTGGAATCAGATCAAAGGCGATTACAGTGAAGATTTCTACCGTATGTGGAAATACTACTTACTCAGCTGTGCTGGCGCCTTTCGCTCACGAGATTTGAGTTTATGGCAGCTCGCCCTAACTAAGATTGGTCGCCGCCGACCACTAACCGTACGTTCCATGTAAGCAATCTGCCTCCAGATTGTGTTTTGAGCACCTTCGTTTGGCTCCAAGCCAGAATGGGCGGTTTCATTCTGGCTTTTTTTATACCCAAGTGACTTCAATGTGAAAGATTCAAAACCTTGTCATTAGCGAGAGGTTACTTGGGTATATATTACAAGAATTTACGTTTTCATTCGTAAATACAATTCAATATTTACTTAATTACACTTAATTGAACGAAAATATATTTTCTAGAAAGAAGCAAAGAAAATATTTTTAGTTAACTTTTCATTTCTATTTTATTTCGGTTATTCCATAGATAATAAAAAAGCCGCTTACGCGACTTTTCGTAAAACAGAGTTTTGCTGATTAACCGCCTCGGCGACCACCCATGGCATAACACATATTGGGTTGCATCATGACAACCTTGCCATCAATCAGGCACGCCTCATACCTTGAAGAATCAGGCATATTGCGTTCACTACTCGCAATAGACAAAGGCGCGATGAGCATAATCAGTACAGCCAATACAAACTTCTTCATATTACTCTCCTTCTATAATTACTCTAAAACGTACTACTTGATATGTAAAATTCGCACGCAGTTATGATTTATTAGATATTGAATCTGAGACTATTAAAAAGTAATTTAATCCAACTCTCAATAGTTATTTTTATTTTAGATGCAATAAATCAAACTTGGTAATTTATTTTTCCTTTATAATAAACCTCAATAATATGAGTATCTAAGCTAACTCGATTTATTTGTATAACATTCGATTTCTGATAACAATTCAGAGCGGCTCTGAATCACCACTTCGCTCTCCTACCCCATCGAGAGCTTCTAACTTATCGTTTTACTTGTTTAAGTCTCAAAAGGAATGACTAAAGCATCAGGTTTAATGACTTTTATCGCAATTACTCATACTTAGTAACGCCTATCGTTACTTTTAGTCTTCTTAACTGTGACTTGTTCAGCATTGATGGCCGTACTGTGCACGCTCAGGCAATCTTCGTCTCAAGCAAGGCTCATACAGAAAACCAAAACCAGAGCCAAAATAAAAATATTGAGAGTAACCATTATGAAAGCCATCAAATCAATCATCATCGCACTGCTATTCACGTCAACACTTTCTGGTTGCGTGTCTACACCAGGTCATTATCGCCTCGCCCCCAATGTTCGCCCAACGCTGATGAACGCGAACATCAACGTTCAACCACTCGTCAACACGGCGGTTTCTGTTGGCAAGGTGGTATTGCCTTACGCGATTTCCGCAGGGCATGCTTACGTAAATACGCCTTATTTCTTGCTGCGATAAGCCTAAACGCTCGCCTGTCGCGCTTCGAAAGAAACCCAAAAATAAAGCCGATGCGTCTTCTCCACATCGGCTTTACGTTCAATTTCAGCAGCTTTTCGGGAACGTTCTCTAAAGTATCCTCAACTTAGCAACTTTCACGCTCAATGTTTTGGAAAGTAAGCACAACTTTACTCATCTCTTTTCCTCGACCTTCGATTCGTTCAATCAACATTTTGGCTGCGTTTTCGCCTGCTTTATCAAACGCATAGTTAAAGGTAGATAAGCTTGGAATGCTAATGCTTGCCAGTTCATCGTTACCCACACCGAGTACGCGAACTTGCTCTCCCACTTTTACATCCATTTCACGAAGTGCTTTAACCGCGCCTACGGCAATACGGTCGGTGGCACAGAAAAGTCCGTCCAAATGAGGATACGCTTCCATCTGTTCTTTCGCTTGCTGATAGCCAGATTCAATCGAGAAATCACCGCGCGCATGGAACAACAAATCTTGCTGATGAAAGTCCAAAGATTGCTTTAACCCTTGCGAGCGCTGCACATCAACAGCGATGTCTTCACCTTGCACACCAATAAAACCAATCTGCTTGCAACCCGCGGCGACTAAGCGATTACCAGCTTCAAAGCCAACTCGAACATCATCGTGCACTACGCTTGGTACGTTATGCAGTGAACCATCTTGCCCTACCAATACGACAGGAACATTGGACTGTTGAATGGCCTTGTTCAGCGCGGCATCAAAGTGCGTAGCATAAAGGATAATGCCCTCTACACGCTTCTGGTTGAAGATCTGAATGTACTCGATTTCTTTTTCGTACACTTGGTGAGTATTCGCTAACAGGACGTGTTTGCCTGCTTGCTCAATGATCGCGGTTAAACCGTCCACACCCTGAGAAATCGCATGGGATGAAACACGAGGCACAATCACACCAATCAAATTGGTCTTTTGCGATTTTAGGTCTTTGGCGACTTGGTTGACGACATAGCCACACTCTTCCACCGCTTTGCGCACCTTGATTTTCGTCGCTTCTTTTACCCCGTATTCATTATTGATCACTCGGGATACTGTAGATTTGGATACGCCAGCCAAACGCGCCACATCGTGCAAACTCGCCATATTGTCCCTATTCCATCTTTGTCATTGTTGATTATTGGGATTGTTTGCAGAAATCTGCCACTTCCCATGAAGGATTAACGTGATTTTACCCTCGTTAAGCGGATCATTGTCACCCAATATAACGATCATTCTCACATAATTTGGCCTTATCTTTTGACCCATTGCCATTAATCATCAAAAATCCGCTTTGCAAACGTTCCCAAAAATAACCAAAACAATATTTATTTCAATTAAAGACAAGTAATACCAATCGGGGTGTGCAATGAACTATCCAGTCATAGCAAAACAACTACTTGAGCATTTAGGCGGTAAAGAAAACATTCAAGCCCTTGCTCACTGCGCAACACGTTTACGTTTAGCGCTAAAAGACGAAGAAAAGGTCAACGAAGAAGCGATCGGCAACCTTGATGGCGTAAAAGGCCAATTCAAAGTTGCGGGTCAATACCAAATCATTTTCGGCTCTGGCATCGTAAACCAAGTTTACGCAGAGATGGCGAAACAAACTGGCTTGGCTGAGATGTCGACCAACGATGTTGCTTCTGCCGGAGCGGATAAACAAAACCTAATTCAACGCGCAGTTAAAGGACTGTCGGATATTTTCGTCCCGATCATTCCAGCGATCGTTGCAGGTGGTTTGTTGATGGGTCTGTTCAATGTCTTAACGGCGCAGGGCCTATTCATTGAGGGGAAATCGATCATTGATGCCTACCCAGGGCTGACCGATTTAGCCAACATGATCAACACCTTCGCGAACGCACCATTTGTCTACCTTCCTGTTTTATTGGCGTTCTCAGCTTCGAAGAAGTTTGGCGGTAACCCATTTTTGGGCGCAGCACTGGGTATGTTAATGGTTCACCCCGATCTGCTTAACGGCTGGGGTTTTGGTAGCGCCTCGGTATCCGGCACGGTACCGACTTGGAACATCATGGGTTTGGAAATCCAAAAGGTTGGCTACCAAGGCTCGGTGCTGCCAGTTCTGGTTTCTGCATTCATTTTGGCTAAGGTTGAACTTGGTTTACGTAAAGTCATTCCATCTGTATTGGATAACTTGCTCACACCAATGCTGGCGATCTTCATTACGGGTTTCGTAACGTTTACTTTGGTTGGCCCGTTTACGCGTGACCTTGGCTTTATGCTGGGTGATGGCCTGAACTGGCTTTACGATTCAGCCGGTTTTGTGGGTGGTGCGCTGTTTGGCTTCATCTACGCACCGTTCGTTATCACTGGCATGCATCACAGCTTTATCGCAATTGAAACCCAACTATTGGCTGATATCGCAACCACTGGCGGTACATTCATTTTCCCTATCGCAGCAATGTCGAACGTTGCACAAGGTGCCGCAGCACTGGCGGTTGGTTTTACAACGAAAGATACCAAGATGAAAGGCATCGCGGTGCCATCGGGCGTGACTGGTCTACTAGGGATCACTGAACCAGCAATGTTTGGTGTGAACTTGAAGCTACGCTACCCATTTATCGCTGCGATCATCGGTTCAGCGGTCGCGAGTGCATTCATCACGCTATTTAACGTTAAAGCGCAAGCACTAGGAGCTGCAGGTCTGCCCGGCATTATTTCTATTGCACCAGATAAGATTGGTTACTACATTGTCGGCATGGTTATCGCGTTCGCAACCGCGTTTGTTCTGACCGTCATATTGGGGATGCGCGACAAAGCAAAACAAGCAAAGGCCGCGACAGCATAAGAAGTTTTAACTCCTTGCCCATTCAACACAGTCTCATCTTGCTTGTTCGATATCGGGGGCTCAGTAGTATCGAGCAGTAAGGTGGGGTTGTGGGGCATAATCCCCCTGCCACTCGCTTTGAGTAGCAAGCCAGCCAGAAGGTTTCTGACTGGCTTTTTTTGTGCTTATTCGCAAGGCGGTGCTAGGTGGATCAAAGCCAATCCACCCAGTGACGTCTCGCGGTATTTCTTGTTCATGTCTTTGCCCGTTTGATACATGGTTTCAATCACCTTATCCAACGAGATCAAACATTTACTGTTACGCTTTAATGCCATGCGAGAAGCATTGATCGCTTTCATTGCACCCATCGCATTACGCTCAATACACGGTACTTGCACTAAGCCACCGATTGGGTCACAAGTCATGCCTAGTGAGTGCTCCATGGCGATCTCGGCCGCAATACAAATTTGCTCATTGCTACCGCCACGCAGCGCGGTCAAGCCAGCTGCCGCCATGGAAGAAGACACGCCAACTTCGCCCTGACAACCCACTTCGGCACCCGAGATAGACGCATTGGTTTTGTACAAGATGCCAATCGCACCGGATACAGCAAGGAAGTCTTTAAGCTGTTTAGTATCAAGCTCTTTGATGAAGCGATGGTAGTACATCAATACCGCCGGAATCACACCCGCCGCACCATTAGTTGGCGACGTTACGACTTGTCCACCAGCCGCGTTTTCTTCACTCACCGCAAAAGCAAACAGGTTAATCCAATCCATGATTTCCATTGGATCGTTTTCGATTGCTGCATTTGCTTCAAGCTTCTTCAGCAAGTTTGGCGCACGGCGGGTCACGTTCAAGCCGCCATCCAAGATACCTTCTGTCTCGAAACCGCGTTCCATGCAACGCGTCATCACACGCCAGATCTGTTCTGCACGTTGATTAATGGCTTCCATATCCTGAAACGCTTGTTCGTTTTTCAGAATCATGCCGCCAAGGCTCATGCCGTTCTTCTCAGCCTGTGCCAACATTTCGTCCGCGCTGGAGAATGGGAACTCAACTTCTAAGGGTGCAGTCGCACTGCCATTTTGCAATTCATCCGCCGTTGCGATGAAACCACCACCGATAGAGTAGTAAGTTTCAAACCCAACCTGATTGCCGTGCGCATCTAACGCAGTAATCGTCATGCCATTTTCATGCAGAGGAAGGTTCTCTTCATGGAACAACATGTCCGTTTTGTAGTTGAATTCGATTTCATGACGGCCATCGACAGACATCATGCCCTCTTCAATCGCCTTGCGCATCGCTTTATTCGCAGAAGCGATTTTGATGGTATCTGGTTTGTTACCCAACAGACCCAAAATCGTTGCACGGTCTGTATGGTGACCAATCCCCGTTAACGAGAGTGAGCCGTATAAATCGACTTGAATACGAACCACTTTAGCCAAGTTCGATTCAATCAAACGAGTGAAATGGTAACCCGCGATCATTGGACCGTTGGTGTGAGAGCTAGAAGGGCCAACACCAATCTTGTAAATATCAAAGATGGACAGCATAAACTTACCTATTACGACAATGCAGCATAAAGCCAATCAGGGAGAACCATACAAGCGGCGATGGTCGCCACAGCGAACACCAATAGCCCGTAATGGCTTGCGGTTGGCTTTGCAAAAAGATGTTTTTGATTATTGATAAAGATTTGTTGCTCGGCAGTCACAGCGCCCCAACGACGACTCACTAACACACCAAACAAAAGGAAGACAAACGTACCAATTGGCGCGAACCACGGCCAAGCCACGTCGAGATACATGGCAGTAAACACCGCAATCACACTCATGATACTGCCAACGATCACGCCTTTCTCATTGGCTTTCGCCCAGAATAAACCAAGCACGAATGAACCCAAACGGATACCAACGAAGATAGAAGTCAGACTGGCGATGGTTTTGAGTACCGATTCATTCGATACCGCCAGAAGAGCTGGCACTACCACCATGGCCGCCGCAAGCAAACTCATCTTTCTTGCGACTTTTTCGTAGTGCTCATCATCAGCACTCTTGCGAACGAAACGCTTGTAGATATCAAACGTCGCGACGGTCGCCATCGAGTTGTAGGTCGAGTCCAGCGTCGACATTGCGGCCGCCGCCAATGCGGAAATGATCAAACCAACCACAATTGGGTTAGTGTGGTTGAAGACGAAATCCAAAATCACTTCATTACTGTTTTCAAATGATTGATCTTGATAGAAAACACTCAAAAGAACACCGAGTACTGCGAAGAACAAATAGACGAAAAACGCACCGTAACCACACAACAACATCGACTTCTGCGCCGTCTTTTCACATCTCGTCGCTAACGTGCGTTGGATGATCAATTGGTTGGTGCCGTACACACTCAAATGCAAAAAGCTCACGGCAACCACGCCAGCCCAAAGTGTGGTATCCACGCCCAAATCAAAGTCTAAATTGATGATATTCAGGTGATCACGAGAAAGGTAATCTGCCGCATTAATCTCTGTCATTAGAATGGCAAAGATAGCGATGCTGCCCGCAACCAATACTGCAGATTGCAACATATCGGTCCAGATAACCGTGGAAATCCCACCCGCATAGGTATAGCAAGCAGTGAAAATACTGATGTAGATAATGGCTTCAGAAATACTGATAGGCAGAACTTGCACTAAGATCAGCGCCACGGCATACAAAATCACACCCGCAGAGATACATTGAACCACAATGAACACAATCGAGTTGATGGTTCTTGCATACACCCCAAAGCGGTGCTCAAGGTATTCATAAATCGAAGTCAGACCCAGCTTATAGAAGACAGGTACAAAGAAAATGACAGTGAAAAAGATAACGATGGGATAGTTAAGGTGAATACTCATCGCTTCCATGCCAGAGCTATAAACCCAACCAGGCATCCCTACAAACGTCATCGCACTAATGTAAGTCGCAAGTATCGAAACACCTGCCGTAAACCAGCCAAATTGCTTTCCACCCGTGGAAAAGTCGCCACCATTGCTGTAGCGCTTATTCACTAAATAGCTGATTAGTATGGTAATTGCTACATATAACGCAATCACCACAAAACTTGAGTACGTAACCATTTTAAGGTTTTCCTAATTCTGGGTAGCTAATTATTATGCCCAGATATTACTGTAAAAAGGCATTTTTAAACGACAATCCCACTGTAAGTGTGATTATTATCACCAATATAGGCGAAAATGTATTCAAAATCGCCAAAAACGCCGATTAGTGAGATCCTTGTCACTAAAATCCACAAAATGGGTACGCATTCATTTTAAAATTGATTTTGATCACGGATCTAATAACCTTAAAAAAACTATGATTCACCCCGACACGAAATCGAAGATGATCCAAATAAGATCGTGTTCATTAAGTTTGAATAGCAACAAATCCTAAGTGAAATAGAGGTTTATCGGTCATGAATGCCAAAAGACACATGAGCGAAGTTCCTATGATTCAAAGGGTAGCTGCCTATCTAGCGATACTGGTTGGTTACTTTTTCTATTGTTATAACTTTGTAATTATTGACTACGTACGCCCATACATCGTTGAAGCGTATGATGGTATTAGCCTGTCAGACACTGCCCAGTTCTATACATGGCAGTCGGTTGGTGCACTTATCGGTGCATTGAGCTGTGCTTGGTTCGCAACAAAATTTGGTAAGAAATCCACTCTTATTACCATCACAGCCCTAAACGGTGGCGCAACGATCATCAATATGATGTTCACCGACTACACAACATGGGCAGCAATGCGTTTCATCATTGGTTTGTCACTGGGTGGTTACTTCACCGTGGCAGTAAGCCTAATGATCGGCCTATTTACGCCAACGGTACGTGGTAAGTTGACGGCATTCGCGTCTTCTATGTTCTCTGTAGCACTGATGGTAATGGGTGCGTATGCAGCATTTATTGCAAGCATTGATGCACCATGGGAAAGCCTAATGCTTGTAGGTGGTATCCCACCATTGGCAGCAGCTGTTGTCATGATCTTTGTACTACCTAGCGACAGCAAAGTGATCGCTTACGGTGAAGAAGAGCAAGCAAAAGCAGAAGAATCAAATGCACCAGAGAAAAAAGGCTCTTGGGGCGAAATGCTAAGCAAGCCTTACCGTAAGATCACACTAACGTGTCTATTACTGGCTGGCCTTAACTTCTACGGTTTCCAATTCTTTGGTGGCTTCGTAACCACTTACCTACGTGATGTACGTATGTTCGACGGTGCAACCATCGGTCTCATCTTCTCTATCTCAGCATTTGGTTCACTGTTTGGTGCGTGGTTCTGGGGTTGGGTAGCTGACAAATTCGGTCGTAAGGTGAACGCGTTTGGCTTCATCCTTGCAGGCATCATGGTTTCAATCTTCTTTGTTGCACCTGGCGACATGGTGATTGGCGGCCTAAACATGCTGGCTCTACTTGGTCTGATTTACAACTTCGGTCTGTCTTCTTCAGCGGTATGGGGTGGTTACTTCTCAGAACTGTTCCCAGCACACTTACGTAGCTACGGCGCGGCGCTATTCCACGGCGGTCGTATCCTGGGTATGTGGGCACCAATGGTACTTATCTTCATCCAAGAACGTACCGACCTACAAACCGCAATGTGGGGTTCACCAATCGTATGGATCCTTGCTGGTCTTCTATGGCTATCACTGCCAGAGACACTAAAAGGCGGCGTGTTCGATAAGAGCAAAAAAGCCGAAGCAGCAAAAGCGTAACTGAATTTCAAAAACTCCGGCTGGCTCCCCGGCCGGATGAAAAAACTTAATTTCGAGTCCTGTTCCCAAAGCCGACTCGACAGCAAATAAGAGAGTTTATTATGTCTAAATATCAAGAAGCGAAACGCGTTGTACGTGAATACTTCAGCGCAATGGAAAACGCAACTCACGAGAACGTGGCAGAAGTACTAAAAGCACACACTTCAGAAGATTACCTATGGCGTGGTGTTTACCCATTCCGTGAGCAACAAGGTGCTCAAGCAGCGGCTGACGTTTTCTGGGCTCCTTTGATGAAATCAATGACTCGCATGCAGCGTCGTCAAGACATCTTCATCGGTGGTGAGAACGAAGTAACATCCGGTGAAATCTGGGTAATGAGCATGGGTCACTTCATGGGTCTATTCGACGCTGAATACCTAGGCATGCGCCCAACTGGCAAAATCATGAACATCCGTTACGCAGAATTTAACTGTGTTGAAAACGGCAAGATCACTAAGACTGGCCTATTCCTAGACCTTCTAGGCGCGATGGACCAAGCGGGTTGTTACCCACTACCACCATCAACAGGTAAGCACTTCGTATACCCTGGTCCTCGTAACCACGACGGTCTACTGTTCGAAGACGCAGCACCAGAAGAAGGCGTAGCAACACTAGCACTAGTGAACAAGATGGTTGATGACCTATCTGCACTAAACGACAGTGGCGCTATGGGTTGCCCACCAGAAGTTCTTGAGAAGAGCTGGTCTAAAGACATGATCTGGTACGGTCCATGTGGTATCGGTGCGTCTTACACAATTCCTCGTTACCAACAGCAGCACCAATTGCCGTTCCGTAACAACCTAAAAGACAAGAAGTTTAAC
Organism: Vibrio sp. B172a; assembly: GCF_030248355.1. Classification (NCBI taxonomy): domain Bacteria; kingdom Pseudomonadati; phylum Pseudomonadota; class Gammaproteobacteria; order Vibrionales; family Vibrionaceae; genus Vibrio; species Vibrio sp. B172a. The sequence goes on along the minus strand of NZ_JAHGAC010000008.1, from coordinate 395,583 downwards.
GGCCACGTATGTCGTTTCGCAGAAGGTAACTTCTCTTGTTTCTTCGGCTGGCCAAACCTATCTAACACGCCAATCGGTGGTTTCCTAGGTATGACAGGTGGTGAAGTACGTGCAGACATGCAAGTGGTTGACGTTTACTACCGTGACGGCGACAAGCTATCTGAGAACTGGGTACTGATCGACCTTCCTTACTGGCTAAAACAGCAAGGTCTAGACGTGTTCGAGCGTACTCAACAGATCCTAAACCCTTCTCTATAAGAAGTCCTAGGGGCGGATTGTCAACCCGCCTTTATGTTGCCTGAATCCCCTCTCGGTTCAGGCGACATGCTCCCAACTCGTGCCTCAAGGATGGGGCACAACCTCAAGATAGAACCCTTATTCAAAACGGGCATGAACGCACGGTGGCTTTCTGCGCCCTGAATAATGAGATTGATGATGAAAAAGTCGACCCTTTCTGCAGTGATTTTAGCAGCGCTTACTTCTAGCTCAGCCTTTGCTGCACACACTTTTGTTAATGACGCTGGCGACAGCCTAACCATCGATGGCCGTTTCGATCTTCGCTACCAAGACCGTGGCGGTGATGACAACGGCGAATGGAACAGCGGCAGCTCACGTTTCGGTTTGAAAGGCCAAATGGGTCTGGATAACGGCTGGACTGGTTTCGGTCACGCGGAATGGGGCTACAACTCTGGCGCGAACGGCGACAACATTTACGACCGCTTGCTATACGCAGGTGTTGATCACGAAAAATACGGCAAGATTGCTGCGGGTACTAAGCAGTGGTCTACCTTCTACGACGTAGCATGGTACACCGATTTAGGTCGTGTATTCGGTACTCGTGGCTCAGGTGTTTACAACCTAGCTGACTGGGGTATCGCATCCGGTGCAGGTCGTGCAGAAAACTCAATTACGTACCGTAATTCAATTAATGAAAAAGTGAGCTACGGCTTTACTTACCAAACCACGCGTGAAGATGTTGCTCTAGCAAGCAATGCGACAGCCTCACTGAAAAACGGCATGGGTGCGTCTATCACTTACAAACCCGTTGATGGCGTAACACTGGGTGCGGCTTACCATCAAAATGAAGTTGCGGATCTAGACGCAAGCGTGGTTGGCGTAGAAAACGGCGACAACATGCGCATCATGCTATTGGGCGCGAACTACAGCAACGGTGGCTTCTACGCGGGTGCGACTTTCCACGTTGGCGAAAACTGGGAAGCAGTGAGCCAAGGCGGTACGGACGTAATGTTCGATACCCTAGGTGGCGAAATCTACACTTACTACCACTTCGACAACGGCCTACGCCCAACGTTGAACTACAACTACATGGAAGATCGTGGTGACGAGACACAAGGTTACGAGCGTAACTTGCTGATTCCAGGTCTTGAATACCACTTCCAGAAGAACAAATTCCTAGTTTGGACTGAATACCAGTTCGACCTAGGTAAAGATCAGTACGATGGCAGCAAATTCGAAAACCGTGATGATCAATTCGCGGCAGGTATTCGCTACTACTTCTGATAACCACGAGATAAGTTATTCCGGTTACGTAACTTATTCGATTTAGTGGAAATGGGAAATAAGAGCAAGCCTTACCTTTTTTGGGTAAGGCTTTTTTCGTATGCAAAACATGAAATGTGACTTGGGTACTACCCAAATTGCGCCACCAAAGACAATCTAACCCTTTATTTACTTAAATCTTGCTTATTTCTCTTTATGACTACGTACCTATTTGTGTTAACCTAGTCACAGTTAAACTGACTTATGAATCAACTCACATGAATCCTGCAAAACAAACCGTAACATCGAAGGACGTTGCCAAACTGGCTGGCGTTTCTCAATCTACTGTATCGCGTGTGTTTGTTCCGGGCAGCTCAGTATCTGAAAAGACCAAGCAAAAGGTCTTCGAAGCCGCGAAAGCCCTAAACTACCGTCCAAATGCTTTTGCACGTAGCTTGACCACCAACGAATCTAAGTTGATCGGTTTGGTATTCCCAGATGCGGACTACCCTATCCACATGAAAACACTTCAATTGATTTCAAGTGAATTGCAGAAGCAAGGCTACTCAGCGGTGTTGATTCCATGGCAAGTGGATGATGAAGACAACCACTCGATCCCGAACATCTTCCAATACCGTGTAGATGGTGTCATTGCCGCTTCCGCTACCTTCAACAAATCACTGTATGAAGAGTGTGAAGAGTTCAATATCCCTATCGTTCAGTACGCACGCGTCGTAGAAGGCACTAAGAGCAGTTACGTTATCAGTGACAACTACGAAGCTGGTCAACAAGCGGCACAATTGCTGCACGAAAGTGGGGTGAAAAACGCGGTTTACCTGACGGGTGAAGTGCCAACCTTTACTAACGACGAGCGTCAAAGTGGCTTCAGCTCTGAGTTTGAAGACTTAACGGGCAAGGCGCCGCGCATCATTGAAGCGAGCTACGACTACGCAAGTTCGCTGGATAAAGTACGTGCTATGCTGGCCGATAAGAATCGTCCAGAAGCCGTGTTCTGTGCAACCGACAACCTTGCAATGGCGGTAATGGATATTGCGCGTATTGAGTGTGGTATTCGTATCCCGCAAGATCTGAAAGTCATCGGCTTCGACAACATTCCACAAACGGAATGGTTGAGCTACCAACTGACCACTTTCCGCCAAGACTTCCGTCGCCTGGCGCGTGAGTGTGTGAAAATTATCGTTGATCAAATCAACAATAAAAACAGCAGCTTGGTGAAGATGATGGTGCCAGTCAAATTGATAGAGCGCAGCACAACCAAAACCTAATCCCAGAGAAGCCAACCCAAGCGGTTGGCTTTTTTATTTCCTCATTTCTTCTTTCTCTTGCCTCTCACCTTTTACTTCTACTTCTAAGATTTCGAGCCAATGGTTCATTTGGTGTTGTGGTTACTAATGAACCTCTGTATATTTATGGACCATTACAGTATATGAACCAACCTCAAGAGACGCATTGCACCCATGGCTACCTTTCTCTATACGCGGCACTCGCCAAAAAACCGAGCTTACCCTGAGCAGCTCAACGCTTTGAAAGCCTTTGCTCCTGAAGCAATTCACCTTGAAGACAAGGTACGCGGCTGCACACCACCTGCCGAGCGACAAGCCTTTCAACAACTCTTAACTACCGTGCAAACCGGTGACACCGTTGTACTTTGGTGGCTAACCGCCTTTGGCCGAGACTTCAGCCAAGCCCTAACCACGATTCAAACTCTGCTTAACAAAGGCGTCACCCTAAAAACCGTTTGTGAACCACTGACCTTTGAACCCGGTTCCGTACAAACGCAAACCCTGCTTTCGCTGCTTTCTGGCTACGGGCAAGTGCAAACTCAACATCGCTTGTTCGCCGCAGAACAAGGCCGAAAAGCGCTAAAAGACGACCCACAGATGTGGAAGCAGAAATTCCGAGGTCGCCCAGCAGACAAAGCGAAACATCAACACATTGCAACTTTGCTTCTGGAAGGCAATACGCTACAAAGCGTCGCAGAACAATGCGAAGTCAGCCTCTCGACGGTCAAACGTGTGAAAGCCAAATTGAATGAGTTTGATGAGGAAGGAAGCCTGCGCCGCCGTGGCGATGGTGAAAAATCATGAGTCGACCGATTGAATTTAAAACCATCTTGCTGGCGTGTCTCATCATCAGTGTTGGTCAGCTCAGTATGGGCTTGGTGTTCCCATCCTTGCCTTGGATCGCCAAAGATTTCGATATTTCCCTCGACCAAGCTCAGCTGTTGGTCAGTGTTTACTTACTTGGTTTTGGCCCGTCTCAGTTTATCTATGGCCCGGTATCCGATGCGTTAGGCCGTAAGAAGGTGCTGTTAGCTGGCTTATTGATTGCCATGCTCGGTCTATTGATGATCATCTTCCTAAGCCACACTTTCACTGGCATGGTAGCAGGTCGTTTTCTGCAAGGTTTAGGTACTGGCTGTTGCGCGGTGTTAGCCCGAGCATCTACTCGTGATCGTTTCAATGGTCCTGAGCTGCCTGTCGCTTTGTCCTACATTGCGATGGCTGCTTCTATCACACCGTTAGTTGCTCCGGTTATTGGTGGTTTCATTAACGCCCACTTCGGCTGGACTATGGTGTTTATCTCGCTGTTGGGTTACGTATTGTTGGCTTGGACTGTGATCGTATTTCGCTTCCAAGAAACCATCACACAAACCTCTGCGTTGCCATCACCGACAAAGATGCTGCTGCAATATCGTGACCTACTGACTTCTCGTTACTTTATGAGCTTTGCCAGTATTGGTTGGCTTAACTTCAGCTTGATGATCACAACCGTTTCGGTAATGCCTTTTATCATGCAAAACCAAATTGGCATGACATCCGATCAATACGCAATGTGGGCACTGATTCCGGCGTTCGGCATGATTTGCGGCACCAGTATCTGTAACCGTGTGCGCCCAATCATCGGCACGAAGAAGATGCTATTGGTCACGCCAATTCTGCATGTAAGTTCCGCAGTGTGGCTGTTCTTCTGTCCTGTTGAGCCGCTGTATTTGATGCTTGGCCAACTGCTGATGATTTTGGGCAATGCTATCGCTCTACCTTGTGCTCAAGCCATGGTAATGCAACCCTACAAGAAACAAGCAGGGGCAGCTGCGGCGATGTCGGGCGGTGGCCAAATGGTGGTGTCATCGATTGTGAGTATGGCATTGGTGCAGCTCGGATTAAGCCAAGCGTGGCACCTGTCATTGGTGATTGTGGTCTTTGCAACCATTACACTGACCAACGTTCTGCGAGGCTTTGCCACTGAGCAACCTTCCGAGCAATAGAGCCCGGGCGATAGAGAAAGTAACAAGGAAGACAAATAACAACATGAAATCACTCAATCTTGCACAAGCACAGAAATTGGCTCTGCTCTCTCAAGGGTTGCCGTTAACAAGCAACAAAGGCAGCGCCAAAGCGAAGACCTTAGCCGTCTTTGAACAACTGGGCTATGTGCAGATTGATACGATTTCTGTCGTTCAGCGCGCCCACCATCATACTTTGTGGAGCCGAAACCCAAGCTACCAACTTGAGCACCTAGACCAACTGGTAGCAGAAAAGAAAGTCTTCGAATATTGGTCTCATGCAGCGGCGTATTTACCTATGTCGCAATACCGTCATAGCTTGCCTCGCAAAGCGGCGATCAAATCCGATCAGCAAAAGCATTGGTACAAAAAAGACCACAACTTGATGGCGTCTATCTTGAAGAGAATTGAGCAAGAAGGCCCGTTGATGGCAAAGGATTTCGAATCTGCCAACCATAAGACCGATGGTTGGAACACCAAGCCAACCAAACGCGCCCTAGAGAACTTATACATGCAGGGCGATCTGATGATAAGCGAACGTCGCGGCTTCCAGAAAGTGTACGACCTAACCTCACATGTTCTGCCTCAAAACATTGATACATCGATGCCAACCGAGTAAGAACACGCGCGATTCTTAGTCCTCAATTATCTGAAATCTCATGGGTTCGGTACTTTGCCTGAAATGGTTTACCTACTGAAAGGAGTTAAGAAGCAGGTACAACAAGCTCTGTCCGAATTGGTCGATTTGGGTGAGATAGAAGCCATTAGCATCAACAATTCGGCTTACTATGCCTGTAGCGATGCGCTGAACTTGCTCGACAAACGGCTCAACCGCAAACGGGCTAAAATCCTTTCCCCATTTGATAACCTGCTTATCCAACGAAAACGCACCAACGCAATTTTCAACTTTGATTACTTGTTAGAGTGTTATGTTCCAGAGCCAAAACGCCAGTTCGGTTACTTTTGTCTGCCAATATTGTGGGATGGGAAACTGGTCGCTCGCGCCGACTGCAAAGTGGATAAAACCAGTTCAACGCTGAACGTTCTTAACCTAGTCACCGAGCCTTCGCTCAAAGACAGAGAAGCGTTTTTCGTCGCCTTAGAAGAGGAGTTACACGCTTTCGCGCAGTTTAATCAGTGCCAAGCGTTTGTGATTCAGAAAGTCTCGCAAAGGGCGTAATGAAAAGAACAGTGCTCGAAGAATCAAAGAGCAAAGTGCTGAGAAACCAAACTGTTCTCATGAAGCCCATGCTCTCTGCATATCGATTCTGAATGACATCCGTCTCTCGATATTCAGAGAGACGAGATACTTAGGTGATAGTGACCTTTAAGAACTTTGTAGGCTCACCAAAATCACGCCAACGGTGATCAAGCCAATCCCCATCCAGTTGACCATGCTGAGCTTTTCTCCCAGTAAAACCACACTGAATATTGCCACCAGCACCACGCTTAGTTTGTCGATCGGCGCAACTTGAGAGGCTTGCCCCAATGACATCGCGCGGAAGTAACACAACCACGATGCACCTGTCGCCAAACCCGATAGCACCAAGAACACCATGCCTTTGGTCGAGATCTCTCCAATAGCACTGAACTGCTTGGTCGCATAAGCAATCAAACCAACCAAAACAAGAATCACGCAAGTACGAATAAAGGTTGCCAAATCAGAGTTGATGTTCGCCACACCAAGTTTGGTCAACACTGCGGTCATCGCCGCAAATACCGCCGACATGAGCGCCCAAAATAACCAAGAAGTTTGAAGCATTGTCTTTTCCTATTTATCCCTAAAAGCAAAAAAGGCGTTACAGAGTGTACTGCAACGCCATATCTTGCTTCGATTAAATTCGACTTAAATCCAATCGAATCAGTCTGTAATTAGAGCTTAAAAGTCTGCTGTCATACCAACGTAGTAAGTACGCGGTGCTTCAACATAACCGATGTTTTCTAGCTCTCTTGATACGCTTTCATCGGTTAGGTTGGTGATACCCGCACGAATACGTAGTGCGTCATTCACATGGTAAACCGTACCTAAATCCATCGTGGTGTAAGCGTCTTGCGTTAGCTGAGAGTCAATCTTACGGTCACCACGGTAGCGTGCGCTCGCAAACAGGTTCAAATCTTGAGTTGGGTACCAGTTTAGGCGAGCAAATGCAGAGTGCTTGTAACGCTCGTTCAGCTCTTCACCTGTCGACTTATCTTCTGTGTCTAAGTAAGTGTAGTTACCAGACATCGCCCATTGCTCATTGAACTGAATGCTACCGGTTAGCTCCACACCTTGAATAACTGCTTTCGATACGTTTTGGTAAGACTTGTACGGGTTAGACAGTTCACGATCGATTGGGTCGCCATTGTCATCAATACAGCTCATCACTGCACTGGACCAAGTACCGACTTCACAGAAGATGTCTGTCTGTTCGATTAGGTTTTCGATTTCGTTACGGAATACCGCGCCTTCTAAGTTCCAGTTACGACCGCTGTATAGCGCCGAGAACTCGTAGTTCACGCTGGTTTCTGCTTCCAGATCTTCGTTACCTACGATGTTACAGTTACCTTTACAGCTGCTCATCGAGAAGTCTGGGTGGTTTTGCGTCATGGTTGGTGCCTTAAACGCTTTACCCACACCACCTTTCAGTACCAAGTCGTCCGTTGTTTGGTGTACTAGGTACACACGCGGGCTGAACTCCTCACCGTAGTGTTCGTGCTTATCTAAACGACCACCAATGGTTGCCATCAGCGTATCGGTCATTTCCCATTGGTCTTGGATAAATACCGCACCTTGGTAAGCTTCTGCTTTGTTACCTACGATGTGCTCTGGGTTGGTTAGCTCGCTAGTTTGGTAGTCCACACCAAACGTCACAGTGTGGCTTTCACCTAGGTAAGTCGTAGCTGATGCTTCAAAAATTTGTGTCAGTTCTTCAATTGAATCAGCACCATCGTTTGCCGCTTCAATGTTCTCTACGTTTTCACGTGAGTAACGAACTTGCGTATCACCCCAAGACCAAAAACCGGTGTGCGATAGCGCTTGGCTGTTACGTTTAACACGAGACTCAGAGAACAGAACCGTTGTGCCACTTTCTGCTGCGGTATCACGCTCGTCGTCGCTGTAACCAAGGTCAAGATCGATAAATTGATTGTCCGCTAAATGCCATGAAAGCGTACCGAACATCGCTAAACTATCGCGATCTTCAAGTGCAGTAACTTCTTCACGATCGATGCCGCCTTTCTCGCCAGAGTATGGCTGCCATGCGTTGCGGCTCGTTTGAGAAACAGAGAAGCGAGCAAATAGCGTGTCTTCAATCAGAGCGCCAGACGTGGTTAGACCCACTGTGTACTCTTGACCACCATTGCCATCGTTTGGCGTAGTGTTGTCTAAGCTAAGTTGGGAGCTCCAATCGTTACTTGGTGACTTAGTGATGATGTTGATCGTACCGCCCATACCGTCAGAGCCGTAAAGCGCCGACATAGGACCGCGGATGATCTCTACTCGCTCAATTGAGTCCATTGGGATCGCAGAAAGATCGAAGTCGTTACCACGTACGATCGCGCTTGCCGAACTCATGCGACGGCCATTTACCATGATCAGTGTGTATTTCGAATCCATGCCACGAATCGAAATTTGCTGACGGCCTGCACGTGTGCTGTCGAAGTCTGACTCCACGCTGGTTGCGTTAGACACGATGTCCGCCAACGTGATGCCTGGATCGTTTTCGATGTCTTCAGCGGTGATCACCGACATAGAAGCTGGAGCGTCTTTCAGCTCCATCTGGGTACGAGTTGCTGTTACAACAAGCTGCTCATCGGTTTCGATTGGCGTTGTATCAGCAAAGACGGAAAAAGAGGTACATAGCGCACCGATCACCACTGCTAATGGTTTTGGCGCAAACGGAGTCGTCTTCGACATGGTAAAAACCTATAAATTTTAATGGAACTTATAATGATAATGGTTCGCATTAAATAGCCTTTATTTGACGAAGACAAGCAACCGAGCATTTGTAGGATTAATTACCACTATGTCAAAAATGAATAATAATATTCTTTACCATTCAGCCTCGGTTGAGCCATATATTTCCTTGAACAATGACTTAACCCAATTACACATCGGGTCGTTATGATAGCGCTTATGCCAGTACAAATAGACCGATTCACTGTCCATTCGAATCGCTTTTGGTACGGTTTTAGTGATCAATTTTCTGCCCTGACAAGCGTCTTGTGCAAACGGCGTTGGCAAGTGGAAAATCACGTCCGTTTGCTCGGCAATCGCTGGCGCAGCGTTGAAGTTTGAAAGCTGAACAGGAATCGATAATTGGCGCTTTTTATCCACCACACCAAGCTCAACAAAACGGTGATAAATCGACAGGGTTTTGCCACCTTGAAGTGAGATCTGACCGAAGTTGCAATCGAGCAGCATCTCCACCGTCAGCTCCTCAACATGGGCAAGTGGATGGGTTTCGCTCATCAGGAATCGGTAGTCGCGATTGGCAATTTTCATGCGGTACAAATTCTGCTCAGAGCTAGGCGGCTCGGCGGTTGAGAGCACAAAATGTACATCCCCTGCGATCAGCGCATCGAAATGGCGTTTCGGGATGGAATCAATATCGACAATCATGTTCGGCGCTTCTTCACGGATGCGCGAAACAATCGGTGGCAGTAAGAAAATAACCTGCGGAACCAAGCCGTAAAAACGGATCGTACCGTTGCTCTTTTCTGGCACAAATGACTGGCCGTACATCAGCTTTTCTAGCCCGGTTAGAACGGTGTTCAAATCTTGCTTGATCACTTCCGCTTTTGGGGTCAGTTCATAGCCGTGTGCAGTACGTACTAACAGCTCATCGTTGAACAAGTTTCTGAGTTTCTGTAAAGAGCGGCTCACCGATGGTTGGCTCATATTGAGCGATACCGCGGTGTTGGAAACATGCTTCTCTTCAAGTAGGTGTTTGAGAATAAACAATAAGTTCAAGTCGACTTGAGCTAAATTCATTTTTTGAATACTCACTATTCCGCTAATTCTGTTGCTGCATATAGACTATCTGCTAATGTGTCTGCAATCAATAATCATTCTTATTTGATTTTAATCAAATAAGTTATACCGCTTTACGACTAATCTCGCGCTCTATTTTTTAAAGCATTATTTGTTTTTAAGGCACTCTTGCGAGATTGCATCGCACCTTTTGGAAATCATTATGTTTGGTAAAACTTCTCTTCGCGTAGCAACGGGAGCTTTGCTGCTTGCATTGGCTCCTATGGGGGCAATGGCTAAAACCTACCAACACAGCTTGGGCACTCTAGACATTGATGGCGTACCACAACGCGTCGTTGTATTGGGCTACGGCAGTTTAGACTACATTGATGCTTTGGGCGTAACACCAGTCGGCATGCCAAAGACGCTGCTGCCAAAGTCTCTAGAAAAATTCCAAATCGACTCGTTCGCAAATACGGGCAGTGTGAAAGAAGTGAACTTCGAGACGCTGTTCATGCTTAAGCCAGACTTAATCATCGCAGAAGGTCGCATGGCGGATATTTACAAAGATCTGAGCGACATCGCGCCAACTTACATGTTCCGTATCGACACCACCGACTACTGGAAAACAACCCAAGAACACTGGCGCACGCTGGGTGACATCTTCGACAAAGAAGAGCAAGCAGAGCAGTTGATTGAAGGCGTTCAAGAACAAATTAATCACCTTCATGCAAAAGTAGAGGCTAAGCCACCACGCACACTGACCGTCTCAAACAGCGGTAACAGCTTGGCGATGTTTGGCACCAACAGCCGCTTCTCATTTGTGTATGAAGAAGCAGGTTTTGCAACGTCGACTTCTGAGAACGTGAAATCTGTACCACGTACCCACGGTAACCTGATTTCATTCGAATACATTGCTGATGCGCAACCTGAGGTACTGCTTATCCTTGACCGCGAGCAAGCAATTGGTCAGAGCAGCGGTAAAGCAAAACAGCTATTCGACAACGATCTTGTCAAGTCCACGCCAGCGGCGAAAAACAACCGCGTGCTGTTTATGGACCCAGCAGCTTGGTACTTAACCGCAGGTGGCTACCAATCGACGCAAACCATGATTAAAGAGCTGAACCAAGTCATTGCAAACTAACAGATTCGGTTCAATCTCACTCTAAAAGATGACCTTTCCCGCTTCACGGTGCGAAAGGTCATTGTTGTTTTTATCACCCTATAAATACACCATGAAATTACATCATATCTTGGCTTTTTTATTGCTCGTCGTACTCGCCTGCGCCTCTTTGCTGGTTGGGGTGGCGAACGTTTCTCTCTCGCAGATTTTGGCCGGTGACAGCCACAGTTTGAACATCTTGTTGGTTAGTCGATTACCCCGCTTATTGGCCATCGTCTTAGCTGGCGCAGGCTTAAGTATTGCTGGTTTGATCATGCAGCAGATCGTGCAAAACCGCTTTGCTGCCCCATCCACTACGGGTACCGTTGATTGGGCAATGTTCGGCTACATCGTCGCGCTGATTCTGTTTGCAGACATGAGCAGTTGGGTGCACCTGATCACCATCTTCGCGTTCTCTGTGATTGGTACGGTGATCTTCGTACGCTTCTTACAACGTTTGAAGTTTAAGAACACCGTACTCGTCCCGCTGATTGGCATCATGTACGGCAACGTGGTTTCGTCCATGACCACTTTTATTGCCTACAAATACGATCTAGTACAGACCCTTGGTTCTTGGACGGTGGCTAACTTCGCCTCGGTATTGCGCGGTAACTACGAGTTCTTGTATCTCGCTCTGCCAGTCTCGATTCTGGCTTACGCTTACGCCAACCGCTTTAGCGCGGCAAGCGTAGGTGAGAGCTTCGCGAAAAACATTGGTTTGAACTACCAACGCATTGTTTTGGTCGGTGTTATTCTTGTGGCTGTACTGTCGTCATCGGTGGTGATGATCGTTGGTATGATTCCGTTTCTTGGGCTTATAGTGCCAAACCTCGTGTCGCTGTTCATTGGTGACAACATGCGTCGCAACTTACCTTGGACCGCATACGCAGGCGTGATTTTGGTGCTTACTTGCGACATCCTCGGTCGTCTCATCATCTTCCCTTACGAGATTCCAATTTCGATGATCATCAGCATCTTGGGTGGCTCAATCTTCATTTACCTAGTTCTGAGAGACAAATCGAATGCGTGATTCTATGAAAGTAACGCTGCTGGCAATCGCGGCGGTTTTGATTTGTGCGGTGTTCATCGGCAAGGGCTTAACGCCAGATAACTACCAGTTCTTCTTGTCACGTCGCATCCCGAAAGTACTGGCGATTGTCTTGGCAGCAATGGCGATTGCGTCATCATCACTGATTTTCCAGACCATCACCAACAACCGAATCCTCACCCCTTCGATTCTGGGTTTTGATTCCATGTACGTGATGATTCAAGTGCTGCTCGTAGTAATGTTTGGTGGCTTGAGTGCTTTGGTTATCAACAGCAAGCTCAACTTCGTGTTGTCGACTGGCATCATGATTGTTTGTGCAATGACCTTGTTCAGCTTCTACTTCCGTGGTCGTCAGCGCAATATCTTCACCTTGTTGTTGATTGGTATCGTACTGAGCAGCTTGTTCAATAGCGTCACCGGCTTCTTCACCATGATCACCGACCCAGATGAGTTCACCTTCATCCAAAGTTCTATGTTCGCGAGCTTTAACAACATCAACAGTGAGTTAGTGTACTGGTGTGTGGTTCCGATGCTGCTGTGTGGCGCGTACCTAATGCGTATTGCCCACAAATTAGACGTAATGTGGCTTGGCGTCGACAACGCGAAAAGCCTTGGTGTGGATACCCACAAACTGACCATGCAAGTCATGTTCATCATCACTTTGATGGTGTCTATCTCGACCGCTTTGATTGGTCCAATTCTGTTCTTTGGTTTGATTGTTGTGGCTCTGACTCGCCAAATCTTCACTGGCTACCAGCATCGCTTATTGATTGTGGCGAGCTCAGTACTGTCGGTTGTGCTGCTGTCAGGCGGTCAATGGGTGGTTGAAAACCTGTTCGATTTTGACACCACCATCAGCGTTATCATCAACTTTATCGGCGGCGGCTACTTCTTGCTTCTGCTTATGAAAAACAAATTCGATTAAGGGTTTATCACATGATCCGTATTCAAGGTCTTAGCAAAAAATACAACGAAAAATACGTGGTAAAAAACGCCGATGCCCTTTTTCCACTTGGCAAAGTAACCAGCATTATTGGTCCGAACGGCGCGGGTAAAAGCACCTTGCTATCTATGGCGAGCCGACTAACAGAAAGCGATGCTGGTAGCGTCGTGATTGGTGATAAGCCGCTTGACCAATGGAATACCGAAGACTTGGCAAAGCGCCTATCAGTACTGCGCCAATCAAACAACATCAACATGCGCTTTACGGTGCGTGATTTGGTGGCGTTTGGTCGCTTCCCCTACTCGCAAGGTCGTCTGACAGAAGAAGATCACCGCATCATTGATGAATCGATGCAGCACCTGGAAATCGACCATTTGAAAGATCGCTTTATCGACCAATTGTCGGGCGGTCAGCGTCAAATGGCGTTTATTGCTATGGTGGTAGCGCAAGATACCGATTACATCTTCTTGGATGAGCCGCTGAATAACCTCGACATCAAACACTCCGTCGACATCATGAGTACGCTACGTAAGCTTGCGGAAATGAAGAACAAAGCTGTAGTAATCGTAATTCACGACATCAACTTTGCGTCTTGCTACTCTGACCACATCGTGGCGATGAAACTTGGTGAAGTCATCAAAGCGGGCTTGGTTGAAGAAGTGATTGATGCCGACGTGCTGAGCGATATTTACGAGATTCCATTTATCGTGCAAGAGATCAACGGCAACCGTATTTCGTTGTACTACCGACGTTAACGTAACCCAATCTGATTCCAAAGGCGGCCTCGTGCCGCCTTTTTTAATTTTGGTCAATGAAGAAGTGTAAAACACGGAAAAGCGGTGTGTCTCGGCGGCAATAATGATACTGTACTGAACAGTTTTATTTAAGTTGATTTAGTTATGCGCGCATCTACTGAAAAGAAAAGAACTCGAATCATCGAAGTGGCAACCGAGCTGTTTATTGAACAGGGTTACAAGGACACGTCACTCGATCAAATCGTTGCAGTTTGTGGTGGTTCAAAACAGACCCTTTATCGTTACTTTTCCAACAAAGAAGGGTTGTTTGTTGAAGTGCTCGCGCACAACACCAAAGTCAGCCTAGAGTCCGTTTTCCAACTTGCCGATAAACAGAACGAACCTCTAAGAGAAACCTTAGAAGACTTCGCGAAGAAGTATCTACGAGGCATTTGCTCTAACCCAATCCTATCGCTTTATCGCATCATCTCTGCCGATTTTAATAAACATGACTCGGTTCCAAATCAGTTTTGGCAAACCGGGCCGCAGCGTATTCACCAATACTTAATTGAGTTTCTAAAAACCGACACCATCAGCCAGCAACTTAACATCGATGATGCCGATTTAGCCTGTGGTCAACTACTCGCGCTGATCAAAATGGATTACCAGAATATGGCACTGATGGGCTTTGATTTCTTAAGCGATGAAGAATTGGATTCGCATACACAAAAAGCGGTGACGGCGTTCCTTAAACTTTATCAGCGCTAAGAACCTCAAAACTAAAAAACAAAGGGAGCACATTGGCTCCGTTTGTTCTTTACGGCTTAGTTGCCGAGTTGCTTGGCTGGCTATTTGTTCTGTTTACATAACCTCAGTGCGCTTCTTGTTTTGCGGCTAGCTTCTTACCAATCAACAAGATTGGCGCAAGAGCAAAAATAGAGACAATAAACATCACCAACGAATTACTCAGTGCTAATGTCGTAGCTTGCTCTTTCACAACCGCACTAATTTGGCTCATCCCAAGTGCCGGATTAGGTAAGCGACCATGAGTCAGAATCGCACTGCTCAATGCCTGTTCATACGCCGCAAACACATGGTTTGAACCGTCCAGAGTACGACCGATTTCGCCCGAGGCTTGCGCACTGTGGCTTTGAATCACACGAGAGAAAAACGCCCCGCCAATCACTCCGCCCATGGTTCGGAACAGATAGAAGTTAGCAATGCCTTCTAAGCGCTGCCCAACTTGGAAGTACATCAACACCGCAATCGTCACCGACACATTCAACAAGCCAACACCAAAACCGCGCAGCAACATTGGGATGGGTAGTGACTCTGTACCAACAAAGCTTGGCAGTTGGCTGAACTCATGCACCGACAGCAGAATCATCAGCACACCAAAAGGCACCACTGCATCCGCTAAAGGGCGGCGGAAGTAATACACCAATACACTTACCAGCATGCCGACCAACATGGCGTAAAACGACGGTAATTGTGCATAACCCGCATTGAGGCTGTTGTAGTGCATCGCCATTTTTAGGAAGTTGGCAAACAGCACTGTACTTGCCATCACGGCAAAGCCCGCAAGAAAGGCGTTATACATAAACACGTTAGTCTTTAACTTGCCGTGCAATTGCATCGACGCAGTATCCAATTGGCGCGTTTTCACCAACTGATATACCGCCAACAAAACCAGTGCTGCAGCCACAGAAGAAGCCTGCACAAACCAGTCTGAATCCAACCAGTTGTAGTAGCTGCCACGCATTAGTAGGAACACCACCAAACTCATCGTTAACGCGAGTACGAGGTACACCGAACCTGAAGATTTTGGCTTGGTTTCAATCTCAATCGCCTGAGGTTTGTATACGCCGATCATCACTAGAGCAGAAAAGTACAACCAAGCCGAGACAACGTTCAAAAACGACCAATCAAACACTTCGACAATCTCAGCCACCAACCACGGATAAGCGCCCATTGGTAGTAGTGTTGAGAAGATCAGTGTCAGCGCAATAATCGCAGGCAACCAACGCTGCTCAAAGGTATTGAGTAGATAAAGGTTCACCACCACCAATAACATGCTCATGAAAAAGCCGCTTACTAGCCAAGTTAGCGTAAACAGCAAAGCATGCTGACCAGTCCAATAGAGCGCAAGGTTTGTTCCCAAGCCCACCAGCAATGCATAGTGTAATGGCAGTGACGTTCCAAGCTTACGCACCAAGATAGGGGTGAACATAAACCCCAACACTTGAGTGATCATAAAGCCGATTTTCACTAGCTCGACTTCATCTGCGGATAAACCGGATGTTGCGGCCATCTCGTGGGACAACTCAGTAAACATCACCGAATTGATCCCAAAAGCCGCAATAGCGAACAGCGCAAAAATCAGCAATGGTGAACGTGTTTTCATGACTATTAACCTTGCGTTGCGGTCTCAATCGACACTTCAGCCGACAAGCCAGGGTAGATGCGCTGTTTAAGCTCTTGTGGGATATCCAACTCAATACGCACTGGCACACGCTGTACTACTTTCACAAAATTACCGGTCGCATTTTGCGGTGGCAACAAACTAAACTGCGCACCTGTTGCAGGCGTAATAGAAGATACACGACCATGCAACGGATGATCAGGGAACATGTCTAACACCACTTCTACGTCTTGGCCTTGTGCGACATTCTCTAGTTGAGTCTCTTTGAAGTTTGCCTCAATCCAAACGTAATCCGGCACCATCACAATCAAACCCATGCCCGGTTGAACAAACTTACCTACTTGCACTTGTCTGTCTGCCACATAACCATCAAATGGCGCTCGAACGATGGTTCGCTCAAGGGCGATATTCACCAATCTCAGGTTTGCTTCTGCTTGCTTGCGTTGCGCGGTTAGCTGCATTTTTTCTGTTACTAGCGCATCAAGCTGCTTCTGTTCAGCGGCTAGTGCTAGCTTGGCAGTTTCAAGATTGCTGCTCGCTTCAATAGAACGTGTTCTTTGCGCTTCAAATTGGTTCTTACTCACCGACTGCTTTTGTACCAAGCGTGAAAGACGTTTGAACTCCGCCGCTTGATGTTCCGCGTTGGCACTTGCACTGTGAATGCCCTGCTTCGCCTGCTCAATCTTTACCAGCTGCATTTCGGTTTTGGTTT
Source organism: Vibrio sp. B172a (assembly GCF_030248355.1). Lineage (NCBI taxonomy): Bacteria > Pseudomonadati > Pseudomonadota > Gammaproteobacteria > Vibrionales > Vibrionaceae > Vibrio > Vibrio sp. B172a. Next base: position 378,801 of record NZ_JAHGAC010000008.1, on the reverse strand, counting down.
GGTTTGCGGTCAACGCAGCCTTTGCGACATCTAACGCTGACTTCGCGATTTCTTGATTGGCAATGAAATCTTCATCATCAATCGAAAACAGTGGCGCACCTTTGCTGACCCACTGGTTATCTTCGACAAAAAGTTGGCTTACCTGCCCACCGACTTCCGGAGAAATCGCCGTCACATCCGAGTGAACATAAGCGTTATCAGTGGTCACTGTATTTGGTTGGTATAACGCACAACCTGCAGCGACTAACGAACCAATAACAAGCGACAACGCAATGACTTTCTTCTTCATTTTTGAAACCCAACTTAATGATTTTTACAAACTGTACTGTACCGTACAGTTTTAGTAAAGATACATTTGATCATTGATGAGAAGAAAAGATCCATCCCACTGATTTTTAATGATCTTATTTGGTGGCCACTTTTGATTGAAAGAGAAGGAATTGAAGGGCTGCCGCGAGAAAAACAAAAAAAGGCGACACCGAGGTCGCCTTTTGATTATGAAAAAATGCTTCGAGATTGAAGCAAATGAATCACGCTTATTGCTGCGCTACCTTCACTTGTGGTTTGGTTGAGCTTGTGTAATCGAAGTCAAACACAATGCCATCTTTGGTTACGTCCAAAGCCATACCACCGATAAGCTCACCTTGTAGGCTCATCTTCACGTCTTCCGGCACTGGCTCGCCAGACACTTCCGATGCTGTTTCAATCACTTCTAATACGCGGTCTGAGTCCATAGTGAAGCTCAATAGACCATTGGCCGTTAGCGGCTGAGCCATGACTTTCTCACTTGCTGCCGCTGCTGCCTCACCACTGTAAAGTGTTAGGTGGCTGCCGTTTAGACGAGCAAATACATCCATTGGTTTACCTGCGTATGGTTCAAGCAGACCACCTATGTTCACTGGTTGGTTATCAGGTTGGATTTGAATCTGTGCCAACTCTGGCATGAACATTTGTGCCGTTTGCAGCAGCATGTTTGGATCGTCCGCTGAGATAGAGAAGATCGCATCCAGCTGACCTAGCTCAGGGCCGTATTGGCCATTCATGTTCACATCAAGACCGAACATTTCCATGCTCAAACCTTTCAGGCCATTTGCCATACCCGCGCCCATACTGATCGCCGGAGCTGGGTTTTGGCCACGCATGTCATTTTGCGCTTGCGCTAGGATTGAACACTGGTACTCAGGGGTCGTTAAATCTGTCCAGATCTTACCAATTGCCGGAGCCAACGTTGCAACGTCTAGGCCTAATGCCACGCTAAACATGCTCTGCTCACCATTTGATTCCGCCAAGACACCGCGAACTGATTGCAATGCTTCAAGAATCACTTGGTTTTTCGATTCAACAACAAAGCCACCGTTGATGCGAGCTTTATCGTCACCCGCGCTGTACTCTGCAAACGCGACCATTTGCGGCCAGTTTTCAGCGATTTGAGTGAACTCAGTGTGACACGCAGGAGAACGCAGTTGCTCTAGCGTTGGGTCAGAGTCGGCCATCTTCAGTTGGCGCGCCATTCTGTTGCCATCAAGTGTCGTTAGACCTTTAATGATTTCGCGGATGTCGAAAATACCGAATGAGTTGTTGCTCGCACCGTATTTAGTTTGCACCGCTTCAAGACGGCCAGAATCGACAATGCTGTTCTTCGGAGATTCAAGACCAAAAGCCAGTTTAAGTGGATTCTCAACACCAAGTTCAGGAATGTCGAAAGTTACGGTCAGCACGTTGTTAACCACTGCCACTGCCAGACCAATACCCAATTGTGGGTCTTGCGAATCTGTTAGCTCGTAGCGGCGGAACTCCACCGTATCTAGCTTAACAAGTTCGTGTTGAATGCCAGCAAGTTGCTCTTGCTCATCCAAGGTTTTCCATAGTGCCGCAGGGTTCTCTAGCTGTACCTTGTAAACAGGAACAAGGCCTAGGGTGTACATAATTGGGCTCACCATATCGCCCGTACCTAAGAAGGCTTTCAAGCTCTCAGGAGAAGACGCCGCTGCCATGTACGCATCCAAGAAGTTAACCGCAAACTCCAAACCAGGAGTCAGATCTTCTTCTGCGAACAGTTCTCCCATTGGTGGCTGCTGCGACGTGCCGAATGCATTCATGTATTCGTAGTGATTAAAAGGTTCCGTTTGGTAGGTAATCAACAAGGTATCCGCTGGAACTTGGGAAAGTAGCGAGGTTGAAGATTCACCTTGGGCAAGGTTATTTTGGTACACATACGCGGCACCGCCTGCTGCTGCGACCACTGCAGTAGCTAATAATAGTTTTTTCACGACCAACTCCGTTGTCTTAGTTTTATTTCCTCAAACCAACAGATTGGTTTGAGTGAGCATTAAGCCCCGAATAAATGCTTGGGAAGGATGACAATTTTCGGCATTTATTCATCTGCAATGCCATGATAAACGGCCTAACAGAGTTATCAATTTGCTGAATGCCAATTTCTTAAGATATCCAACATTTATAAGATGAACCGTGAAGTGGGTTAAATTGCGCGACCGCACTATTAGCAAGTCACTCAATAAAATTTCATAAATGCTATACCCTATCGGCCAAAATCCACGCAATATTAAATCCAATTACCGATTTTTCTCTATTGTCTGAAAACAGCTCACGACCTGACATTTTCGTCGATTCCTCCTCTAGAAGACGGTCGTACTTTTACTTAAAGTCAGAGCTATCAATAACGAATGTTGAACGTCTATCGCGCCATTAATCACCATGAAAGATCAGCTGACTATCTCTATTTCCAACATCAATGGCTCTAAGCATTGGTACTTCAGCAAAGCCATGCAGCGCAACTTTAAAACGGGCTTGGTGGCATTTATTTTGGGATTAACCGCAACCGCTATCTTGATCAATCATCTTTATTCTCAGGTCGATGACGCCGTACTTGAGCAAGCAAAGTTAACCGAGCAATCGCGCAGTATGGGTCAGGAGTTAAGTGAGCTAAAGGCTCTGAAATCAGAGCTTGAGAATGACCTCTCGGAGCGAGAAGAACGCGTTCAATTGGTCTCGGAGCGTTTGGGGGAATTGGAGAAAGTGCTTGGTGTCGCCAACGAATCCAACACTGAGAGTTTGGATGCGCGCTTTGATACTGCCGCTATCACGTCTAATGTTCGAATGGTGATGCTCAACCAGATCCCTAACGGCTCTCCAGTCGGTAAAGCACGTCTTTCATCAGGGTTTGGCAAGCGCGTTCATCCGGTTACCAAAAAAACAAAAATGCACCGAGGATTGGATTTTGCGGTAAACACTGGCACCAAAGTTTATGCCTCAGCTGATGGCGTAATAGAAACCACACGCCGAAGTAGCAAAGGGTATGGAAACTTACTGCGTATACAGCATTCCTTTGGCTTTTCGAGCGCTTATGCCCACTTGAAAGAGTTCAAAGTCAAAACCGGTGAGTTCGTCAAAAAAGGCCAGCTCATCGCTATTTCTGGTAACACCGGGCTCTCTTCTGGTCCTCACCTTCATTATGAAGTGAGATTTATTGGAAGAGCCGTAAACCCAAGGCCATTCGTGGATTGGAACCTCAATAATTTTGAAGACATCTTTACCAAGGAGCGAAGAATACGATGGGAATCTTTAATCAAAACCGTGGAACAGCGAGTGGCTCATCAGCTTCAACTCTCATCGCCAAAGGCTGTTCTGTTAGCGGAGAACTCAAAGTAGAAAGTGATATTCAGGTTGATGGCATTATCGAAGGCCAATTGCACGTCGAAGGCACATTGGTCGTCGCAGAGAGTGGCCGTGTTAAAGGCGATATCTACGCAAAACAACTTATCATCAATGGCCTGCTTGATGGTAACTGTCATGCAGAGCACATCCAAGTGCTAGCAAAAGGCCGTGTCAGTGGCAAAATCTGGAGTAACAACCTGAGTATCGAAGCGGGTGGTAAGTTCTTCGGAGAGGCCGCGGAACTGCCAGAAAAAGAAGTGGTGACGCTAAAAGATAAGTCCACTGAAACCAATAAAACGGATAAGTCACAAGCTCGCAAAAGCGCGTAATTAAGAATATCAAAAAGGGCACTGACTGTGCCCTTTTGAGTTGTTGCGATTCGTACGTTAAACCAAATTAGAATTCGTAGAATAAGCGAACACGTGCGCCGAAATCGTCTTCCTCTTTAAACGCTTCGCTTGATGAGTTTGCGCTAAGATCGTTGGTCACAGTTGTGAAGTAAGAACCCAACAGCACTGAGAAGTTCTCTACCTCTAGTACGTCCGTGAACTCGTAAGAAGCATAAAGCGTCGATACCTTCACATCGCCTTCTGCCCAGTCCTTGATCTCTTTGTTTTCGTATTCGTTCAACGCGTAAACGTAACCAATACCTAGCCCTTTCCACAGTGCGTTAACCCCTGTCGAGAAGTTGTTTTCGTCAACCGCATCTAGGTAAGCCACGTTTGCATTCACCGACCAATCACCGCTGGTCCAGTTACCTGTTAAGCCGTAACCAGTACGGTCGGAAATATCAACACCTTGGTCGGTCACCACCGCATCAGAAACGAGGTTGGTTTCCATCGAGGCTGCTAGGCTGAAATCACCCATTTGGTAAGCAACAACAGGGCGTACTAAGAAGGAGTCTTTGCTGCTTGTAATGGCTTGACCGTGGTATTTGCCGCCATCGGTACCTTCATGGAAAAGATCCGAACGGTCACCAATCATAGTGCTCAGTTCCAGATAAAGATTGCCGAAGCTTTGGCTGTACATCAGTTGACCATCAGATCCACGGCCGCGCGCTTCTTTCATTTGATAGGTGTAAGCCGAGCCATCAGTGTAAAGCTCGTTAGAGGTATCACCTGAGTACTCTAGGAACACATCCAAACCAACGGGGAACATATCATAAGCTTCAAAACGACCCGCTTTGATTGCCCAACTGTCTTTCTTACCGAACTCGAAGTATGCGTCATCAAGATTTACGTCGCCCGTGCTTTCAAACAAAGGCTGCGCTTTCACGCCAACGTAGTGACCGTTGCTTGTGAATTTCTCACCGGCAAACTCGATCAGTACACGGCCATCTTGGTTGAATTCTTGATCGCCAGAATCATTCGACTCGCGATCTTGATAGTTGAAGTTCAATTCAACGTCGCCGCCAATAGAAAAGTTACCTTCTTCGTTGTCGATAATGCTGATGCCCGCATTTGCAGATAGTGCCGTGCATACGCCGATAGCGCTCAGAGATAATTTCAGTGCTTTGTTCATGTTAAACCCTATATGTATTAGATTTTATTGTGTAAAAGTGCTGATTTCAGAGACAGTAAGTCCCGCCCCTTCTTTTGAAAAAAGAAAGGCTTACTAAGATTTATTGTTGTTATTTGAGTATCCCCTAACCGCCGTAAATCTCGCGGTTAGGGAAATTTGGAATATCGAGAATTAAGCAGATTGCTTCGCGACTAGCTCCACCGCTTCACGCGTTAGCTGAGCCAATTCTTCCCACTTGCCCGCTTCGATAAGTGTTTTGTCGACCATCCAAGTACCACCACATGCCAGCACTCGCGGTACGGCTAGGTAGTCTTTAATGTTCGAAGGATTGATACCGCCAGTTGGCATGATTTCCACATCACCATAAGGAGCCAACAGTGCTTTCACCATGTTGACGCCACCAGATGCTTCTGCCGGGAAGAACTTCAATGTGGTCAGTCCCATTTCTAACGCCGCTTCAACTGCACTTGGGTTGTTCACACCAGGTACGATATCAATACCAATCTCTTGGCAGGCTTTAACGGTGTTAGGATTAAATCCCGGAGAAACCACAAAGGTTGCCCCAGCTTCTTTGGCTGCAATAGCTTGTTCACGATTGAGCACTGTGCCTGCACCAATCAGCATGTCTGGCTGCGCTTCACGCAGTAGACGAATGGCCTCGACAGCGGCATCGGAGCGAAACGTGATTTCTGCTGCTGGCAGACCGTTTTCTGCCAACACTTTGCCCAGTGGGATGATGTCTTCTGCGCGATCAATGGCGATCACTGGGATCACTTTTAACGCTTTCAATTGAGCTTTTAAATTCGACATGTTGTTTCCTGTAAATCTATTTCTTGAACTGGGCAATAGCCGCATCGGTTGCCGCTTGTGGGATGATGGCGCCTTTGTGTTGAATAACGGTACCGGCGAGTGTATTACCATTCATACACGCTTGTTTGATGTTGCCGCCCGATAAGTAAGTCGCGAGGAAGCCACCGTTAAATGAATCGCCTGCTGAAGTGGTATCAATGACATTGTCTATGGGCGTTGTTGCCACCGAGTAAGGCTCAAATGTATTCGAATCCGCGACTAAACAGCCTTCTGCACCGAGCTTGACCACCACATTTTTCACTCCTTGCTTCTGCAAGCGCGTGATTGTGTCGTGCGCCGTTGCATCGCCCCAAATAAGCTGCTCATCATCGAAAGTGACCAACGCCAAATCTGTGGTTTGGTAAACCGCTTGATAGCATGTTTGAACCGTCTGCAATTTATCTTGCGGCCAAAGTGCTGGGCGGAAGTTACTATCAAAAGCAATCTCAACACCCTTAGCTCGCAAGCGACTCAAAAGCTCAAGCAGTTGGATACGATCTTGCTCAGGCAAAATCGCCAAGCTAATACCACTGACAAACACCATATCAACTTGCTTGAGCGATTCCGCCACACGTTCGAACTCAGCGTGTTGGATCAAGTAGCGCGCTGCCGATTGATTGCGCCAGTAAAGGAAAGTGCGCTCGCCTTGGTCATCTAACTGAATAAGGTATAGGCCCGGCGTGCGAGCTTCGTCTCTCAAAACCAACTCCGTAACCACACCTTCTTGTTGCCAACGCACCACCATGCCGTCACTCAGTGGGTCGGTCCCCATGGCAGTGACGTATTGCACCTGCACTTGCGTTGATGCGGCTAAGGCTTGGCTGCAACGACTGAGATAAACCGCCGCGTTAAGGGTGTCGCCACCAAACGTCTGCTGCATGTCGCCAAACGGCTTGCCGTTCAACTCGATCATGCATTCGCCAAGTATTGCGATTGTCTTCATAACAGTTCTTTTAAGCATGCTGAAGAGACCTGTCGCAGATGGACACGACAGGTCTACATAGAGAGAAGAGAGGATTATTTATTATCGATGCGTACAAACATCATGGTCATTGCGAATGACAGCGTAAACACGCCAATCACACCCAATACCGCTTGAACAAAGTTCTGAGTACCACTTGCCAAGTAAGCTGGCAGGCTGAATACCGAAGATAGGATGTAACTTGTTAGATGTGTATCGATAGTCACTGAAATCGCGCCTACGATGCCCGTCGCCAAGCTCGCCATGAATAGTGCTTTGGTGTACTTAGTCAGTACGCCGAACAGCGCTGGCTCTGTGATGCCAAGGATTGCGGTCACACCCGAGCTTACGGTTACCGAAGATTGCTCTTTGCTTGCGTATTTACGTTGCTTGTACCAAATCGCCATCGTCGCGCCTGCAATACCTAGGTTACCCAGACACATAATTGGCATCAGCAAATCTTTTCCGTACAGCGCGAAGTTGTTCAAGCTGATTGGCGTCATGCTGTGGTGAATACCGAACACAATGGTAATTGGACGAGTTAGACCAAACACAAAGCCCGTCAGCGTTGGTGAGATCTCTAAAAGTGAGCTCACTACCCAACCTGCGCCGTTACTTAGCCACATCCCCGCAGGGGCAACAACAGAAAGCACAAGAGTCGACGTCACAGTGAAAGCAAGTAGCGGCGTGAATACTGGTTTGGCAGAAGCAGGAACTAACTTATCTACCATAGGGGTGATTTTAGACAGTACCCAAACCGCTAGAATCGCAGGTACGATCGCGCCGCCGTAGTTAAGCAGCTCAATTGGAATCACACCAAATACGTTCAATTCTGGAGCATTGCCAGCTTCAGAAAGAATGGTCGCTTTTTCCAGTAGTTTTGGCGACATCATCGCTGCAGCCACCGCTAACGCAATGTATTCGTTAACTTTAAACACTTTCGCCGCAGAGAAAGAAACCAGCATAGGTAAGAAGAAGAACACCGCGAGAGAAATCGAACGGAAGAAGAAAACGGTATCTGAGCTTTCTGAAATTACGTTGGTCGCAATTAAGCCCGATAGCAGCCCCATCAACATACCCGAACCAGCAATCGCAGGCACGACAGGGCCAAAAATGCCCGCTACCACGCGCATTGCGTTTTGGAATAGCTTGCCTTTCTCTTGCTCGATTTCTGCATCTTCTGGTGCAGCACTTGCCCCAGACAAGGCTAAGTACCATTTTTCAACGTCAACACCGATGATCACCTGCGTCTGACCTTGTCCAAGCACCACGCCTTTTACGCCTTGAATTGCTTCAAGTTTTGCTTTGTCGGCTTTCGATTCGTCTACCAGTTTGAAGCGCAAGCGGGTCATGCAGTGGGTAATGTTAGCAATGTTCTCGTTGCCGCCAAGTGCCGCGACCAATTCTTGTAGTTTCATGCTAAAGCTGTCTGCCTTACCTGACGACGCATCGCCAGTTGCCATGTTTGTTTGTGTCAATTGCATCATACTTTCCTATGTGCTTTGTCTGCTCATTCACTGCGCTCATCATAGCTACTGGAGGTATTTATCCAATCGACAAATTAGTGATTAAACTCACATTAAAACGGCTAAAAATTAAATTTTCGGCTTTTTTCGCCAATTGGTTCGTTTTTCTTGCCGAATTCAAAACAGGAACGAACCAGTTAAATTTAAGCATAATTTACCGCTTGTAATTTGTATTTTTTCACGCTTATATAAAATAAATCCTGTTAACTAGAGATAGTTTGAAGTGAAAAAAAATACCATATCAAATATTGAGTGCGTGATTACCAAGCCAGACAGACATAACCTGATTACTGTTATTGTAGAAACAGAATCTGGTGTAACAGGCTACGGTTGTGCGACATTCCAACAACGACCATTGGCAGTAAAAACCATGGTTGATGAATATCTTAAGCCATTATTAATTGGTAAAGATGCAAATAATATTGAAGATCTGTGGCAAATGATGATGGTCAATGCATATTGGCGCAATGGCCCTGTGATCAACAATGCTATTTCTGGTGTTGATATGGCACTTTGGGATATTAAGGCAAAAATAGCCGACATGCCGCTTCATCAATTATTTGGTGGTAAGTCTCGTGACGCTATTCAAGTATATACGCATGCCACCAGCGATACGATGGAAGGCTTGTATGAGCAAGTAGATAAATACTTAGAACAGGGTTATCAACATATTCGTTGTCAGTTAGGCTTTTATGGTGGTGTGCCAGAAAATATTCAAACGGCGCAAAACCCAACCCAAGGCTCTTACTACGACCAAGACCAATATATTGAAAACACGGTAGAAATGTTCAAAAACCTACGTGAGAAATATGGCAAACAATTCCATATTCTTCATGATGTACACGAGCGTTTGTTCCCGAACCAAGCGATTCAATTCGCGAAGCAAGTCGAGCAGTATAACCCGTTCTTTATTGAAGATATTTTGCCGCCAAGTCAGACAGAATGGTTGGATAATATTCGCAACCAATCGAGCGTATCTCTGGCTTTGGGTGAGCTGTTTAACAACCCTGAAGAGTGGAAAGCGTTGATCATCAATCGCCGTGTCGACTTCATCCGTTGCCACGTGTCACAAATCGGTGGTATCACACCAGCACTGAAACTCGGTCACTTCTGTGAGAGCTTTGGCGTTCGTATTGCTTGGCACTGCCCACCTGATATGACGCCAATTGGCGCCGCAGTGAATACTCACTTAAATGTGCATCTACATAACGCTGCGATTCAAGAGCATGTTGAATACAAAGCCAATACACAGCGCGTCTTCCCGAACGCAGCAGAGCCAATCAACGGTTACCTATACGCATCTGAAATTGCAGGTATCGGTGTGGAGATGGATCGCGAAGCGGCACAAGACTTCCCTGTTGAATACCGCCCACACGAATGGACGCAAAGCCGTTTACCAGACGGCAGTATTCACACACCTTAATGCCTCGTTTGTCCTAGCGACGGCGTTAAATGCAGACCTAAAAAAACGACCGCTACTCGCGGTCGTTTTGATCTCGGTAATTAAGGCTCTCGGGATTAAACTTAGTGTGATAAGTACACTGGTAATTAATATCAATAATATCGCTCACCACAAAGACTTCACCTGTTTTTAAGAACCCTCGATTAGTAATATTCATCGCGGAACTATTACGTTTACAACCCAATAAATCCGCATCTTCTTTAGAAACATTAATTGCTTGATAAGTGGTTAAATAACTGTCGATTTCTAAACCTAAAGACAACACGTGTTTCTGTAATGAACTCTCAATAATCTCTTCGGTAATTTTAGGAAACATACTTACGGGTAATTTTGTTTCCTCAATCTGTGTCACTTTACCCTGAATTAATCGCAGACGTTTAATATTCCACAGATATTCATCTTCCTCGATAGAAAACATCTGCATTTCATGCGTAGTCGGTAGACGTTTATTCAGTTTTATTTTCTTGTATGAAATCTCACCAAATTTATTTTCAGTGACCGAATTATAGATGAGTGGCGAACCAATAATTGAGGTATTTACGAAATAACCTGAACCTACTTTGGATTTCACAATACCAATCGCTTCAAGTTTGGACAGCGCCTTTCGTACCGAAAAACGAGAAATATCATACTTTTCCGCCAATTCACGCTCAGACGGCAACTTCACATCGATGACGTTTTGGCAAATTTTACTGATGATATCTTGAACTAATTCTTCGTATTTCTTCATAAGCATTCAATTATTATCGACAATGGGTGATTTATACCATCTTTTACTTATCAATATAATCTAAATACCGAAACTTAGAAGCAAAATAGAGAATGCGCGCACCTTATTTTATTTCCGAGTGATTATTTACTTAGCATTCACTATAAGAGTGAAGATTACTTTGGCTCAAAAAGTAAAAAGGGCACATTCCGTGCCCTTGCTTTTTGGTGTGATGAACCGTAGAAGTTACTTGGCTTTCAGCCAGACGACGTCGTATGCGCCCATGACCAGTTCGTCGCCCGTTTTCTCGTCTCCCGTCAGGATGTCAGCGACTTGGCGTGAGCCTAGAACGCCACAAATCGACATTGGGATACGTTGTTCATGCTCGCTGAAGTTGCACACTGCCAGCAGCTTATCGCCATTGTCATGCTGTCGGCAGTAGGCAAACAGATGTGGACGATAAGTTTCTAAGATCTCGGTTTTCGCCGCGCCAAATACTGGGCTTTGACGGCGCAAACTGACCATTTGCAGCAAGTCACTGTGAATACGATGCTGATAACTGCCTTTGGTTTCTGCCAATGCGACCGCTTCTGCGCTAATTTGAGGACGGTTCACCCAGCGCGCATCTTCGCGTTTAAACTCATCATTCAAGTAGCTGTGATCGTTCAAGATACCTAGCTCATCGCCCTGATAAATCAGCGGAATACCACCGATGCTCAAGTTGATGCTATTAAGCAGACGAATACGCTTCAATGCGTGCTCAATCGCTTGTGAATCATCCGCTTCTATCGCTTTTTCTAGCCCAGCAAGAGAGGCCAATGAACCACACACGCGGCAATCGCCCGTGGTTGGGTTTTCTTGGAATGGCACACCCTGAGAGAATGAACCGTTGAATTTGCCAGTGTAGAACTGGTTTAGGAAGCGGCGATGCTCATAGCCATTAATGCCAAGCTGCCCAGCGACTGCATCATCAAACGTCCAGCCAATATCGTCGTGACAACGAATGTAGTTCACCCATGAACACTGGTCTGAAATCTCAAAGCTTTTCTTTAATGATGCTGTCAGTAGCTTGGTTTCACGTGTTGCCAAACTTTCCCACATCAGCGCCATCATCAGTGGGTTGTAGGACAACTGACACTCATCTTTGTCGATGTACTGTGCCACCTCATCTGGGTGCACAATCGCTTCAGATTTAAATAACACAGCAGGCGCTGCAATCTGCAAACAGGTGTTGAAACACTGAATCAGAGTATGCGCCTTCGGCAAGCTTTCACATTGGGTCCATTTCTCTTTCCAAATAAACGCCAAGGCGTCCAAACGCAGACCTTCACAACCGATGTTAGCTAGAAACAGCATCTCATCAGTAATCGCGTTAAATACTGCAGGATTTGAGTAATTGAGATCCCATTGGAAGCTGTTGAATGTCGTCCAAACGTACTTCTCTACATCTTCTAAGAAAGTGAAGCTGCCACGACGGACGGTTGGGAAGATCTCGCGGCAAGTTTGATTGTACTCATCCACTTCTTGCTTATCCGTGAAGAAGTAATAAAAGTCTTCAAACTCAGGGTTGCCTTTACGCGCTTGCTCCGCCCAGTGGTGTTCATCTGAGGTGTGGTTGAACACGAAATCCAGCACTAGGCTGATGCCTTCATCACTCAATGCCTCTGCTAACTGCGCTAGATCTTTCTCTGTGCCTAGCTTTGGATCGACCTTGCGGTAATCCGATACCGCATAACCGCCATCGCTGTCCCCTTCTGGTGCTTTGTAAAGCGGCATCAGGTGAAGATAGTTAATCCCCAGAGACTTGAGGTACGGGATCTTCATTTGTAGCTTTTTCAAATCACCCGCAAACAAGTCGACATACACCGCCATGCCGAGCATTTTTTCGCTGCGGTACCAACTTGGATTACCGAGGCGCTTCTCATCCAAGTTCTTCCATTTGCGTTTGCGACCTGCAAAGGCTTTGGCAAGCACAACCACCAGCTTTTGTAGGTGCAAGAAGAAGTCATAGCGTTCACCATAAAGCGAGTGCAGTTGCCCAACTAAAGATGGAAAATGCTGCGCCAGACGTTCAAGAAACACCTTCTCGTCTTTCTTGGTTAGCTTTGGCAATTCAACCGAATCAAGAACTTGCTGCAGTGCTTGGTGGGTTTGTCGTTCGTTTAACATGTTTTCTCTCCTGCCAAACTAGATACTTGAACGTTGCGCAGTGCCAGCGAGCCGCTATCCACATTCAAGGCGACACTTGCTTGCGTTTCTTTGGCGTAAACAAGGTTGGTAAAGCTGAATTGACCAGCATTGATCAACAACTCGACTGAGCCTTTGTCGATCAACACTTCGACTTGGAATTCATTCTCAATCGGTAAGGTCACGCGATAGTCGTGTGGAAAGTGTTCATCAATGCGTTCCGAGCCAAACTGACCACGACGTACAGAGCGCACTTCTATGCCTTGCTCGACACCAACAAACTCAAAGTAAGCTGGATTATCTTGGTACACATTTAGGTGCAACGTTTGGCTATCTTGCAGCGTCACATCAGCGCTGAACTTCATGACTTCTTGTAGGCTGTAAAGACTAATCGCTTGTTCGTCACTTGGCTCTGGCGTTTGCACATCAAGACTCAACGCCTGATTAAGCTCTCTTACAAAGCGTTGTCCAACACGTAACCCTGCTTTCCCTTCAAACAGGAACAGCTCACGAGGCATGGCCATCGAACTGCGAAACTCTTGGGTAGGTAATTCAAGCGAGTACTGATGATTACTCATCCATGTACTGACGATACGGCGACCGTCTTCAACTGGGATGTCAGAAAATGACTGAGTCGCGTAGTAATCACGACCGAAATCGAGCCACAATACGGTCTCTGGATGATTGTGATTGATGAAGGTTTCGCCATCAAAGTCGCCAATGAAATACTGCGTACCAGCACCGCCACAGTGCGCCCCCTCACCAATGCCAACCACCAAGACCCAACGTGTTTCTTGCGAGCCTTCGATAGGCAGTTCAAACAAGTCTGGGCATTCCCACGGGCCTTTGCTGTGCGCACCATGACGGTAGCCAAACTCGCTCACTAAACGCCAGTCCAATAGGTTGGTCGAACGGTAGAACTCGATATGTTGACCACAAGACACCACCATCACCCACGCTTGGCTTTGCTCATGCCAAATCACCTTGGGATCACGGAAATCCGGATTACCCCGTGAAGTAATGATCGGTGCACCGTTGGCGAACTTCTTCCACGTCATGCCATCTTGGCTATAAGCGAGAGACTGCTGTTGGATTGGATCTTCAACTTCAGTGCCATCAGCTAATGTCACTTTAGGTTGAATGAAAGACGTGTAGAACGCCAATAAGCCCGGTTTGCCAGCCTCAAATAAACCTGAGGTGTTATGCCAATCGACAATCGCACTGCCCGAGAAGCACATGCCAGATTCATCTGGATACAATGCAGGCTCAAGCTCTTGCCAATCTATCAAGTTGGTACTGATTTTGTGTCCCCAGTGCATTGGTCCCCAAACCGTATCGCTTGGGTAATACTGGTAGAACTGGTGATAATGACCATTGAAGAACACCAATCCGTTTGGATCGTTCATCCAACCCGAATCTGGCGTCATGTGAAGGTATGGGCGGTATTTTTCTGTCATAGCAAATCTGATCGTTGTAAGTAAAACTTGGTTTGAGCGAACCAGCAGGAAGAAAAAAGGAGTCCCATAGAACTCCCGGACAAAGTCGTTGCTGCCAAAGCGCGTCCAAAACAAGGCTTACTCTAAGTACCCTTCAAATAACTTAGCCTCGCGGAACAAATTAGCCCCAAAGGAAAAGTTAACGTCCAAAAGACAATCTGAATGGGCACTTCATAAGCAAATAGCTTTCTCCTCTCCCCCAGAGGAGAAAGCTATTGGGGTTTAGAAGCTGTAGTTCACACCTAGGATGAACAGTGGGATGTAGCCATCGAACGCATCACGCTCTGGGCCGCTTTCTAGGTCAAGTTTCTTGTAGCTTGCCTCACCGAACATGCGCCAGCTCTTAGACAGTGGGTAGTTCGCTGAGATACCGATTTTTGAGTAATCTTCAGTCCATAGGTGTGCGCTGTCTGAGTTGCGCTCTTTCTCGAATGAACCAAATTCACCCCATAGAGACGCCGACAGTTTGCCCCAGCTGTACCAGATACCCGGTTTGATGATCCACTCGGTTTCCGTTTCTGCGTAACCGTCTTTTGCGTTCCACTCACCGACTTGGTAACGGAAGTTTAGCCATGCGCCAGAGTTGTCAGAGATTTTGTAGCCAAAGCCCGGCTCCACTTCCCAGTACGGGAACTCACCTGTACCGCGTTTGTATTCCACGTGGTAAAGCGCGTAGCCGTGCATTTCTAAATTGTTGGTCAGTTGGTAAGAGCCGAATACTTTCGCTTCTGGCGTGGTACGTTTATCAATACTTTCACCCGCCAGTTTTACACCCCAACCGATGTGACCTTTGTCGTGACCGTAGCTGCGGTTCACAAAGATCTCTTGAATTGCGTTCACGCCTTTGTCGTATTTCGCGTGTTTTAGGTTGCCGTTGAACAGTTCTTCACGGCCAGAGTAGAAACCGAAGTCCCAACCCGGTAAATCATCATGGCGGAAGTTACCTTGCAGCAAAGTGTATTTCACTTTACCTTCGTTCACGCCGTCATCGCGGATCACGCGTTCCACTTCCACGTTGGTACCCAGTGTGCCGTGGAACTTCGCTTCTTCATGCTTTGGCACGTCCAATGCAGTGAGCAGTTCTGCGGTTGAGTAATCCGCTTTCAGTTGTTCCACTTTTACAGCAAGCTCAGCGTCCTGCGTTTCTTTCTTCTCTTCTTCGGCAAAAGCGTATCCTGAAAGGGTCAAGCTAAAGAGGATGGAAGAAGCCACTACTGTTTTTTTCATGATGTTTACCTTATTATTTCGTCGTTACTGTCTGTCCCGCGCCAACGGGATAGTTTTTTTGATGCCTGCGCCAACAGGCATTAAGGTCACATTCAAAATTCATCCAGAACCCGAATTTTGAATGCAGTAATCCTAAGCCCGCCGCTGTAGCGGGCTTTTTTATTATTTTTAGAATGGTGTCGGCGTACGCCGAATTAGATAGCTTGTTTGACTTGCGGCGGAGGCGTAATCAAATCGTCCAACGTCATGCCACGTTGGAACGCATGCCCCTTGCTATCGAATAAGTGACATTTCTCAGCCGGAATGCGGATGTTCAAACGCTGGCCGATTTCGACATGCACAGTACCTGGCACACGAACCAATACTTCCTGACCACCGCGCACTAGAGTGGTGTAAAGCAGCGATTCTGTCCCTAGGCGTTCGAAGCCCTCAACAATCACACCCACACCTTCTTCATCAAGGTGGATGTCTTCAGGGCGGATACCAAGCGTCATCAATGCGCCTTGTGTTGCGCCTTTTGCGTTTACGTCCGCTTGGAAGGTGTAGTCACCCACTTCTACCGTTGCTTTTTCATCGCAAGCAGAAACCAGAGTCGCTGGCAGCAGGTTCATTTTTGGAGAGCCGATAAAGCCTGCTACGAACAGTGTTTGAGGGAAGTAGTAAAGCTCCAGAGGCGAGCCAACTTGCTCTACAACGCCTGCGCGAAGTACCACGATTTTGTCGGCTAGCGTCATGGCTTCAACCTGATCGTGGGTTACGTAAATCACGGTAGATTTGAGTTTTTTGTGGTATTCCGCTAGCTGCAAACGCATACGAACACGTAGGGATGCGTCTAGGTTAGATAGCGGCTCATCAAGTAGGAACAACTTCGGATTGCGAACAATCGCACGACCAATCGCCACGCGCTGACGCTGACCACCCGATAGTTGACTGGGTTTTTGTTTCAGAAGGTTTGTCAGCTCTAGCATTTCCGCTACCTGACGTACTGCTGAATCAATATCGTCTTTGCTTTTCTTCGCCAGTTTTAGGCCAAAAGCGATGTTTTCGTAGACCGTCATGTGCGGGTAAAGCGCATAAGATTGGAACACCATGCCAATCCCACGATCGGTTGGTGAAAGGTTATTAACCACCTCACCGTCTAAGCACATGTCCCCTGATGAAATCTCTTCCAAACCTGCGACCATACGCAGCATGGTTGACTTACCACAGCCTGATGGCCCAACGAATACCGTGAATTCACCGTCTTCAATGGTCAGGTTGGCATCCTTGATGATGTGTGCACCATCAGGATAAATTTTGTTGATGTTCTTCAGTTCTAAACGTGCCATTGTTCTACCTATATTTCTTTAAGAGTCTGGGCTTTAGGTGATTCGGGGACAGCACGCCGATATCAACGACTGCCCCACCACACTTCTTATTTTGGATTAACCTAGGATCTCGCCCAAGTTGATGCCTTTGGTGTCATCGAAGCGCCATGTCGCGTGACCAACACGGTCGTTAGGACCAATGCCTACTACGCGCATGCCTGCTTCTTTTGCTGCGTCTACCCCCGCTTCTGCATCTTCAACTACGATGCACTCGTCAGCGTTTACGCCCACTTGGCCTGCTGCGTGGATGAACACGTCTGGCGCTGGCTTAGAGCGGTTAACTGACCAACCATCACCGATAGCATCAAACAGTGGTGTTAAGCCAAGACGGTGCAGGATAGGACGAGCATTCTTACTTGCTGACGCCAGTGCCACTTTGATGCCACGTGCGTTTAGCTCAAGTAGGAATTGCTCAATACCCGGTAGAACGTCTTTCGCAGAAATCGTGTTTAGTAGATCCACGTAGTAATCGTTCTTACGCTTCATTAGTTCAGCAAACTTCTCTTCGCTGATCTCTTTGCCGTTCAAGATGATGTTCAGCGACGCTTGTCGAGACACGCCACGAAGCTGCTCATTGATTTCACGGTCGAAGTAGTAACCTTCTTCGTTCGCCATACGTTGCCACGCTTGGTAGTGCAGCTCAGCCGTATCCGTGATTACGCCATCTAGGTCGAAAATGAATGCCTTACACATTGAACGTCACCTCTGTTGAATCGATAACACGTGGCTCACCTGCAACTTCGATGTTTAGCACTTGGCCGTTGAACTCAGGGCGCTCGATACGAACTTGCTCTTGGTCAACGGTCACTTCTAGACGCTCACCTTTCCAGTAGATTGGGAAGTTCAGGCTTTCCCATTGCTTAGGAAGGTTAGGGTTGATACGCAGGTTGCCACCTAGCATACGAACACCGCCGAAGCCGTAAACCACACACTGCCACATGCCGCCGATAGACGCCGCGTGAATGCCGTGATCCGAGCTCTTCATGTTCTGACCGATATCGATAGACGCGGCTTGTTGGAACAGGTCGTAAGACAGCTCTGGGTTGCCAACATCTGACGCCAATACCGAGTGCGTAGACAGACTTAGCGACGAATCGTGCAGTGTCTTCGGCTCGTAGTAGTTCCAGTTTGCCAGCTTGGTTTCTAAGTCGAACTTATCTTCTTGCTGTAGGAACAGCACCATGATGTCCGCCTGCTTAGAAACCTGCATGTCATTAACCTGTTCTAGGTTGTAGTCTTGGAACAGACCACCAACGAATGGCTGCTCTTTATACTTAGTCAGGTCGATGATTTCTTTCTGTAGGTAAGTGTCATCCTGTGGGATTACCTTATCTTCAGCACGTGGCTTCGGTAGATAGATGTTGTCTACGCGGTCTAGCCACATTTGACGAGCTTCCACTAGGTTTAGCTTGTCAGACAGCTTAGCCAGTAGCTCTGGGTTAGACGCTTCTAGATCCTCGTAGTAACGAATCGCTAGTTTGATGTTCTCTACTGCCATGTAGTTAGTGAACGCGTTGTTGTCGATGTGCTCTTTGTACTCATCAGGACCGATTACGTCACAGATACCCCACATGTTGCGGTCTTCTAGCCAATCTAGGCGGCTTGTCCAGAACGTTGCTGTGTCGAACATGATCTCGTAGCCCATGTCGTCCATGAACTTCTGGTCGCCAGTGATTTGGTAGTACTGCCACAATGCGTAAGTGATGTCACACGTGATGTGCTGCTCGATAAAGCCAGACCAAATCTTCGTCGACTTACCCGTGATGATGTCTACTGCGCCCCATACTGGCGTTACTTCTTCACCCGTTAGTGCCGATTCCCATGGGAACTGTGCACCAATGTAGCCGTTGTCTTTCGCTTTCTTACGAGCGCCATCTAGCGTCTTAAAGCGGTACTCAAGTAGGCTGCGCGCTACTTCTGGCATGGTGTAGATGAAGAACGGAAGCATGAATACTTCTGTATCCCAGAACGAGTGACCTTTGTAGCCTTCGCCAGATAGACCTTTCGCACCGATACCGAAGCGAGAGTCGTGCATTGGCGTAAAGATGTTCAACTGGTATTGAGCAAAACGGATCGCAAGTTGGTCGAAATCGCTACCACCGATAGTGATGTTCATGCCTGCCCAACGCTTATCCCACTCTGCTGCGCTCTCTTCTAGAAGTTCATCAAAGCTGCGGTCAGCGTTGTTTTTTAGGTTCGTCAGAGCGTGGTCACGAAGTGCTTGAAGCTTGTAACCTTCCACATCGAACTGCTTGTCGCGAGACGTATGAACCACACCGACTTTTTCTGTGCCGAACGTTTCGCCCGCTTTCAGATCGTAGTTGATGTTTACCCATACTTTACGACGGTCCATCGCAAGTGATGGGTCGATTTCTGTCTCTTGGCCGTCAACTAGGTAGCGGTGAGACGTTAGGAAAACAAAGTCTACTTTGCTCTCTGTTGTGTGTTGTAGAAGCTCGATAAAACGCTTGTCGTAGATACGCTTTTCGCCTTCGTGGAAGTGCTGAGCACCTGAGTTAGAAAGCTGCGCATCCACACCAGAGCGGATTTCGATTTTCGCATCGCTGTTCAGTGCTTTTACTTGAACATCGAATGCCATTAGGTGAAGGTTTGCTTGCGAGAAGAAGCGACGGAAACGCATCTCAAAACTCTTACCTTCGTTGTTTGTCCATGTGAATTCACGGATTAGCTCACCGTTTTTCACGTTTAGGCGACGAGAGTAGTTGCTCACTTCACCTGTTTCTAGGTGGAAACGGCGACCATCAATGAAGATTTCAATCGAGCTCATGTCTGCAGAGTTTGGCAGCTCGGTTACTTCGTCTGCATCAAACTTGTTGTAAGTACCAGCAACGAAAAGGTTGCGAACTTGGCCCACGTATTTTTCTTCCGTTGCACTACGCGCACCCATGTAGCCATTACCTTGGCTCATTACCACTTCACATTTGCCTTGGAAAGCTGAGTCAAACGCCGTCTCTTCAACGATCCAGTTTTTTAGTTCGCCTTGACCAGCGTTGTAGTTCATAAACATCTTAAATATCCCCGAAATTTAACCTTTAACAGCGGAAGAAATGTCGTTACCCACGAAGTAACGTTGGAAAACCATAAATACAATCAGTACTGGGATTGTTGACAGGAAAGCCCCCGCCAAGATCAGGTTCCAGTCACCTGCTACGCCATAGGCGTTACGTAAACTCAATAGACCAACAGGAAGCGTGAACGCGTCAGCTGGGCTGTTAATCACCACAAGCGGCCAGAAGAAGTCGTTCCAAGCACCTTGGAAACCAAGGATGGTGACTGACAAGATGGCTGGCTTCGCCAGTGGCATGAATACCTTCCAAAGAATCACAGCAGGGCTTGCGCCATCTACGATTGCGGCTTCCTCCAGTTCTTTCGGAATGTTCTCGAAGAACTGTTTCATGATCAGAACCTGACCCGAAGCAACGACCGCGGTGATGACCGCCCATGGTGTATTCAATAAGCCGATATCCTTATAAATCAAGTAGTTAGAGATGAACGTTACTTGGCCCGGAATCATCATGCTGAACAACATGAAAGCGAACACAGCACGCGCACCAGTGAACTTCAATCGAGCTAAGGCATAACCCGCAGTACATGCAAAGAACAGGGTCAGAATCACCTTACCAATCGCAATGAAGAACGAGTTGATGGTCCAGCTCATAAATAAGCTCTTACCTGTATCTAGGCTCACCGACTCGGTGTAAACGCGGACGTAAGACTTAAATACATAACCAATCAAACCCGGTGCTGCGTTATCCCATGCCGCAACACGGCCACGACGTTCCATCTTGCTTGGCGCTAGCGTGCTATCAATCAGCACTTGGCCGCGCGGCGCTTCTACCGTTAGGGGTAGCGTTGCGATCTCAGGACCTTGCCCTTGATACTTGATGGAAAATGCCCACGTTTGGCTATGACCTTGCTTAGTAAGTTCACGACGACCACGCTTCTCTACAAACGTCACGTTATCGTTAGTGTCTACCAGCACTGGCTCGCTGACTTGCGCGTAATCGGCAGCAAAGTCGGTCACGATAGCCGCAGCCATACCTGTACCTGGACGACGGCGTGGCACTTCAATCTCTGGAGTTGCCAGCTCTTTGCCGTCTTCCACCGCGTAAGTCACGGTGAAGTTCACTTCTGCGCCCGGAGCAAAACCACCGAACATTGGCGCATCGTTACCTTCTTTACCGAGTTGGTAAGCAGCACCCCAGTTGCTTGGTTGAACCTGTGCAAAGTTGAACTTAAATGGCTGCTCTAGTGGGTCGTCTTTCAAACTCGCTAAGAACGCCACCACGAACGTACCTAGCATGACAGTCGCAACCAGTAGCAAAGCACTGTAAACCCACGCTACCTTTGCCCAGCGACGACGCGCTTGGAACTTGGAAATCTCTTCCATTGATGCCATAGGTTTCGCATCATCGTGATTCATGGTTGAAACGGGATTAGTCATCTGCTTTCTCCTTCACACCAAAGATTTTCTGCAGATAAACCACTGCCAACGTGATGAATGCCAATACCAATGCTGCTGCGCTTGCCATGCCGATTTGCGGCGTGCCACCCGGTGGGAAGGCGTTGTGGTAAACGTAGTAAGCCAGCGTAATACGTGATTCCAACGGTGCTGCCGCGCCAAGTAGTGCTACTTGGTCAAACATTTGTAGCGTACCGATAATCGAGAAAGTCACGACCACGAACGTCACCGGTGCCAACTGAGGAATCGTAATGTTCCAGTGTTGTTGCCACTTGTTCGCACCATCAATGTGCGCCGCTTCGTAAAGCTCACCCGGAATGCCTTGCAAGCCTGCTAGGAACAACAACATGAAGGTCGGGATAGTGGTGTAAATGTTCTGAATCACGATTGCCCAAAGTGTTAAAGGCATCGGCCCCACATTGTCACGC
Source organism: Vibrio sp. B172a (assembly GCF_030248355.1). NCBI lineage: Bacteria > Pseudomonadati > Pseudomonadota > Gammaproteobacteria > Vibrionales > Vibrionaceae > Vibrio > Vibrio sp. B172a. Next base: position 356,910 of record NZ_JAHGAC010000008.1, on the reverse strand, counting down.
GTGTTCAACCAGTTCACTTCCACGATTTGGTCTGTCACTTCTACCCAGCCCATTGCGCTGGCTACGAAAGTCGCCACACCCGCAACGATGAAAGAGAGAATGCCCCATGCTGGATCCAACCAACCTACTGGTAAGCCTTTCAAACGGTCTTTGGTTACCAACACAAACTGAGTAGCGATAGCGACAAGCAAAAAGCAACTTAAGTGCGGGTAATGGTTCACGACATCGGTGACAAAGCCGTTGAGATAGCCGTTCTTTTGGTAGAACCAAATGAAGATCAATGTCACCGCTGCACTCGACAAAATACTTGGTAAGTAAAATGCGGTTCTAAAGAAGCTTTTGGCGCGAATTTTAGAGTTCACTAAAATCGCTAAGCCAAGTGCTAACACGGTTTGTACACAGGTCACGATTAGTGAGAACCAAATGGTGTTTGCCAGTGAAAGCAGGAATAAATCGTCAGTAAGCAGAGCTTTAAAGTTCGCTAAACCAACCCAGATTGCATCGCTGAACAAGTCGTACTCGGTAAAGCTGAAGTAAACCGTTCTGATCAATGCGTATAGAAAAAACACCACCAAAGTCAGTACAAATGGCCCAGCTAGGAGCCATCCGTAAACTTGTTGGCGTAAACGTAAAGAGTTCATCCCTCGCCCCGTTATTTCGCCATCAGTGCATCGTATTTAGCTTGCGCCATCTTGATCGCTTCTTTCTGCGTCATCTGACCAAGCAACACTGAATTCAATGCTTCATTAATCGGAGTCATCCATGCTGTGCCGTAGTTACCAAATGCGAATGGCTCTACATTTCCTTCAAGAGCACCTTCAAACACTTGTTTTGCCAATTCGTTTTCTGCTTTTTGCTGTGCAAAGAACTCTGACTTACCAAGCGCTTCACGGCTTGGCAGAGCAAGACCTGAATCCAACACCCATTCTTGTGCTTTTTGGCTAGTTAAGATCTCTACCGCTTTTTGCGTCGCTTCGATGTTCTTACCATCTGCATTTACGCCCCAAGCAACAGTAAACAGTAGGTTGCCACGTTCACCGCTTACTGGATCTTTTGGCATCAACGTTGTGCCATAAGGCAGGTTTGGCGCTTTATCGCGTAAGTAACCACTGATCCAGTTACCTTCTAAAGCGATTGCCGTTTCTTCCGTACCGAAACAGCCGCCGCCCCAGCCTTGACCAAGGTCAGTCGCCAAGATGCCCACTTTGTCTTCGGTAACTAAGCCAGTGTAGAAGTTAAATGCACGCTCGAAGTTCTCATCCAGAACGGTTTTGCCTTCAGCGTTGAATGGCGTCCAACCTGTTGCGAGTGCAAAGGGTGCAAAACGCGCGTAATCAGGCATAACGCAGATACCAGACACTTCATCTGCTAGCGCATCTTTCACATCCAGTAGTTTTTTACGTAAATCTTCCCAAGAGTCTTGATTCGTTGGGTAAGCGACTTCAGCATCATCAAAAATGTCTTTGTTGTACTGCAGTGCAATTGTGTTGAAATCCTTAGCCACGCCGTACTGTTTACCTTCTAACGTAAACGCCGAATTCAAGCTTGGGATCATGTTGGTCGCGACTTTTTCTAAGCTGCTGTTATTTGGAGAAACTTTGCCAGAGTTAACTAACGTGTTAGCGAATACAACGTCGATGTAGAAGGCGTCTGGTGCAGTGCCAGCTGAAAGAGAGTTAGTAATAAACTGAGAAAAATCGCCTTCAACTGCTTGATATTTAACAGTAAGACCTGCTTTATCAAAATCGTCAGCAAGTACCTCGTTCACCAATTTGTTCAGAACCACAACATCATTGCCGCCCCAGCCGGCAATCGTGACTTCTGTATTTGCAACTGCGTTTGCAGATAGGCCAGCAGCTAGTAGGGATACTGCCAATATTGTTTTTTTCATCTCGCCCTCAAATCCCATTTCTTTCAAAATCTGAGGGTATTATGCGAAATTAACGTAAGCGCTTACGTTAAGATGATCACAAAAAACTCAGTTACGTATCAGAACGCACAAGAATGGTGATCTCGCTTACAAAAATGGTGCATTTTTCGCTCGTAAATTCAGAAAAACGCCATAAAAGGCCGTTATGTAACGAAATGTGATTCGTAAGACCATCTCATTCTTACGAAAAATTTACGTAAAGCAGATACAGAGATAATGATTAATAAAACTCGATTGGAGATACGAAACGGAGAAACAAAGAAATGGGTAAGAAGAGGATGAAAGCCGTAAACAAAAAGAGCATGGACTCAGCCATGCTCTTTGCTTTTGATTACCAATATGAGGAATGAGAGTTAACTGGTTTTACCTAGCTTCAGAGACACAGGTACAACGGAGCCAACAGGCTGTTCACGCAGCATGGCTTGCTCTAGCATACTCGCAACACGCGCCGCGATCTTGTCCGTGTCTTGCTCAATAGTCGTGAGTTCACGTGAAATACCAGGTAAACCATCGTAACCCACTACAGAGAAGTCATCAGGCAGCGTGTAACCTCGATCTTTTAGTGCCGCGATAACACCAAGTGCCGTTTCGTCACACTCACAAACAAAGCCTTGATAGCCCTCAAGCTGCTTTTTATCAATGTTCATGAAGTAACGATAAGCCGCGATTTCACCCAGTGGATCAGCGCCTGTTCTGAGCTCTCGAACAGGAAGTGCGTTGCTTGCCATCACCGACATGTAACCTTGATGACGGAACTGATAACCGTCGCCATAAGTCGTTGGCGTCACAAAGCAAATGTCTGTTAGCCCTTTATCTACAAGGTGTTGCGTAGCTTCACGGCCGCCATTGAAATCATCTGGAGCTACCCAAAAAGAGCCTTCACTCATGCCGATACAAACGTAAGGCAAGTCCATCTCTTTACAGGTTTCAATGCGTGGGTCGTTGTGGGTAATACCAAGTAAAATAGCGCCGCCAACCTGCTCTAAATCCACTTCTCCAAAGCTTACTGGCAACAAGTTGCGTCCAGAGTTACGGATGGAAGCAGACAAAGAAGGCCATAGCATACCGAGGTAACGAGAAGCGTAAAAATCGTGCGGACCAAGCGAAATTGCGATGGTATTTTTGTGACTACCAGTCAATTCACGTGCAGACGTGCTTGGTACATAACCCAACTCTTTGCATATATCGAGAATCTTTTTACGCGTTTTTTCGCTGATCCCCGGTTTATTATTTAGAGCTCGACTAACAGAAGCGATTGATACACCTGCAATTTTTGCAGCTTCATGTATGGTCGCTTTCTTCAGTTCCGCATCAGTTTTTGGTGCACTCACGGCGCTCTCCTACGGCAAAACGTAAAATTTACGTTCATTATGTGAGTAAACAGAGAAAAAGCAAGCGAGAAATACGTAAAACGATAGCAAAGCGTAAACTTATGACTCATATGTCACATTTTGTATAAAACCAATAAGCACAAGCACAGACAAGGCCCATTCTTTTATAAAAACATCGAATAATCTGACGGTTAGAATAGAAACAAGATGAATATCAGCACAACAGACTGATAACGAACGTCGACAAAGCACTCAGAAACTGGATGTTTTTCTCGCACTGTCAGCTCAGAAATTACGTAAATCGATTTACGTAAACCTTCTTGGACTATCTGCGAGCGATGAAAACCGCCAGATACCAGTATCAACCCCTTCCCTAATACAACTGATGCTTTCTTCGCCTAAAGTCAGCGAATTGTGAAACTTCATCCACATCAGAAAATATTGCTAGCTGTTTTTCATTCCTCTCGACTATGATTCGCGCTCCTGTGTTTTGGTGATTTTTTAAATGAGAATTTATACCGCTATTATCACGGCAGCATTGGCTGCAACAACACTTATCGCTCCTGCACACGCAGACGATAAATTCACTTTAGGTCGTACTATCTTGCTTGAGCACGGTAACCTAGCTGCAAAAATCCCAATGGTGATTTGCCGCAACACCAACGCGATCAAAGTGAAAGCAGAGAAAGACCTAGAACTAAGAAAGGTCGTTGTGCGATTCCAAAACGGTGACGAGAAAACCATTCGCTTCCACCGTGATCTAAAGAAAGACAAGATGACCGATTGGCGTTACTTCGGTTACCGTCGCTGTGTGAAAAACATCGAGGTGTACGGTAACTCTGAAGGCTCTAAAGCGGGCGTACGCGTTTACGGTAAAGAGAAGAACGATTAATCGTTACTGATCTCGACATTCAAAAGGGATGAGAATTAACCTCTTCTCTACGAATACAAAAATCCCTCGTCGATTGGCGAGGGATTTTTATTTTAATTCAGAAACAAAGAAGGCTCTTATTCTGGCGCAACCAGTTCGGTTCCGTTGACCGTAATTTCGACTTTACGCGCGGCTTGCTCGCGATGCTCTTGTTCAATGACTGACGTTTCAAGACGAATGTTGTCCGCTTTCACGCCATGCAAAATCAAGAAATCCGCAACAACTTTTGCTCGCTCTCTCGCTAAGTGAGTATTGTACTCCAGATAAGCAGGCTTACTATCTGCCCCTCCTGTCACCACCACTTCATAGCTTTCCAACTCAGTTATTCGACTGGCCAACTGCATCAATTGAGCTTCCATCTGTGGGTTGAGCGCTGCATCGTCGTAGCTATAAACCGGACTGCTCTCCGCTAGAATCACGGTTTGCTCTTCTGGCGCATCCTCTATGTGCTCAATAGGTTGCGGCTCGTAACTGCTGCTCGACCACGGATGAAGCACCAGAGACAAGTTCACCTGACGCAGCTGTTTGGTGTCTTTTTTGTCGTAGTACTGATCGAGCACACTGACGTTAAACAGATTGTCGAATTGCAACGAGACGTCGATGTACTCACTCAAGGCATAGTAGCCGCCCAACGACAGGTAAGGTGCCACGCCGCTGGTTTCCGTCGGCGAATCCAACTGCGGCTTGTCCATGTCGGCGTTGTAGATGTAGCCACCCACACCAGCGAACAAACCACCATCGCGCCACAGTGACCATTTGTGTTTGGCGAGAATGTCCAAACCTTTCATGTCAAAACCATTGCCGTCCGATAAGCTGCGATAGCCTAACTCATAATCAAAAGGCTGTGTCAAGATACCTAGGCTGTACTTCAAACTGGTGATGTCGTTGTCGTGCTTGTAAGGATCGTCTTTAAACTGAGCGAGTCCCCCTCCCACTTGAAAATACAACCCATTGGATACCAAAGTATCGATAACGCCTTTCTCGGGTTCGTCGACTTGCTGGGCCTCTTGTGCCAAAACTGGGGAGAGTGCAAAAACAGAAATCGCGAACAAAATCATTTGTTTGTAATTCACAAGCCTTCCCCTATAAGTAAGAAACGGTGTACACCACCATTCCTTCAAATTTCCCTTTCTTAATGTTGGCAGGGTCGAAAGGCACCAGTTTGGCGAAGTAACGGTCATAGCCGACTTGCTCTACTTCGTAGCCATCACCGACAGGCTCGTTAAGTTGCACTTCTTCACCACTCGGAGTGTAAAGCTTGATGCCATAGGATTTGATTTCCGTGCCACTGTCGTCAAAAACAGGGACGTAAGATCGGTTGTTCAGGTCTCGAACATTATCAAAATAACCACGCAGCTTAACGGATGGACAATCGGCTCCGTACTTTAAGTTGCGAACGATAATAGTGAGAGGTCGAGGCTCGGTTTGCACAATATCGTCTACACCAATGCGCCCGTAGTCGATGTTGTTGTTCTTGATCTCCAGCTCAACCAAACATTTAGAAGGCTTAAGAATGTCCATGTTCTGAATTACGCTGCGGTAGTTCGCATACGCCCCGTTGTAACCTAACTCCCCATCTAACTGGAAAATGTTGACCGGCGCGCTATATCCAGAGAAGTCCCCTGGCCCCGTAACAATGATGGGCTGGTATGTAATGGTTTTGGATGTTTTAGTGCGTGACTCACAAGCGTTGTTATCTTCACTAGCACTACATTGAGGGACCCTGAAGCCATCAACTGCGGTTTTTATGCCATAAATATCTCGGCCTTCATATCGAAACCCCACCTTAATACCGGGAATATTCGGGACGACGGTATCACCCGTTTTACCGGGCCAAAAGAACACTTGTTCGGGGAAATCCTTCAGGTGAGGGAAATTCGTCGCATCTTTATAGCAAGTAACATTCACCGTTTGAGACGGGCCACGCCATACCACTTGCCCATCAGGCGCATCAATGGGTACCGATGCTGAAGGATCAATGTAGAAACTGCTTACACCGCCAGGACCACTGCCACCAAAACTACCACCGGCCTCTGTGCTGTAGCAAGCTAATGCCCACGCATTGGGAGCAATTGAAAGCCCCGTAACGAGCAAACAAAGAGTTAGAAATAACGCTCTCATCATTACCCCTCACTTTCGTCTTTGGCAGTGCAAATGTTTTTTGAATTGCAGAAATAGGTGTTGCTCACCGTGGCACCATAATCATTGATGTGGCTTAACGTGTATCGGTCGCTTTTTCCAACTTTCAAGGTTCTGCTGGTAAACGGCGCAAGCATCACAGGGGTGAAACCCGTCGCGTCTTTCTTCGCTTTCCCCACCATCAACTCAGAGTAAGTCACGTAAAATGGCGAACCGTTTTCTACCAAGATCTTATTGCTGCCTGTGCGCTTAATTTTGGTCGCGCTCGCCACTGCTTTATCGACGCGCTTAATCTTGTCTAGACTGGAAGGTCGATAGAAAAATTTGATCACCGATTCAATTGCGATTTGGATAGAACCACTGGCGGTTTCTGCGACAGCATCATCGTGCTTGTCATGCTCCGAAGGCGGGACTTCGCGAACATGTAAGAAGTAAGCCGTTTCCCTGTCTTGCGGCAGTTGGGAAGCCGTTGGCAAAGATTTGATGCGCAGCATAGCGTAATCTTTACTCTCGATTCTCAACACGGGTGGAACAACGATGAATTTGTCTTCTACATCCTTTCCGTCCATGTCCGTCAACCAAGATTGCGCCAAGAATGGAATGTCAGCGGGGTTCTTTATTTTGACGGTCTCTACCTTCGAGTTACCTTCATAAACCACACGAGTTCGGTCTAAAGCCAATGCCGCATTCGCCGATGCCGAGACCATCAAACAACACATGACGGCTAGAATTGATTTTTTCATAACTTCTCAACTACTGATTAATTATCACAATGAACGGAACGGATGACTTCTTTACTATTTAGAATTGAGTCATCAATGATTAAGTGGCAGCTTTGGTTATCCCCCCAGCTCACACTGATTTTTGAATCGAGATTGACGCCGACCAGATAAGCCGTTGAGTCTTGCCCAACAATGCCAATCTCTTGATTGAGTTCGTCGTCAAACACCAATGCGCCAAACGGAATGTCTTGTTCGCCTTGCAAGCGCGCCATAAAGTTGCTGCCTTGGCGGGCCTTGATTTTTTGATAGCCGATCGCACCTTCAGTCAGCACCATGCTCTTAACGCTGCCGAGCACCTCAACATCATCAGGTAGTGATTTGTAATCGATGGTGTTGTAGCTCTTTTGATAAGGCGTCACGCCATTGATCAGCGCCAAGCCAAATGCGTTGGTCTCTTCGTTGTTGCTGCCGTTAATGGTGACGTCTGGTACATTCGAGTCGATAAGAATGCGCGACGTACCCGAGTTAAGTGCGCTGTAAGCTAAGCCATGTTTTGACAGCAGTACCGTGCCCATCGCATTGGCGTTTACTTGGCTGTACGAGTTGGTTTTATAGCTGCCACCCACAGACGTCGACATGAATGAGAAATCGCGATTGTAGTTGCCACTTACGCCGTTGGATTCACCCTCGTAAACATCGTAAGCAACGCGATAGTTAGAACCGTCATCATTGTTGTATCCCGAGTAGGCGAGGTTTTGAGAGTAGTCGCCACTGCGTGAATTGGTTTGAACTGAGACAGTGTTGCTGCCACCGATAGGAATAGAGATCCCCAATGACCAGCCTTTTTCGTCAATGCTTGGCGAGTATTCATTAATGCCCGACTCGTAGTCGTAACTGATGTATGAATCATTCGATTTGTACAGGTTCATCGTTAAGTAGAGATCGATCCCGTTGATCTTCAATGGATGCGAAATATTGACGTCGTAACGAGAACTGTCGCGGCGATTGTCCCAATAGTTGTTTGAGGTGTAAGACAAATACGCACTGGTCGAGCCAAAGCTCTGGGTTAGTGCAATGTACTTTTCATCTTTACGGTTGTTGTTCGCGGCATAGACGATGGAAGAAGTACGGTCATCATAAGACTTCAAATACTCATCAAATTCGTAGTATTGCTCTTCCGAAAAACGGTAGCCTGCCACACGTAAACCCAAGCCAAAGTCGGTCAGCGTGTTGTTGTAAGTAAAGCCATAAGACAAACCAGAGGCATCCGTGTCGTCGCCTAATTTCGCCTGCGCTGAAGAAATATCGAATGAAGCCGCCCCGAAGTAATTCAGGTTGATACCACTACCGAAAGTGTAAGATTGGTAATCTTCAGAGAGCAGCGTTGCAGAGAACAACGACAGGTAGTTGTTGACACCATAGGACGCTTCGGCGGAGAAAAACTCAGGCGTGTGCTCATAAGCATCACTGTCCGGCACACCCGCAGAAACGCTATAACGCACGTGATTAGGTCGCGTTAGGTACAGCACATCTGCACCGTTCACTTGGTAACGTTGAATCGTCCCGTCGGCTTGTTTGACCTCAACATCCAACGTACCTTGAGACGCTTGTGATAGGTCATCAATCAGATACGGCCCCGCATTCACATTCACTACTTTAAGTACGTTGCCTTGCTGGCGAATGGTGATCACCGCATTGGTATTGACCGTGCCAGAGACCACTGGCGAGTAACCACGCAAGTTAGATGGCAGCATTTGGTCATCGCTTTGCAGGCGAACACCCGTCATTTGGAACGAGTCGTACACGTCCGAGCCAAACTGGGTATTACCGAACGTCAATTTCGATTTAATGCTGCGGATCGGCGCGTAGCCATACAATGACGTAAAGTCACCGGAATAGTTGTTGGATGCTTGGTAATTTGCTCGAAAGCGAAACGCTCCGGCATTTAGCCCAACAATGCCATAGGTGGATAGATCGTCATTCCAACCATTTTCATCGTCTTGTTGGCTAGAAAAGTAGTTAACGTTGTAATCCAGATAGAGCGCGGCGATGCCATCGTCCCATAAACGATCAGGTACAAAACCATATTTGTACTCATTGGCGATGTATTCTTGAGGCGTCGTGATGTCTAAACGTGCTTTACCGAGATCGGACGTGACTTTGGTGTAGCCGACATCTTCAAACTGATAACACACACTACCATCAACTGAGATCGCGTTTTCTTTGTAGACTTTATAACCACGCTCGCTAAGAGGAAGGCTGTCCATTAATGCATCAGAAATGCAGGGTTTATTGTTATTAAATACAATATTTTCTTTGGTTAAGAACTCCCCATTAATATAAACCTCTAGCTCATATTTACCGTCTTCCACAAAGTTCGCATTCGAGAATTTGCTTAAATCGACACTATTTTTACTTCTTATAAAATAATCATTGAAGCTGGTCGCGTAAGAAAAAGAAGGAAAGGAAAGTACAATTATTAAACCGAGTAAATGACGACGCATTTTATCAACCAGTGTTTTTTATTAGAACGAGAGCTTTGGCTAACCAGCCAAAGCTCTCTCGGCAACTGCTTATGGGTACGTTACGCGTAGTAGCGCCCAAGATTCTGCAACACCCGCTGTAACAGGCGTTGCTGTTACGTCTACGTTTGCTTCATACGCTGCAGAGAAAGACGCGATGTTTGTGCCGTCTACGATTACGTTGCTCGCTGCTACGTCACCGTTGTCGATTGGGTTACCATCGTGAAGGATACGTACACCAACGCCCGTTGCACCGCCTTCAACGCTGAATAGGTCGCCAGTGGTATCTGGGTTAGAATCGAATGTGAATTCCGCTTTTGTTGCTACAGTCGTATCACAATCCGTCAGCTTCACTTGGAAAGGCACTGGTGTAGAGCGGTCACCTTTTGCTTTAAAGATGTGCGTTGGCTGTTGACCAAGTTGGATTGTCTGATCGATGCTGTCTGGTGATAGACCACATGCTGATTCTACGATTTCACCTTTGAAGTAAACGTTGGTCGTGTTTTCTGCCAAAGCAGGGGTTGCAGACATCAGTCCAAAAAGAAAAGTAGCTGCGATTGATGAGCGAATGAATTTAGCTTTCATTTTTAAATCCCGTGTATTTTTAGCGAATAAATGCAGACAAAAAGTGATGACTTCTTATCGTTGCTATTTAGTTTTTAATAAATGTGTGGATGGAATAGTTTTATTTCCAACTCGATGTGTTTGTATCGTTTAACAAACGTTATGATTTTTGGTTAGCGTGAATGTTATTAAGTTCTAAACCATTAATTCTCCCTAAATTATTCGCTCCTTTTCATCAAGAAATAATGCATTCTTGTTATGAGCCTATATATTTAATTACCTGTTCCTAATGAGATTTATCCAATTAAACGTTGACCCGGACTGTAAAGTTATTATTGGGTGTACGATCCGTGAACATTACGCGCGATTTGAGTGGCTCCACGAACGAATCGTAAGTAGCTCACCCAATACATAATCGGCCCCCGCGGAATAAACACCGGTACTCGCTCCGACTTCTTCAAGTTGGAACACACGTACTTGCTTAACGGTTTTCTTTTCTGGCGCAACCATTAAGAAAAGCCTTGCCCGACTGGCGTACAACAACTCAATCAATCGCTCAATGCTAGACAGCAAAGCCGAATAACTGAGACTCTCGGTATGCATGAGAATGAACGCATCACCTTCGACTCGGTAAGTCAAAGAAGCCAAGGCACTCCCACCAACGGACCATTGCTCCGTCGACTCTTTGCCATTGAGAAAACGTTCATACTCTGTCAGTGAACAAAGCTGTCTTAAAAACTGACGACCACTGCCTTTTTCGTTCAAGCGTCGCCACTTCCCCTTCCCTTCAGGAAGCGGGACAAGACCAAAGTTGCCATGACGATAACGCTCGAACCTTTTGATCAATTGAGGCTTGGTCGGAAAGCAGCATGTCTTGAGTTCATCTACACTGTTTTCAAGCACTCTGAGAATCTGAACCATCCGCTCTGCTGTGGGTTGGACTTTCTCACTTTCCCACCGAGAGAGCGCATTAACATCGAGCCCAACAAACAAAGAGAAAGGGAAATGGCGTAAGCGATCCACCAGCTCTCTTTGCGACCAACCTCTTCTCTTTCGTGCCTTTCGAAGGTGTTGAGAAAAGTTCGACTCCACCTTTACCTCCACATGCCTTAATTGACTTATGAATCAAACAGTTAAATAGGCATAACAAAGTTAAGCAATATGGGCATGCTCTGTCGGTTTGAATTTGAACAAGGGTAGAATATGCCCCGAATTGAGCGAGGTTATATTCCTGAAAAATAAAGGGAAACGCTTAAAATCGGCATTTTGATTCAATGGTAAAGAACAATTGCCCAATTTCAGAAAAAGGTGTGTAGCACGTAGTACCATTCCTACAGAAGTGAGGGCAAAAGCGTGCAATCGACCTACTAACAGACGTCAAAAGTTGCCTCTCATTGCGAGAGTTTGGGGCTTGAGATACTGGGATGCCTGAGGTCGCGCTGGCTTCCTCAACCTATAAACGAAAAGGTCGTTGTGTTATTCGCTACGCGAAGAAATAGTCAAACAGCCGCAATTGCGCCCGCTTAGTATCTTCATCTGAAATACCGATATACCTTAGCGTTGTCGAAACAGACTGATGGCCGATAATCGTCGCTACTAGGCCAATGTCCATATCGCTTGAGTGATAAAGGTGACGTGCAAATATTTTCCTCAGGCTGTGACAGCCGATTTTGTACTGACGCAACTCATCAATACATCGAGATAAGCACGAGAAGACACTCCAGCAAGCCTGACGCGAGATAACGCCTCGCTGTCTTTTAGCTCGATTACTGGCTAGGGTAGAGCGCGAAAAAATCAGACCGTTATCTTTGTCTTGCCACATTCTTCGGCGCTTCTTCAATGCAGTTAAAGTTCGCGGACTAAGATAAGCGATACGCTTTTTCACCGGAGCGTTTTTCGTTGCTTCTTCCAAGCGTGCTTGGACGCTTTTCTTCCAACTACGAGGCACTAACCCCGCTACGTTTCGGTAATCACACACGTACACTGAGAGCAACTTGGTATGATCTCGTTTGTAGTAGTTGAGCAGTTCATTTTTGATGCTTTTTAATACTTTATGTCGCGCTCTTGCTTGTCGAGCCAGTGTTCCTTTACTCTCAATCACCACCACTTCACCCGATTCAAAATTAATGTTGTCGTAGCCCAGTTTGGTGATGTCGGTAATTCGTAATCCCGTTTCAATGCCTATTCGCCAAATTAACCAATAGACTTCATCGTGGTGTCGCTTCAGGTATTTTTCTGCTTTCTTTAAAATACGCTTGTCGCTAATTGCCTGCACGGTACTCATGAACATACCTTCCATTACGTTATAATTATTAATATTAAATATAGCTCAAGCGGTAATAAGCATTTGAGCTAATATTACTTACTGTTATTAAGCTCAATTGCCACGGTTATATTTGTTTCTATACCATTAATTTAATTGATGTATTAATTGAATAACTCCAATCAAGTGATTTATCAGTCGCTTTCACTATATCAATTTGATTCAAGCCCCTCACAGTGATGATTTGATAAGTAAATTCATGTATTGATTCGATAATTTATCTAGATTCATAACTATATTGATTTTTTACTCAGAAAGATGGCGGTTTATTTGGTGATATGAACGGTGTGAAATTGTTTTGTAGCGTATTTTTTGTGATCTACTTCTCATGACAGTTTTATTGAATCGACATCACACACGCTCTCGAAGTGTCTCTGAGTAAGTAATCACCAGCGGAAAGCCAAACCTTTACACGCAAACCAATGCAAACCAAACAAAAAAGGCTCCCGATTGGGAGCCTTGAACATTCTACAGGGAGTAAAAAGTGGTTTCGATTCTAGTTAAAAGCCTTTGCAATCCGGCCATTTCCTGAAATTTGATATTGCTTGGCTCCGGAACAAACAAACACTGACTCGCCTTTTTGTAAAGTAACCATTTCATAAGGACAACTGATTTGTAACGTTCCTTCTAAGCAGAATAGAATCTCCGGCCCACGGACAAACTCCGCCAAAGTTTCTCCATTAATAGTTATCAGTTCAAAGTTGAAGTCTTCAACGGGAATTGGAAACCCTACCTTATGCTCTTTCACGATAGGAGAAAGACGAATCTGTTCTAAATCGGTGGCTTCAAAACGAGTATTGTCCATCAACTCAGGTAAATCCATGTGCTTTGGTGTGAGGCCCGCGCGAAGCACATTATCCGAGTTAGCCATCAGCTCTAAACCAACACCTTGAACGTAAGCATGCGGCGTTTCGGCTTGAAGAAACATCGCTTCCCCTGGCTCTAACTCAACAATATTCAACATGAGAGGGGAGAACAGACCAACATCATCACTAAACTCTGTAGCAAACTCGCGAATTAGCTCAAACGCTTCACGTGCTTTCAGTGTTCGGCAAGGTTCGCTTAAGGCTTGGTTTAATTGCTTTAACGCTAATGATTTATCCTCCCCCTCTAAACTCATAACCCGGGCAAAGAAGCACTTTAATCCCTGTTCATTTGCAGATGCTTTAAGCTGCTCCAACGCTTGCTTAAGAACCGTAATTCTCGCCTGCTCAAACAAAGAGATGATGTCTTCAACCGAACGAAATCCGTTCATCGCCTTGTAGAAGGTAAGTGCGTAAACCAACTCTGGTTTGTGGTTGCCATCTTTGTAGTTGCGAGCCGAGTCATTAAGTGCCAAGCCAGCGCGATTTTCTTTCTCAAAGCCCATTTTTGCTTTGGACAACTTTGGATGTACTTGGACCGAGAGCGGCTTAGCGGCAGCCAATACTTTAAATAAGAATGGCAACTGACCGAAGCGCAGGTCCGTGTAGTTCCCAAGCGCATGAGTCGGAGATTGTTCAATAAGTTGTGCCAACGTTAATTCAGAGCCGACCAATCGCGAGCAGCCATTGGGATGAGCCCCCATCCAAAGCTCAGCTTGCGGTTGAGATGTTGGATTCTCAATACCGAATAGCTCAGTGAGCGCGGATTGGCTTCCCCAAGCGTAATTTTGGATAACATTCTCTAGTTTAAATAGATTTTTCTTCATATCAGCGAAATTTGGGATGTACGAAACCCCACTCGAAATGAGCGTGATTTAAAAAACGAGGAGTACATGACGAGGAAAAGGTGCAAATCTACATTGCGACTTTTCCCTCTATGATTTGGCTGGCTTCATAAGCTCCACCAGCCAACGATTCGATTAGAGCAGTAAGAACAAAAAGGCCGAGATGATCACACCAATACCTAGCACTACTGGGTAAGCAATACTGCTGATGTCTTTTGCGACATTATCTTGTTGCGCCGATTCAACTTCTGATTGTTCAACTTGAGGCTCGCTATCAGCATCATCTTCTCCAAATAGCGCCATGATCTCTTGAGTAGTGCGCGCAGCGAGTAACTGGTCACGGAAATCATCATCAACCAGCGATGAAGTCAACGTAGTGAGCACCTCCATGTGTGTCGAACCCGCCTCTGCTGGCGGAATCGCTAACAAGAAAATCATGTTGACTGGTTCATCGCCATCTAGGCCTTTCCACATCAGCTCATCTTTGACAAATGCACATGCGAAGACAGGCTCTTTCACTGCCTCTGACTTGCCATGAGGCACGGCTAAGTATTCACCGAGGGCCGTCGGTCCCTCCTCTTCGCGCTTTAATACCGCTTCAAGAAATTGTGCTTTATTAGTAAGTTTGCCGGTTTGTTCAAGCTTGTCCGTCAGTGCATTGATGGCGCTGAAGCGATCTTCAAACACAGCATCAAGCATGATCAGCTCAGGAGTTGTAAGTTGGGCAAGTTTCATGATGTGTTCCTTATTTTTGCTGTGTCAGCCAAACAAACTGGTACGGCGCCAACTCAAATTCTGTTGACATCAACTGTTCACTAATCAGGTCAAAGCCAGAATCCGCTAACACAACAGCTTGAGCTTGTGATGTCAGATTAACCGCAAAACGGATGGCTTCTTCACCATCGCCACGTTGCAATGCAAAGATACCATCACCCAAATTCAAGACTTGTTGAGAAGCCTGTGGTGAGAATGCGGCGTATTGCTGACGAAGGTTCAATAAGTGCGTCATTGATTTGAATACTTTTGAGCGCAGTGAGTCTTCATCTGCCAACTCACTTTCTAGCTCAGATAAATCCAATTTTTCACGGTTGATGCGTCGGTTAATCCCTGAATCGAGCATACCTTGCACATCATTTTCGCTACCCAACAAGCTGTGGTAATAAATCGCGGGTACACCGATGAATGAGAGCAAGATAGATTGAGCTGCGATGAATTTCTTCGCTTTGTCGTCAATGCTGTCAGTCGGCTCGGTAATTGCACTGAGGTAGTTAATATTCAGCTCATAAGGTGATTGAGTTCCATCACCGTTATTTTTGTAGTTCACTCGACCGCCTTTGCGCTCGACTTGCGCGCACATCATTTGGCGGTCTTCATCGGTCAGTATGCCTTCCGTTGGACGAACCCCAATCCCATCATGGCTAGCAAGGAAGTTAAAGTACGTAGTTTTATCACCTTGAGCGAGTCGCGCCATCGCTTCATTTGTCAGCGAAGTCGCCCATTGCGTCAATGTCTCGCTATTTTCACTCATCAAAGCGTGCAGCGTTAATGGCGGCAGTGGGAATTGATAAACCATGTGCGCTTCATCGCCGCCCCCAAAGTAGGATACATTCTCTTTGTGCGGCACATTGGTCTCAGTGATCAACAATGTTCCTGGCATCACTTCATCCAAAATGATTCGCCATAGCTTGATGATTTCATGCGCTTCTTCTAGGTGAATACATGTGGTTCCGAGCTTTTTCCAGATAAAACCAATCGCATCAAGACGAATCGAGCGTCCACCGTTCGCCGCATACATCAACAAGATATCGATGCTTTCTAAAAGCACTTTCGGGCTGTGGAAGTTAATGTCGATTTGATCATCCGAGAAAGTCGTCCATACATGTACAGTCTTACCCGATGCCTTGCTAAACGGAGTGTGGAGCGGTAACGCACGGGGGCGCGTTACACTTGAATAATCAAGGCTCGGATCAGACTCTACAAAGTAGTCTTGGTATTTCGCATCACCCGCTAGGTAACCTTGGAACCAGTCACTACTCTTAGAGATATGGTTGATGACACAGTCGTACATCAGGTCAAAGTTCTCAGATAGTGCATTCAATTGATCCCAATCACCGAGATTAGGATCCACCTGACGGTAGTCAACCACACTAAAACCATCATCCGAGGTGTAAGGGAACATTGGCAAAATATGAATGTTGCTCAATGCCCCTTTCAAGTGGCGATCAGCGAATGTCTTCATCGTCGCCAGCGTGGGTTCTGCTTGAGTAGAAAAACTGTCGCCGTAGGTGATCAAGTAAGAGGTACGTTGATCCACCCAATTTTGATATTGCGGTGCTTTGTCTTGCCACTTTTTCATTAAAGCAAGAATATCATCGGTAATTTTTGTCGCGCTGGCCTCGCCATACAGCTTGGCAACTTTGTTGTAAATCGAATTAGCAATCATGATTCTCTCCTACTTCTCTTTGCTACCAAGCGTTAAACGCACATCTAAGCTATTATTCGGGCGCACAATGTAAGCGCCATCGAGTGGCTGCTCGCGATAGTTCACCAATTCAACATCTGCAAAATGTTTCAGCGAATCAAGGTCAAGCTCGATTGGGCTCTCAGTTGGGTTGAACACGCGCAGAATGATCGCATTATCACGGTAGAAGGCGTGTCCTAAACTGGACAGTTCCAGCGCTTGCGGCAATGAGAACAGACTGAATGAAGGTGAATGCTGTCTCGGTTCAAAGCGAACTTGGAAGCGTTCGAGACGATTTTCAAAACTGTTCAGCGATTGTTTTTGGTACCCAAAAGGTTGGTCCAAATAACGGCGTTCTAACTGACGAATGGTCTTGTGCTGGGCGTTATCACACAGAGCCAGAGCAAAGCTAAAGCTCATCGCTTTTTGCAGTTGAGCATCAGGCGTATATACCACTGTGTTGTTGATGCCAGATGCACGCCCCGGACGCCATAACAAGTCATCCTTACCAAGTCGTCCGGTCGACTTAAACAAAGTCAGAGCGATCTTATCGCTTTCTGAGCCTTTCAATACCTGAAACTCTTTAAGGCCACGTCCCGTTATAATCAAAGCTCGCTCCGACTCAGCAATCGCGACAGAACCATCTGTGGTTTCAATATCGATAGGACACTCGCGGTACTTTTCACGCCATTGCGCTAGGTCGGGAGCAACAGGACGCTCCATCAGTGCGAAAGGTTGAGTGCTAATCGAAGTATCAGTCTGAAGATCTGAGTTAATCAGAACGCGTACACGGTGATCGCAAGTGTTGTTCAATGTGTTGATATCACACAGAAGCTGGGACTCACCATTAACCAGACTCATCGTTATGTCGAATACCGCTTGTCTATTCTGCTCACCACTTTGTCGTGCCGTCAGATCGTGCGGCACTACTAACGTTGCTCGAACAGATAAGCTTTGTTGCGTTTCACCAACCGTACATGACAACCACTCAAGCGAAGTGCTGTAGTTTGGTGTATCACCTTCCAGTGGTGAGAAATCGTAGGAGTCGCCATCGTCGGCTTGCTCTTCAAACGTCAATAATTGCTCGATAACGCGGCCATTAATTTTGTCTTCTAAGCGCAATTGGCCTTGCTCTAAAGAAACTCGCAATGCTTGGTTTTCGATCACCGTTTGCTCGCTGTTCACTTGCTCTGCATTGGCTTGCTCACAAGCTTGAACTTCAAAAACGCGATACCCCATTGCAGGTAATTCAGAAACAAACACATTCAGCTCGAATCGGTAGTATGGTGGTACGTCGACTTCCTTCTCGCCGTCTTTCGTTACCTCAATGATCTTACCGCCACTCAATGTTTCTTTCTTGAGCACTTCAATCGGTAGAGGCTGACCAGAATCCAGAACCGAAATGTTCTCGCTCGCACTAAATACAACCGCTTTGACCATCCCGTTGTAAGGTGTCATTTTACCGTTGAATAACATCAACTCATCATCATGACATGCACTGGCAATCTCTTTGATAACGAGGTTGTAAAGGCCGTGACAAATCTCTTCCGCTTGCTTGAGACGATGCATGATATCGGCGTTGGTGGCATCGCTATTACATCCACCCATGCTGTCATGGGCATGGCACTCAAGGATTTTTTTCCAAGCGATATCGACTAACTCAGTGTGTACGGTAATACCTTGAGCCTTCGCGATGGCAATCACCACCTCAAGTTTCTTCAACAAGAACTGTTCAATTTCAAAGTTGAGTTTCTTGATGTCATAACGGACTGAACCAATGGTTTTATGGATGCGCGTGTAGCGTGGCAACTTGAACTCACCTTGGTACGTTTCAAACGCTTGGTCATTATCACGTAGCACATCAACAAACGCTTCCATCGATGAAATCACGTAAACATCTTTACCCGAGCGCTCAGTCGCGGCTTGTAAGGTTTTTGGTAACTCAGGGTCGATATTCACTTGGTCACCACCCGATGGAATCAACACTTCATCCAAACCTGAAAGTGATTTGATCTTTTCTACCATCGGGAAGATTTTCTTATCCAGATGATCAGGCGTCGCATTGATGTTCTTCGCTGCGCCATAACCATGAACTAGGTTGTAAGCATAGATCTCGTCGCCCCCAGTCGAACGCCAGAAGAAGTGCGATTTTTCGACCTGCTGGTCATAGTCAATACCGCGCCAGAAGATAATGTTATCGATACCCATGCCTTTAAAAATGGTAGGCATTTGCGCGTTATGACCGAAGGTATCTGGTAAGTAACCCACCTTCATACTGTGGCCGAGTTCCTCAGCGATATGCATACCGTATTTCAAGTTACGGATGATCGATTCTGCGGCGACGTTGTAGGTATCGGTTTGTGTGTACCATGGTCCAATAAACAGTTTCTTCCCTGAAACCAATTTAGCCATGCGTTCCTGCATGTAAGGTAGGACTTTAAGATAATCTTCCACAATAGAGGACTGGCCGTCTAAGTGGTAACAGGTATAAGCCTCGGTGTTTTCAAGCGTTTCAATTACTTTGGTAAAATTGTAAGTCGCGAGTACATCACTATCCTGTTGGGTGAAATACCACTCACGATCCCAGTGAGTGTGAGGAATTACGTGTACTTTAGCCATTGGCGTTGTCTCTAAATCTTGGTCTGAATTTTATTGGAGGAAGATGCGTCTTCCTCCGTTGAAAATGGTTAAGCTTGAGTAGGCTGAGGTTTAGTGCAAAGCAGCAGAGCCACAGCAATAAACAGAGAGCCAGCAATAACAGAAATGGTGTAGCTCACAGGGTCAGACGATAGGAACCATCCCCATACTGCCGGTAATGGCAAGCTTTGGAATACGTTCAGCACTACGGCTAACTGCGTACCGATGATGGAACCTAAGATCATGATTGGAATCATCTTCGGGTTCTTTAGGATGAATGGAATCGCTCCTTCTGAAATACCAATTAAGCCCAGCATCAAAGACGTTTTACCGACGGTTTGCTCTTCTGGAGAGAACACTCGCGGACGGAATTTGCCATCAAGTAAGGCTGCAAGGCCAACACCGATAGGCGGGATAACGATGCCCAATTCACGGGCAATCAAATCAAAGCCTTCGCCCATGCCATTAAGACCTAACGCAACGGAGCCTGCGGCTTTGTTGATTGGTCCACCCAAGTCAAATGCCGTACCTGCCGCAATGACCATTGAGTAAATACCACGGCCAGCATCACCTGCTTCAGTAAACAGGTTGATCATGGCGATGTTCAAAGCCCCAAAGAGTGGATTGATGATGTATTCCATCGTCAACACCATTACCACCCCCGTAATCGCCGGCACCACAAGCATGGTTTTCAACGTGGTAAGCTCTGATTTCACTTTGATCGTGTCGTTCAAGAAACGTACGAGATAACCAACTAGGAAACCAATCGCGATGGCGCCAAAGAAACCAGAAGGCGCCCACCCCTCTAGGTCGAAAAAGCGTTTGTACACTTCGTCACTCATCACGCCGCCAATAAAGGCAGGAATCAGAGCGGGTTTACCAGCGATAGAATAGGCAAGGTATGCAGCAAAGATTGGGTACATGAACTTAATGGTCATGAAGCCCAATTTATCCAAGGTTTGAATCGGAGTGCCGGAGATATCTATGAACTCACCGGTGATCTTGGCAACCGCCATGAGAAGGCCGCCTAAAACCACGACAGGTAGCATGTAGCTGATACCGGTCATGATGTGGCCGATCGCGACTTGATACGCCGAGCGCTTTTCTTCAATTGGAAGCTCACTCAATGCCGCCGACTTTTCTTTGCCACGTTGGAAAACCGTTGGCAACAAAGCATCCACATGTTTGATCAACTCTTGAGTTCGCACTTTTAATGGGTTGGCATTATCAAAGCGCTCCATGTCCATGATGGGTACATCAACGGCTAGCACGACACCATCAGCGGTTGCGATATCGTGAGCAGTCAATCGGTTTTTCACACCATCGCTGCCTTGGGTTTCCACTTTGACTTCATAGCCATGCTTGTCAGCCCAGCTTTTGATTTTTTTAGCTGCCATAAAGGTATGTGCAATGCCTGTAGGGCAGGCGGTGACTGCAACCAGCTTCTTTTTACTCATGGGTCTATACCTTGTTATTTTTTACTGCGGACAGTATATGAACCCCAACTCGGCTCAGATATTGTTTCCTCATACAACTCACGTATCACGATACATCTGTGATCCGACGCAAAGACAACGCGGCCATTTTCAAGCGTAATACCGACAGTTTTCTCAATGATAGTCAAAAGCGATGAACACTTTTCGAGGCATAGAGCGCGTTATCTACGAGTATCTGATTGGGCACGCCAGTCAGCTGCATGAGATCTCGGCAAAGACCATAGCCAACAAGGCACTTACCACTACAACTTCGGTCAATCGGGTTTGTAAAAAAATGGGGTATGCCAGCTACACAGAGTTGCGCTATAAATTGGCAAATGAGTTGAAAGAACAGGCACAAAACCTACAGGGTGAAGAGTGCGAGCAAAGTGTCATTTCACAAGTGGCAAAGACACTGAGCGGCTCCCCTGTTGTGTATCTGTACTCTCGCGGCGCATCGATTGTGAGTGTGAACTATTTGTCGCGCTTTCTTTCTCTGGCGAATATTCCTCACTTGGTGATCACAGATATCCACCAGCTAACGCGGGCTGAGCTCGGAACGCTCTTGTTAATCAGTAAATCTGGGGAGACACAAGCCGTTGTTGAGATGGCGCACAACGCCAAAAGAAAAGGTCTTAAGGTGATGGGAATCAGTCGAAAAGGCTCTACATTGGCGCAATCGAGCCACCTGAATATTCCTTTGGAGGAGCAAGTGGATGGCATCTCTCTCTATAGTCGAGAGTCGCAAATCCATATCCTTAATATCGTTGATAAAATCGGCAAAGAGCTGCTCACTTTTTAATTCGCCTCTGCTCTTATTTCCGATCAAAAAAAGCGGTCAATGACCGCTTTTTTTGATTTCTTTCGTTACTACAGGTTCATCACAAAACCTAAGCGCACTGCGTAATCGTTCTCACGGTTACCTTGTTCATCCACATAGGTTTCATCGACAGAAACCAGCTCCATGTATGGCGTCCAAGTTTCATTCAACTTGTAGTTAACCATGATCGTGTGCTCCCAGTAGTCATCTCGACCCGTACCTTGATCTACGCCATCTTGGTAACGGTATCGAGGGTTGTACATCAGGCCCACATCGCCGAAGTTTTTCGAGATCCAAAGGTCAAACTGGTTAGAAGCACCACGAGTGGTACCAGAACCATCAAGGTAGTTTTTACCATTCGCATCGTTTGACCAGTTGTAGCGGTAACGACCCGTTAGAGACACGCCATTGTCAAATGTCGTACCAAGTTTTAAGTAAGGTCGGTATTCCGTCCAGTTCGGAGCTGTTACCATCACCAAACCCGGCGCCCAATACCAATCTTCACCAAGATCAAACTTGTAAGTTGCTTCAAACTCCTGTGCCGCTGCCTTCAAGCCATTCTTATCTGGGTCATTAGAGTCATTGCCAGCAAAGTAACCATCATTGTGGATTTGCGCGGCTTCGGCACTAAAGTAAAAACCCGTGTCGAAAGTATGCATAAATTTCACGCGGCTATCGCGAATATCAGACGCGGTGTTGTGACCAAAACGTACATCCAGCTTGGTCTCACCGGCAAAAGTAGGTAGGGCTGTCACTGCAACAAGAGTAGAACACAGTAGGGCTTTTATTTTCATTTTAGACCTTTATATTGTCGTTAATAACTGATTCGCCGCCACTATATGCCTGTGAGTTTTACACTGTAAAAAGTATCATCGTACAATCGATGTATGCCGATTCGACTTGAACTTGAATCACACTAAAATTCTACTTTTTCCTTCTATTTCGCCGTAACTTTGCACAAAAAAGGCTCCCAATTGGGAGCCTTGAACATTCTATAGGGAGTAAAAAGTGGTTTCGATTACTGCGCTTGTTGCTGCTTCATCGCTTCTAACTTTTTAAGCTGCTCTTGTTGACGCTTCTCTAGCGTCGACTTTTGCTCTGCGGTTAGAACATTGTAGATATCGTGCTGCGCTTTAAGTTGAGCCAGCTGCGTGTCTAGCTGTTTTGCATGCGCTTGTTGGATAAGTTGCTTGGCTTTTGCTTCATCAAAAGAAGACGCTTTCACTAGCTTCTCGAACTGCTTCGCGCTTTCTTGTACTGCTTTAGGATCCTGCTGACCCGCTAGTTTGCTGCTTAAATTGATTTGAATCTCTTCAATCTTCGCTTGTTGATCAGCCGTAATGCTCTCTAAACCAAATGGTTTTGGCGCTGCAGGTTGAGTTGGTGCTGCTTCTGCAAATACATTTGCGCTGCTTAGTAGTAGAATCGTCGACAATAGGTAGCGTTTCATTGGGGGAACCTTCATTAACTTCAGTTTGGAGTTAGGTGAGACTCAATCGATACCACATGGTTTCCTGTACCTGACAAATATGAGACTTTCCGTCACAAAAATAAGCAAAGACTGATATGACAAAAACGACAAATAATTTCCAATTTCCTTCGTCTTTTTCTTTTGTCCGTCGTCTTAGTCATTGTTTAACCCAAATTTAAGAGCCTATGTTTACCTTTAAACCTGCAATCATCGAGATTGATCACCACCAAATCACCCTTTCACCTGACGACCAAAATCTGGTTGAGGTAGCACGCAAGGTCAAAGTGAATATCGCCGCACCTTGTTTGAAGAACAAACGTAAACACGGTTGCTGTCATGTATGCAAAGTGGAAGTGGACGGTGAGCCTCGTTACGCTTGCAAGGTAAAACCTAAATCGGGGATGAAAGTCGTGGTGCGTCGCCCTGATCTTGATGCGGCAAGAAAAGAAGCCGTTAAAGCGTATAAGCAACAAATAAAGACAGGCGAAACCACACCTTGCCAGTGCGGTTAAAACAGATAACCGAGTTTACCTAACCGCGCAAAAACAAAAGGGCGACACGAATGTCGCCCTTTTGATGATTATTGTTGCGGATTTAAAATGATGGTGGTGCGTTTGGCTTTGCTACCAAAGGCCTGTTTCGCTTTCGCCCTCACCTCTTCTAACGTGACGCTTTGCGCTGCTTTATCAACGTCCAGCAAGACATCAAGCCCGTAATCATGCACTAAGTAGCGAGTGTATGACCAACTGCGTTGTCCCGGATTGTCATCCACATCTTTCATAGAAACAGCAAGTTGTTTAGCGGCAGTATCGACTTCTTTTTGCGTGATGTTTTTCGCTAGACCATCAAAGATTTTATCCAGCTGAGCGTCCATCTTGTCGACGTCTTTTGGATCGATTTGTGATTCAAAGAACCAATCCGAAACTTGCTCCCTATCCTGTGTAATTGGGTAGATACCAGGGCTGTAATCCAAGCTTGCTTCTTCACGTAATTGTGCGGTGACACGTGCAGCAGCGATACGTTGCAGCATGTCTTCAACCACCGTATCACGTGCCATTCTCGGAGACTCTCGTTCATTGGTTAAACGCAGCAAATACAGCGAAGATGGCTCGTTACCTGCGGCCATGACCAAACGACTTTTCGCATTGGGATCAAACTCAATATGGTAATCGACAGGCGCGGCCGGTTTTAGATCAATCGATGCAACATACTTACGCAGCAATGGTGTGATCTGCTCAGGTTCGACATCGGCTACGATGATCATTTTGTAACCGTAGTTATGCTTGAACAAGGCTTCGTGCATCGCAAACACTTGCTCCGGTGTGACGTTCTCTGCGCCATTGATGGACAAAAGGCGATGGCGACTGTTCGGCAAGTATGCGTTCTCATTTGCGGCCTTAATCCACTGGCCCATTGGTGATTCAAAGAAAGCGCGTCGCTGTTGGACGTATTC
The DNA here is from genome assembly GCF_030248355.1 of Vibrio sp. B172a. Classification (NCBI taxonomy): domain Bacteria; kingdom Pseudomonadati; phylum Pseudomonadota; class Gammaproteobacteria; order Vibrionales; family Vibrionaceae; genus Vibrio; species Vibrio sp. B172a. The sequence continues at coordinate 332,423 of NZ_JAHGAC010000008.1, read as the reverse complement.
ACGTTTTACCGCTTCGAGTTGACGCTCATCGACTTTGATTTCCGTCGCCACGTTATACAGACCATTCATGGCACTGGCTAAATGTGCTTTGGGTGTGATGACCTCAATACCGTGATTCGTTGGTCCAAGGATCGGGAAGAGGGAAATGTCGTTTTTGCGCAAGTAGCTGTCGAGTTCAGAACCTGAGAAATCCCCCAGCCCACTGCGTGCCGCCGCCATGGTCGCCACTTCAAACGCAGGATAGAGTGATTTATCAAGTGCAGCCTTACCACCTTGGCTGGCTAAGTAAATGTAGGCTCGGTTCGCCGCTTTCTCATCTTTCTGGAACCAAACTTCGATGCCATTTGAGAGTGAGTAAACTTGGAAACCGCCTTTCTCTTCTCGAACGGCGGTGATGTCACCTTCTTTAGTTGGCTGAATAAAACCATCGGTTTTCGCGTACATCTCAAGCGGCTTTTCACCGGCTTGTGCGTAAGCTGCGCTTAACAACGCAAACTCACCTGCAAACTGTTCTTTGCTTTCTGTTCTACCTAATCCCACCACAAAATTCGCCGGTTCCGATAACAGGGCTTCCAGCTCATCGTTCGCGTGGTTAAGGTCATTAGCAGCGACAAAGGTGGCTAAGCTTTGCTCATACCCTTGTTTGGATTGCGATACTGAATCTCGCTCCAATTGATACACTCGCGCTTCTGCATAACCAGCAGGCTTTCGCTTCGCCCAATCAGCATCTAGGTTAGACAGTTCGCCATACCAACCCGACATCACACCATCCAGTTCCTCTTGAGTCACACCATAATCACGCAGCGAGGTCAGAGTATTCAAGAAGATTTGTTGGATGTTGTCACGGCGCTCAGGAGCAAAAGAAACCCCAGCAGACATCATGCGATGATAGTTGGAAGAATAAGGTTGCGCATAAGCGTATTGGAACGATTCCGCCGCATCATTCAACACCGTCAGTAAGCGTTGTTGGATCAACTGGGCGCTCAACTCATCTTGCCAAGCTTTGTGTTGTTGCTGCATGGTTTGTCGAGTAACAGAATCCCGATCGATGACCAAATGCAGGCTCGGTGATTCCATCTTACTGCTTGGTAGAATGCGATTAGCGTTATTCACTCGAATATCACGACGCTTCTCTACTGCCGCATTCGAAACGCTTTCCCAGTTAGAGAATTTGTTCTCAATGATCTTTGAGATAGATTCGACATCAACATTACCTGTGACAATTAGCTCAGCGTACTGCGGCTGATACCACTTGTCATAGAATGCTTTTAGCGCTGGCGATGTCGTGTTTTCTATTGAGCTGCGCGTGCCAATCGGATCGTGCTCCGCATAAGGCGTGCCTTCAATAGAAGCTTGGTACGCGTTAAAAGATAGCGATTTATCATCAGGTCGCGCACGGCGCCACTCCCCTAATATCACCCCTTTCTCTTTTTCTACCTGCGTTGGGTCGAACTCGATGCCATCACTGATATCACGCATCCACGTTAACGCGTCATCCAGTTTACTCGGATTAGCAAGATCAAGCTTGTAGGTCGTCTGTTGATAAGTCGTCGTGGCATTAATATCTGCACCAAAGCTGCCGCCTGATGCTTCAAACAGCTTTACAACGTCATTGCCAGAAAAGTGAGTGCTGCCGTTGAACGCCATGTGCTCAATAAAGTGCGCGTAGCCTTTTTGAGTCGCGTCTTCTTGGAAGGAGCCAACGTTCATCATCAAACGTACCGAGACTTCTTCATCTTGGGTTGGATAAATGTGGTATTTCATCCCATTAGGCAGTTGATCAACGTACCAATTCGGATCGGTTTGAAGCGGTGTCGACAGGGGAATCAGAGCACACCCTGACAGCAACAATGCGGTGAGTAACAACGTGCTACGCATAACTATCGTCCCTAATAATAATCAATTGAGGCAATATATCGAGCACGCCATATGCTTGATATTTAATATGAAAACTACGCCTGAATAGTAAGATCTAGCTCACATTTTATAAAATGAGAAGGTTTTACAACGTCTTAGATAACACTTCGCTATTAATCAAGTTAGCGCAAAAAGGCAATACGCATTGTTTAATATTTGCTCATTGAGGTTGATACGACTCAAATACGCGACATAGATCGGAATTTATTTTGACCACTAAAATATAATGTTCGCGCGAAATACCCATTTTTATAAATATAAGAGCCAACGATACCTTTATGCTTAAGAATTTATCTTTGAAGAACAAGCTGGCGATTTCTGCCAGTGCTGCCATCATCCTCGGGGGAGTGTTGGTGGAGGGGCTGTCTTTCCGTGATGCTTTGGAGCGACTTGATGTTGAAGTCGCACAACGCCTAGAAAGTACCAGCGCATCTTACAACCAATATGTGAGCGATTGGCTGCTGTCGAAAGAGCGCGCACTCACATCACTGTCACAAAATGCCGAGAAATCCGCCATTGTGACCCACCTAAAACAAGTTCGTGATTCTGCTGCGTTTGATAACGTCTTCCTTGCGTATTCAGACGGTTCTCAAGACAACGCGAACGGTGTTGTCCTTCCACCGGGTAACGACGACCCTCGTCAATGGGGTTGGTACACCAACGCAATCGCAAACCCTTCGAAAGTCTTTATGGACAACCCTACAGTCGCTGCAGCAACTGGCGCGAACGTGGTGTCTTTGGGCAAGGCGTTGCAGCTTCACGGTCAAACTAGCGTGCTAGGTGCAGACGTGGAAATTGGTGACATCCTAAATAGCCTGAACCAAGTGATTCTGCCTGGTGAAGGTTACATGTTTATCGCCAACGACCAAGGCAATATCTTCACCCACAATGACAGCAAACTGCTTAACCAGCCTGTCAGCAAATTGGGGCTGAACAACAGCGATATCACAGCGGCAGCAAGTTCTGGTCAAGATCGTACCGTGTCCATCAACGGCAAAGACTTCGTGGTTTACGCGAAAGCCATCGACGGCACTAAACTAACAACGGTCACGGTTCTGGATAATGACTCTTTGGTTGCCCCACTTTACGACGCAGTTTGGGGCCAAATCATCGCGACGACTATCGTGGTGATCATCTGTGTGGCTTTGTTTAACCTGCTGTGTAACATCCTATTCCGTCCGCTTTACAACGTTTCAAATGCTCTATCGCAAATCGCCAATGGTAGCGGTGATTTAACTCAGCGCATCAAAGTCGAGAACCGCGATGAAGTGGGTGAATTGGCAGAGAACTTCAACCAGTTCGTTGCCAGCCTTCAGCAGCTTATCGGCCACATTCGTCACCAAGCGGAAGACTTGAATCATCAGTCAGAGCTGAGCACCAAACGTGCAAACCAATCTGTTGACGAGCTCAACCACCAGCAACAAGAAATCACACTTGTGGCAACGGCAGTAACGGAAATGGCTTCTGCGACGCAAGAGATCGCTTCTCACGCTGAGCAAACGGCTAAAGTAGCACAAGACTCTTCCGTGAGCACACAAAATGGTCATGCGTTGGTAGTGAACACCAAAGACTCGATCAACAACCTGTCTTCGGAAGTGAACCAAGCCAGCGGCGTGATCAGTGAACTAAACCAACATGCTCAAGACATCAATACCGTGCTGTCGACCATTCGTGACATTGCAGAGCAGACTAACCTACTTGCATTGAACGCCGCGATTGAAGCCGCGCGTGCAGGCGAACAAGGCCGTGGTTTTGCTGTGGTTGCAGATGAAGTACGTGTTCTATCTCAACGTACTCATACATCGACAGAAGAGATCAAATCCACCATCGAAACGCTACAACGCACGACTCAGCGTGCTGTTACTTTGATGGAACGCAGCTCTGAACTGGCAGTAGGCTCGGTAGAAGATGCTGACCGTGCTTCTCAAGCGCTGGATGAAATCAACTCGGCAGTGGCGATGATCAGCGATATGGCGACCCAAATCGCCACCGCCGCGGAAGAGCAAACCCACGTGACCAATGAAATCACCCAAAACGTTACTTCAATCAAAGACGTGACGGACCACTTGGTTATCGGTGCAGAAGAGTCGATGAATCAGTCATCTGAGTTGAAGTCTCAAGCAGAAGATCTCAACTCGAAAGTGGCAACCTTCAAACTGGCGTAATACCCACTTCAACCATTTAGTTTCAAACCCCGTCATGTTGCGGGGTTTGTTGTTTTTCCCGCCTGTAAATTCTGCTTAATTTGACCCGAAAGCCCCGAATAACCGTACATAAAAGCAACACAATCAACATTATCGCCTATCAACATCAGTAAGTTCCTCAGAGAACAAGATAGGCAAAACTTTTAGGGAAACGGCTTTTCAACCTTATTCAGAAACTTTGAAGGGGTGCGCTTATGAATCTTATGGACCTACCCAAAAAACGGGGCAAATGGAACCTAGAGCTGTGCAAACAGAGTGCAGCAAAATTCAAGACTCGCACGGAGTGGTGTGAAGGATGCAAAGCGGCTTATAGCGCGGCGTATCGCAACGGCTGGCTCGACCAATGTTGCGCTCATATGCAGCGCGTCGGCTTGAAATGGACGTACGAAAAATGCAAACAAAGCGCCTCTGAATACAAGACTCGTTCTGCATGGAATCATGGTTGTAAGAGCGCTTACCATGCCGCCAGAAAAAACGGATGGGTTGAAGATTGCTGCGCCCACATGCTCCCTTCTCGGACAGGGAAAAAGTGGACATTTGAAACCTGTGCAGAAAACGCCAAACGGTACAAAACTCGTTCCGACTGGCAGCGCGGATGCAGCGGCGCTTACAACGCAGCTAACCGTAACGGTTGGCTAGAAGACTGCTGCACCCACATGAAACCAATCGAACTTAAGTGGAACTTATCAGCCTGTATCCAAAGTGCCCGACCATTCAAAACTCGTACGGAATGGATTAGCCATTGTAAAAGCGCCTATCAAGCGGCAAGAAATCGAGGGTGGCTAGAGCAATGCTGCGCTCATATGGGCGAACCAAGAACACAAAAGAAATGGACGCTCGATGCGTGTATGAGAAGCGCTGCAGATTACAAAACACGAACAGCGTGGCAAGAAGGATGCAGCGGAGCCTACTTCGCCGCCCACCGAAATAATTGGATGAAAAGGTGCTGCGCCCACATGCGTTCTGCACGTTCAAAATGGACGCTTAAGATCTGTAAAGGCAGCGCGTCCTATTTCTCAAGTAAACGAGATTGGCTGCGCTGTTGTCGAGGTGCTTACAATGCCGCTCACCGTAACGGTTGGCTTGCAGAATGCTGCTCACACATGGAAAGACCGCGAGCAGCATGACGAAACTACTTCGCAACCGCGCCTGTGAGCTTACTCAGCACACCACTGACTTTGGTCAACACCTCGTCACACCCTTCAATCTTGTGGCGCTCTTTTAGATACATAGGGTTGTTGTAAGCGAGCCAAGTTTTGCCTTCTGCATCTTCATAAACCAACACTTTTTGCGGCAAATCGATCGCTACCTCTTGGGCACATTGCATCAATGGCGTGCCCACTTTGGGATTACCAAACACAATCACTTCGGTTGGTCTTAGATCCATATCGACCTTAGCCGCATTCTCTTGGTGATTCACACGCGCAAACACGTTTAAGCCCTTACTTTGCGCGATTTCGACAAACTTATTCGCCGTATCTTGCACCGAATGTTGACTCGCAACTCGTACCACACTTTCTTCTGCCAAAGAGGAAAACGACGCCAACACTGCGACCAATCCTACCGTCATTGCTTTTACCATCTGCTTATTCCTTATGCTTCGATTTCACTACCCAAAAACTATAGAAGCCAAGACCCATACTCGCGACTTGTACGTGTTTGATTTTCGGCTTTCCTTATCAACAATAGACCGACTCAGAGTGAAAATTGATTCAGATTAATAAAGCGTTAATCAGTCCAACATTAAAACCGTGAAGCACATAAAATACGTGACCTATTTTACTGAGTAAGAGATAACTAGTGACACGCGATCAATTTGAGTTATTAGCCCCGGGCGGCGATCTGGATTCCATCAAAGCTGCCATTGCTGCGGGTGCCGATGCTATCTACTGCGGACTAGACCGTTTTAATGCCCGCAACCGAGCGACCAACCTCACTTTAGATAACTTGAATGGCGTGCTGACGCTAGCTCATCAGCACAACTGTAAGATCTTCCTGACTCTGAACGTATTGATACTGGAAAGCGAAATCCCAGCCATCGTGCGTTTGCTCAGCCAGTTAAACACCACCGCAATTGATGGCGTGATCGTGCAAGATCTTGGTTTGGCTTACATTCTCAAGAATCATTTCCCAGATCTAGACGTACACGCTTCAACTCAGCTCAACACGCACAACGAAGGACAGATCTTGTTCCTGAATCAGTTGACGGCGAGCCGCGTGAACCTCTCTCGTGAACTGAACATCAATGAGATCAAGCATCTGGCTCAGTTTGGTCGTGAGCATGACGTGATGATGGAAGTGTTTGTGCACGGCTCTTACTGCATTGGTTTCTCTGGCATCTGTTACATCAGCTCTGCACGTAACGGCGCTTCGGGCAACCGTGGTCGTTGCAGCCAGCCTTGTCGTGAGCAATACGAAACTACCAAAACTGGTAACAGTTACCCACTCAACATGAAGGACAACTCGGCATTTGGCGATTTAGAAGCGCTTGCCGATGCGGGCGTGTATTCGTTGAAAGTGGAAGGCCGCATTAAGAAATCCCACTACGTTTACACCGTAGTCGATAACTGGCGTAAACAGATTGATCGCTTGTGCGAAGGCGTAGAATTGTCAAACGACACCACAGAGTTGTACACCGTATTTAACCGCGATTTCTCTAACGCGTTTTTGCAAGGTGATTTCGGTAAAGCGATGTACATCGATAACCCTCGCGATCACTCAGTGAAACACTTCTCAAAGATCTACAAATGTGAATCCACCGATGATGTGCAAGGCGTGAAGAAGAAGCTCTACGACGACAAAACCGCTATCATTGAGAAGGTTGCAGAGAAGACTCAAGATTTTGATGTGACTTCAACGCAAGCCTCTGGCAGCAGCCTAAAAGGCGCGATTGATGTACCGACTTTGCCGACGCTGCCTCAACCAGATATGCGCGAAGGCGCTCCGAAGCTATCTGTCTTGATTTCATCAGTAGAAGATACCGCACTATGCGAAGACAGCAATGTCGATGTGTACTTCCAGCTACCCATGGGGTTAGCGGGTGAACTGAATGCGATGATTGAGCTGTTCCAAGCAAACCCAAGATTGAAACCTTGGTTCCCTGCGATTTTGATTGGTGACGATTACCAAGCCGCACGAGCATTCTTAGAAGCAGTGAAGCCAGAATTGTCGATCACCAACAACTCTGGCGTGGGCATTTTGGCTCAAGAGCTGGGATTAGGTTGGGTTGCAGGCCCGCAAATGAACACAGTGAACTCCTACTCGTTCAAATGTTTGCAAGAAGAGTTCGCCGCAAGCGGTGCGTTTATCTCTAACGAGCTGAACATGAAGCAGATGCGCCACATTAAGCGCCCGCACAACATGCGCAGCTACTACAGTATTTACCACCCGAACACTCTGCTCACCAGTCGCCAATGTTTGTTCCAACAAACCGAGGGCTGCCGCAAGATTAAGGTCAACAAAGGCTGCTTGAAGCGTTGTGACAAGCGCACATCGATCATCAACCTAAAAGACAACCCGTATGTGGTGCAAAAACAAAAAGGCAGTCACAACTCGATCTACAGCGAGCACAACGTGCTGAACCTACAAGTGCTGCAAGATTTGCCGCAGCTGTTAACTGACGTGTTGATCGATCTGCGCGAGATCCAGACAGAAACCAAAGTCACGATGACCAAACCTGAATTGATCGATGCCTTTACCGCTCTGCTGAATGAATACAATGAGCAGCATGTTGAAGCACTTAATACCGCGATTCACCCAACGGCAAACGCTCAATACTTGAAAGGCTTGTAACGGAATCTCATCAGATTCAACTGCACAATTTATGGAAGACTTATGCACCCAATGAAGCAAGAAACACTGAGCTACTTTGATGATTTGAACTACAGCGTGATGGCGCAAACCGAAGCGGTTTATGAGCTCAAACAAAACCGTACGGGTTTAACCGTTGAGCTTAACTTCTCTGTACTTGGTAAAGGCAAATTACCCACAGAAAGCGAACAAAGAACCGATAAAAAGCTGTATTTCATTGATATTGAAGACATCGAACGCATTGGGTTTGAAGCGCTCGAACCGTTCGTGACTGGGCTTGGTGAACATTGCTCTATGGTGGTGTTTGAAGAAGAGTTCTTTGAACAAAGCATGAAAGAGATGTGGATGTTCCTATCGAACGATCCGCGTGATCGTGACGTTTTCAACGACAGTAAGTTTTATCGCGCTTAACCCTTTCAACGCGATTTTGCTCTTGATTTTTACCTCTTGGATGGCCGCTTTGAACACCAAAATCGCCATCCAATTTATCACTTTATCCCGCTTATTCTGACTCTGTACCAGCTTATTTTTGGGCTCAAGATCCACTTTTCTCATCGTATTAGCAATTCATTTTATTCGCCCCAACAATGCTCTCCCACCCAACCAAAAGCATTAATCAAGTAAATACTCTAGCCATCAATAATTGACATCAATATTCATCCCAATCAATAAATTAGCTCAATTTATAAACATGAATGCATATGGTGATTTTTTTCTGAATCGGCCTTCAAATTTTGAGTTGTTTCTTTTCATTTGTAACTGGATGTAAGCAAAAAATATGAGTGATTTCGGCAGTGGTTAGATCAAGGGGCTTCCCTCTCTTTGTGACGTTTGCTTAGTGTTTGAAGTCCTCGCCGGAAATCCCCCACGAATAGAAAATCAACAAGGACAGTCACTTAGCTTTTTAAAGCAAGTGATGAGGATTCAACAATGAAGAAAACAACAATCAGTTTGATGGTAACCGCGGTGCTCATGGGTTCCCCAATCATGGCCACCTCTGCACTCGGCGCAACACAAGAAAACATCATAACGGCCGCTCAAAGCGAGTCAGTCTCTGCCACAATAACCGTGCCACAGGTTGACCAGTGGTACTCACAAGCGCAGGTCGATTTGAAGAATATCTCGGGTCAGCAATTAGACTTGGCGGACGCAGAGATTTGGGTAACGTCAGACAAAGACGCGACGGTGAATAGTTCATGGGGCGCACCTTTTACTGTCAGCAGTCCTGCTCCCAACACGTTTGTCTTTACTCATGACAGCACGTCACAAATTCTAAACGATGGCCAAACAGCTCAAATCTTCTTTGGTCTTAATGCCAGCAATGGTGATTACATCGATGGAAACGACGTGCACATCGAGAAGGTGATCATCAAGAATGATCCTGCGCTTCAAGGCAAAATCACCCTACAGGCACCAAGTGCACCACATGCCAGCCTAGCCGCAGCCTCGATTTTGGTCGAGGGTGAAAACTACAGTGAGACCGTGTCTGTGCCGTGGGGAAGCAGCTTCGTTCTAGAGCACCTCCAAGATGGCGAATATCAAGTCACCGCTCAAGATGTAACGAGCGAAATGGGGATTGCCCACGCCTCCTCGCCAACCTCAACCGTGACTGTCGATAGCGATGCAACGCAGCCGAGTGTTTCCGTGCAGTACGACGCGTTTATCTACTACGCAAGCATCTCGCTCACAATGCCTGCACTGGATGGCATTACGGCAAGCCTAACCACAGATGCCACCGTGAAAGCGGCAGGCACACAAGACGTTGAACGCAGCCTAGTGGTGCCATTTGGCGGCGAGATCGACATAAGCAAACTGCTTGATAACCACAAATACGATCTCTCCTACTCACCTATTACGGTAAACAACGTGCTTTACCAACCGAGCGACAACCTCGATGTCTTGGTCAACAAAGACACGGCGACGGAAATCAGCACCAACATCGTTGAAACGCCTATCGCGAGTGACGACTTCACTACCGTTCAAGCAAGTATTGTCGACTTACCTCAAGAAGCGATGCCAATTGTGCTCAACCTTGTCGCGAAAGATGGTTCTAGTCGCTACAGCTACGAAATTACTAGCTCGCCATTCACCTTGCCTGACGACATTAAGCCGGGTGAGTACGATATCCAAATCGATTCTGTGTTTGCTGGAGAGACGCGTTACTCCTATGACGGGGATGACTCTGTCACTGTTACACAAAGCGATGCTCCGTTGTTGCTGACGCTGCCATTCCGCGAAGCGATGAGTCTTGCAGTCAAAGGCTTCCCAGACTACGTAGCAAACGGCACGGTGACGAACGACAGCGAACAGACCACCAATGAAATCGGTGCAACCAAGGTTAATGCCATCTTCAAATACGCGGGTTTAAGCGGCTCTGGTGATCCAGGTGTTATCTTGGCGAAAGACGAGCTTCCACTGCATAGAACGTACGCGAACGCACAAAGTGCTTCTGAGCTTTCAGGCCATCACGTACTGCCAGTGATGGTGGTTTACACCGCAAATGCAAGTGGTGGTGCAAGCTGGACAGACTTAGTCGATGATGAATTGCTCTACAAACATTACGCGACCTTCATTACTCAAGCCATTGCGGCGCAAGAGTACGCGGCTGGTGATGGCAGCTCGCCAATGTCGTTTGTGCTTAACCCTGACTTCTTAGGTGAACTACAGAAAAATCCAAGCCATGTAGACGACCTAAACCAAGCGGGCGCGGTCAATGTGAATGACCAACTGGCACGTGCGTTGGATTACATGAAGACGACTTACGGTTATCAACCACCAGTGGCCGTGCCTCAATTCGAGAACACACTAAAAGGCTACATTGCGTCACTCAACTTCATCATGAATGGGTTGGCAGAAGACGTAACTTACGGCTGGCAAATCAACTTGTGGGCGGTAGGCTCAGCCAACTGGATTCACCAAACCGACGACCAATCAGCCGACAAAGGCCAAGAAGTGGCGAACTTCGTAAACTCACTGGATGTTTACACTGGCACTTACCAACCAGATTACATTGTGTTCGATAAATATGAGCGTGACGGTTTTGGCTCAGAAGCGATCGCGAACTACGCGTACAACGCCACCAGCTGGACGCGTTACCTATCGTATGTGAAAACCATCAGTGATGGCGTTGAGTCTCCGGCCATGATTTGGCAAATCCCAGGTGGCCACATGCCGACTCAAGATGAAGGCAATACACTGATCAACGTAGAGCATGAAGCGTCTGGCGGCTCTTACTTTATGGGTGATGCGCGCATCGGCACGGACATCAACAACGTACGTACTGGCCTACTCGACAAGCAGCTCAATCCAACCACTTACAACGGTGCGAGCAACGTTCGCGAATTGCTAGAAAAAGATGCGGGCTACGACTGGTCTCACGTGGCTATGCAAGATCTACCGAAGAGCAACGTGTTTGCCTTGTTATGGGGTGGTGGCTCAACTACGGCGGTCGTTACCATTGGCTCAAACGGCACGGACAACGGCTGGCTAGACAACAAAGTCGACGCTTACGCGCAAAATCCAACGTGTTTGGTTGGCAACGATTGTGACGGCTCAATTTGGGGCGGTGACGGCGGCGATAAGCCACCAGTCAACAATAATCCACCAAGCGTTTCACTGTCTCCGAACTATCAGGTGAACAGCGGCGAAAGCGTGACCATTACCGCTAACGCTTCTGATCCGGATGGTGACTCGATTAGCTATCAATGGAGTGTCCCTTCTGACCTGACAGTTGTCGGCGACGCCAATAGCGACACGCTAGTGGTAACGACTCCGGTCACAGACCCAGACCTCACCTTCACGATTTCATTGCAAGTTTCTGATGGCGAGCTAAATGCCTCGGATTCAACTTCATTGAAAGTCGTTGGTGATAACAGCGGTGGCGGTGATGGCATTTGTGCCGACATCCCAGAGTTCGAACAAAGACAGTACCAACCGGGCGAACAAGTGACCTACCAAGGCAGCTTGTATGAAGCCGACCGTTGGACAGACTCGACTCTCACTCCGGCTGACCCATACTCAGGCTGGACGTTGATTGATAGTTGTTCGTAACCGTCTGATTAATCGGCGTTAACCATCCAAATTCATAACATCCGATACCGTCTTGATAGGCGGTATCTTTTTTGTTTTAACGACACCATTCTTTAGGAAACAAAAAGCCCATCACTCGTTCAACAAATGATGGGATAAATGCGGGACACAGTAAAAGACTTAAACCAGTGTCGCGCCTTTGAAAGCACCAATCGGAGCAATTTCATCAAGCTTCGCAATGGTTTCTTGGCTCAAAGTGACGTTTAGAGCACCCAAGTTTTCATCAATGCGAGAGGTTTTACGACTACCCGGAATTGGGATGATGTTATCGCCTTGCGCGACCAACCATGCCAAAGCAAGTTGTGCTGGAGTTATGTCATACTCAGCGGCAATACTCTTGATCTCTTCTAGGCGCGCTAAATTGCTTGTGAAGTTATCGCCCTGCATTTTTGGGTTGTTGTTGCGAAAATCATTTTCGTCCAACTCTTTGACCTGACCAGTCAGAAAACCAGCACCAAGTGGCGACCAACAAACCAGCGCAGCACCGATTTGGTTTACTGCAGGTAGGATGTCCGTTTCCGCTTCACGACGGAACAGTGAATATTCGTATTGCACCGCCGAGATTGGGTGGATTTCATTAGCGCGCAACACTTGCTCTGCAGTGACGTTAGACAGACCAATCGCTTTTACTTTCCCCGCTTTCACAGCGTCTGCCATTGCAGCGACCGTTTCTTCGAGCGGAATTTGTGGATCTAGGTAGTGTGCGTAAAGTAGGTCGATTTGTTCCACCCCCAAACGCTCTAGGCTGTTATCAATCGCACGAGCAACATACTCTTTTGTACCATTGATGGTTAAAGGAAACCCCCAACCAGTATCTAGCGTGCTACCTGTTTGGCCTTCTTCAAACACGATGCCAAATTTAGTCGCAATAAACGCTTTTTGATTGGTTTGCGCGATGGCTTTTTTGATCAAATCTTCGTTGTGCCCTGCACCGTAAGCGTCAGCCGTGTCGATCATCATGCCTTGTTCAATAGCATGAACCAGAGTTTGCACCGCCACTGCGTCATCACTTTCACCGTAATAGCCCTCAAGACCCATTGCGCCGTAACCGATTTGTTTGATTGCTGCAAAGTTGCTATTTGACATGATTCTTCTCCAATTCTTTTGCTGCTGACCTCAGCAACAAAACGCGATTTGTGTGTTTCGAGTCGCCCCGATTGCTTGGTAATAAGATTAGCAACGCATGGAGAAGGAGGATTGAAGATTGTTGCCTGAAGATTTGTACTTTATTGCACAGCGATAATACAAACCTTCAGGCCAGATTAGATACACAACATACTACGAATGATTCGGTGTGCTTCTGCTAAATCGTCAAGACTGCCAGATGCGATCACTTCTAGTGGCTTTCTACCTTCAAAGAACACGCTTTTGCTTGCGCTGTTCATAAAGGTTTTGCGTGCTTCTGATTGGCGGAAAAGCAGCTGCAAACACTCTTCAATTGCCAAGATATGCCGCTCACGTTGCAGCGCTTCTTGTTCATCCATATCGCTTGGTAAAATCTTGGCGATTTGGTTCTTATTCGCACCCCACATGATCAGGGTTTGATGTGTTTTTTCTGAGTTCATAGTGGACTCCCAACTAAGTTGAAAAAGCCGACTTCCGTGTGCTGAAGGATTTAGTACTGACCAATTTTGATCGAAGGTTCTTCAAAGATAGACGTGAGTCGCTGCGCATAATTGTCTAGCTCAGCTTTGCGTTCGTCTTCAGTTTTTCTTGCTGGGCCAAATACCTTATGCGGCTCAAGCACAGAGAAGCCATTGAACTCAAACACACCGCGATGAACTGGACGAAGAATCGCATCTAAATCACCATTCCACCCGTCTTTAACATACAGCTCTTCTGGGCCACCCATGGTGACACTGACCATGGCTTTTTTGCCTTTGTAAACGCCATTTTCATAGAAGCGACCTCCACCATATGTACGCCCCATTGCAAACACACGATCCACCCAACCTTTGAGCATGGCTGGCATCCCAAACCACCAAAGTGGGAATTGGAAGATCACCAGATCACACCATTCGAGCTTTTGAATTTCAGCCTCAATCTCGGGGGCGAAGCCATCATTATCGGTCGCGTACATCTCTTCTAACTGCTGTTTGAAGAACTCCGGATCGTTGGTCGTCGTGAAGTTATGGCGACCCGAAACAGGATCAAAGTTCATCGCGTGTAAGTCCGATGTTTTGACCTTATGCCCTGCGCCTTCTAACGCTTCAATTGCTGTTTGGAACATTGCGCCGTTAAAGCTCTTCGGTTCTGGGTGCCAGTAAACAACAAGTACATTCATTATTTGTTCTCCAATAATTCAACAATCTCGGCGTAGTGGTATTCTTTCGCAAGCTCGAGTGGTGTTTTGCCGTCAAAGCCTTTTAATGCCAACTCTGCTCCAGCTTCAATAAGGGCTTTCGCTGCATCGGTGTGTCCGTGCCAAACCGCGTCATGCAAAGGGGTGTAGCCGTTATTTGGCCCCTGTGCGTTTAACGTTTCATGGAATCCAGCGTAGTTAGCCAACACTTGAATCACATCAGCACGACCGTTATAGGCGGCTTTATGCAGTGGGATCGCTTTCATGTAATGATCGGGAATGGTTTGATCACCCCCTTTCTCCATCAATATATGTAAGCTCTGGGTATGGCCATCACGTGCGGCAACCATTACTGCCGTGTGTTCATCATTTCCCGATGCATTGACTGGTGATGCTACATTGAGTGTCGACCAATCCTGTAAAGCGTCAAGCGCCGCTACCATTTGCTCATCGCTAGATTGCACGTCTGTCACGACTTGATAAGCAGCCAATTGTGCTTGTTTAGCTGCGAATTTTTGTTGGTAGTCGGCGAATATGTCCTCCATGTCTTTGGCTTGGTGCTGACCAAAAACATCACCTCGGCTCGCGCCAAAGTCGACGAGTTGCGCGGCTTTTGCTCCGAAGGTAGAGACAATCTCGGTGTTCACATCTGGTTGCGCGAGCAGCACTTTCACTATGTCTGGTTTACGATGCCAAACCGCCACCATCAAAGGTGTCACGCCATGCTTTGGTGTTTGAAGATTGATAAACGCGCCCGATTCCACCAACTTGCTTACCCACTGCGTTGAGCTTTGTTGAGCAGCAATGTGCAGTGGTGCGTTTCCCATCACAGGATCGAGTTGGTTTACGTCTGCCCCCTGCTCAATCAATCCAACAAACTGCTCATAGTGATTATCGACAATGCTTTGGTGTAATGCTGGTAAGTTCATGATGACCTCGTTGCTGCTGCTCTTTGCTTCAATGGGGATAGTATTGAACAAAATTTCATTAACCTGTAGATTGCAAATGGTTACTTTTAAGATGAGTAAAAGTTAATGAAATCACTTCCATCCCAACTTCCTATCTTCATTCAAGTTGCGAAAAATGGCAGCTTTGCCAAAGCAGCTCGAGCGCTGGGGATCTCCGCACCGGCGGTCAGTAAAGCGATCACCAAGCTCGAAGAAGAGTGGCAAGTGAAACTGTTTTTTCGCTCATCTCACTCATTGAGTTTGACGCAAACAGGCCAACAACTTTTCGATGAGTTAACCCCTTCTTTGGAAGCGATTCAAAACACCATTACACAGCTTTCCGATACTGAGCAAAGTTCCGGCGGAACGGTAAAAGTGAATCTACCCGCAAGCTCAATAGGGCGAGAACATATCTTGCCGCTGGTAATCGAATTCATGGAAATCTACCCAGACGTGACCTGTGAGCTGCATTTTGATGATAGGAATGTTGATTTGGTTGAGCATGGTTTTGACCTCGGTATCGGCACAGCCATAAACCAAGATTCACGCTTGATTGCTCGTCCTTTGTTAACTCAAGATGTCGGTATCTATGCCTCTCCAGATTATTTGCAAAAGTACGGAGAGCCAAAGAGCATAGAGGCGTTAAGCCACCACAAGTGTTTACCTATTCGATCACTCACAACTGGACGTTTCCATTACTGGCGAATCAACGAAGGGGGCAACGCAAAGCTCTATGAGCCCAGTGGCAAGCTGATCATGAATAACTTCGCTGCAGCGAAACAAGCCGCGCTGGCAGGAGCAGGGATCACTATGCTAGGCAGTTGGTTATTTAAAGAGGAATTACGCCAGCAGACCATCGTCCCTATCTTGCAGCCTTATTGGGGAGAACCTGCCACCATTTGGGTCTATTATTCTTCAAGGCAGTACTTACCCAATCGAGTTCGTTTGCTTATTGACTACTTGATCGAAAACATACACCGTGTTGCCTAAGTAAGGATGTCATTAAACGCGATGAGAATCCTTGAACACTCGCCTTGCACTGACTACAATGGCGCACTTTTTTTAATGACTTCAAGGTCACAAACATGACAGATACAGCTAAACCAGCTCTACCAGATCGCCTAGCGGGTAACCCACGTAGCCCATTCTTCATCAAAGAATGCTTCGAGCACCAAATCGGTATTCGTATCAACGGCCAAGAGCGTACTGACGTAGAAGAATACTGCATCAGCGAAGGTTGGGTAAAAATTGCTTCTCCTAAAGCAAAAGACCGTTTCGGTAACCCAATGCTAATCAAACTTAAAGGCGAAGTTGAAGCGTACTACGTGTAAGCTGACCACGCTGAATGTATTTGAAAGCTCGAGTCTGACTCGGGCTTTTTTAATGCCTGTCATATCCCTTCCTCATTTAATCTCTTCCCTCTTCTTTTCAGTACAAGTTATTAAGAAATCGATGTAAATCGCTGTTTTTATCTGATTGTTGTCTAAAGTTTCTAAAGAACGAACAGCAATAAGCATTGCCAAAAGAAACGACACCTTTTGAATACAGGGAGAGGAAATGGAAAGCCCACTTGTCACACTCAAACACGCCAGCAAAAGCTTTGTTGATGGCAAAGAGACACATCGCGTGTTGGAAGGGGTCGACTTTACGTTGAACACAGGAGCGAGTGTTGCGCTGACGGGCGCAAGTGGCAGCGGCAAAAGTACCTTACTCAATGTCATCGCTGGCTTTGAGCCGCTTTCCGAAGGTGAGTTGTGGTTAGATGGCGATAACACAGCGGCTTGGAAAAACCCACAATGGAGCCGATTTCGACACCAAAAACTCGGTGTTATCTTCCAGCAATTCAACTTGTTAACGCCGCTCAACGTGCAGCAGAACATCGCCTTCCCTCTGCATTTGAATCAACAGAAATGGAACGACTGGTGCGATTATTTGGTCGAGACTCTAGGCATCAGCCAACTGCTCGATAGACATGTTTCTGCCCTTTCCGGAGGTCAACAACAGCGAGTCGCTATTGCGCGCGCATTAGCACACAAACCTAAACTGCTACTTGCTGATGAACCCACAGGTAACCTCGACCAAAAAGCGGGGTTAGAAGTGATGAAGCTACTCAGTGAAATCGCCACCCAAGGCAATACGGCAGTGCTGCTAGTCACCCACAGTCCTGACTGCGCGGAGTTTATGAAAACACGGCTGCGATTGGATAATAGTCAGCTACAGAACAGTCATCAAGTAAACAAACATGAGCTTCGTCATGAAGCAAGCTAAGCTATCAAACACCAGATTTACTCATACTCGACTCGCCCTGAATCTGTTTGTAGCGCACTATCGGCAGGCGCCACTGCAAGCCGCCGCAATTCTGATCGGTATCGTGCTGGCTGTGACCTTGTTTGTTGCGGTACAAGCCATCAACCTCAATGCCAAGCGCAGTTATGCGGAGTCTACCGAGCAGCTTAGCGCACAAGCTCAGAACTTAATTATTCCACCCGCAGGGCAAAACTATCTGCCCGAATCGCTCTACTTCACCCTCAGACAAAACGGACTCAGTGCAACACTACCGGTAATCGAAGGGCGAGTGAGAGACGAACAAGGTCGACGTTGGT
The DNA here is from genome assembly GCF_030248355.1 of Vibrio sp. B172a. Classification (NCBI taxonomy): domain Bacteria; kingdom Pseudomonadati; phylum Pseudomonadota; class Gammaproteobacteria; order Vibrionales; family Vibrionaceae; genus Vibrio; species Vibrio sp. B172a. The sequence continues at coordinate 314,551 of NZ_JAHGAC010000008.1, read as the reverse complement.
CAGTGCAAGGTAGTGAGTTGATTGCCGCCATCTCTTCACGTTCGCGCTATTCATCGGATAGTGAGCAGAACGCGTCTTTGTTCGACAGTGTTTTACCTTTAGCTGAGCTTTTAGCTGGCAAGCCAATCGTGATGATGAGCCAATCTCAACATCAAAACTTAGGGGAGGTAGAAACCCTAACTCTGGACGACATTCCAACCCAAGTAGTGGTGCTACCTGACGACTGGCAGTTAGGTAGCCGAATGTTGATGGACATTGGCTTTGCCCAGCAACTACTCAATAAACAAGGACAGCTCAGTTACATTGCGGTTTTCCATTCGGGTGATAAAGGGAATAAAGACACGCAAGCAAATTGGCAAAGCATCATTGGCGAGCAAGGACAATGGATTTCCAATAACCAAAGTACAGACCTTGGCTCACTGACCGACAGCTTTCACCTCAACCTCACCGCAATGAGCTTACTCGCGTTTTTAGTCGGGCTGTTCATCGCTTACAACGGCGTAAAGTACAGCTTGCTGAAACGCAATCGGCTGTTAGTGCAAATTCAACAGGCGGGTGTTGCGCCGAGCATTGTGTTCTCTGCGCTGTTAGTTGAACTCGCGACTCTCGTTACCATCGGCGCTTCCCTCGGTTTTGTATTGGGCATGCAGCTTAGCCACTGGTTGCATCCGACCGTGGCACTGACTCTGGAACAACTTTATGGTGCGACACTGCTGCCCGGAACTTGGCAGTGGCAATGGTGGGCGCAAGCGCTGCTGCTCACGTTAGCCGCCACCCTATTAGCATGTTGGCAGCACTTTAAACAGCGAGTGCGCCAGCCGCTTTCCTCTCATGGTGGATTTTATCAAGCGCCGGAAGCCTCTAACGAAAGCCAATTGTTCTTGATAGGTGCTGCGTTGACGGCTCTCGCACTCGCAGGGTTATGGTTGAGTGAGCATCACCGCTTCACCATGGCGTGGCTCGGCGTGCTTGTGGTGTCGATTCCTTTGTACCTACCCAAAACACTCAGCGTGTTAGCCAATTGGTGTGAAAAGCGCACCACTTCCGGTTTGATGCAGTATCTGTTTGCCGAGCTACGCGAGCTGATTTCTCCGCTTTCTCTCGCCATGATGGCACTGCTACTCGCCGTTACTGCCAATATGGGGATGAACACGCTAGTTGGCAGCTTTGAATCCACCCTAAAACAGTGGTTAGAACAAAGGCTACACGCCGACATTTACGTCAGCCCTGCCCAAGGAGAAATCGCTGATGTAGAGCGAGCATTAGGGCAGTTCGACAAGGTTGAGACCGTCTACAAGCAATACTACGTCGACGATAACCTGCAAGGCTTACCAATTTTGCTTGGCACCAAAGACAAAGACACCTTAGAGCAAACCATGGTGTTCAAATCGCATTTGGAGAACTTCTGGCAGCGCTTTTACCAAGGTGAGTTAGTCGCTATCAGTGAACCAACCGCGGTCAAACTGGGTTTATCACTGGGTAGCGCGCTCACGCTTGATGCCGTTCCAAATAAGAACCTGCTTGTGGGTGCGGTATTCCATGATTACGGCTCACCCAACGGTGAAGTGTTATTAGCCCCCAAATTATGGCAAGAGAGTGGCTTTACCGACCTGCCAACAAGCCTTGGTATTAAAGTCTCGGGGGACCCACAAATCGTCTACGAGCAACTGCGCGAGCAACTGAATCTGCATCCAAGTCAGCTCTACGATCAGGCGCAAATCAAATCCATCGCGTTGGATATATTCTCGCAGACCTTCGCCATTACGCGTGCGCTCAACGGCGTGACGTTGATGGTCGCGGTGATTGGCTTGTTCAGTGCTTGTTTCATGTTGCTCGACGCGCGTAAAGCCGCTATTGCAAGGCTGTATGCACTTGGCGTTAGTCGTCGTAAATTAATGACCATGGTGGTCGGACAGATCGTCGCTTTGGTCAGTTTTACTCTGGTTATTGCCCTGCCCCTCGGAGCCATGGTGGGTTATGTGCTGACAGACATCGTCACCTTGCGCGCTTTTGGTTGGAGCCTAAATTATCTGTGGAATTGGAGTGATGCCCTCAGTATTGCGGCGATCACCATATTGGTGGCGGTGATTGCTACCTTGATTCCACTGTGGCGATTGGTCAGCAAGCCTGTCGTATCCAGTTTGCAAAGCGAGGTGTTGTGATGGTTCGATTAGCAAGCACACTTACTCTATTCATGAGCAGTCTGTTCCTGTTCGGTTGTGAAGATCCCCAACAACAAAATATGGGCACGTTGCTGGGCAGTGGAGATATGCAAAGCGAGAGCAACCTATTCACACCCGTAGAAAAAGGGGTTGAACTCACCTTTCCTACCGATCATCAAGCACACCCGGATTTTCGTCATGAATGGTGGTACTTAACCGCTAACTTAATTGATGAAGATGGCACTCCACTTGGCGTTCAGTGGACACAATTTCGCTTTGCTGCTGCGCCGCCACCACCGCCAAGGGGCGAAGATGACGCGAAGAAAACCGATTGGCAAACTCAGCAAATCTACATGGCGCACAGCGCAGTCACGACCGCGGACAAACACTACGCTGATGAAAAATGGTCACGCGCTCAAGCTTCTCTCGCAGGCGTCGACACTTCACCATTTCGGGTTTACCTCGATGATTGGCAGTGGACTTCTTCAACCACCGATCTCTTCCCTGCCACATTGAAGGCGAACTCCGAACAGTTTGGCTATTCGCTGACGCTTACCAGCACTGCGCCTTATCAAAAGCAAGGCGAGCAAGGTTACAGTACCAAAAGTGGCGACGGTCAGGTGGCTTCGTATTACTACAGCCAACCGTTTATTGATGTCTCCGGTGAAGTCACGATCGACGGCAAAACCCATCAAGTGTCGGGCAAAGGTTGGATAGATCGAGAGTGGAGCTCGCAATTCTTACTCGACTCACAACAAGGCTGGGACTGGTTTGCCCTAAGATTGAGTGACGACACCAACTTGGTGGTGTTCCAATTGCGTGATTCTAAAACCGGCTCAGCCAGTTACTCCAGTGCAAGGCTGATGCAGCAAGATGGTTCTGGCATCGCTATCCCACAGAAAGACATTCAGTTAGAGGCGACCAAGCAAACAGAAATCCAAGGTCGCAATTATCCAACCCAGTGGCAAGTGTCGATTCCAAATCAGAAAATTGAGCTTACGGTTTCTGCACTCAACCCGAACGCGAAAATGCCCCTTTCGGTGCCTTATTGGGAAGGCCCGGTGCGTATTGAGGGCTCTCATTCTGGGACTGGTTATATGGAACTCACTGGCTACTGAGGACAAAAATTTCCGTGCACAACCTTGGTTATTCGATTCATAATGACGAAGTCCTCATCCCCAAGAGCTGTTGAATGCCCTCATGAGCAATATGATTTCGCCAATCCGACAAGTGCGACTCATTTTAGGTGAGCCGTGTCGAGCGCTTGAATTTTCAGACATCCAAGAAGACCCATACATCGAACCGCATCGTCACGAGTACTGGGAAATTGTTTGGTGCTTGGATAATAGCGGAACGCAGAGCGTCGACTTCGTCGAATACCAAAACCGCGTTGGTCGCTTGTTTACCATTTCACCAGGACAGGTTCACCATTCCGAGTTCATGGGTAATAACATTCGCATGTTGATATTCCGCCCCGGCTTTGCTGAAACCAATCCACGCAGCACACAGTTGGTGAATAGCGTCTTTTCTACGATTGAGCGACCGCCGTACCTCGACTGCAGCGACGAGGGTTTTCCCTACCTAGAATCGATTTACACTCTAATCAAAGAAGAGTGTGAAAGAGAGGATTGTGATTGGGACCTTGTCGAATCGCTCATCAACAGCTTTCTACGCTATGCGTTACGCTTTGCTAAAACACCATCCCAGAAAGGGGAGCAGAAAGACGCTCGCATCGTTCAGTTGACCGAATTAATCGAACTGCACTATCGCGAACAAAAGAAATGCCAGTTTTACTCCGATGCATTAGCCCTTACCAGCAAACGTCTAAACGAGTTAGTGAAAGCAGACAGAGGCAAGACGGTCACTCAACTGATTCATGATCGAATCATATTAGAAGCCAATCGAGAGCTGGTGTTTTCGACGAAAACCGTCAAGACCATAGCGTTTGAATTGGGCTTTGATGACCCTGCGTATTTCAGCCGCTTCTATCGAAAACAAAAAGGAGAAACGCCAGCGGAATTTCGTCACCGATGTTTAGATAGTGCAATATAATGGGCGGATAATCCCTTTTCGCTACGCTTGAATGTACTGATAATACCCGAACATAAATCCACCACATTCAGGTATTTTTCTAATCCATGGCTATCAATCTAAAAACTGATCCCATTTCAAAATCCTTTTATCAGTATCTATGGCCAGCGCTCACTGGAATGGTGATTAAGTCACTGTTCATCATGGGTGATGCGTTATTTATCGGTTTAGGCGTCGGGCCCGATGGGCTTGGTGCTATTGCCTTGGTGATTCCACCTTTTTCTATTTTTACTGCCATCGCCATGATGGTTGGCATTGGTGGCGCCGCCAAAATGTCGATAGAAATAGGCAAAGGCAACACGGAATCCAGCCAGATGTGGTTCAGCCAATCCATGTTGATCACCACTTTGTTATCCACCATCACGGTAACGCTCGCTCTCATTTGGTTGGATGAATTGATTGCCTTGATGGGCGCTTCAGGCAACTTGGCTCAGCTTGCTCATGATTACCTGATCGTGCTGCTACCCTTCTTTGTTCTTTACTCACTGGCTTGGGTGTTGTCTTGCTTTGTGCGTAACGACACCAACCCTAAATTGGCCACCTATGCGATGTCGATTGGTGCCATTACCAACCTTGCTTTTGATTACCTGTTTATCATCGAGATGAACATGGGAATGAAAGGCGCAGCGTATGGTACGGCCATTGCTCAAGCGGTCATCGCACTGATTTTGTTGACTCATTTCGTGCGTAAGAAAGGAGCATTAGAATTCAGTCTGAAAGGCATCGGCTTAAGCAAGACTAAAGAGATCTTAAGCATCGGTACTCCGACTTTCTTTATCGAAGTCACATCCGCGATGACCATCGTCTTGTTCAACTATGTTTTGCTGAGCCAATTCGGTGAAAGCCACATCATCGCTTATGGGTTAACCACCAATGTCGGTGTATTCGCTTTGTTTGTGATGGTCGGTATCGCGCAAGCTTGTCAGCCAATCATCAGCTTTAACCACGGCGCAGGGCGACCAGAACGCATTGACGAGATTCTAAAACTGGGGATGAAAGCAGCCATGGGCAGCGGCACAGTCTTTCTTTTAGGAATCTGGCTGTCAGCACCACTGATTGCCTCGATTTACTTGGGTGACTCAAATGACTTAATCCCAATCGCCGCAAGCGCACTGACGTTCTACTTTTTCGGCGTCCCTTTGATGGGGTTAAACATGGTGATTGCCAACCTGTTCCAAGCCATTGCCAAGCCAAAACAAGCGACACTTATTTCCTTATGCCGAGGGTTTGTGTTTGTCGCGCTAGGTGTATTGCTACTGCCTAAGTTCTTCCCGCAAGACGGCATTTGGGCGAGCATTGTCTTTGCTGAAACGCTCACCGCGGTGATCAGTTTGAGCATGTTATTCAACTACCGAAAACGCGCAGTGGAGCTAACAACTTCCTTGGCGAGAAGTTCCTAGTTCAACCAAGCTCAGCCAAATGATAAACTCGGGTTCTATTTCATTCTGTGATTAAAAGGAAATGCGATGAACCCGATTATTGCGCTGCTAAAAGAGAACAACATCAGCGATGAGCAAATCAACGAGATTTTTCAGACTCTGACGCAAAACCCTCTAGCGGCAATGGCAACAATCAGCCAACTAGGTTTGCCACAAGACAAGCTACAAATGCTGATGGCGCAAGTGATGCAAAACCCTGCGCTAATTAAAGAAGCCATAGACGAGTTGGGATTGGATTTCTCAAAGGTTGAAGAAGCAAAAGAGAAGCTTCAAAGCCAAAACCAAGGCAACTAAGTCTTAGCCATCTAGCGCTGAATATAGAAAAGGCCGTTAACCCAAACATCTGGGTTAACGGCCTTTTTTGTTCACTACTTTGTTGTTAGCTACTTTTTTGTCAGCTAATTATTAGCGATTTAAAGACGCGAATTGCTCTGCTGTCATGCCGTAGTAAAGTTTATCGTCAAAGCCTTGCTCTAGTTTGTAATAGTCTTTCTGACGACCTTCTTGAATAAAACCATTTTTCTCTAACGTCTTGTAAGAGCCAGCATTAGAAGCGTAGCAATCGGCACTGACTTTATGCGCGTTTAGCTCAGTAAATCCAATCTCGGTCATCATTTGGCAAGCGCGAGTCGCAACGCCTTTACCCCATGCACAAGTTGGTAATTGATAACCCACTTCGTAGTTGCCAGTTAAGAACATCACCGCGGTCACTGCACACATTCCCATGTACTGGCCTTGTTGGTCACGAATCACGAACGTTGGGCTATCTGGCCAAACACCGTCTTTGATCGCTTGTGCCGTATTTTCAATAATAGGGCCAAAGAAACCCTCATACAGGCTTTTATCAGCAGGTACGAAGAACAGATACTGATTGACCTTATCGTCGTTCAGCATCTCGATAATATCTTGTAGATCAGAGCCTTGAATCAGCTGGATAGTCAACGATTCGTTAAATGGGATGGCTTCGCCTTGTTTTAGTTTTTGATATGACATGTGTTACCTCGTTATCTGCTGAAAATAGTAGCCCAGCGGATAAGAGAAAAATTGGATTTTTGCGACAACTTTCGGGCTGATTGGCAATGTATTACGACTCAAAGTCGCCATAGATATCGATGGTTAAGTCGCGCTTTTTCAAGTATTTGCTTGGCGTTTTTCTTAGCTGCTGTTTGAGGGTACGAATCAAATGCGATTGGTCACTAAAACCAAATTGCTGTGAGAAGCTCGCCCAATCAATCGTTTCTTGTTGCTTGTAGAGGGTCAAAATCATCTGCTCCAGACGTGCCATTTGTTGGTATTGCTTGACGCTCAACCCCACCACTTGCTTGAAACTGCGCTCAAGCGTTCTTCGAGAACAGGCGCACTGTTTGGCTATCTCATCAATAGCCATCGCTAACTCAGGTGAACGTAGCGCTTGAGCGTCCATCACGGACACCGCTTTTTTCGATGCCAAAAACGGTTTGGTACGGCAAGGTTCGATATCTAACGCATCTAAATGTCGCTTGATATATTCCAGCAAACATTGCGGTGAATCCTGCAACTCTAACTGCCATAGACCTTGTTGAAAGCGCTCATCAAACGCCGCGTTAAGCCAATCAAACCATTCGCATTGGTTAATTGCAGCTACTTGGGATACATCACTAAACCGTGACTCAATGGCATACAAACCCTCTGGGCGAAAAGTGATGCCGATACGCTTGATGGGAGCCGTATCTTCCAACAACAGCAAGTGTTCGTTAGCCGTTAATAAGTGACAGCCTTTGCCAGCAAGCTTTGTGTCTCCCGTGTCGTAGCTGTAGCCTTGCTCTGGTGGCGTAAAGAGTAAATGAGCACGCGGGTTTGGAATAAGGTGCGGCTTGGGATCAATGACTTCACCCTCTGGCACTTCCAAGTACCAAATTTGATGAATGAGCCATTCGTACTCTGGCAGAGACTGTTTCCAAGCTATCATGATTGTCCTAGCGGTTAGTAAAGATAATGAGCGCAACGTTTTTGCTTAAACATCTGTTAGTTGAGTGTGACTGATTGACGCTCATCTCGCCACGCATTTCTCACCCTGATCCCTTGCAAGCTTGTTGGATTGCGGTAGGCTTTGAGCAGAGAATACAAGCTGAAAAGAACAAGGAAATACCCCGATGCGCGTCGACTACCACCAACGACTGGTTCCTGTGATTCGTTATTTAGAACAACACTTTAATGAGCCACTCAACCTGCCAGAAGTGGCCGCGCTGGCGAACCTTTCTCCTTATCACTTTCATCGTACCTTCAAAGCCGTGCAAGGCGAGACATTGGCCGATTTCATTCGACGTTTGCGTCTAGAAGCCGCCGCCGATGACTTATTCAAATCTAAGCAACCGGTATTGAACATTGCCCTAGAGTACGGATTTTCTAGCTCACAGAGCTTAGCCAAAGCCTTCAAACAACATTATGGCGTTACACCTACGGCCTTTCGTGACTGTGAGAACTACCAGCAGTTTTCTGAATTAGCACGAAACAGCAAGATTGGACACACGTTGCGCAAGAATGGAAACGAAGTAACACCAAGCGATTCATATACTGGCTCTGAACTCACCAAATGGAGCATGACAATGGAAACGCAAAACTTTGAAAAAGCAAAACTGGCTTACATTCGCGTAAACGGCCCTTACGGTCAAGGCTATGAAGAGCCATCAGATCGCCTGTATCAATGGGCAGGAATGAAAGGTTTGGCAGGCAATACCTGCATCTTCATCTACCATGACAATCCTGAAATCACGCCAGACGAGAAGTGTCGCACTGATATCTGCTTGATGGTGCCAGAAGACACGGAAGTTCCGAAAGGTATTGAGCTGCAAGACTTCCCCGGCGGTCAATATGCTGTGATGCGCCAGCACATTACTGACCCGAGCCAATACTCAAAAGCGTGGGATGATGTCATGAGCAAGGTAATTGAATCCGGTATTGAGAACGACGATCGTCCTTGCTTTGAGCTTTACCACAGCTTCGACCCACAAACGCATCATGCAGACGTTAGCTTCTGCACTGCCATCAAATAAACCAAAAGCCTGCATCATTGCAGGCTTTTTCATTTCTTACTCTGGTTGCTTAAATTCGTTCTTCCAAACGCTGTTTATCTTTTAATCCAATTACTTAGAACACGAACGAATACCTCATTATTTTCGTGATCCTACTTCGCGTTTTGACCACGCGCATTCATTCGCTCGGCTGAGTTGGGATTCATTTCACAGATTATTCATGAACCGGACCTAGACTGGCCCCATCCATCGACTTTGTTCGAACTATAAAAACGCGAAACACTAGGTACTACAGCACCTCTAGGACATTCCATGAAGAAGAACTTACTTGCCATTGCTCTTGGTAGCGTGATTGCGCTGACTGCTGCCCCATACTCTATCGCGGCTAACGATGCCGCCGTCCAATCTTCCGCCGACTACTCACAGATCGTCACTAAACGTCAGGTTGTCGACCAGCTTCTCAACGACGCAGTACAAGCATTCAAATCCCCTGCGCGTATCTCCCATGCGGGTTTTACCGCCAAAATGCCGAGCAACATGGAGATTGTTACCGACCGCTTACTAGAAGCCTACAAACTTGAGCCGTACCGTACTGACCTACTGATTTCTGCAGCAAACGCGCAGATCTACAACAAGAATGCAGATCGCGCGATTGAACTGTTTGAACAAGCCCTTTCTGTTGCACCAGACGATGTGGATTTGCATGCTTACTTAGCGGTATGGCAACGCTTTGAGGGCAACCAAGCGGAATCAGCGAAACACATGGCGACACTCACTAAACTCAATGCCGGTAAAGCGGCAGACATCCAACGCATCTTCGACACCGTAGACCGCGTACTCGCTACGCCACTAAAAGAGAAAGCCGATAAAGGCAAACTGGATGCCAAAGGCGCTATAGTCACGTTGGGATACGCGCTGAACCCAGATGGTTCAATGCATCAAATCTTGGTTGAGCGTTTGGAAACCACGCTAGCAATGGCAAAAGCAAACCCAGACGCGTTGATCGTATTGACGGGTGGCGTACCGAAGAACCACAAAACGGAAGGCAAGTTAATGGCAGATTGGCTGATCGAAAAAGGCATCAGCAAAGATCGCATCATTGAAGAAAACTACGCCACCAGCACGGTAGGTAACGCCCTATTCAGCAGCTACGCGTTGGCGCGTCATAACATCAAACACGCGACCATCATAAGCTCAGCGAGCCACGTGCGCCGTGGTCAAACCTTGTTTGAAATAGCAAGCTGGCAAACTGGCCCACAAGGCATCACTTTCGACACTGTAAGCTACCCAGACAAGCCACTGAAAGACTTAGCCAAAGCCAGCGATAGCGAACTGCTTGGTATCTACCGCGATGCACTGCGTACTTACGGCATGTGGAGCTACCGCTCTTACCCGCTAGAGTCGCGTTAAGTATTCTCGACTCATACCAATCAAAAAAGCCTGCGTACTTGCAGGCTTTCTTGTCTTTGTGCAGTGGTAAGAACCGCTTAAATCGCTTCGCCGTTCACCGTTACTGCGACATCAATGTTGCCGCGAACTGCGTTTGAGTATGGGCAAACTTGGTGTGCAATGCGCGTTAGCTCTAGCGCTTGCTCTTGTGGCATGTCTAGCTCTACCGCTAGGCTCACTGTTAGTGCAAAGCCGCCGTTATCGTTAGGACCGATGCCCACTTGCGCTGTTACGGGTGCACTTTTCAGGTTTACTTTACCTTCACGTGCTACGTGCAAAATCGCGTTAGAAAAACATGCTGAATAGCCCGCTGCAAAAAGCTGTTCTGGGTTAGTTGCTGCGCCTGTGCCGCCCATTTCCTTCGGGTATGACAGCTCTAGATCGAGAAGACCGTCATCTGTTTTTACTTGACCATTACGACCAGCCAAAGCGGTAGCTTGAGTTTTGTATAGAGTAGTCATGCGAGTATCCTTCTTAATTTAAGTTGCGCACAATTTAATTGCTTACAATCTTATATCGAAGTAAAGATCGTTTGCAACTATATTGTGCGCAATTTATTTTATAACTCTCTTTCTCTGTGAGCAGGTAGGCAACGCCAATGAGCCAGTGTTACACCGACAACACCATGACCGACGACGATAAACTCTTACTCGAAAACCAAGTTTGCTTCCCGCTCTACAGTGCTGCAAACGCAGTGATCCGAGCTTACCGCCCGTTGTTGGACGAGCTTGATCTGACTTATTCGCAGTACCTAGTGATGATGGTGTTGTGGGAGAAAGACGGTGCCAGCGTGAAAGAATTGGGGTCTCAACTGCATTTGGACTCAGGCACACTCACGCCGCTACTTAAACGCTTAGAAGCAAAAGGCTATGTAGAGCGTGGGCGCAGTGAAACCGATGAACGCGTTCGCGTACTCAACCTAACAGAACAAGGTCATGACCTTAAAGAACAAGCCAAGTCAGTGCCAAACGCCATGATGTGTAAAATCACCTTAGAGCTGGATGAAATGATCATGCTGAAGAAGTTGTGCGGCAAAGTGCTCGATAATCTGAGCTGACAAAATAGACGCATCAGCGTACCCACTCCCTATTAGAAAGAGCCTGCCGAGATGCAGGCTCTTTCGATCTTATTCAGATCATCCACTTAAGGTCATCATCAGTATTCTCTATTGTTACTCTGCCTTCATCTTCAATAAAACCTATCAATGCAAACCCACTTACATCGGATTTCCCTATCAAGTGAAATAGGAAATGGCTATCAATAGGATAGTTACAAGCGATTTTCCTTAAACACACTCCGATGAGAATATACTTTCCGAAAGCAACAACAGCTCAGCTTAAAACATTCAAAGGAAAGTAAATTATGATTAATACTCAAATCAAACCATTTGCAGCTACAGCGTACAAAAACGGCGAATTCGTTGAAGTAACAGAACAAGACGTTCTAGGTAAATGGGCAGTATTCTTCTTCTACCCAGCAGACTTTACGTTTGTATGTCCAACAGAACTGGGCGACCTAGCAGACCACTACGAAGAGCTACAAAAACGTGGCGTAGAAGTTTACTCAGTATCAACTGACACACACTTCACTCACAAAGCATGGCACGACAGCTCAGACACAATCGGTAAGATTCAGTACTACATGCTTGGCGACCAAACAGGCAACATCACAAACAACTTCGGTGTGATGCGTGAAGGTCAAGGTCTTGCAGACCGCGCTACGTTCCTAATCGACCCAGAAGGTACTATCCAAGCAATGGAAATCACTGCTGAAGGTATCGGTCGTGACGCAGAAGACCTACTACGCAAAGTGAAAGCAGCTCAATACGTAGCAGCACACCCAGGCGAAGTTTGCCCAGCTAAATGGAAAGAAGGTGAAGAGACACTAGCTCCATCACTAGACCTAGTTGGCAAAATCTAAGTCACTGAAATTTAAGTTCTAATCAGTTCCGATTTCCTTTTTCTGATTAGAACTGAATTAGAGAGCACTTCAGGTTAGATACCTTGACGACCTTCTGCCTGATTTGCTCTCTCCCCCTCAGGTTTTATCTACAGTAACCACTTTTTAGTTTTAATTAAGGTAGTAACAACTATGTTAGACCAAGCGATCCAACAACAACTCAAACAATATCTGGCTAATGTAAAAGAAGAAGTTCGTTTAGTGGTTAGTCTAGATGAAAGCAAAGCATCGAATGACATTTTGTCTCTAGCGAACCAAATCGCAGAGATGAGCGACCTAATCACCGTTGAGCGTGACGATAACGCAAGCGCACGTAAACCAGTGATGGCGGTAACTAACCCAGCAAAAGGCACAGCACTACGCTTTGCAGGCTTGCCAATGGGTCACGAATTTACCTCTCTAGTATTGGCACTGCTTCACTCTGGCGGTCACCCAATCAAACTAGAACCAGAAGTGATTGAGCAAATCGCAGCACTAGACAAAGATCTAGACGTAGAAATCTTCATTTCACTGTCGTGTCAAAACTGTCCGGACGTGGTTCAAGCGTTCAACATGATGGCGGCAATCAACCCGAAAGTAAAAGCAACCATGATCGACGGTGGCTTGTTCCAAGATGAAGTGAAACAACGCGACATCATGGCCGTACCAAGCGTATTCGTGAACGGTGAGCTATTCGGTCAAGGTCGTATGTCTCTGACTGAAATCCTAAACAAAGTGGATGACGGCGCGAGCGAAAAAGCGGCGAAAGCACTTAGCGAAAAAGACCCATACGACGTACTTGTTGTCGGCGGTGGCCCTGGTGGTAGCGCAGCTGCTCTATACGCCGCTCGTAAAGGTATTCGCACTGGCGTTGTTGCTAAGCGTTTTGGTGGTCAGGTTATGGACACCATGGCAATTGAGAACTTCATTTCGGTAAAACGTACTGAAGGTCCAAAACTGGCGACTGACCTAGCAGAACACCTAAAAGAATACGACGTAGACGTCGTGACTGAGCAACAAGCTGAGAAGCTAATGGGCGCAGCACACACAGAAGATGGTTTGATTCACATCCAACTTGAAAGCGGCGCAACACTGAAGAGTAAGAGTGTCATCCTTAGCCCTGGTGCGCGCTGGCGTGAAATGAACGTTCCGGGTGAGCAAGAGTACCGCAACAAAGGTGTCGCGTACTGCCCACACTGTGACGGCCCACTGTTCAAAGGCAAGAAAACCGCAGTTATCGGTGGTGGTAACTCAGGCATCGAAGCTGCTATCGACCTTGCTGGTATTGTAGAACACGTAACGGTTCTTGAATTCGCAGACGTACTTCGCGCAGACCAAGTACTTATCGACAAAGCGAACTCACTACCAAACGTAGACATCATCACGATGGCGCAAACAACAGAAGTAGTGGGTGACGGTACTCGCGTAACAAGCTTGAAGTACAAAGACCGCAACACAGATGAAATCAAAGAGATTGAACTGTCAGGTATCTTTGTTCAAATCGGCCTAGTACCAAACACAGAATGGCTAAAAGATTCAGAAGTAGCGCTATCTGAGCGCGGCGAAATCGAAGTCGGTAGCCGTGGCGATACTAGCCTAGAAGGTGTGTTCGCAGCGGGTGACGCAACAACCGTTCCTTACAAACAGATCATCATTGCGATGGGTGAAGGTGCAAAAGCAAGCTTAGGCGCATTTGACTACCTAATCCGTAAGCAAGGTTAATCTCCAATTTCTTGAGCACAAAGCGCACGGTGCTGTGTTTTCTTCCCCGGAAAACCAATCGGGGCACCGTGACAGCGATGAGTAACAAGAAATAAAATCAAAAAACCTAGAAGCCCAAAGACTTTGCCAGCAGGTATTAACTGCTGGCTTTTTTGGTTTTTGGGGGGGCTTTCTTGACTCGATGATACTGGATTACTGCCGTTTAGAGACTGAGATATCTTCATAAACCTAGTATTTTTTAGCTAGGGATATTGCCAAGGTAACGGTAGATCCAAGTACATACATAACCCAGCTATAACAACCACGCTTAGTGTCTTCCAAGAAAATTTTATACACACTGTTTTTGTTCGAATTTCTAGAAGCACAATAAACTCCTCCATTACATTGTTTGTAAGGACATTATGTGCAACAAGAACTAATTGTTCTGGACAGAGAAGTCATAATTTTACCTTTTTTGTCCAAGCAACTTAGATGTTTTCCTTTAAGCGTTTTACCTCTAGGTACCTTCGATAATCCTTACTCAGGGCTTCAGCACTTTCAAAACTATCTTCAGAACTTTTACCGGAGTTGAAAACCATCTCAGAGAACTTAATAAATCCACTGCTTTGACCGCTTTGCGGGGACTGGTATGTTATCTGCTGCCATACTCGTTCAATTAGCTTCCAATAAAAGCCTCTTTTTTTGGCTGCCCGTCCTTTTTTCTGTACGTCACTCTTAGTGATACTTACAGCCCGAGTTAGATGGTTTAACTCTATCTGAGGGTCATAGTACGTAAACGTATTGGTTTTAAATTCACCACTCCGTACATATGGTGAATGCATCAAATAAGCAATCTCATCAAAGGTGTTTGGAGCCGTATTTTTTAATGACTCAAACTTCGTTATCAGACTTCTTAATTCAGTTTCTATATCTTCCAAATGGGGAATCAGACCGTAGTTGGACGAGGGGGCTTTCCAGTAATGATATTCAATCGCCAAGTCCAAAACGCACTTTTTCAACTCTTCTGGTGTATGTTCTGATCGCAGCTCTTCTAACATTGCTAGTGCATTGCTTGATCTATTTTTTTCTAGATATCGAATGTGTTCTTTTCCAACCCCATGCGCAAAAGTGTATGCTCGCATAACTGCTTTTTTCTGCTCTTCGTCAAACAATTACGTTCACCCTTTACTTCAATTTTCCTATTACTCATCAAAGTACACGCGAATTCCAAATTAGGTCAAATTAAGTTCCGTCAAATGTTTCAATTAATCAAAACATCAAAACACCAGTATCACAGTACGCTTCAAGCAGACTCTAAGTAATCGCTGAGGCTCCTTCAGAATGACGGAGAGAAAGCACTGAGCTCACAGCAGCAAAGAATAACCCTCCCCCTTGATAACCACATCCAAATGCTTGGCAAACCATGTCGAGAAAAGGGGGAGTTGGAGGGGGTTGCAAGCACCTTACCTAGCATTCAGCATCAAACCAGCAACCCCACCTAACCTCCTCTTGTTTCAAACTCCGAAGCTCTCAACACGCAGAGCTCAAAGGGGAGGAACTGGTTTCGTGTTCGCAGATAGTTCAGTTCACAATGCAACGTCACAACGCGCTGAAAACAGATTCTGAATAATCGCTTAGGCTCCTTCAGAATGACGGTGGGAAACACTGAGCTCACAGCAGAAAAGGACACTCTCCCCCTTGATAACCACATCCAAATGCTTGGCAAACTATGTCGAGAAAAGGGGGAGTTGGAGGGGGTTGTAAGCACATAACCCAAAATTCAACCTCAAACCAGCAACCCCACCTAACCTCCCCTTGTATCAAACCCCGAAGCTCTCAAAGCAACGAGATCAAAGGGGAGGAACTGGTTCTGCATTTGCGGATAATTCAATTCACAACGCAACGTCACAACACGCTGAAAACAGATTCTGAATAATCGCTTAGGCTCCTTCAAAATGATGGTGGGAAACACTGAGCTCACAGCAGAAAAGGATACTCTCCCCCTTGATAACCGCATTCAAATGCTTGGCAAACCATGCCGAGAAAAGGGGGAGTTGGAGGGGGTTGCAAACACATAACCCAACATTCAATTTCAAACCAGCAACCCCACCTAACCTCCCCTTGTATCAAACTCCGAAGCTCTCAAAGCAACGAGATCAAAGGAGAGGGACTGGTTCTGTATTCGCGGGTAATTCAATTCACACTGTCAGCATAACAACGCGCTGAAAGTAGATTCTGAATACTCGCTTAGGCTCCTTCAGAATGACGGTGGGAAAGCACTGAGCTCACAGCAGAGAAGAACACTCTCCCCCTTGATAACCGCATTCAAATGCTTGGCAAACCATGTCGAAAAAAGGGGGGAGTTGGAGGGGGTTGCAAGCACATAACCCAATATTCAGCTTCAAACCACTAACCCCACCTAACCTCCCCTTGTATCAAACTCCGAAGCTCTCAAAGCAACGAGCTCAAAGGGGAGGGACTGGTTCTGCACTCGCGGATAATTCCGTTCACAATGCAACATCACAACACGCTGAAAGTAGATTCTGAATACTCGCTTAGGCTCCTTCAGAATGACGATGGGAAACACTGAACTCACGGCAGCAAAGAATAACCCTCCCCCTTGATAACCACATTCAAATGCTTGGCAAACCATGTCGAGAAAAGGGGGAGTTAGAGGGGGTTGCAAGCACCTAACCCAACATTCAGCCTCAAACCATCAACCCCACCTAACCTCCCCTAGTATCAAACTCCAAAGCTCTCAACACTCCGAAAACAAAGGGGAGGGACTGGTTCTGCATCCGCGGAAAGTTCAATTCACAGTGCAACATCACAACGCGCTGAAAGTAGATTCTGAATTCTCGCTTAGGCTCCTTCAGAATGACGACGGGAAGACGCTGAACTAAAAGCAGAAAAGAAAACCCTCCCCCTTGATAGCCGCATTCAAATGCTCGGCAAATCATGTCGAGAAAAGGGGGAGTTGGAGGGGGTTGTAAGCACATAACCCAACATTCAACCTCAAACCAGCAACCCCACCTAACCTCCCCTTGTATCAAACTCCGAAGCTCTCAAAGCAACGAGATCAAAGGGGAGGAACTGGTTCTGCATTTGCGGATAATTCAATTCACAACGCAACGTCACAACGCGCTGAAAACAGATTCTGAATACTCGCTTAGGCTCCTTCAGAATGACGATGTGAAAGCACTGAGCTAGCAGCAAAAAAATACCCTCCCCCTTGAGAACCACATCCAAATGCTTGGCAAACCATATCGAGAAAAGGGGGAGTTGGAGGGGGTTGCAAGCACATAACCCTACATTCAGCATCAAACCATCAACCCCGCCTAACCTCCCCTTGTATCAAACTCCGAAGCTCTCAACACTCCGAGCTCAAAGGGGAGGAACTGGTCCTGCAATCGCGGATAACTCAATTCACAATGCAAAATCACAACGCACTGAAAGTAGATTCTGAATACTCGCTTAGGCTCCTTCAGAATGACGATGGGAAAGCACTGAGCTAGCAGCAAAAAAATACCCTCCCCCTTGATAACCACATTCAAATGCTTGGCAAACCAAGTCGAGAAAAGGGAGAGTTGGAGGGGATTGCAAGCACCTTACCCAACGTTAAGCCTTAACGCTGCTTAGCGAACACTTGAGTCCAATAGTAGCGGTAGCTTGCTGACTGGTTTTCAACCATGGAGGCGCCCATATGATCGAAGTTGGCATTCATAATATTGAGGCAGTGGCCTTCACTTGATAGCCAAGAGTTCATCACGGCATTAATTGAGCTTTGCCCTGCTGCTACGTTCTCACCTAGTCGGCTCCAAGCATAGCCCGTCGCGTTGACTCGGCTTGAAAGCGTACTGCCATCCGAGCCTGTGTGACTCATAAAATCACTGTTTGCCATATCACTAGAGTGCCCGTAAGCGGCGCTTTCGAGATCGTAGCTCCAAGTCAGTGCGCCAACCGGTGGCATTGTTTTAGAGCCACATTGCTGAGTTTTAGATCGAGCATTGTTTACGGCGGCCAGCATCTGCTCGGCAAAAGTGGTTTCTGTCGGTGGTGTATCTGGGGATTGTGAGCCGCTGTCTGCAGGTGATGACGAGTCTCCATCGCCGCCACATGCGCTGAGAAGTAGCGCCAATGCTGGCACTAAGAACTTTGTTGGCATTGTCTGTCCTTATATTCATAACGAAAGGCAAAATACGCTTTCGATAACCAAGAGCAATAACCTAACAAAAATTCATTTGAGCGCCATATGGTGCAGAGTGTTTTGACCAAATACTCACGTGGCGTTTTCAATAGCCGAATCTGGCTACTTTGGGAGGTTCAATTCCATATCAATACGGTGCATATCCTTGCCCCACCCATCGGGAATGTAGTTCAGTTCTACGGCACTGTATTTGGCAAAAAACGGCGCAGACAAATGACTTGCAGCAATTTTGATTTGCGGGACGTTTAAGCGCTTAGCACGATCAATAGCTCGGCTCATAAACTCATGCCCTATCTTCATGCCTTGCGCTTTTGGTGAGATTAAAATCCAGTTCAAGCTATGAAATGCCTGTGTTTTACCACTCAAACCATAAGCACCAACGAGTTCGCCATTTAGAAAGCACACTTCATAACCTTGGGGATCACTATCAAGAAACTCCGCGTAATCTTCTCTTTCATTGATTGCAAAATATTTAGGGCAGTTTTCATCGAAGATGCGCAGGCAATCCTCTTTATCACTTGGTAAGAAGGATCTAAAACTTATGTTATTTGCCATGCGACTGCCTCTTTCGATTATGTATTTGGAGATGCTAACCGATCTGTGGGGCATTGGCCTTAACAAAAGTTAAAACCATCGTTCTGATGGGAGAGAGAAAGCGCCTCAATACGCCGACTAAACGCGCTTTTTGATAGTCAGAACGAGCCTTTTCATTGGCACGCATAACCGAAGCTCTAACGGCGTCTACACTCTTAGTCTTTGATTGTTTCAGTCGAGGCAACTATGGATGGAAGAAACCCAACAAGGCGAGACGGTAGACCACACACTTCTTCGGGCGGCGCGTATCAATCTCAGCATCCCGCAGTGCATCAGAGTACCAGTCAGCCTCGAAGAGAAGATACGATGTCCGCTCGCTTGACCAGACAAAGGCGAGCGCGAGCAGAAGAGCTTCGATTTACCGATGCAGACCAACAAAGGTGGGCAGCGAATCGAACAAGAGTAGACGCTGAAAGACGACGAACAGGTGCAGCCCAAGTGCCTGTGAGAAAAGTCGCTTCTCTTCATCTTGGCACTCGACGGGATCATCGAGATATTGTGGATATTGTCCCTACTTTTCAAAAAGATGGACGTCTTAGCCCAGATAGCGAAGCAGCTCTAAAAGGCATGATAGACAGCAGTAGAGATTACGTCTTGTCGTTAACGGGGCACTCATCCTCTAGCCCTATCCCCAACCAGAAAACCTACACTAAACACGATGTAGCAACCAACACCGTTAGTGGTGGTTTTAATACCTCCGGCGCGATAGAACACGCTTGCCAAATCATCACCTCAAAAGGCTCAAAGGTGGTCGGTTTGGTGTCTGGTCATTGCCATGGAAAATCCAGAAGCCTTGCCATGATGAAACAAGGCGCCCTAAAAGCAGGCGTTTTATTGGATGACGAATACACGTTTGCCACTCCCAAGAGCATTACAGCAGGGGAAACTCGCGAACAGGCTCTCAAGTTAGTGGTTAAGCTTAATAAGTTACGAAGGGAGCGGCGGTGATGTAATGTGGTCTTTCAACCTGCCGATGTCATGACGAACAAATAAATACGCATCACCTGAATAAGGCGCGACATCAAAGATGAGGTTGTAACCCAATTCAATATAGTGCGATGAGAATGTGCTTTTTAGTACTTGGTGAACACTGCCAAATTTAGCGTCTTAAGCGAACACGACTTTTGAGATCGCAATGCAGCACATTTTTGCCCACCACTCGTAAATAAGAACAGAGATCCCCATATATGTGGATAATTGGGCGTTCATTTCATAAGTCGTTACACAACTCGGGGCTTTAGGGCTTTACATCTGGCGCAATGAGATGAACACTTCCCACCAAAGTAAAATCGCAGCCGACATAGTAGAGTCAGTAAAATTATGAGTAACACGACGGCGAAAAAGTCGAATCCATTATTCGAGATCCTGTTTAACGTCATCATTCCTTCATTCATTTTGATGAAGTTCAGTGGTGAAGAGCACCTAGGTACAGCATTGGCACTGGTTGTCGCTTTGATGTTCCCTTTGGTGTACGGCGGTATGGATCTTATCCGTAACAAGAAGTTTAACTTCATCTCTGCACTGGGCTTTATCAGCGTGCTCTTAACCGGTGGTATTGGCTTGTTAGAGCTAGACACGCGCTGGTTGGCATTGAAAGAAGCCTTAATCCCAGGTTTGATTGGTCTTGCTGTGTTGGGCTCAACCTTCACTCGCTACCCGCTTATGCAGAAGATGCTGTTGAATGACACCATTTTGAACCTGCCGCTGATTAACGAGCGTCTGGCTCAGAATGGCAAAACACAAGCGTTTGACCGCTGCCTAATGTCTTCAAACTACATGTTCGCAAGTACATTCGCATTCTCTTCAGCGATGAACTACTTCCTTGCAACGTGGATTGTAACCAGCCCAGCAGGTACAGCAGCGTTCAATGAAGAGTTGGGTAAACTGACGCTGTACAGCTACCCAATGATTGCAATCCCGAGCATGTTGATGATGTTTGGTATTTTCTACTACATCTGGCGCCAAGTTCGCGCAATGACGTCGCTAGAGACTGAGCAGATTTTCCATACCAAATAATGCTCGTTTCGCTTTGATAGGCAAAGTGAGATAAAAAGAACCCCGATAGTTGATGACCAATTATCGGGTTTTTGTTTTTTGGACTGATTGAGTTAAGCGTGATTAGAAGCTGTAAGCCACAGACGCTTTAAAGTTACGACCTACTTCGTAGCTGGTGTACTTCACTGAACCCCAAGAGATACCAAAGCCTGTATGCTCTGCGTATAGCTTGTTGAACACGTTATCAACCGCTAGGTTAACTGATAGGTCTTTCGCGAAATTTGGTACGTACACAGCCCATAGGTTATGTGTTGCGAAACCAGGACGTTCCACTTTCTCGCCATCTTCGTCTGTGTAGTCGTTACCCGGAACGAAGCGTGAATCCCAACCGAACACCACTTCACTGGTTACGTCGTATTTGAAGCCCGCCTTGATGTTGTGAATACCCGTCTTGTTCATGTGGCTCGTCTTGCCGCTTTCTAGACTGGTTTGCTCACCATCAGAGTATGAGTGGTTTGCGTACAGGTCGAAATCTTCAATGCTGTAAGTAAATACGGTTTCTACACCCCAAACTTCTACATCATTTTGGTTAGCCAAGGTTCTGTTGTTCTTGGTTGGATGCATTTGGTTATCCAGATCGTACTGGTATGCAGTGAAGCCAAGAATCGCATTCTCCGCCATCAACAAACCAGACATGTCGTAATCGAAGCCCGCTTCGTAGTTGTTACCTGTCATGGCTTTGGTGTCTGCCTGAGTTACGTCAGCCGCCGCTTTCATAGTCAGTGTTTCAGGTAGTGAAGCGCCTTTGAATAGACGACCGTAACCAACACGCAGTCTTAGGTTATCTGTGGTTTGGTATTCACCTTGGAACTTAGGCGACAGCTGGTCGTATTTACCTTTAAATACACCGCCTAGCTCATGCACGTCATAACGAAGACCGGTAACAAAACGGAAGTCATTTATCTCGAATGCGTCTTGAGCGTAGATGCCGTAAGCCGTTACTGTACCGCCGTCGATGTCGTAGTTCTTCGTCTCACCGAGTTTCGAGCCCGACGTGTAATGACCAAGGCCAGAATCAACCCACTGCTCTGATTTGTAACCCTCGAAGCCGTAAGTCAACTCATGCTCGCCAACCCAAGAGATGTTGCGGATATCACCACCAATTGTCGTCACGTTGTACTCACGAGAAGGAATTGATAGGTCACCGTCTTTAGTGAATTCCCAAGCGCCATTCACTTGGTTCCAATCACCGTACTCTTCAGTTAGCGCATCACGATCCATGTACTGACGGTTGTAGTATAGGTTCGTCTTTAGGTTCACTAAGTCACTGCCATTGTCGTAGCGATGCATGAACGTCACAGTATCTCGGTTAATCGAGTGGTAGTTGTGTTCATCATGTGCGTACAGTGCACCCGCCTTCTCACCCGATAGCTGACGTTTACCACCGTCTTGGTACGTGTCGTAAGACAGTTTGAATTCGTTCGCGTCGTTTGGTACGAACACCACTTTCACCAAGCCAGACTTCAGCTTACCTTGCTTAGAAGTCACATCATCTTTACCCGGAATGTACAACTCACCGTCATCTGAGTAGTTCGCAATACCCATCAGTTGGAGTTCATCGTTCAGTTTCGCGTAAACCGCAACGTTCGTCGTGAAGCGTTCGTAAGCCGTTTGATACCCCGTTTTAACGCGAGCACCGATGCTTTCGTCTTCTGCAAGGAGGTCACTGGGATCTTTCGTTTCGTAGCTGAATGAGCCGTTAATCGCACCCGCACCTGACAGTACCGAGTTACCGCCTAGGGTAATTTCAGCAGATTTAAGCATGGCTGGGTCAAAGGTCTGGTCGCCAGAGTGGTGGAATAACTGACCTTCTTGGCGTGCACCATCAATGGTGACAACCGAGTATTTGTCTTCCATACCGCGAATGTAAACCTTGCGCGAGTAACGTGCGTTACCGTCAACCGTGACACTCGGCATGGTGTTCAGGATGTCTTTAATATCAGACGCTTGTTTTTGTTCTAATGTCTCTGAGTTGATTTCAGTTTGAACAAGTTGATCAAGAGCAGAACCGACAACGACGATGTTTTCGTCAGAAGCGTGAGCAGCAAAAGAGGCAATCGCAAAGGTGATGGCTGCGGAAAGTGACTTCAGTTTCATAATACTACTTATATTTTATAAACAATAACGAGGGAGCGCAGCATAATACATGAACTTAATGATAATTAATCTCATTTACATTCTTTACGTTAATGAGTGATTCCTTTTTAATCAGATCGAGCAAGTCATCATCAAGTAATCCTCATTTAGGAAGGAGATTGGGGTGAGGTATGAAAGGTATTTCGTCCAAGGTCGAGCACTTAACTCACTCGTTTGTCCAATCTTGCCGAAGCAGTGTTAGACTCAATACGATGCTTTCAGAATGTGGAAATACGATGTCATCTCACCCAAAAACCTTCTATGAACAAGAAATTGATCGCATATACAGCGAGATGCCGTTGAGTCCAAAGCAGTTTCTCCTGATCAGGCAATCGAAAGCGTTTATGGAAAAGCATCACTCAGAAAACATCGAATTAAGCGACTTAGCCAAAGCCGCCTTTATGTCGCGCTTCCACTATGTGCGGATTTTCAAACAGATGTATGGCGTGACGCCACGAAGCTATTTGAGAGATATGCGGATTAAGAAAGCCAAAGCGTTACTCAAGGAAGGTCACTCAATCACAGATACTTGTTTTTGGGTTGGTTATGAGAGCTTAACCACGTTTTCGAGTGTCTTTAGAAAGAGCACGGGTTACTCACCTAAAGCGTTTCAAAAAATGCATAAAAGCAATCTAGAATAAGTTTTTGAGCCTCACTTTCAGTATCTTTTCCTCATCCAAATCCAGCAAAGGTAAATACCCGTGATCAGAATTTCCCTAACCAGCGTACCTGTGGACGATCAGGACAAAGCCCTAGATTTCTACACCAATGTTCTTGGCTTCATCAAAAAAACCGAAGTACCAATCGGTGAACATAAATGGCTCACCGTCGTCTCTCCGCAAGAGCAATCGGGTGTGGAGCTATTGCTAGAACCGATGGCATTTGGTCCAGCAAAAGTGTATCAAGCCTCCCTAAAAGAAGCGGGTATTCCGTGGACTTCTTTCGCTGTCGATGATCTCAATGGTGAGTATGAAAGACTGACTGCGCTTGGCGTACAGTTCTCTATTGAGCCAAGAGAAGCGGGCACTGTGATGATTGCCGTGCTTGATGATACTTGCGGAAACTACATCCAACTGATGCAAGAGCTCTAAAGCTATAACAACTAAGTGTAAGTAGGCAGAGGCTGTCAGATCTTTCTTAAGATTTGAAGCCTCTGCTTGGTTATAACCTTACATAAAAAGTGTGATTCGACCGAGCAAAGATATGAAAGTCATCGTGTATTCGATACTCAACTCGATTAACATGGATTTTTTAACATTCTGTAATATTTATAAAACCTATGTTTGGATTAAAACGAATCAAAGCAGAAAACGAGGCGCTAAAGCAAGAGTTAGCAGACCTTAAGCAGAAGTATCAAACCGACGTTGCCGTTCTAGAAAATCAGCTCCAAGAAACTCAACAACTTGTTGGCTCAGCACAACAAGATCACCACAACTGTGATGAGTTAATGTCGAGTAGCTTAAAAGGGGGCGATATGCTCCAGACCATTCGAACTGAAATGGTCGAAAGTGCTCAGTCTATGGCGAATGAAAACCAAGAATTGCAACAGCTTGATGAAATGTTTAAGCAGACGCATCAGGCCTTAGCACGACTTGATAACAGAGCTGTAAAAATCAGCACTCAAGCCTCACAAAGCATTGAATCTGTTCAAATATTAGATAACACCGCCACTTCTATTTCCCACCTTGTATCTACTATTCAAGAGATATCAGACCAAACCAACTTGCTCGCTCTCAATGCCGCCATTGAGGCCGCACGAGCTGGTGAAGCTGGACGTGGATTTGCCGTGGTCGCAGACGAAGTCAGAACACTTGCGGGTAAGGCGAGCGAAGCCAGTGAGAAAATTGATTCGTTGGTTAACCAAGTGCTCACGCAAGTCAGCGCAATTAAAAACTCCATCGATGAAAACCAAACTTGCGCGGAAGAAGTATCTGCCTCTTCGGCTCAAATTGGCACCATCGTGAATGAAGTGGTGGTGAAGTCAGAACACATGAAGCAAGTGATTCACATTGCTTCAACGCGTGCCTTCTTAGATACGGTCAAACTCGACCACGCGATCTGGAAAAACAACGTCTACCGCCTACTACAAAGCGGTGCATTCGGTGAAACAGTGAATAGCCACTCAGAGTGTCGTTTAGGCCAGTGGTACTACCGTGGCGATGGCAAGGCTTACAGCCACCTAAGAAGCTATGCGTTACTTGAAGAACCACACAAAGGCGTGCATGACAGCGGACGTGAAGCAATGAGCCAAGCCAAATCTGGCAACATGGCCGGCATGGTGACCGCAATTAACGCGATGGAAGACGCCAGCGAACAAGTAGTCGTTCAGATAGACCGTTTGATGGAAGAGATTATCGCGAGTTAATTTCAAGACTTGTTCCTCCTCCCTTCTCATCGAATGAATGAAGGGAGGAAGTTGGCCTTACCTCCCTATCATCCCTTATCCATTCTTTGACAATTGCGTCTCAAGCCATTCAATAAATGCAGCATTCTTTGGTCTGTGTTGCTGCCCGTTTAAACAGATCAAATCGTAGCCTCGCTCTGCACTTACGCGCTCAAAAGGTGCCACTAGCTCACCGTTTTCTAAGCTGCTTTTCACTAAAGATTCACGGGCGATCCCCAACCCCATTCCGTTCTTAGCCGCTGTCATTGCCATATCGGCGTGATTGAACAAGTAAGTTCTGTCCATCACATTAAATGTGTTGAGTAGCGGGTTAGATTGTTTGTCCAACCACATCGCCCATTCTTGATTGGGTTCACTCGCTTCTAGTGATTCAGAACAATGAATAAAAGTCACGCCGGCCAACTGCTCAAGCAATGGTGCTGGCCCTGTAAAATGGTCGTTAAAGTATTTGGGGCTACAAACCGGCAACAGCACTTCATCAAATAAACGCTGATGGTAAAAACCTGGATGTTCGCTATCGCTGTAGTAAATTGCGATATCGACGGGCTCATGCTGAAAGTCCAAACGGCTCGCTTTCACCCTCAGTTTTATATTGAGATGCGGATACAAACGTTGGAAATCTGGCAACCTTGGCAAAAGCCAACTCTGGGCGAACGTCGGCGCTGCTCCAATATATAACTCACCGCGCAGTTCATTGAACTTGATGTCTTCGAGCTCAGAGAAAATAACGTCGAACGATTGGTTTAATGCATGCAGTAATCGCTCGCCTTCTTTAGTCAGTTCTAATCGTCTCGTCATACGCACAAACAAACTGAAGCCCAGTTGCTCTTCTAACGATTTGATTCGCTGGCTCACCGCCCCTTGGGTAATGAATAGCTCTTCCGCTGCTTTGGTAAAGCTAAGAAACTTACCTGCAATCGCAAAAGTGTACATATTGGAGAGCATCTGCTGCTTTCTGTCCATCACTCAACCTTTTATAAATTAGCTGTACTAATCCATAGCAAGATTTTTTTGGTTTGTGAAGCTCATAAGGATGTTTTTTAATCAAAATGTCTTATCCATAACGAGAACATGACGATGAAAAAGAATCTTAAAATTACCATCATTGGCGCAGGCTCTAGCTACACACCAGAGCTGATCGAAGGTCTGATCAAACGCAATCATGAACTGCCAATCGGCGAGCTGTGGTTGGTTGATATTGAAGATGGCGCAGAAAAAGTCAGCATCATTGGCGATTTAACACGTCGCATGTTGGCTAAAAACGACATGTCGCATATTGATGTGCACGTCACTTTGGATCGCAAACCTGCTTTGAAAGACGCAGACTTTGTATGTTCTCAATTTCGCGCTGGCTGCTTGGAAGGTCGAATCCGTGATGAACGTATCTCACTGAAGTACGGCATGATCGGTCAGGAGACCAATGGGTTAGGCGGTTTTGCCAATGCCTGTCGCACCATTCCTATCGCGCTAGAAATCTGTAAAGAGATGGAAGTGTTGTGTCCAGATGCTTGGTTGCTAAACTTTACCAACCCATCAGGCATGGTGACAGAAGCGATTCTCAAACACACCAAAGTGAAAGCGGTCGGTTTATGTAACGTGCCAGTGATCATGCAAAAAGGCATCGCCCAAATGCTAGGTGCTAACGAGCAAGAGTTTGTACTGCAAGTTGCGGGTTTGAACCACTTTATCTGGGCACGCCAGATCCTGCACGAAGGTCGTGACAAACTGCAAGAAGTGGTCGAAGAGATCCTATCCGGCAACGATCCTTTGGTGCCACAAAATATTCCTCCATTCGACTGGCCACAAGAGTTACTGCGTAATATGGGGATGATCCCGTGTGCTTACCTGCGCTATTACTACACCAGCGAAGACATCATGAGCCAAGAGATTGAAGAAGCGAATGGCGAAGGCACACGCGGTGAAGTGGTCAAAGCTATGGAGAAACGACTGTTCGATATCTACCGCAATCCAGAACTCAACGAGAAACCAAAAGAGCTCGAAAAGCGTGGTGGTCAATACTACTCAGAAGCTGCCTGCGAACTGATGAGCTCTATCTACAACGATAAGCGCACCATCATGCACGTAAACACCCGTAACAACGGTGCCATTGCAGGTTTACCTGATGATTGCGCGGTAGAGGTCAGCTGCATGATCACAAAATCGGGACCTGTGGCTTTAAACGTCGCGCCATTCCCAAGCGATACGCTGCGCTTGATTCAATTGATGAAAGACTTTGAATCACTCACGGTAGAAGCGGCTGTCACTGGCGACCGCAATGCAGCGCATCGAGCATTGATTTTGAACCCGTTAGTAACCACCGGGACGATCCTAGAAAAGGCTCTAGAAGAGACAATTGAAGCCAACCTCGACTACATGCCACAGTTCCGTTAATCCTAACGAGAACGCAAAAGGGATGGTGAATACCATCCCTTTTTTGTTCTTCAATATACCCAAGTCACCTCAGGAGCTTGAATATCCTCACTACATGGTCAGTATAATTTTGCCGTGCAACGTGACCGCCTCATCTTCTATCAGCTCGAAGGCGCGCTGGAACTGTTCCAATGGAAGGTAGCGATCCACATCGAGTTGTATCTGGTGTTCCATAAAGTGTTCTAGCATCTCAGCAAAGATTTGCTTACGAACGGTCTTACCAACTGACTCTTCCCAATAGCGCAAAAAGAACGTACTGAAATTGATGTTGTTCTGCTTCATATAAGCAAAAAAAGCAAGTTCATAAGAGGTAAGTGAAAGCGTTCCGTAATTGATGTATGTTCCCGAATTACGCAAAACTTGGATGAGTTCTGTTCCCACTTTGCCGCCAATGGCATCGAATGCGACATTGGGTTGAGGCAGCTCTCGGGCATCGATTTGAGATTGCAGATCTTGCTTGCTATCTAACACTGCAATGGCGTCGTATGGATAACGCTCTGGCGCGGAGCTTATTGCAATTAAAGTAAATCCAAGTGAATGCGACAACTGAGCGAAGATCTTACCAATCGCAGAATTGCCCGCGTTGATGATCACCACATCCTCTTCGCACAACTTGGCAACGTGAGTGGTGATCACCCAAGCCGTTAGCGCATTGATATACAACTGGCAAGCGTAGCCATTCTCAAGCTCTTTCGGCACTGCAAAGACATTCTCCGCAGGTGCATCGACATAGCTTTGCCAAGTCCCGCTTTGTGCCACCAGCACCTTTTGCCCAATGTGAAATTCGGTTTGATGCTGATCGTTTATCTCAACCACACGCCCCACCGCTTCAAAGCCGGGGACTCGCGGCGGTACATGGGTACGACGATACTGCCCTACTCCCTGAATCGACAATCGGTCACTTGGATTAATGTTTGTGGCTTCGATTTGCACACGAACTTTACCCAAAGCCAGTGGCTCTAGCTCAACATGCTCCAACACCAACGATTCACTTGGCAAACCAAAGCTCCGTTGATTAACGCAAGTGTTGGTCTTGGTCGAACTGGTCTTGGTTAAGCTCATCTGGATACCACTGAATTGCTAGAGAGAGTATGGCGCACCATAGGGAAACGGGTATATAACGTTTTCTCGGCGCGCGCGTCAAATTGGATAAGAGCCTAAACGGGCTGACTCAACATAAACACCACTACTAAAGCGAGGCTGCTGCCCATGCATCGGTTTACCCACACTACCTTTTGTGGTGACTGAATAAAGCGATTCAATACTGTGCCAAAGTACGCCCACGCAAACATCCCCAACACACCAGTTCCCACCATCACACTTATGATGATCACCACTTGAGTCATGTAATCATTGTTTGGCGAGATAAATTGAGAGAACACCGTCAGCGACGCAACCCAACTTTTCGGATTTAGAATTTGCACCCAAACCCCAGATAAAAAGCCGGACTTTTTCGCATTCGAATCATTGTCGAGTTCCATCGTGGCAATCGACCATGCGAGATACAACAGGTACGCCGCACCAATCCACTTTAATGCCGTGTACAAATCAGGGTAAAGGGTAAACAAACTGACAAGCCCCACACTTGCACCAACCAACATGATGATCACCCCAACTGCGTTGCCCAATACAAACGGCACGGTCGCAGAAAACCCATATCGGCTTGAAATACCTAACAGCGCGACGTTACCAGCTCCCGGCGTTAAAGAAATAGAAACGGCAAACAACAAAAATGCCGCCAACAATTGAGCACTCATGCACTCTCTCCCAAAAAGTAATCAACGAATATGGGAAACAGTCTAACGATTTGGGTAGAAAGAAAATTGCTATCTGCGCTACGATAAAGGTTAATTTGGGCAGACTATTTCTAAAACAATTATGAAAAAGAAAGAATCCACCAATTTTGAATTGGATAGTACCGATTTCGCCATTCTTGACCATATTCAGAAAGATGGTCGCATGAGTAATTCCAAGCTCGCAGAGACCGTTAACCTGAGTGAAACGCCCTGCTGGCGACGCTGGAAAAAGATGGAAGAGGAAGGTTACATTGAGGGTTACGCGGCGAAGTTGAACCGCAAAAAGCTCGGCTTCCAAGTCTCTGGTTTTACGCTAGTGACATTAGGCAGTCATGAAGTGGAAAACACCACGCCTTTTGAAGACTTCGTAGCTGAAACCGATTGGATCTTAATGTGTCACTGCATTGCAGGCAGCGCAGATTACATGGTGCAAGTGGTGGCGAGAGACTTAGACGAATACTTTGACCACATCAGTACAATTCGCCGCGTAAAAGGCATCAGCGCCATTCAATCCAACGTCTCCGTTAAGGAAATCAAGAGTACCTTCCAATTGCCGCTAGAGTAATTCTTTCAATCTAAAGCACAAGCCAGCGATCTCACGCTGGCTATAAATAAAACTTAAATTGAGTTTAGTCATCTCCCCAGTAAACAGAGTCTACTCTGGAGCTGCCCTCTATGCCATCATCACCACCAACAAGATAAATGCGGCCTTTATAAATGAATGTATCTCGATATGCATAGTTAAGGACATCAAAGTAGCGTATTTGCCATGTATCTAGCTCTGTGTCGTAACGCATTATTACTTGATAGCCATAGTCAAACGACTCAGTTTTCGATACATATATGTATTTTCCTGATGTAACCGCAGTATGTTTATCACGGTTTAAAGGATGATATGTACCTAAAGAGATCCATGAGTCACTCTGTGTATTGTAGCTTGAGTATTCAAAATTACTGTAGTTACCACCAAAAACATAAAGGGTATCTCCAATAACAGCGGTAGCAGAATCATAGCGCTCAACATTAGCAGAAGCTAAAGTTTTCCACTCTCGTTCTTCAAGATCATAACTGTATGCCGAGCGGGTAACATTTCCATGTTCATTGAATCCCCCAACCATATAGATTTTGTTTTCGATTACCTGAAGTTGCGAGCTCCAGTCAAGAGCCTCAGGGGCAGACGAAACAAATTCGAATGTGAGCAACTCTTTATTTAAACGCCGCAATATGCCACCAGCAAAATAGTACATCTCACCATTGTGAGCAATACTGTCTCCTAGGAAAGAATACGGAGCAAATACATTTTCAACGTATGCGATATTCTGCTCTTTTGTTAGGTCATACTTCACTACTTTTTGACCGTTCGTTACGTAAAGTATGTCATCGAATACCGCAGAGCTTGTGTCGAGAAAATCAGTGTTTAAAGGCACGTGTTGAATTGGTTGAGAGCTCCCGTCTTCCAGCTTAATATCGACTAACGTCACTAACTCCTGCTCTTCATTTAGAACTTCAATACTGATGATTTCTTGGCCTTCAAAAACGGCATCATCAAAAATTGTAAGCTCGATGTAACCGCTCGATTCCATCGTGGGGTTAAACGTGCGATCTAAAGTAAAGTCAAAACGATCAGCGGTTGATTGCGCTGATACCTTAAACGTCAAACTACGAGAGGTATTTTGCTCTTCAACGAAATCGAACCAGAAGCGATGGGTGTACTCATTTTCGTACAATGTTAAGTCACTATCCCTAAAAGTAATGTCATATGACTTCTCTACAACGATTACCTCGCGTGTGGCCTCACCAAAGTTCCCTGCTGTATCATAAACAGAATAATCCACATAATAAGTTCCTGCTAAAGTGTGGTCGACTATTCCTGATGAAACAACTTCATTTGTAAGGTCACCGTCCAAGTTATCCAAGGCTGTTGCGCCTTGCTCCTCATAAATGTCACCGACAAAGAGCATGATATTACTTTCACCATTTAGGTTAATAACGGGCGCTTCAAGATCCTTAACAACGACTTCTCGCGTAGTGCTAGATTCATTCCCTGAAGCATCTATTGCAGAGTATGACACTTCATAACTACCCACAGTGTTAACATCTACACTCCCATTAACGGCAATTTCAACCATATCGTCAGCATTATCCGTAACGGTTGCTCCCGGATCATTAAAGTTGCTACCCAAGGCAACCTCGAGGGGGTTGTCTCCTTGCAAAATTAAAACTGGCGCCTCACGATCCACGACATTGATAGTTCGAACGACCGTAGCACTATTAGCTCTGCTGTCTTGTGCAAAGTAAGCCACTTCGTAACGACCGAGTTGATTGGTATCCACAAAGCCAGAAATAGTAACCTCGACAGGTCCATCAACATTGTCCATCGCTGTTGCACCAAGGTCAGAAAAGTCTGTACCGAAAGCAACATCAATTGGATTTTCACCTTGCAGCGTGACAATCGGAGCAGTGCTATCGACAACTTCAACTGTTCTAACCACGGTCGAGCTGTTGTTACTACTATCTTGGGCAAAGTAAACAATTTCATAACTACCAAGTTGATTGGTGTCTACAACACCAGTAATTGAGACATCAACTTCACCATCCACATCATCGATGGCAAGGGCTCCAGGCTCGCTATAGGTATTTTGATACTCGACATACGTAGTGGCATTGCCTAATAACGTTATCGAAGGAGGATTAGTATCGGGTGGGGGTGGGTTGTCATCAGATCCTCCTCCTCCGCAAGCAGACAACAAGAATGGCAAGGTAAATGCCGCGATTAGCCGATTTGACATTGTTCACACTCCAAGTGATAAAGCTCACGCCCTTATTGATGGGCGTATCCATTGATATAATGCAACCCGGCTATCTCGCACCTTTAAGACCCGTGGTTTTCCGTCCTCACTTCACAGTAAGTTTGGCTTTGATTTCATACTGTAAATCCGATGTGAATCATAACCTTATGAAATGATACTTTCATTTATCATATGATGTATTTTTCGTTAATGGTCTCGCAAAATGCTGATTTTATGAGTTAATGCTGGTTCTATATCAACTAACAGTATTTCGAACTAAGGAGAGACAGAGTCCCCCGTCGACCATTAACGCGAAACTGCTGTGGGGTGACATCAAAATAGGCTTTAAACGCTTTGATGTAGGAAGAGTCGTTTTGATACCCCACTTGATCGGCAATGCTTTGGATAGAAAGCTCTTCGTCCAGCAAAGAGAGCGAATAAATCAGCCGAATTTGTTGTCGCCAAAGTTGGAACGAGGTGTTGAACTCTTTGGAGAACAAGCGCGACAAAGTTCGTTCGGATGCACCTACTGTCTCTCCCCACTGTTTGAGTGACCAATCCAATGCTGGCGTGTCGGTCAACGCTTCAAATATCAACTTTAAACGCCTGTCTTCAGGCAGCAATAACTGAAAGGTCTGCACGTTATCTTTCATGATTTGATCGTGCAGTACGCCTAGCAAGCGCGATACTTCCTCATCACTGACGAACCCTTCGCATTGACGACGTATTTCCTGTAGCAGCTCGTTCAAGAAAGGAGTGAGAGTGATGGTTCTAACTTGATGCTCGTACTCAGTACCAAACTCAGGGTTCAGATAGATACCGACAAATGTCGTATGGCTTAGCGCGATGGATTCATGTTGAATACCCGCAGGTACAAACAGCGCAGAGGTATGGGGCACAAGGTGTTGATAGTGATCGGTTTTGGTTTGTAACAACCCTTTGATAGGGAAGATGACTTGATGCCACGTGTGTTGGTGCAGCGCATCAATGTAACCTTTGGGCATGTCGATGGTCTTAACCAAAGCGGGAGAGTGAGGATTGGCAGCCATCATCTCATTCGAGGTCATGACACCGGAGTGAGAATCGATTTGGCGGGTTGGCATCATTAACTGTCCTTACATCCCTACTCTGACACAAGTTCACTAGGCTATCATGCTCGGCAAAGTGAATGAAGCCGTGAGGTGCGACGTATGCGATATCAAGTTGAAATATCCAAAGAAAACCAACTCTTATTCAAAGTCGATATTGATAACATCAACCAAGACAAGTGCGAAGCATCGCTTGAAACCGTGTTAACCAAGTTTCCTAAAGCGGAAGGTTATCAACGTCATGTGTTGGTTTCAGATAGCGAAACGCGTTACTTAAAAAGCACAGAAAAGCGTATTGAAGTGCTGGCAGCGATTCCGGTATTCAAGTCACTGGGCGAGCGATAACGTGGTCTTGTTTCACGCTGTATGGCGAATCAGTTTTAGGCGATAAGGAAAGAATATGAAGAAGTTAGGCGTAGTTAACAACGTATTAGCAGGTAAAACCGTTGCCTTTGCACATGGTGCGAGAAGTGCGATTAACAAACAGGTTCTGCCGCAGCGTCAGCACGCAACAGAACTGGGTTTTACCAATGATGAACAAGGCGATCCGCGCTTTCATGGTGGGATTCAAAAAGCCCTTCATATTTACCCAAGTGAGCACTATCCCGTTTGGCAGCAAGAGTTGGGCGACAAAGCGATTTTCCAATCAGCTGGCGCGTTCGGTGAGAACTTAAGCTCAAGCGGCGTAACAGAAGCGTCCATTTGCCTGAAAGATAAAATCCGCATCGGCTCAACCTTGTTAGAAGTATCCCAAGGGCGCATGCCTTGCTGGAAACTCAACGTGCGCTTCAAGCAAAACGACATGGCGAGAAGACTGCAAGACACGCTTCGAACAGGCTGGTACTTCCGAGTACTACAAGAGGGCGATATCGGTGCAGGTGACGAAATTATTCTGTGTGAAAGACCTTACCCAGACTGGTCATTGGCTCGCATCATGGGCGCAGTATTTACTGGTTGCCTAGATAAAACGGAGCTAAGCCAACTGGCGGAGCTTCCATTGGTTGAATCTTGGGGCAAGCTTGTTGAACGCCGCCTAGAAACCGGTGAAGTCGAAGATTGGGAAATGCGTTTGGTTGGCCCGACTGCGGGTTAATTCCCTTTCTGACTCCTCTAAAGTGACCAAATTTATAAGCCACACACCTGATATCGTCAGGTTCGTGGCTTTTTTGTTTCTCCTATCTTGTTGAATTAATAAACAAGATAGGAGCGCTTTTTTCTAAAGCTCTATCCTTTGAGCTTACTAACATAACCAACGATAAATAGCCGCTACACTCAGCCACGTTTCATCTTCCTTTGTTTATCCTGTTACCCTCTTGGAGAAATCTAGTGGCAACCATGAAAGACGTCGCGGACATGGCTGGCGTATCTACGGCAACAGTCTCGCGTGTTATCAATCGCACCAGTTATGTTGAACCAGTAACGCAAGAGCGAGTCGAACGCGCCATTAAAGAGCTCAACTATCGCCGAGATGCGCGAGCAACAGCGCTAGCAAACCGCAGCAATAACACGCTAGGTTTACTCACTGGGAACTTGGCTGACCCTTTTTTCGCCTTGATCGCCAAAAGCGTAGAAGAAGTGGCCCGTGCCAATGGTTGTCAGTTGGTCGTAGTCAGTGGTGGGCACAATGCGCAACGAGAAAAAGAAGGGCTCGACTTTCTCATCAGTCAGGGCTGTGAGGCGATGGTCGTACACTCAAAGATGCTCGATGACACCACGCTGATGCAATACGCTGCACAGCTTCCGGCGATGGTGTTACTCAACCGCACCATTGCACAAATCTCCAATCGTTCTGTCTGGGTAGACAACCGAGTCGGTGCGCGCAAATCGGTCGAATATTTGATTCAGCAAGGTCATCGCAAGATCGCCTGTGTCACCAGTGATTTGCCCATTGAAGATCGAACCGACCGCCTTGAAGGTTACCGAGACGCAATGAATGCAGCCAATTTAGCTATTCCAACGGGTTGGGTAATCAACCAAAACTTCAGCGAGTCTGGAGGAGAACAAGCAGGTCGCCAGCTTATTCAATCCTGTCCAGGAGTCACTGCGGTGGTGACGTTTAACGACGTAATGGCAGCTGGCTTAATGGCAAGTTTGCATGAGCAGGGTTTGTCGGTCCCAGATGATATCTCCGTGGTTGGATTTGATGATGTGTTGCTTGCTCGCTACCTTTATCCACGATTGACCACCATGCATAACCCGATTGATGAAATGTCGACTTATGCAGCGAAACTGGCGCTAAATTTGAGTAAAGATGGTTATTCTCCACCGAACTTACATCAATTCGAAGCAAGCTTAGTCTGCCGTCAAACCGTCAAAGCAATAAAAAAGATCGGATAAAAATGTGATGAATCTTACATTCGCACACCTCATGTAAGCGCTTACATGAAAACAACACACCGCTCTCATTTTGCCTATTATGTGACCGTTACTATCCATTCCGAACAAACCCTACATCGATCCTGAGGATAAATAACATGACAAATTCTAAGCCTCTGCCGTCGTTCGGATTAGCACTCGCCCCTATTGCGGTGATGTTTGCACTTCTAGCTGTCGGATACGGAATACTCGGACTTCGCATTGAAGTTCTGTTGCTGATTTCAGCTGCCTTTACTGGTCTTATCGCGTGGAAGATCGGTTACAACTGGGATGACATCATTAACGCCATCGTAGAAAAGCTGGCGAAGGCGATGCCAGTTATTCTGATTTTGGTCTCGGTTGGTGGTTTGATTGCCAGCTGGATGGTCAGCGGCACAATCCCTTACATGGTTTACTGGGGACTAAAAGTCATCAGCCCTGAATACATTCTTATCGCCGCTTTCTTTGTAACCAGTGTCGTTTCCGTATGCACGGGGACGTCTTGGGGCTCTGCAGGTACTGTTGGTGTCGCACTAATGGGCGTGGCAGCAGGTCTTGACGTCTCGCTCGCAGCTGCGGCTGGTGCAGTGGTATCTGGCGCGTACTTTGGTGACAAAATCTCACCGCTATCAGATTCAACCAACTTCGCGCCTGTCGTTTCAGGCACCACCTTGTACGAACACATTCAACACATGCTTTACACCACTCTGCCGGGCTTTGTGATTGCGTCTGTCGTCTTCTTCTTTGCGGGTCAAAGCGCTGATATCGCGAACATTCACGAGCCAGAGAAAGTTGTTCAAATCATCTCGGGCTTAGATAATCTCTACAACTTCAACATTCTACTTCTTATCCCGCCAGTGATGATCCTATGGGGCGCGTTAACTAAGAAGCCAGTTCTGCCATTAATGCTTGGCGCATCGGCTATCGCGATTGTTTTAGGCATGTTTTTCCAAGACTTCACACTAAAACAAGGCTTCCAAGCTTACGTAGACGGCTTCAACCTAGCCATGTTTGAGGCAAATGGTCACAGCGTAAATGGCTTAGTGCCAGATATCGCCAAGCTGCTTAACCGTGGCGGTCTGTTCTCAATGATGAGCACGATTTTGTTGGTATTCTGTGCCTTTGCCTTCGCTGGTATTTTGAGCCTAACTGGCGCTCTAAACGTGGTGCTAGGCAAATTCCTACATGCGATTCACACCACAGGTCAGCTGATTGCTTCGACCGTTGTGGCAACCATCACTGTGGTTTTCACCACTTCTGACGGCAAGCTAGCGCTGTTGATTCCGGGTGAGTTGTTCCAAAACGCTTACCGCAAAATGGGCTTAGATACTAAGAATCTGTCTCGAACCATCGAAGATGCCGGCACCATCATCGAGCCACTTGTTCCTTGGACAGCGGCGGGTATCTACATGGCAGGTACGCTAGGCGTGGCAACGTTGGATTACCTACCATGGGCGATTCAATGTTACACCGGCGTGATCTTCGCTCTGATTTATGGCTTCACTGGCTTTGGTATCGCAAAAGCCAAGCCAGAACAAAACGAACAACAGATTGCTGAAGAGCATTCAAATACACCAGCAGTAGAAACAAAATAAGGTAAGTCATTGATGAACGCTTTCGACCAAATTCTGAACCGCAAGGAAAGTGGCTCTGTTAAATGGGACTTTATGCAGCAAAAGCTGGGATTGGCTGGGACGGATTTACTCCCGATGTGGGTATCCGATTACGATTTTAAAGCGCCACAAGTGGTGCTAGACGCACTACAACAGCGTGTGGATCATGGGATTTTTGGTTACGCAGAACGCGATGATGCGTACTACCAAGCCACTATCGATTGGTATCAAAACCAACATGCTACCCACGTTGAGCGTGACTGGATCACTACGGTACATGGCGTACTTCCTGGGCTCGCGATCGCATTACAAATGCTCACCGAAAAAGGCGATGGCATCGTAATGCAAAGTCCGGGATATGGCTCCTTCCGTAAGATCATTGAATTCAACGATCGTGTTGTCGTCGAGAACCCACTGACGGAAACCAACGGCGACTATCAACTCGACTTTGATCATCTCGAAACCTGCTTTGCTAATGGCGCAAAAGCAATGATCTTCTGCAATCCACATAACCCAACGGGGCGAGTTTGGTCTGAAAGCGAAATCACAAAGGTTGCCGAACTGTGTGAGCAATACCAAATTTGGCTACTGAGTGATGAAATATGGGGCGATTTAGTGGTTGGCGATGCGCAGTACTACTCGGCTTTGCGTCTTCCACAAAATCTCACAAAACGTCTGATCGTGGCTACGGCTGCAAGCAAGACGTTTGGCTTGTCTTCACTGCGAATCTCTAACTTTATGATTCCAGATGAATCACTCCGAGCACAGTTTACTCGCAGGCTAGATGCGCATGGCATGGACGTGTTCAATAGCCTATCGATGAGTGCCGCGACTATTGCTTATCAAGAGTGCTCCGATTGGTTGGTGGACTTAAAAGACTATCTGCGAGCTAATATCGCCAAACTTGAGCTGTTTGTAGAAACGGAACTGCCTGCAGTGAAATTTGTCGCCCCACAAGCAGGCTATTTGGCTTGGCTAGATTGTCGTGCGCTTAAATTGACCGACGCCGAGCTGGAACAAAAATTTGTCTCGGCTGGACTTGTGCCAAGTATTGGCATTGCGTTCGGTAAAGAAGGCTCAGGCTTCGTTCGCCTTAACTTAGGTTGCCCAACTGGCACACTGGATGAAGCCTTGGTAAGAATCAAACATGCGCTAAGCTAACTTTACAAACGACAGATAAAACAAAGCCACGCATCTCTCATTGAAGCGTGGCTTTTTGTTTATTTAGCTTTAGGTGCTTGGCGTTTCGGCTTGCCTTGGAACTGCTTAATGCTCTTTTTGGCATTGGTTCGGCGATTGGCTTTTTTATCGCGTGGGGCGCGTTTGCTTTCGCCTGTTGAAGGCTTATCCGTTACTGGGAAACCCTCAAGATCTTGCGTTGGCAATTCACGTTGCGTCAGGTTACGGATCGCGGTAAGCGCTTCGGCTTCGCTATGGCAGACCAGCGACATTGCAACACCTTGCTCGCCTGCACGGGCTGTACGTCCTACTCGGTGAACATAAGTCTCTGCGTGCATTGGCAACTCAAAGTTAATCACCACCGGCAGTTGCTCGATGTGAATACCGCGCGCCAATAGATCAGTAGCGATCAACACCTGTGTTTGCCCAGATTTAAACTGCGCCAGCGCTTCTTCTCGCTCTGCTTGGCTCTTATTGCCGTGCAACGCATTGGTTGCGATACCCGCTTTGTTCAACTTCTTAGCCAAACCATCAGCGTTCTCTTTCGCGCCAATAAATACCAATGCCTGCGCCCATGCATTTTGCTTGATCAGTTCAATCAAGGCTTTGGTTTTGCTGCCTTTGTTGACGAGATACAGCGTCTCAGCAATATCTTGATTGGTGCTGTTTTCTTGATGCGCTGCTACCTGTTTTGGCGCATGCATCAGCTGCTTGGCTTTGCCCTTCAACTCATCTGAAAACGTTGCTGAGAACATTGCGGTTTGACGCTGGTTTGAAACCTGCCCTGCAATATTTTGCACGTCAGGCCAAAAGCCCATATCCAACAAGCGATCCGCTTCATCCAACACTAGGTAATGGATATTACTCAACTCCAACCCGTTGTTCGCCAGATCAACTAAACGACCTGTTGTCGCCACAAGAATTTGAGGGTTTGCCGCAAGTGCTTGTAGTTGCGCCTCTTTATCAACGCCACCACACAAACACACTGCGTTGAGACCAACAGATTGACCAACTTGGTTAATCGCCTCGCTCACTTGTGTCGCCAGTTCGCGTGTAGGTACTAGAATCAGCGCTTTTTGCTCTGGATTTACACTTAGTTTTTCCAACAAAGGCAAACCATACGCAAGGGTTTTACCACTGCCTGTATTTGCCAATGCCAACACATCTTTACCACTGAGTAGCTCAGGAATAGCCAAAGCCTGAATATCAGTTGGCTTCTTGAAATCTTTTGGCAGTGCGTGAATCAGCTCAGAACTCAAAGAGAGAGTAGAAAATGGCATTAGCTTAACCTTGTGCGTTTGGTTGAAGAGGCAGTACAACAATATAGATGCAGTAAATCGCAGGCGCGGACTTTACCACAATCCAGTAGACGAACAATCCCATTTTAGAAGAGGAAGTCTGCAAACGTCGTTGGTTATTAATGCCTCAAGCAAAAACAGCGATTAGATTGCCACTTGGTAGGTACCACGAATAGGGTAATCATTTTCCGGGTTACGGATAAACGCCAAGCGACATTCTCTTAAGGCGTACCCGGTTCGATAGTATCGCCACTTCACGTCGCTTGAGATAAAACGGGCGCGACACAGGTTGGAGTGGAGAGCATTGCTGCCCTCACATGCCGCGCCCTAATCAAGAGACCGGACTTATCATCGAATGTATTCGTTACCTTGTTCGAATTAATACGTTCAGTAACCACAACTTTTAAAAATGTGAACGCAGAGCCAAAACTCTGCGCTTTTACATTGTAAATCGAACGGATATCTTGGCTTTATGCCACTTCAGCACTGTGCATTTGAGCCATGTGAAGACACTGCGGTTCTGGCGAGAAATCAACGATACCTCCTCGACCTGCTTCAACATTGCAGTACTCAACTAACAAGGCTTTGAGCTTAACTCGACCGCGTTGAATTCGGCTTTTCGTTGCAGAAAGCGAGAGTCCCAACTGGTCTGCGACCGTTTGTTGAGGTAAGCCATCAAGTTCAGACAGAATCATGGCTTGGCGATATTTCTCCGGCAGACACTCAAACATTGGGCGCAAACAATGCCCCATGGTTTGAAGATTCTCCAGCTCAATCGGCATTTCCTCTTCAACCTGATTGTCTATCAGCTCTTCATAACTTTGGTGCGTACGATAGTGATCCATGATAGCGTTGTGCGTGATGCGATATAACCAACTTTTGATTTTGCTTCGCGCTTCTAACTGATCGATCTTTTGACTCGCCTTGATGTACACCTCTTGCAAAATGTCATCGGCTAAATCTGGATCACTGGTCTGTTTGACAATGTAGTTTTTGAGCTGCTCTTTGTGTGCCAACCACTCTGCTAACATGCGACGGTCTCTATACATAAAATAATAATTCGATATTAATCGAAATATAAGCCGTATGGCAAGTTGACCTATACATTATGACTCAGACTCAACCGCGCCATCTGCTTTCACCCATTCAGCAAAACCACCAGCAAGGTTGAGCACAGGCCCAAGCCCCATGTCAGCGGCTTGTTTTGCCGCATAGAGGGAACGAAGTCCATGCGCACAGTAAAAGACGTACGTTTTATCTTGAGCAAAAACTGGGTTGTGCACTGGGCATTGTGGATCAATCAAAAACTCCAACATGCCTCTTGGACAGGTAAATGCCCCCGGGATCACGCCAAGTTTGCGCCTTTCATCGGCTTCTCGTACATCCACGAATACGTAACCTTCGTCTGCAAACAGCGCTTTGGCATCCTCAATAGAGAGGTCTGCCACACTCAAGCGCGCTTCTTCTACTAGGGCTTTGATGCCTTTAGTGATGGTTTGTGTCATCGTTTTATTCTCCTACCACTTCACTTACTTACGTTTATCGACAGCGGCTTTAAGCAGCTCAAACGAGGTTTGAATTTGCTCTAAAGAACAAGCGAAGTTCATGCGGTAGTAGTTTTCATTTGGTTCACCAAACCAAGTACCTGGCGTCAGCGCCATTTTAGCTTCTTCTGTCAGCAAGGTTTTTAACTGAGAAGATTCCAATTCTAAACCAGAAAAATTCAACCAAATTTGATTGGTTCCTTGTGGCAGGAATGCTTTCACCTGTGGCAAGTTGTGCTCAATAAACTCAACAATCCAGTTACGATTGTTTTGCGTGTAAGCATGAAAACCTTCAAACCACTCTTTACCTTGTTGGTAAGCCGCAATGGTCGCGTAGGTGGTAAACGCATTGCCATGATCGATAGAGAGTGAAGCCGACGTCGCTTTGATTTTCTCGAAAAGTGCTTGGTTATCGCTGTAAATGTAACCGTTAGAGATGCTGTTCAAACCAAAATTTTTCGCCGGAGAGCCAATGATCGTCAGGCTGTTTTCATAACCTAATGAAGTCATACTGGTAAAGGTGGAACCTTCAAATACGATGTCGGCATGCACTTCATCGCTGATGATCATCACCTTGTATTTCTCAGCTAACGCTACCATGCGCTCTAGCTCTGCTTTGGTCCAAACGCGCCCCACTGGGTTATGAGGGTTGCACAGCAAAATCATTTGCACTTCACCACTTTTCAACTGATTTTCAAGCAACTCAAAGTCCATCACGTAGTGGTCATTTTCAATTTTCATTGTGTTGCCCACAACGGTTCGGCCAGCTGACTCAATCAAACGTCGGAACTGATGATAAACCGGAGTCTGGATCAGAACGCCCTCACCTTCTTTGGTGAATTCGCGGATAAGCAACGCAATGGCACTCAGTACGCCCGGCACTTGAACAAAGTTATCAGTGCTAAGTTCAAGACCATGCAAATCCTTATTCCAATCAGCAATGGACTGAAAAACCGTCTTGCTATCAAACTCATATGAGAAGGTTTCACGGCTGACAAGTTGCTGCATCGCTTGCGAAATAGGCGATGCAATAGGAAAGTCCATATCAGCAATCCAATACGGCACAACTTGGTCTGTTCCGTACACTTGGTTGAGCATTTGGCTATCATGCTTGATGAATTTGTCTTTAATATCTGAGCGCGTTGGCTGTGGCTTGAACATGGAATTCTCCGGTCGAAATCGTTTTTACACAGATAAGACGACTGTGGTTAGAAAAAGACGCAAAATATTTTCAGGTATTCATCTGACAGAGTATCGCAGATACTTTTTATGGATAATATTCAAGAAATTAAGAATGAAAAAACGCAGAGCCTAGACTCTGCGTTTTGTTAGATGGGTTTACGGTTTTTACTTACTTGGTATAGAAAGCGCGTTTTAGTGCCATCTCTAGACCACGCACTTCAGCAAGACCTTTCAAGCGACCGATGGCTGAGTAGCCTGGGTTGGTCTTCTTCTTCAAATCATCCAGCATTTGGTGACCATGGTCAGGACGCATTGGGATCAAACGGTGATCACCCACTTCTGCGCGGCGTTGTTCTTCATCCAGAATCGCCATCACCACGTTGTACATATCCACATCACCATCTAGGTGAGCTGCTTCGTGGAACGTCATCGGGTTGCTTTCTTCACGCTTGGTTGAAC
The DNA here is from genome assembly GCF_030248355.1 of Vibrio sp. B172a. Taxonomy (NCBI): domain Bacteria; kingdom Pseudomonadati; phylum Pseudomonadota; class Gammaproteobacteria; order Vibrionales; family Vibrionaceae; genus Vibrio; species Vibrio sp. B172a. The sequence goes on along the minus strand of NZ_JAHGAC010000008.1, from coordinate 271,631 downwards.
GCAAGTGAGTGAAGTAAACGCGGTCGCCATGCTTTTTGATCATCTTAACTAGGTCGTTGTCACCGCGCACACCGTAAGAACCGGTACACATGGTTAAACCGTTCATCTTGCTTGGTACTTTTTCGGTTAACCAGTCGATGTCTTCGATGGTCGAAACGATGCGCGGCAAACCAAGAATTGGACGCGGTGGATCATCTGGGTGCACCGCCAATTTTAAGCCATGCGCTTCACACACTGGCATTAACTCCGCTAAGAAGTACGCCATGTGCTCACGCAGTTTGTCTTTACTGATACCAGCGTAGCGGTCCAATTGAGCTTGGAACTCTTCTAACGTGTAACCTTCTTCAGCACCCGGCAAACCAGCGATGATGTTGCTTGTCAGTTGTTCGATTTGCTCTGCCGTCATGTTGTTGAAGTACTCAAGCGCTTGAGCTTGCTCAGCTTCGGTGTAATCCGCTTCTGCGCCCGGGCGTTTAAGAATGTGCAGCTCAAATGCCGCAAATGCGATTTGGTCAAAGCGTAGCGCTCGAGAACCATCTGGCATTTCAAATTCAAGGTCTGTACGTGTCCAGTCGAGTACTGGCATAAAGTTGTAGCAGACCGTATCTACGCCGCACTCAGCAAGGTTACGCAGCGTTTGTTTGTAGTTGTCGATCCATTGTTGGAAGTTGCCCGTCTGAGTTTTGATTTCTTCGTGAACAGGAACACTTTCAACCACCGACCACGTTAAGCCTTTCTCTTCGATGATGGCTTTACGTTTTAAAATCTCTTCTTTCGACCACACTTCACCGTTTGGAATGTGGTGTAAGGCATTCACGATGCCTGTTGCGCCAGCTTGACGAATATCGTCTAGCGACACTGGGTCATTCGGACCGTACCAACGCCAAGTTTGTTCCATGACACTCACCTTTTTTAAGACGCACTCAGCCCGCTCGAATTATTCAAGCTAAGTGCACAACGACTTCTTAATATGCAGCCGCGATAATGCAGCTGCGCTGACTAGAGCCGACCGAAGCCGGCAATGTGGTTAACCGTTTTCAGCGCCCTGCAGAACAACAGGGTTGGAACTGAATAAGTAACCATCAAAATTTGGGTCATCGATGTCAGACAGCTCCAACAGGCGCTGTTTAACGTTTTCAAGGTGTTGCCACATGGCATTTTTTGCAGCGATAGGATCTTTACGCTGCAATGCGGCGAGGATTTTGGCGTGATCGTCTAACCACTCTTCACGGTAGTCTTGACCAGCAATGTGAGAATGAAGTTTCTTCCACATTGGGCTGCTCTCGCGTCGCTCCCAAGATTGCTTCAGCATGTCCACCAGCACAGAGTTTTGAGTTGCCTCTGCAATGCACATGTGAAACTTCTCATCACCGTTACAATCTGCGGTGCCACTGGCGAGTTCTTCTCGTTCTAACTCAAGGGCTGCGCGCATTTTCACGATGTCGCCAGGCGTTACTTGCATCGCTGCAAATTCAGCAATGTTACTTTCAAGCAACTGACGAGCTTGGAGCATTTCAAACGGACCTGCGTCATCGCTGATCACGTTCTCACGGGAGTTCGGTTGAGATGGAATATTGATGACATACACCCCAGAACCTTTCTTCACTTCGACAAGGTTTTCCAGCTCAAGCATGATGATCGCTTCACGCACTACTGTGCGGCTAACGTCGAGACGTTCTGCGATATCGCGCTCAGGCGGCAACCTATCACCAACCTTGTAAAGGCCGTTGATTAACTCTTGTCTTAGGACTAGACCGGTTTCTTGATACGGTCTTTTCGGTTCAAAAGGCATCATGATGATATTATCACTATATTCCATCTAACTTCTCACGCCATCATAACGACCAATAACAATTGGTCAACCTCTATGTACCAGAATGTGGTAACACCTTGTTTTCGATTGTTTCGTACTAATTAAATTGTGAATTATTGAACGGCTTTAATTTTCTCAACCAATTCATTTAATTCAGGATTTGTCTTTTCTAGGTCCGCATACATTGGTTGAACCGCTTCAACAAATGCCGCTTTATTTGGCTCTACAAAAGTCACGCCCATCTTCTCTGCTTTCGCGCGCTCTTTCGCTTCTGACTCAGCCCATAGCTTCTTCATGTATTCCGAAGAGTCTGCTGCTGCTTTCATCAGTGCTTGTTGCTGCTCTGGCGTTAGCTTGTCGTAAGTCTTCGTTGAGATAACCAAAACGTCCGGAACCATAGTGTGCTCATCTAAGCTGAAGAACTTTGATACCTCACTGTGACGGCTCAAGCTGAACGATGGGATGTTGTTTTCCGCCGCATCGACCACGCCTTGTTGCAATGCTGTGTATAGCTCACCGTATGCCAATGGTGTTGGGTTACCACCCAACGCTTTTACCATCGCAATCGCTGATGGGCTTGGCTGTACGCGCACTTTCAGACCTTTTAGATCTTCCGGCGTATTGATTGGTTTATTGGTGTAGAAGCTACGCGCACCTGCATCGTAGTAAGTCACACCAATAAAGCCGCTGTCCGCTGAAGAATTCAGGATTTCACGACCTACTTCACCGTCTGTCACTTTGTAGTAGTGGTCTTTATCGCGGAACAAGTAAGGCATGTTGAATGCTGCGTAAGCTGGGGAGAAAGCTTCCAATTCTGCCGCGTTGCTCTTCACCATATCTAGAGCGCCGTTTTGCATCAGCTCCATCGATTCACGCTGTGTACCTAGCTGTGCATCAGGGTAAATACGGATACGAACTTCACCGTCTGTCATTTCACGAACTTCTTTTGCCATAAAGTCCATTGCTTTATGTACGGCATGGTCACGGGGGTGGTTGTGACTCAGCTTCAAAGTGGTCGCAGCATAAGCAGAAGCGGTGGCGCCGAAGGTCATTGCAGCACCTACTACAGCGCTTAAAAGAGTCTTACGCGTCATCATTGTTCTATTCTCCTTGGATTGGTTGTCCAATATGTAGGGTAGTTTTAATTTTTTAACGGTATTTCTTGTTTCGAGGCCATTATTGGCGATCAAAAAACCTATCGTCAAAACAAAAATGCAAATTGATTGACCAAAATCACAATCACAATCCTTAAATTGGTCAACCAATCCAATTGTGAACCTGCTCACGTGACAACCAAATTGGCTAACTTATAATCCGACCAGAAAGATTAGCGTATGTTACTGCCCTACACAGAAACAACTTCTTACATTGGTTAACCAGTTGTTATGAGGTGCGCGTATTTACTTAAAGGAAATAAAAATGAATAAATTGGTCAAATACATCAACAGGGGGCTGGCCGCCTTTACGGTCTCTCTCTCGACCTTCCTCGTCATTTGCGTAGTCTGGCAAGTGTTATCACGCTATGTGATTGGCAAACCAAGCACCGTTACTGACGAACTTGCTCGCTATCTCTTTATGTGGGTTGCGTTAATTGGCGCGGCATACACCACTGGTCTTAAACGTCACCTTGCTATCGACTTGCTAACAATGAAGCTGCAAGGCAAGCGCAAACTCATCAATGAAATCGTCATCCAAATTGCCATCGCACTGTTCTCTTACGTGGTGTTGGTTCACGGCGGTACACAACTCGCACTGAAAACACTGGCAACTGGCCAGTTAACACCAGCGCTCGGCTTGGAAATGGGCTACATCTACTTCTGCCTACCAATCAGTGGCGCACTGATGATCTTCTACTCTGCGGTATTTGCTTTCGACCGTGTAAAACAATTGACGTCTGGTGAAGCCCTACTCACCGACACACAACTTGATTAATCGAGGGTTCCACAATGGAATGGCAATTAATTCTCACCCTATTCGGTAGCTTCGCGGTCTTATTGACGATTGGCGTACCGGTTTCTTTCGCTATCGGTTTGTCATCGCTAGCCACTATTTTAATGAGCTTACCGCTAGAGCCTGCGATCGCCGTTGTGGCGCAGCGTATGGCGGCAGGCCTTGATAACTTCGCTCTACTGGCAATCCCGTTCTTTATCTTGGCGGGTAACATCATGAACCAAGGTGGTATCGCACTGCGTCTTATCAACTTTGCAAAAGTGCTTGGTGGCCGCCTTCCTGGTTCACTTGCACACGTGAACGTAATGGCGAACATGATGTTTGGTTCGATTTCTGGCTCTGCGGTAGCGTCTGCAGCAGCGGTTGGCGGTACCATGTCTCCTCTACAAAAGAAAGATGGCTACGATGAGAACTTCTCTGCAGCAGTGAACATCACTTCTTGCCCGTCTGGTTTATTGATTCCGCCAAGTAACACGCTGATCGTGTTCTCATTGGTGTCTGGTGGTACGTCTATCGCGGCATTGTTCCTAGCGGGTTACATCCCTGGCATCTTGATGGGTCTAAGCATCATGGTGGTAGCAGGTATCATTGCAAAACGTCGTGGTTACCCAGTGGCAGCACGCCCTTCTTTAGCAATGGTTTGGAATACCTTCTTGAAAGCAGCCCCATCTTTGGCACTGATTGTGATCATCATGGGTGGCATCATTGGCGGTATCTTTACCGCAACAGAAGCCTCAGCTATCGCGGTGGTTTATACCTTTGTGCTAGCGGTGTTGATTTACCGCGAAGTGAAATGGCGTGACATTCCAAAGATCATCCTAGAGTCTGCGGTGACCACCTCTATCGTATTGCTACTGGTTGGCGCATCAATGGGCATGTCTTGGGCGATGGCAAACGCCGATATTCCTTACATGATTGCAGATGCCCTACTGGCTATCTCTGACAACCCAATGATGATTCTGTTGATCATCAACGTCATTCTGCTGATTGTCGGTATCTTCATGGACATGACACCAGCGGTACTGATCTTTACGCCTATCTTCCTACCAATCGCACTGGATATGGGTATTGACCCTGTGCACTTCGGCATCATGATGACCTTCAACTTGGCTATCGGTATCTGTACCCCACCAGTAGGTAGCGCGTTGTTCATCGGTTGTTCTGTGGCGAACGTTGCCATCGACAAAGTAATTAAACCTCTACTTCCATTCTACGTTGCACTGATTGCAGCACTAATGGCCGTGACCTTTATTCCTCAGCTAAGTCTGTTCTTGCCTAACCTTGTTCTTGGTTACTAAGCGCTTGGTTATAAGTTTTAGATTACGAATTATTAAAATACACCATCCCGCAGGTTCGCTTGCGGGAAAAGGGATACCAAAATGAAGACTATTTCGAACTCCACTCTGAATGACCACGTTCTGCTTCCGGACTACGACCGCTCAACGCTTAAAAGCCGTATTGTTCACCTTGGTTTCGGTGCTTTCCACCGAGCGCACCAAGCTCTATTCACCAACGAAATGTTGAGCAAAACGGGCTCTGACTGGGGCATTTGCGAAATCAACCTATTTGGTGGTGAGGACTTAATTCAATCGCTACGCGCGCAAAACCACCTCTACACAGTGGCAGAGAAAGGCGCAGAATCGACTGAGGTAAAAGTGATTGGCTCAGTGACCGAATCACTCCACCCAAGCCTCGACAGCATTCAAGCAGTGTTAGAAAAAATGGCAGAGCCACAAGTGGCGATCGTTTCAATGACGATTACCGAGAAAGGCTACTGCGCTGACCCAGCGACGGGCACGCTTGATAAAAACAACCCGCTAGTCATTGCTGACCTTGCCAACCCAACGGAGCCAAAATCGGCACTGGGTTACATCGTGCAAGCACTGAAGATGCGTCGTGAACGCGGTCTGAAGCCATTTACCGTGATGTCTTGCGATAACGTACAAGAGAACGGTCACGTAGCAAAAGCAGCGGTACTTGAGTTCGCTCAACTGCTCGACCCTGAATTGCGCGACTGGGTTGAAACCAACGTTACCTTTCCTTGCACCATGGTTGACCGCATTGTGCCAGCAGCAACGGAAGAGACACTGACTGAAATCGCTGAGCTACTTGGCTGTGAAGATCCATGTGGCATCGCTTGTGAACCATTCCGTCAATGGGTTATCGAGGATAACTTCGTGGCAGGTCGCCCAGATTGGAACGTGGCTGGCGCAGAATTTGTTGCCGACGTTGTGCCTTACGAAGAAATGAAGCTACGCATGCTAAATGGTAGCCACTCGTTCTTAGCCTACCTAGGCTACCTTGGTGGTTACGCGCACATCTCTGACACCATGACAGATGAAGGCTACCGTAAAGCGGCATTCGACATGATGATGCAAGCACAAGCCCCTTCGCTGGCCATGCCAGCAGGCACCGATTTAGAAGGCTACGCTAAGCTGCTTATCGAGCGCTTCACTAACCCAAGCTTGAAACACAAAACATGGCAAATCGCGATGGATGGCAGCCAGAAGATCCCACAACGCATGGGCGGTAGCTTACGATTCCATCTTGCTCAAGGTTCTAACTTCTCATGGTTGGCAACCGCGATTGCAGGTTGGATGCGCTACGTATCCGGCGTGGACGAGCAAGGCAACGACATTGATGTTCGCGATCCAATGGCAGAGACACTACGTCAGATCTGCGACCAACACGGCTTGAACGTTTCTGTTGTGCCTGCGTTGCTCGCGGTTGAAGCCATCTTCCCTGCAGAGCTTGGTCAAAACCCACAAGTGATTGATGCGGTGAGCAGTGCTTACCAATCGCTAATCGATAACGGTGCTCGTGCCACTGTCGCTGCGTTGTAATAGGAGTTAACGATGAAGAATTTCCTGTGTGAAGACTTTTTACTCTCAAACGAAACTGCGCGCCGCTTGTACCATGAGCATGCGTTCCACCAGCCAATTTATGATTACCACTGCCACCTAAACCCAGCGGAAGTGGCACAAAATCGTCAGTTCGATAACTTGGGTCAAATCTGGCTTGAAGGCGATCACTACAAATGGCGTGGCATGCGCTCGGCAGGCATTGAAGAGCGTTTGATTACGGGTGATGCGAGCGATTACGACAAATACATGGCGTGGGCGAAGACGGTTCCTCAAACCTTGGGCAACCCGCTTTACCACTGGACGCACCTAGAACTGCGTCGCCCATTCGGCATTACCAATACGCTGTTTAGCCCAGACACAGCAGACCAAATTTGGCATCAATGTAATGAGCTACTGGCGACACCTGAATTTACGGCTCGTGGCATCATGCAGCAAATGAACGTCGTAATGGCAGGCACAACCGATGACCCTATCGATTCACTAGAACACCACAAAGCGATCGCAGAAGACGACACCTTTAACGTTAAAGTACTGCCGAGTTGGCGTCCGGATAAAGCGTTCAAGATTGAATTGGACGTGTTTGCGGATTACATGCACAAACTGGGCGAAGTAGCAGACATTGAAATTCGCCGCTTTGATGATTTATTGAGTGCGCTTGATAAACGCTTGGCACACTTCGATGCACATGGCTGTCGTGCGGCAGACCACGGCATTGAGATCATCCGTTACGCGCCAATTCCAAGCGAGGCTGATTTAGATGCGTTGCTGACCCGTCGTTTGAGTGGCGAAGTATTGTCAGAGCTTGAATGCGCGCAGTTCTCTACCGCAGTTCAAGTTTGGCTCGGCAAACGCTACGCACAATTGGGCTGGGTAATGCAGCTCCATATTGGCGCGCAGCGCAACAACAGCACTCGCATGTTCCAACTGCTAGGTGCCGACGCTGGCTTTGACTCGATTGGCGATCGCCCATTTGCCTTTGAACTGGCACATCTGTTGGATGAAATGGACCAAACCAACGAGCTGCCTCGCACCATTCTTTACTGTTTGAACCCTCGTGACAACGAAATGATGGCAACCATGATTGGTAACTTCCAGGGTGGCGGTATCGCGGGCAAGGTACAGTTTGGTTCAGGTTGGTGGTTCAACGACCAGAAAGACGGCATGCAACGCCAAATGGAACAGCTTTCTCAACTTGGTTTGCTCAGCCAATTCGTCGGCATGTTAACGGACTCGCGCAGCTTCTTGTCTTACACCCGCCACGAATACTTCCGCCGTATTCTGTGTGACATGGTCGGTCGTTGGGCAGAGAACGGCGAAGTTCCGAATGACCTATCGTTGCTTGGCCCTATGGTCGAAGACATCTGTTTTGGTAACGCAAAACGCTACTTTGAAGAGAGGGCGTAACCAATGAAACACATCGCCATTATTGGTGAATGTATGATTGAGCTGAATGGCAAACCGTTCGGCTCAATGCATCAAACATTTGGTGGGGATACGCTCAACGCTGCGGTTTATTTGAGCCGCGGCTGCGAAGCCAATAGCAAACCTGATAAAGTCAAAGTCTCTTACGTTACGGCGCTTGGCAATGACCCAATCAGTACAGGCATGCTGACTCGCTGGGAAGACGAAGGCGTCTCAACAGGTTTAGTGCTGCGCGATGAGACTCGCACGCCAGGTTTATATTTGATTCAACTTGATGACCAAGGCGAGCGTACGTTTCTATATTGGCGCAATCAATCAGCAGCACGTTACCTACTTCAACATCCAAACTTTGGCCTGGTTAAGCAAGCATTAACTCAAGTAGATGCAGTGTTTCTCAGCGGTATCTCTTTAGCCATCTTGCCAGAGGAAGATCGAATTTCACTGCTCAACTTATTGGTCGAACTGAAAGCCCAAGGCGTTGAAATCGCGTTTGATAGTAACTTCCGCCCAGCACTATGGCCTCAAGACGATAATCAAACCGTCAAGAACGTTTACCAAGCCATGTATCAACTGACGGACATTGCCTTAGTGACTTTTGACGACGAACAATTGATCTGGGGTGACGAAACACCAGAGCAAACCATTGAACGCCTTACCTCTCTTGGCGTGGGCAAATGCATCGTCAAGCTCGGCGCAGATGGCTGCTTGGTTCAAGACTCAACAAATCAGGGGTCGAGCGCGGCTCTGGCTCCACAAGCCGTGCCGACCCAATCTGTCGCTCAAGTGGTGGACACCACATCGGCGGGCGACTCATTCAATGGGGGCTTTTTATCAGCATACCTTGCTGGCGCCGATCTAGCGACCTCATGTCAAAGAGGCAACGCACTGGCAGGTGCTGTGATTCAACATCGCGGTGCCATCATTCCCAAAGCATTCACACAACCGGCGCTTGGCGTCGTTTAAGGAACACTCATGTCTAGTATTAAAGAACAATTGAAAGCTCTGAAAGTCATCCCTGTTATCGCCATAGATAAAGCAGAAGACATTATCCCACTGGGTAAAGTACTGGCAGAAAACGGACTACCAGCTGCTGAAATCACCTTCCGTTCAGCAGCAGCTGCAGAAGCGATTCGCCTATTGCGTGAAACCCAGCCAGACATGCTGATTGGTGCGGGTACGGTGTTGAACCGCGAGCAAGCAATTGCAGCAAAAGAAGCAGGCGCAACCTTTATCGTATCGCCTGGCTTTAACCCAAATACCGTTAAAGCGTGCCAAGAAATCGGGATTGATATCGTACCGGGAGTGAACAACCCAAGCACAGTTGAAGCCGCACTGGAAATGGGATTAACCACCTTGAAGTTCTTCCCTGCCGAAGCTTCTGGCGGCATCAACATGGTGAAATCACTGCTCGCGCCATACACCGACATCGAACTGATGCCTACTGGTGGTATTAACCCTGCGAACATCAAAGATTACTTAGCTATCCCGCGCGTATTAGCATGTGGCGGTACGTGGATGGTAGATAAGAAACTGATCGAAGCGGGCAACTGGGAAGAGCTTGCTCGCCTAACTCGCGAAGCAGTAGCACTTGTAAATGAGTAATGATTGGTAAGTAATCTCAAGGCTCTTGGGTACCCCCTTAGCGATTTAGATAAAGTGCCCAGCCCTCCCTTTGTGGAGGGCTGATTCATTCAAAGCATGGCTCAATTGATTGGGTTATCGCGATAAGTAGATTCCTGATCTCGCCTAGACTCGTCGGAATGACGATATGACAAATATCTCCCTATTCATCATCCTGAAAAGCGAGGCACGAGCGTGATTCAGGATCTTCTCACAGATTGAATCAAACTCTATAAGGGCGGCAACTTTGAAGGATGCTCATTAGCTTACTCACTTAACGAGATGACTTTGCAACACTCTAGGGAAATAAATGGAAAACTGGTTAGCACAAGGCATTGGTGGCATCGCGTTTATGGTTGGCGTGATGGCATTCTGGCAAAAAGATGACATGCGCTTTCGCTATCAGATGATGGCGTTTTGTTTCATCATGGGTATTCACTTTACCCTAATGGGCGCAACCGTCGCAGCCATTGGCGTGATCATTAATGGTATTCGCAGTTTTGCCTCAATCAAAACCCAGTCACGCAAAGTGATGTGGTTCTTCATTGCTCTTATGTGGCTGATGACCCTGCCAAACATCACTCACTTTTTTGAGCTACTCACGGTAATCGGATCGTCCGTCGCCACTTGGGCACTCTTTTCCAAACAAGGCATCACTCTACGTAGCTTAATTTTGTTTAATTCCTTCTGCTGGGTCAGCCACAATATTTGGCTTGGCTCGATCGGTGGTTCATTGGTCGAGAGTACATTTATCATCACCAATTTACTGACCATATATCGCTTGTATCAAGCTAAGACGAATCAGACTGAATCTTGTTAAATATGCTAACTCACAAGAGCCAACCAACTTACGCCGAATGAAAATCAACCTTCTGACAAATTGGGGGAATGTAGAGCTGAAGGTATGACTCAGACAGGCGAAGGGCTTCTTTTGCCAGTTCTGGGGTGATGTAGCCATATTTACGGTAAGAGAGAGAATAGATTTTGTCGGCAACTTGCAGGGATATAGCAAAAATATTAATCGGTTGAGGTAGCTGAGGAATGTCGAAGAACTGGCGATAAATCATCTCAACTTGATGCCCTAGCTCGAGATCGTGTTCTGTATCTGCATGACCTAACTCTGCAAACGTGTGGCGCCCTAATATCAACTTTTTGGCAATTGGATTGTTATTGTAGTAATTCACATAAGCGGTTTCTATCATTCGATTAATATCGGTCCAATGTAGAACTTGTTCTTCATCAACACATTGCTTTAATAATAAATCGAAATCGACAAAAACATTCTCCAATAAACTATGAAATAAGTTTTCTATATTCGGATAATGATGATAAACCGTTGACGTTGCCATTCCGCACTCTTTAGCAACGTCGTACATCGAAATATCTGTCGCTTCTCGCCTTTCCATCAAGCGGACAACTGCTTCGTTAATTTTCAACAATTTTGTTTCCGTACTAACTTTTCGCATCGTGATGTTGTCCTTCCAAATTTTAATTAACACCTAATATATAAGGTCACACTATCAATGTCCGCCAAAAGCGACCGTAACTTTGACATGCGACCTTATTGATTTGTGAATTAACTTATTTGCATATTATGCTTGTATATGTGTACCAGACTTCCCTTCAATGATTTCTAACGCAAAAGATAAATCACCGATATGACCACTTTGTCCTGTTTTTTCAACAAACTGGCAGCATGCATCGACTTTTGGTCCCATCGATCCTGCAGGGAAAGAATATTGCTTCATTTGCTCAATGGTCACATTCTCTAGCTTTTGCTCTTGTGGTGTTCCCCAGTTAAGACAAACGTGGGTGCCATCGGTCAGAATCAACAAATGCTCCGCCCCAATTTGTTCTGCGATTAATGCCGCTGTCATGTCCTTATCAATAACCGCTTCAAAACCGACATATGCCCCATCTTTTTCGATCACTGGCGCACCACCACCGCCACCACAAATGATTAGGTGTTCTTTTTCAAGTAAGTCTTTGATTGCTTTGATTTCTAAGATCTCTTGTGGCTTAGGAGAAGGGACGACACGACGCCAGTGCGCACCATCAGGTTTCACAACCCAATGATTTGCCTCAGCAAGTTGCTTCGCCTGCTCCTCGGTATACACTGGCCCAATGAACTTGGAAGGGTCAGCAACGGCAGGGTCGTTTTCATCGACGACAATTCGCGTCAGTATCGTCGTGGTATAGCGATCTTCAATCGCGGCATTAAGACCTTGTTGAATCAAATACCCAATCATGCCTTGCGTCTCTGCTCCAAGAACATCAAAAGGATAAGGAGGACAGTCTTTGTAAGCATTATTCTGCAAAGAAAGCAGACCGACTTGAGGGCCATTACCATGCACAATGACTAAACGGTAGTTTTTACTCAATTCAGCCAGTGAACTCGCGGTTTGCGCGATACTTTTCTGTTGGTTTTCACAACTCATCACCTCTCCACGTTGCAATAGAGCGTTACCCCCAACAGCCACAACAATAATAGGTTTTGACATATCTAAATCTCCAAATAAGTGACGTCAGAATAGACTCAATTCACTGTATTGAATTCACAGCAAAGGATTGGAGATAAAAATCACAATTCGATTCCTGTCCATATTTTGGCTTAGAAAACCTTATTGATATCACGAACTCATTATTATTAGCACACTGAAACTCGATATGTGATCTCGTATATATTTTTGTGCTTAGCTGAGTAAGAAAAATCTGAATTTCATAAATTGATCAAGAACAAGTATTTCGATAACTACGTTTTTTTCCTCTAAAAATGCCTAACTTCTTTTAATTTCCAGCGCAATTAACCTCTCCAAAGCCGATATTAAATTCGCATCAAGGTTCGTTACATAAATTTCACTTTTAATAATTGCCATATTCGGTAGTTAAGGAGCGAAACAATGAGCAACGAAACTCAAGGAAAAATGGGGGTCATGAGTATTGCACTATTTACGTTATGTGCAGTACTGGTGGTCGACACACTCACGGCATCCGCCAGTATCGGGGTCAGCTCAATCGGGTGGTGGGTCGTAATGCTGATCTTTTTTGTCATTCCGTATGGATTCATCACCTCGGAATTAAGCACGACCTACCCTGGTGACGGCGGTATTTATGATTGGGTAAAAGAGGCGTTCAATTTTAAATGGGCAGTTCGTACCACTTGGTTCTATTGGATCAACGTCGGTCTCTGGATGCCTGCGGTATACATCATGTTTGCAGGTATGTTCGCCGAGCTGTTTATGCCCGACCTTTCATTGTGGGGACAAATTGCGATTTGTATTGCGCTCACATGGCTTACCGTTTGGATCTGTAACGTCTCAGCAGACATTGGGGTTTGGGTCACCAACATCGGTGCAATTCTAAAAATCTTGGTGATCGGCACATTGGGTGTTGGCGGCTTTATCTATGCGATGAAGCACGGTGTGGCGAATGAATTCACGCTTGCAGCAATGGTTCCTACGCTTGATTCAGCAGTGGCATTTCTTCCTGCCATTGTATTCAACCTAATGGGATTCGAATTGGTTGCAACCATGACCAAAGAGATGAAAGACGTACGCGATATGCCAAAAGCCGTATTCCTTTCTATTGGTATCACTGCATTCCTCTACATCTTCGGCACCATTGGCATTCTGATGGCATTACCTGTTGAGAGCATCGGCTTGGTTGCAGGCTTAATCGATACCTTCAAAACTCTGTTTGGTGATGGTCCGCTTGGCAATGCCATGGTGTATTTCTTTGGTGTCTGCGCTCTATTAACGCTCATCGGCAACATGGTGAGTTGGACAATGGGCGCGAGCCGTGCCGCCGCAGAAGCAGCACAAGAGGGCGAACTACCAGCCGCTGTTGCAAAGGTATCGGACAAAGGCTCTCCAGTGGGTGCGAACAATATCACTGGCACAGTTTCTACCGTGGTGATCTTGTCATACGCCCTATTCGCTCAAGGTAATGACGACTTGTTTTGGTCCATCTTCGCCTTTTCAAGCTGCATTTTCTTATTGCCTTATCTGTTCATGTTCCCTGCTTATCTCAAGCTGCGCTTGGTAGATGGTGAGCGCGAACGCCCATTCAAAGTCCCTGGCGGCATGGGGTTGCAGTTTGTGATGTCCATTGTGTGCTTCTTCGTGATTTTACAAGCGGTAGTGCTCTTCATCTTCCCAGAAGCACTTGACCTAACCGTTGCCGATTGGAACTACACCGCTCCGGTATTAATCGGCGTCATCACCACGATCTTAATTGGCGAATGGATCTTACTCGGTGCCTTGAAACGCAAAAATCAACAAATGGAACAAAAAGCTGAGGCTTAGTTCAGGAGATAGACAATGAAAAAGCTATTAGAAACCACACCAAAGCAAGACGGGTTCAGAATGCCTGGTGAGCACGAACCTCAGAGTGAAATTTGGATGGCTTGGCCAGAGCGCACGGATAACTGGCGTAACGGTGCAAAGCCTGCGCAAAAAGTGTTTGCCGACGTAGCCAAGCAAATCAACAAAACCACACCTGTCACCATGTTGGTAAGCGCTGAGCAGTATGACAATGCGGTATCTCGCTTACCTGATGATATTCGCGTTTTGGAAGTGTCGACCGATGACTCTTGGATGCGCGATATCGGAGCAAGCTATGTCGTAAATGACAACGGTGAGCGTCGCGGTGTCGACTGGGAGTTTAATGCTTGGGGTGGGTTTGTGGATGGTCTGTATTGGCCATGGAAACGCGATGATCAAGTGGCTCAGAAAATGTGTGAAATTACCTCTGATGCACGTTACAGAGCACCAATAATCCTTGAAGGCGGCTCAATCCACATCGATGGCGAAGGCACCTTGTACACCACAGAAGAGTGCCTACTGGACGAGAGCCGTAACCCAGATCTTAGTAAGGAAGAACTGAGCAAAATTCTCCGTGAGCACCTTAATGTGGAGAAAATAGTTTGGTTGCCTCGTGGCTTATACAACGACGAAACCAATGGTCACGTCGATAACATTCTCCACATCGTCAAACCCGGAGAAGTGGTTTTGACTTGGTGTGATGACCCGAATGACCCGCAGTACGAAATCAGTCGCGAAGCCTACGACTGCCTAACAAATCAAAGAGACGCGAAAGACCGAAAAATCAAAGTCCATAAGCTGCCAATGCCAGGTCCTTTGTACATGGCAAAAGAAGAAGCAGCAGGGATTGATATTGCAGAAGGGATGGAGCGTGAAGCCGGTGAGCGTCTAGCCGCCTCATACGCGAACTATCTCATCACGAACAACCAGATTGTTCTACCTCTACTCGATAAGCGATACGACGCAGAGGTGATTGCGCTCTTAGAGGATCTCTACCCAGGCTATGAAGTAAACGGTGTGCCTGCTCGTGAGATTTTGCTCGGTGGCGGCAATATCCACTGCATTACTCAACAAGTACCTCAAGTTTAAATCCATACGAATCCAACGACTCAAAATAAAAGGGGCGAGCTTAGGTAAGCCCCAAATGAAAATAGGAATATGATTATGAAATTACCTTCTTCAAGTGCAACTGACCTACACAAAGCCAACATTGAGCATATGGTGTCTATGAAAGATTTCTCAGTCCGAGAAATGGACAACATGATGGAATTAATGAGCTACCTAAAACAGGCGCGTAAAGATAATGCTGTACCACAGCTGTTCAAAGGAAAGTCAGTAGGGATGATTTTCGAAGCCGGCTCGACTCGCACACGCGTTTCATTTGAAGTTGCCGCAACGCTACTTGGTGGTCACGCTTTGTTCCTATCGCCAAAAGACATCCACCTTGGCGGCAAAGAATCGATTGATGACACCTCACGAGTGTTGTCACGCATGTGTGATGTGATCATGGCTCGCACTAACAGCCCTGAAACGCTAGATGGTTTGTTGAACATGTCTACCGTACCGGTAATCAACGGCCTAGATACCCGTTTCCATCCAACACAAATGCTGGCTGACTTATTTACTATTCGTGAGCACATCACTGATGGTCGTCAGCTTAATGAACTGACGTTGGCATTCATGGGTGACGCTACCGATGTATGTCGTTCATTGATGCTAACTTGTGCGAAATACGGCATGGGCTTTAAGCAAATTGGTCCGGTTAAATACCACATGGAACCAGAATGGGTCGAGCTTGCAGAATCGTTCTGCAAAGAGTCTGGCGGTCATATTGAGATCACCGATGACGTAGAGCGAATCAGTGATTGTGATGTGGTCTACGGCGATAGCTTCTACTGGGTTACTCAAATGGATGAGAAAGAAGAGCGCTTAGCTGCCTTCATGCCTGATTACGTGATTACGGAAGAGCTAATGGCAAAGGCGAAGCCAGGTGCAATGCTTCTGCACTGCTTACCTGCAAACGACAAAGAGGAAGTCACTCGCGGTGCGCTAGAAAGTGAATACTCTGTGGCATTCGACGAAGCAGAGAACCGCCTAACGGCGCAAATGGCCATCTTGGTTTACTTCACCCATAAAGATGCCATCACGCCAAGCGAAGAAACCATCAAGCGTCACGAAGACAAAATCCTGACCTTCCTCAGCACCCTATAACGATCTCATTCACTAACTAACGTTTTTATTCGGCACACATAGCCAGACTTGCCTCTGTTTTGAGCGGTTGGTCTGGCTATCTATTGCCTGTATCAGCGTACCCACAGCGTTCCTACAGCAGCCAGAATTGGAGAACATTCGAAATGCACGGCGAAATCATCAAAGTATCTAGCAATACAGAAAATGCACCAATCAACGACGGCTCAACTCAATCGGTGGCTTTTTCCCATTACAACAATATCTCAGCGCAACTGCCGATTGACCCAAAAAGCCAAAAGTTAGTGGAAGGGGGCATCAAAGAGCAAACTAAGCAATGTTTAAGCAATATTAGGTCAATCGTGGATAGCATCGAGCACAGCTTAAATGACGTCGTTAAAATCACGATTTATCTTAAATCTATGACCGATCTAGATGCTGTCGATGAAGTTTATAAACAATACTTCATCAGCCACCTTCCAACTCGAACCGTAATTGCCGTTGCTGCACTGCCTTTGGAAGGCGCTTTAGTTCAAATCGACGCGCTGATTTCGAACGGTGAAGGAACACACCCTCAAGAACCTTGCAAGCTGATCAAGCTGGTAAGAAACACAGCAAAAGCCCCAGCCAGTTTGCTGTCGAGCCAAAGTGTTGCGTTCTCACATTACAATCACATTTCAGCACAACTGCCGATCGAACCAGAAACAGGCAATATTGCTGAAGGCGGGATCAAAGCGCAAACTCGACAATGTTTAAAAAACATCAAGAGCATACTTAATAGTATTGATGTCCCTTTTGATGACATTGTTAAACTCAATATCCATCTGAGAAATCTCGACGATGCCTTTGCTGTCAATCAAGTCTACAGCACATTTTTTCCAGACTCGGCGATAGCAAGAAGCGTTGCCTACGTGCCCGCTCGTACTGTCATCAAAGCTGAGGGCTTACCAATGGACGCCTTGGTGCAAATAGACGCGACGATTTCTCATGGGGACGGAACGCCACCACAAGCCGTTGAAGATAGACATGGGATTGTGATTCGCGCCCACAACACAGAGGCGGCACCAGTCAGCAAATTCTCAACTCAAACTGTCGCCTTCTCGCATTACAATAACGTTTCTGCACAACTGCCAATCCATCCGTCGAGTGGCGAAGTCATTGCTAATGACATAGGCGAGCAAACCATGCAATGCCTCGACAACATCAAAGCCATCATAAAAAGCGTACATCATGTAATGGACGACATCGTGAAGCTGAATATTCAGCTAAAAGATATCAGCGACTTGCACGTCGTGGAGGATATTTTAGCGAGCTACTTTGATAAAGAGCTTCCAGCGTGCACTGTTATCGGTGTATCAGAAATCTTTATGGACGCTTCAATTCAAATAGACGCGATCGTTTCTAATGGTGAAGGCACATTTCCAAAAGAAGAGCTTAGCTACTGAGCCTCATAAAATTATCGAGAAAAAGGTCAGCCCTACAGCTGACCTTGTTTTTATCTGTGCTCTTCTTGCCTGACATATTGCTAAAACCCAAGACTTCAAAGCTCATCTATAAACAGCCAAAATACTCCGACAATTTTGCGCGAAATGAAGACAAATATCTTTGTGATGTGCCTTCTAAAAGAAGCTGCAAAATTATGGCGTGATACAGCAAAGCATCAAGTATAAAACGACGCTTTAAGTCTCTCCTTTTCTTTTAAAATCAGACTTCTAATGAAAATGCGGGAAGGCTCCTCACTCCGCCTTATGTCAGAGCTTTGTCAAGACAGAGAACGCACACTTATCCTCGCATAAAACCTTCACATCACGGTCATAATCTAGGGTCTAAAATTACCCTTGAACTCGTGTCTACGGACGAAATTTTCAATCGTTAGTTGTGGGAGGTTGCTATGGAAAAGTACTGTCCAATATGTCAAACAGAGTTAATCGATAGAAGTCACTATCTTATCTGTCCTAGAAACAATATTGGCGAATGCGCGTATGATGGCTACGAGGATCACCACAACCATTGCTGTCATGAAGTGGGCGAAAACACCCATGAGAAAGAATTGGTCGCTTTAGATTAAACAAACCTAACAGTGACGAAGCATAAAAATGCCACTCAATGTTGAGTGGCATTTTTCTTTGTATTGTCTGAGATTTACGGGCAGGTTACATCTACACTACCAACCAAAGTACTATCGGCTTGGACTTCAATGTTAAAACTATTGCCATTGGTTGATTTGAGACATGTCACTGAAACCGAGTAGGTTCCATCATTGTTATCCACAATATCACTAAATGAGCCAAATCCCCCAGCTGTGAATATGAATGCGTCTGAAGAAGAGTCAACAGTCACTACGTGCCCTCCATGCCCTAAATCGGTACCACTCGAATCTTTAAGCGTGATCGTGATATTACCTGAATCATTTAACTCCGTAGGCGTTACAACACTTTCTGCAGCATCGACTTGGGTAACCGTTAAAGGCAACGAATTACTCAATGAGAGCTCCCCAACAGCAGCACTCACGACATAACTGCCTGCAGTATCTGCAGTAACTGACACCGTGTACGTACCATCACCATTATCTACGGGGGTACCATAGCTTAAACCCGTACCTTGTGGACTCAGCACCAACTCTCCGTAGCTTTGTGTGTAAGCACTACCATCGGCTTTCTTTAAAGCAACCGTGATAACTGCGCTATGAGCGCCTCCCACACCAAAGGTGGAAATATCACTCGTGATGGTAGACTGAGAAGCGCTTGGCGCTACCGCCTCAAATGTGAGGTTTGATGTACCAATGGTTCCAGAGTCATAGGTCGCGGTAACAGTGACCTCTCCAGCAACGCTAGCGCTAACACTGCTTGTATACACCCCATCGCCAGCATTCACTAATTCCGTCTTATCAGCAGAGCCCGCTGTAATCGAGAGTTCAGGACTGTTCGATGATGGTACAAACGCATTGCCAGCGTAGTCTTTCAGTGTAACTGTCAACTGAGCAGTACTGTTGCCATCTGCTGCAATGGTGGTGATATCGGCTTGCAATGTCGACTGCGATAAATCAATGACAGCATTAAAAGTAAGCTCAACATCGTTAGCCAACTGAGTGCCACCTATGCTCGCACCAAAGGTATAACTACCTGCATTCACCGTTGTAAAGACAGCAGTATACGAACCATCACCGTTGTCTGTATTTGATACTTCCGTTACCCCACTAGGCACAGAGAATGAAATCTCCCCCGCGGACGATGTATAGTCAGCACCATTGGTGTCTTTTAGTTGAACCGTTACGGTAATCTGGTCACTACCATTTGCGTTCGCGGATTCTTTATCACGACTGAATACAGCAGCAGAAAGATTTAAGACCTGAGTATAAGACAAAGAAATAGAGCTGGATAACTGGGTGCCACCAATCGACACTCCTATTGATTTGTTACCTGCACTCGAGCTAGAGAAACTCACAGTGTAAGTACCATCACCATTATCTTGAGAAGTAACGGAACTAACGCCTGTTGGCATAGAGAGCTGAAGAGTGCCACCTGAGCTTGTGTAGTTGTTGCCTTCAGAATCTTTCAATTGAATGGTTACTGTGATCACATCGGATCCGTCGGCATTGGCAGAACTTTTATCACGAGTAAATTCAGTGTTACTGAGGTCAAGAACTGGTGTAAATTCAAAGGAAATGGATTCAGCAAATTTACTGCCGTCTAGCGAAGATCCCACTGTGTAGGAGCCTGACGTAGAGCTCTTGTACTTCACAGTATAAGAGCCATCGCCATTATCTTGGCTATCGAACTTAGTTAACCCATTTGGTGTATCAAAAACGACTGCACCGCCAGAACTGGTGTAATCATCCCCCTCTTTGTCTTTTAGCTGCAAGGTCACGGTAATGACGTCAACACCATCTGCGCTTGCCGAACTCTTATCAAGTGAGAAGTCAGCGCTGTTGGTATCTAACACTGGCGTAAACTCGATATCTATGCTGCTAGATAGTGCGCTACCTGCAATCGATGCTGTGATATTGAAAGTTTTTGACGTTTCACTGATGAAAACGCCGGTGTAAGTTCCATCGTCATTATCTTGATAAGACTTCAAAGTTAACCCAGAAAGCTCGCCAAACTTGATGTCACCACCAGACGATGTGTAGTCATTTCCATCCGCATCTTTGAGTTGTACAGTCACCTTAATTTGCTCACTACCATCCGCACTGGCGGACGCTTTATCTCGACTAAAGACGGCATTTGAGAAATCAACAACAGGAATAAACTCTACTGTCGCAGAGCCTCCTAAGGCATTGTCATCAATCTTACCGGAGATAACGACTTCTTGCGCTTTTGTAGACGTTACCTTGGCGCTATATGTACCATCACCATTAGAACTAACCCCAGAAATCATGACCTCTTCAGCAGGTTCAGCACTCAAGGTAAGCTCACCTGAATTCGATTCACGAGCCGTACCAAACTCATCACGCTCCTGAACGGTAATAATGATTTCTGCGACACCGTCTGCCAGCGCTTCTGTGTTCTCAGCAAAAACGAACGTTTGAAGGTAATCAATCGGTAATTCGGCAAGACAATATTCATTGGAGCTTGGTAACTGAATATCAAAAGTGATCGCATTATCGGCACTCGTCGTGGCGGTTGTACGTTCACCCCAGTAATAACGGTTCTCAAAGTAAGAATAGGCTGAGCCCATGTATTCAATCGATTCGACCGCATCACTTTGCGTGGCGTTACCATCAGAGTCTGTTCTCCCCCATAAATAGTGAGAATAGTCTTGGTTGTACATCCAAAAATACGCTTCAGGTGCGGCTTTAAAGCGCGTGACGGCCATATCGTCGTCGGTACATACCAAGCGGGTTTTAATGGCTTGGTCAATTTTGTCACACAATTGAAGCGACATCAGTGAAATAGTGGTCGTGTCTGCTTTGGCGGTAAATTCTACTTGTGCCCAAGTCTGCCCACCGTAGTAATAGAGTCGATATAACCCGTCTTCAACCAAGTTGGAAAACGTAATGCTATCCCCATTTACTTCACCCGAACTTTCATAAGAATAACCGGAATATAAGTAGTAATAGCCGGAGTCGACTGTCTGAGTTTTCGTTTCGTCGATTGGGCAAACTAACGACAGCCCTGTTTCGATATCAATACGAGGAGGGTTTACAATATTCAAGGTAGCCTTGAACGATTTAGTGGAGTCACTCGATACACCAAAACAGAAGTCATCGAGATCGAGTCCCTCAGAACCATCGGCTACTTCAATAACCTCACCGTCCACTTCAATCGACGCCAGTAAGCTATTACCTTGGCTGTCGAGCAGATCAAAATGGCCAGCAAAGGCAGGCACTCGATTGATGTTTAACTTTTCAGGGTCATCGCCCCACCCAGAAGGCTTGTAAGCCCAACCACCGCCAGCTTTGGCGAAGGAGAGGCGTAACTTTTGATTATTGGGGTCGCCATTCGCATCCACAACGTCGACATCAAGTTGACAACGATCTTGTCCATACCAATCCAGATTGTAGTATGAGAGGTGAGTGATTGGTTTCGAGACGGTAAAGGTGTTTTCGTTTTCTTGCTCTATGACGGCATCACCTTCATAGCGCCATTTACCCGTAGAGTCGGTATAGCTCCAAATGGGGATCGTGCCATCATCCAAAGATAGTGGTTCACCTGTTTGCGGATTTATCGTGGATTTTGGAACTTCAAATGCCAAGGTAACCCCTTCGCCATCAAACGATGACACTTTGTTGCCGCTCTCATCGCCAATCTCAATCGCAACAAAACCAGCAGAAATAAAAGTCACGCTGTCAGGAGAGGTAATATCGCTTGGGAGCTCACCATCAAATCCATCTGGTGATAAACCACCGGGGAAAAGGTATAGCGGGTTATTCTCATCATCAGCTAGGCCTTTTGGATCCGCTGAAAACAGCATCATCGAAACAGAAACCTCTCCTAAAGGCGTAAAAGACTGCCCATCTTCACCAATGAACCCCGTGCCGGCAGGAATCGATAACTTGGCAGTTGCGCCATCAAGGATTTTGCCTCCATCCGTGCTGTCATCTTTGCTAACCGTCGCGACATCCACCTGAGAACTGGTGACGTGACCATCTAAGTCAACACGTTCTTCCGCAAAAGTAGTTGCCTCTTCAGCCTTTTCTGACTTAGGAACAATTTCAATCCAATAGTTATCGGACATCGTAGTTTGGGTCAGATCAAACACTTGAGAGTTAGAGAAAAAACCATTCCCTCTCACAATCACCGTCATCTTAGCCACTCCACCATTCACATCGCTGGCGTTATCGACATCGAATGTGAATGGCACAATGCCAGATTCAGGCACTACCACAACGTTACTTTGAAATGCTTCCCCCTGATGGAAACCAGCCACTTCTCTTCCAAGAACATCTTGTACTCGAACGGTAAACGTCTCATTCTGATTGGCAACATCGAAAACAAACAGCAGTTCTAGATTAGACATTTCGGTCTCATCAACTCGATTAGAGACATTAAGTGACAAGCTTTGTTGGTGAGAGATTTGAGACGTTAATGAGGTGGTCGTTTCAGTGGTAGAGTCATTACAGCCCGAGATGGCAAGCAAAGACATCACTCCCACCAGGCAATACAACCCCGCCCTTCTGCACGTGTTGATCATAACCATAACCTAGCCTTTATTTTTATATGAAACACAATACATATAAATAGCAGCTAAATAATACACCTGCATGATGTATGGGCAAAATCATACTCAGAGCACATTAGGATGAAACAAGTGTTTTGCTATTCATTTGGGCATTTTCTGCGATACAAATAAAAAAGCACCACATCTTTCAACATGGTGCTTTTTGGGGGAAATTCAGGGGCGGTCTATAGCACGGCTTTTCGGTTTGGTAGGAACACTTCGCCTAACATACAGCGCACAGAGCCACCGCCAATCGATTCGATGGTAGAAACGTCGAATGGCAGCAATTTACCGTGAGTCGCTAGTTGATTTCTTTGTGCTGGTGAGAACGCATCGTAAGCCGATTGAGACATAGCAATCACCTTATCGCCGCGTACCGTTTCCAGTTGTAGAATGTTGCCGCAGAACTGGTTCATCTGCTCAAGCGAAATCGAGATAACCTGCTTGTCTTTCGCCAACGATTTAAGCACAAAGCGACGCTCAAACTCAGGGATCACTTCATCACAAATCACACAGAACTGCTCTCCCACCGCCATCATTACGTTAGTGTGGTAAATCGGCGCGCCAGAAGGCAAACGGGTTTGGAAAGAAATCACGCGGTCGTAACCAATGCGCTTGGCGTAATCTTCTAACACCAGACGATCACAACGTTGTGAAAGCGCGGCATAAACGGTTTTGTTGAAGTGGTCGAACACCATCACGCCCGTGCTTTCTAGGTAGGCTTCTTCATCAAGGTATTCGGTTAATGAATCTTGTTGATGCACTTCTCGACCCGCTTGTGCTAATGCAGCAACCAGCGCATCTGGGCGAACTTCATGCTGACGGTTTTTACACGCCATCGGGAAGGTATACAAAGTGCCTTCCGGAGTGGTGCTAAACCAGTTATTCGGGAACACCGCATCTGGCGTGGCAATGTCTGATTGAGGGTAATCAAACTCGACGACTTGCACGCCTTCTTTACGCAATGTTTCAACCATCGCGGAAAATTCAGCCATGGTGTTACGTGAGACTTCTTCTTGAGTCAGAGAAACTTGGTGTTGAAACTCGTTGTCTTGCGCGGTTTCTTCGTTAAAACGAAACTCTTTCGGCGGCACCATCACAACGCAATTTGCGGTATGACGCAGAGCACTTTGCGTGCTTTCTTCTTTTCCATGTGCATTCTGAGGCACTGATTCGTGTAATAGCATCCAAACATTCCTTTTCACTAGAATGATGAGATTGTAAATTTATTGTTAACTTCGGTTTTGCTGTTTTTAATAATAAATTCATCAGCCAAAGGTAAATATTTCTGACAAAAACTCTTTTTACCCGACTTTTTATTGTCACCGTGCCGATTTACGGTTTTGTGGCGTGTGAATGACAATCTCAAGAACAATGCACTAGTGAATTCTTTATAACCAACTAGTTACATTTAAAATGCAATCGGTTAGACTATTTTTTCGCCTCTCTCACGTACGTAATTTGTCTGCTTTTCTGGCTAGCAGACCTCAATATGTCTTATCACCACGTTCAGTGTTTCGACCTCGTCCAAGGTAGAAAGAATTGATGAATTCACTCTCTGGCGTGGCAATGTTTTAACTTTAGGATGAGTTATGTTTAAACGATTTGAAGGCTTTACTGAGCCGTTCCCCAAATCACAGCCTGACCAACCCCCAACCGGGATTTACGCCTTCTTGCGCCATTACACGCGTGGCTTTGAGAAACCGCTGGTCATCATGTCGATCATGTCGACGATTGTGGCGATCGTAGAAGTGTCTCTGTTTGGTGCCATGGGTCAGTTGGTTGATTGGCTATCCACCAGCAATCCAGAAACCTTTTTGCAAGACAACAAAGCGGACCTTATTTTCTACGGCTCTTTATTGTTGGTTGTCATGCCAATTTTGGTGGTGGTTTACTCGCTGTTGATTCACCAAACTTTGCTGGGTAACTACCCGATGTCGGTACGTTGGCTTGCACACCGTTACTTGCTTAATCAAAGTCTGAACTTCTATCAGGATGATTTTGCAGGACGTGTCGCCACCAAGGTGATGCAGACCTCTTTGGCGGTGCGAGAAACTGTCATGAAGACGATGGATGTGTTTGTTTATGTCTTGGTTTACTTCACCAGTATTATCGTGATGCTGGCGGCGGCTGACTGGCGCTTGATGATCCCAATGTTGGTGTGGCTAATGGCGTACATCGCGATTCAGATCCACTTTGTTCCGAAACTAAAGGCCGTGGCTACTGAGCAAGCCGATGCACGCTCCACCATGACTGGGCGCATTGTCGACAGCTACACCAACATTCAAACCGTGAAGCTGTTCTCGCACAGTAAACGAGAAACCGAGTACGCCGAAGAAGGCATGAAAGGCTTCTTGAATACCGTATATCGCCAAATGCGCTTGGTGACCGGCTTCGACGTAGCGGTAGAGATTTCCAACTATCTATTGGTGTTCTCAGTGGCTGCGCTGTCGATTTATTTGTGGCTGGATAGCGCGATTAGCGTGGGTGCCATTGCGATTGCTGTCAGCTTAGCCCTGCGTATCAATGGTATGTCGATGTGGATCATGTGGGAAGTCGGTGCCCTATTCGAAAACTTGGGTACTGTCGTAGATGGCATGAAGACGCTGTCTAAACCTATCGACATCAAAGACAAAGCCGATGCGAAAGATCTGCAAGTTTCTCAAGGCGGCATCCACTTCGATAACGTTAGCTTCCATTATGGTGAGAAAAAGGGCGTGATTAACAACCTCGACCTTAATATCAAACCGGGTGAGAAAGTGGGCTTAGTTGGACGATCTGGCGCAGGTAAATCCACCTTAGTAAACTTGTTATTGCGCTTCCACGATGTAGAGGAAGGTTGCATCAAGATTGATGGGCAGGAAATCTCGAGCGTCACGCAAGACTCACTGCGCTCGAATATTGGTATGGTGACGCAAGATACGTCTTTGCTACACCGCTCAATCCGCGACAATATCTTGTATGGCAACCCAGATGCGACTGAAGAAGACCTGATTAAAGCGACTAAGCAAGCCCACGCACACGAGTTTATCGAAACCCTAACCGACCCGTTCGGCAACGTGGGTTACGACGCACAAGTGGGTGAGCGCGGTGTGAAACTGTCTGGTGGTCAACGCCAGCGTATTGCGATTTCACGCGTGCTGCTAAAAGACGCACCTTTGCTGGTACTGGATGAAGCGACTTCAGCACTGGATTCAGAAGTTGAAGCCGCCATTCAAGAAAGCTTGAACGAGCTTATGCAAGGCAAAACCGTTATCGCCATCGCGCACCGTTTGTCGACCATTGCGCAAATGGATCGCTTGATTGTGCTTGATAAAGGCAACATCGTCGAACAAGGCACACACAAAGAGCTTATTACCAACAACGGCATTTACGCTCAGCTTTGGGCGCACCAGACGGGTGGCTTCCTAGGGGAAGAGTTGGAGAGTTAATGCTCTTTAGATAGCTGTAAATCACCAAACAAAAACGGCGCACCAAGCGCCGTTTTTAATTCAATTTTGCTATATCCATCCGTTTTCTTCAGAAACCAACCCGACACATTACGTGATCATGATCACTTAAAGTCTCAACTATGAAACAACTTTATGGATGCAAATCACACTTTTTCTGCTAGTATAGCGCCCCGTTGCGTATTCGTTAGCAGTGGACACAACGCAGAGTATCTCGCTGGATTCATTTGTAATTTCACTTTTTGAGAAACAGCTATACTCAATTGATGGCTTAGTTATTAATCTAATAATAAGGTAATTAGCTTATGTGTAAATGTGGTTCAATGCAGATCGTACAAGTAAAACAAAGTTGGGCGGATAAATTATTCGGCTACTCAGAGCGCTGGAAATGCCAACTTTGCCGTAAGGTCTTCCGCTTCTAAAAGCACAATAAAAAATAATCTTAGAGTTTCTAAGAAAAAGCAGTGGCCCGACAATGATTGTCGGGTTTTGTTTTTTTCGCGCCCCTACTCTATCTCGCCCACATGAATCCTATTGTTCTCAACCTAGCATCTAGCTATCGGTTGGGTATAAAATCATGCCCACTTATTACTTCATCAACTCATACATAATTGGTCACTATGAACAAAAGTTTGCTGACTAATATCCTCGCAATCGCCATGATGGGCGCGGGATATCACATTCAAAATGATTACCTTTGGTACGCGGGTCTGTTCGCTTTTTCTGGCGCGATCACCAACTGGCTAGCGATTCACATGCTGTTTGAAAAAGTACCCGGCTTATATGGCTCAGGCGTCATTCCTGCGCGCTTCGAAGAGTTCAAGCTGGCAATCAAAAACCTGATGATGGAGCAGTTCTTTACTGAAGCAAACATCGACCGTTTCTTAAACAAAGAAATGGCGGGTGGTGTAAACATCAATCTTGAACCCGTGATTGAGAAAGTCGACCTAAACCCAGCGTTCGACTCACTGGTTGAAGTCATTGAAGGATCTCAGTTTGGTGGCATGCTAGCGATGTTTGGCGGAGCAGAAGCGCTGCAACCCATGCGCCAACCATTCGTAGAGAAGATGCAAGAATCCATTATCGATCTGAGTAAGAGCGACAGCATCAAAGAAGCCCTAAAAGAGCAGATGGAATCGCCAGCAATGATGGATGAAATCAAGCAGAACATCGAAAGCATCATCGATCAACGCCTTAGCGAACTGACACCAGCTTTGGTGAAAGAAATCGTACAGAAGATGATTAAAGAACATCTTGGCTGGCTCGTAGTTTGGGGTGGCGTATTTGGTGGCCTGATCGGCGTATTGACCACTTTCGTCAGCGCTTAATTAATACAAGCTACGTACGAGAATTGAAAAGGAGCCTCCATGGCTCCTTTTTTGTGTCTGTCATGTGAACCTAAACGTGGGTATTAACCAAGCAGCTCTGGATTGACACCAAATCCAGTCTTGTGTTCTTCGATGACCACTTCACTACGAGTTTGTATTACGCCAGGTAGCGTCCCCAGCTTACTCGACATAAACTCTTGGTAAGCCTTCATGTTCTTCACTCGTACTTTGATCATGGTATCGAAGTCACCCGACAGCGAGTAGCACTCTTCAATTTCAGGCATCAACTCGACCGCTTTAGCAAATTTCTCGAAAATCGAGAAGCTAGTTTGATCAAGGCGAATATGAATAAAGACCTGCACATCCAGCCCAAGCTTTTCGGCATTGAGCTCTGCGTGATAGCCATTGATGAAGCCTTCTTTTTCCAACCGTTTTACGCGTTCAGAGCATGGTGATGTGGTTAAGTTAACCTGCTTCGCCAATTCCACCACTGGAATTCGACCTCGAGAATGCAACACTCTCAAAATCTGTAAATCAATTCTGTCTAGTTGATAACTCATTCACCACATCCTTGTAACAACTCAGGAATCACCAGATTAATAGTTACTATTCAGTTTGCAAATAGTGAAATGAGCAACGTGTGAAACTCGCAGGCATTTAACGTTTGCCCTGAACAAAAAGTCGTCAAATATTCTAAAAATGAAAACATTCATGCGTCTAATTTATAAATACACCAAACAATATAGGTAACTTTATTAATAAGATAATTTTGTTAACGAAAAAATGGAATGATGAACTTTGAATAGAAAAACATGAGCTTTTAAGAAAAGAAATGAGCCAAATGGTAAGGCAATAATAGGCAAAAATAATGAGGAGAAAGCAATGTTAACCCTACAACTCGCGTACAAGCCATTTGGTGTTGGTGAATGGACGTACACGACCGTTTCACACGAAGTGGCAAA
The DNA here is from genome assembly GCF_030248355.1 of Vibrio sp. B172a. Lineage (NCBI taxonomy): Bacteria > Pseudomonadati > Pseudomonadota > Gammaproteobacteria > Vibrionales > Vibrionaceae > Vibrio > Vibrio sp. B172a. The sequence continues at coordinate 243,054 of NZ_JAHGAC010000008.1, read as the reverse complement.
ATCTCTGGCGTCTGAATATGCCTCTTACGGCTGGCCAGTTATGATCGATGGAATGCCATTTGCAGCAGAGAAAGAACTAGCTGCTTAAACGTCGATTACATGATTGCTGATGTCTGTCGCGCTGGATGTTGAACCACTTCACCGATAGCGCGATGGTTACAGCAACGGCAGTAGTACTGCGGTTCCATTTCGTAGTAATGCTCACCTGATACAAACTTTGCCATCAACTGAGTAAAACTCACGACTTTGCCAGTTAGCGTAGCGATATGCTCTGGTTCACAACGCTTCATGATCACTTTATGCTGCGTTGTTCTTTTGCAAACTGAGCAATAAATATTAGGCATTTCTTTTCTCCCTGATTTCCTGTGCTACTGACAATTGACATATTTTGTTCAAAATAATTCCACAATAAAAAAGCCCCTTTGCTTTTTTGTGTTCCACATCCAAAAAATGACACCCAAGAACTCAAAAACTGAGACCTTGGTCAGACCTCAATTTTCGACCAAATTATGAAAAATAGCACCTATGTATGTAATACTACGAGACATCATACATAACTGATTGTACGTACTTATTTTTTACATTCGGTATTGCCCATATTGCTCTGCTTGCCTACGAGAGAAGACGGATTTATCTCTCCAAAACGGCTTCAATTTACAGTGTGAATTGTGTGCAAAATAAGCAGTGGAGCTGACTCCCTCTTCGTACAGAACATGCCGTTCCAAAGAGATAAACAAGGAAGTAAGATGATTCATATTACCTTCGTCCGCCATGGACGCTCACTTGCAGATGATTTACGCGTTCATGAAGGACGATTCGACAGTCCACTCACCGAAATTGGAATTCAACAAGCCGAAAATCGCGCGAAACAATTTGCCGAAGAAGGGCGAAAGTACGATGCGATTTTAAGTAGCTCAATGCAGCGAGCACGCCATGTTGGAGAGATATTTTCTACACACCTAAATGTCCCTATGACCACGCATGATGAATTAATGGAGCGTGATAACGGCCCGTTGCAAGGGCTACCTTTTAGCGAATCTCAACACAAATACCCTATGGTTGATTTCGTCAACCCGTACCAACCTTGCGTCGTCTCTGCCAATGAAGGGGAAAGCGGTGTTGAGCTTTATGCCCGAGCAAGCCTTGCCCTTCAATCTATCATCAGACGTGGCAGTGGCCGCTACTTGGTAGTTTCCCACGGACGCTTCCTCAGCACGATGTTTAATGTGATTTGTGGCAACCAACCAAGAGCCAACGAAACTGGCGTCCGATTTGCGTTTGATGATTTAGGCTACTTCGACACAACTTACCGACCTGATCTTGATGTGTGGGTCATTCAATCTGTAAGGTGATTCCGTTATGCCAACACAACGAAAACTCTTTACTGAACGACTCATTCTGCGACCTTTCCAGCATGAAGATAGCGAACGCGTCGCTTTACTCGCGGGTGAAAAAATCATCGCAGATATGACCGCGAACATTCCGCATCCTTATGAGCTGCCTATGGCGAAAACTTGGATTGACGGACATGCGCCAATGTACAAAGAGCGCAGAGGTGTCGTCTACGCTATTACCTTGCGTGAGTCAGGGGAGTTATTAGGTGCTGTGAGCATACCGAGAGTTGAGGATGGCTATGGCACTTTAGGTTATTGGCTCGGTGTCCCTTATTGGGGGAAGGGTTACGCGTTTGAAGCTACGAACGCCCTAATCGAGTTCGCACGTGTCGACTTTGAGTTAGCCGGAATTAAGGTTCTGCACTTAGTGGAAAACCAACGTTCCAAATCGGTGATAAACAAACTCAATGTACCTTATGTCGAAAACACTTGGGTTGGTCCTAAAGGGGCAGAGCGTGAAGTTTGTGTCTATCAGCGCCACTTCTCTTCCACCGATTAAACCTGAGAGCGTTCCGCAAACGTAAGAAACTGTAGCTTAAACACTGAGACGTGCCTCTTAGAACTGATGCTAAGCAAAGCTAAGGGGTACTCATTCCCGAACTTACAACATTATGATGCTGAAGAATCTTGTATAGATCGTCCAAAATAACAAATGGAGTTGTTGGCATGGAAAGCTTAGCAAGAAAACTCAATCAACAAGGATACCCCTGCCAAGCATTAGACAGAAAAGTCAAAGTGGAACTTGGTGGATTTGGTCAATTTGCTTACGTCAAAAAAGACCATCAAAGCGGTCATTATGTAGTTCAAGACAGTTTAACCATTCAAATAGTGGCTCTTGTGTTAATGCTTGGCTCTGGCTTGTATGGCCTGGTGACTCATGGAAGTGGTATAAGTGGGGCGATGGCGGCCATTTCCATTGGTGGTTTAGTCCACTTAATCGTGATTGAAGTGAAGACTCAACCACTTAAGAAAGCCTTAAAAGACCTCTCAAACTCTAGGTTAAAAGAGGCAGAGAATGGTCATTCATGAAACCTCTCAAAACCTGCCTAAAAGCAGTGGACACTGGCTCATCGTCTCGCTCTTATCCCTTTCCTATTTTGCTTATCTCTCAGATAAACTCGTTGAGCTTGGGTTGGTTATACTCACTGCTTTAGCGATAAAGCAGATCTCGAAACGCTTCGAAAATTGCGCCTTCACGCCCAAAAGCATCCATATCGATTCGGCTTCGAATACTTTTAAATATTACCAGGATTCAACCGTTTATTTTCGTGTTCCATTGGATGAGATAACCCAAGTTCGTATTCAACAAGAATCTCTCTATGGCAACAATTTGATGATCTACACCTCAAATGATTCCTACCAAGTGCCAAACTCAGACAATTTTGACGCTCACCAGTTAGCGCAATTAATGCAGAAGATCCAAGAGAAAATTGATGATTGAAATGGTCAAAGCAGATGTGAAGAGCATCATAGAGGTGGCTGAACTCGTTTCCAGAATCACGCAACGCCATATCCTCGAGCACTTCTCTGAAGAAGGAAAACGTAGGTTTCTCGCCAGAATTGAACAGGATGTGACGCAAGCAATGACACATCCTAGCTTCTTGGCCTTAACTGCCTTCCAAGACAATAACCTTGTCGGTTTCGCCGCTCTCAAAGACGGCAATTATCTCACCCACTTATTCGTGGCAACTGAAGTTCAAGGTCATGGTTTGGGTAAACAACTTCTCGATACGATATTAGACTCGACCCAAGATAAACCAAGAAGTTATGTGCGTCTTCGATCAGCACCTAATGCGGTCTCGTTTTACCAAAACTACGGTTTTGTGCCGACGGATGACGCCCGTGAGAAAGAGGGAATACGTTATGTGCCAATGCATTTAGTTATCCCGTCTTCTCTTGAAATACAAAAAAGCCAGCGATGATGCTGGCTTTTCTCTCTCTTAGTCTTGAGCGACTTTCACGCGAATCTTGCTTTTCGCTACGCTGGTCAAGTTCAGCGCTTCCAGTGCAGCAATCGCCTCTGCTTCATCTGGCATGATCACAAAGCCGAAGCCTTTCGACAAACCGGTTTCTTGATCAAGAACCAGAGTACAAAGTTCTACTTTGCCGTGCGCTGAGAATAGTTTGCGCATCTCTTGCTCGGTTGTTTCACGAGCCAAGTTTCTTACTAAAAGTTTCATAATGAACCTAGTTGGTTTAATAACCGTACGATTCTCTCAGGTTCTTCCAAGCAAACCAAGCGAATAATATTGTACGAACGACTAGATCATTCTAAGTACATCTGATTAAATGATTTTTCGTTCATTTTTCACCCAAAGGAGAGCCGATATGGAAACGAAACGTCTTAAGCTAATTCCCGCTTGTTTAGAACGTGCAGAGGAAGCACATCAAGTCGTGGTACGTTGCCAGAAGACGCTCGAAACGTACCTTCCTTGGGTGCCACATGTGCTCACACTAGAAGCCATGATTGAGGGAACAGAAAAAGCCATCGCCAACTTTGAAAACTTCGAAGAGGAATTGCGTTACTTCATCATCGAGAAGGAAAGCGATCGCTTAATTGGTGCCGTTGGCCTGATGATTAGAGACCAAGAAGTACCAGCATTTGAGATTGGCTACTGGTTAGATGATATCGCTGTTGGTAACGGCTACATTTCCGAAGCAGTATTAGAACTAGAGCGCTACGCGTTTGAAGATCTTGGTGCGAGACGCATTGCGATTACCGCCGATTCAACCAACCTAAAAAGCCGCGCCGTCGCAGAGCGTTGTGGTTATGATTTCGAAGGTGAGTTGAGACACGACCGCCTCTCTACCTCAGGGGAATTGAGTAACACTGTGCTTTACTCAAAAATCCGTCACTAGGCAGTTTATGATTAAACTTTTTTATTAAATATAGCGCCACAAAAAATAAGCCTCACGAAGAGGCTTATTTTTATTTAACCGGTTTTTAATACGCTGTTTAGGCGCTAATTATAGAGCACGAATGCGCACAATTTCGTCTTGCTCAATACCCAAAGATTCAAGGAATTTTTGGTGCTCAGCAGGCTCCATCTCTTCAAATTTCTGATGCCATGTCACCATGTCGTTTTCAGAGAAACCCGCAGCTTGCATGATTTGTACCCAACGTTCTTTAGTCACAATATTATCCTCTATCAGTTGTGGTTCTTGTAATAGCACCACGATCGCTTTTTGCTGCGCTCGTAGGTTTTGAATCTCACGTTCGAGTTCATTGAAATGGTCTTTCAAGATCTCCGCTTGAGATTTGCCTTTCTGTGCCAACAAAGTGCGTATGCTGGAAATCGGTAACCCATAAGAACGATAAGACGAGATCGTTTTTAAACGCTGCATCTCTTTTTCTCCATACCAGCGATAACCGTTTTCTGAACGATATGCAGGCGCTAGCAAGCCTTCACGCTCATAGTAAAGAATCGTAGTACGAGAGAGTCCACACTCTCTGGCCAGTTGGGTTACGGTTAGCATAGTGGCTCCTTTTGTCGGTACAGACATAGCATCAGCCCTACACTCATAGACGGGTCAACACGTTTTTTACTATACCTCAGAAATTCTCTAATTGAGGTATTACAGGTCATTCAAATCACCATCAACCATCAACCATAGAGTAAGCACAAAAAAGCCCGCGATGAACGCGGGCTTTGTTTTTATTTGAGAGGAATTAGTCTAGTTCAACCAACTTCTTCTCGTATTCTTTGTGTTGCTCAAGCACTTCGGCTGCTGCACCACCAGTCATTTTGCTCACTACCACGATTGCGATAGTAGAGAAGATGATGCCCGGTACGATTTCGTACACATCGAACCAACCGCCTGTTAGCTGTTTCCAAACCACGATAGTCACACCACCGATTAGGATACCTGCTAGTGCGCCGTTACGGTTCATGCCGCTCCAGTAAAGGCTAAGTACAACTGCTGGACCAAACGCAGCACCAAAGCCTGCCCAAGCGTAAGATACTAGACCTAGAACAGAGCTGTCTGGCGTCATTGCTAGGAATAGCGCGATAAGAGAAATCACGATAACGCCCACACGACCAATCATTACCACTTCTTCAGACGTTGCATCTGGCTTAATCACTTGCTTGTAGAAGTCTTCTGCAAGAGCTGATGAAGATACTAGAAGCTGTGAATCCGCAGTACTCATTACCGCCGCTAGGATTGCCGCCAATAGGATACCTGCAATCACTGGGTGGAATACTGTGTTCACCAATAGCATGAAGATTTTCTCGCCGTCATCTAGCTGTGTACCAGGGTGGCCTGTTACCCACACTAGACCAACAAGACCAACTAACATTGCACCCGCCATAGAAAGCGCAGTCCAACCCACAGCGATACGACGCGCTGTTGTTAGGTCTTTGTTTGAACGAGAAGCTTTAAAACGCGCTAGGATGTGTGGCTGACCGAAGTAACCTAGACCCCATGCGACCAAAGAGATGATCGCGATAGCCGATAGAGGCTCACCTTTCACGTCGCTCCATAGCGTTAGTAGCTCTGGGTTAATGTTGTGCATGTCCGTCGCTAGTTGACCTAGGCCACCGTCCATCACTGCAACAGGCACAATCATTAGTGCTGCCGCCATCAATAGACCTTGCACCAAGTCCGTCCAAGATACCGCTAAGAAACCACCGAATAGCGTGTATGAAACCACACACACCGTGCCAATGATAACGGCAATGCTGTAATCCAAGCCGAATACGGTCTCAAACAGTTTACCCCCTGCTACCAAGCCTGAGCTGGTGTAGAAAAGGAAGAATAGAAGAATGAAGAACGCAGAGATTGTCTGAATCAGTTTCGACTTATCGTTAAAGCGACGCGACAGGAACTCAGGCAGCGTTAGCGCATCAGTTTGGATGCTGTACGTACGTAGGCGTTTTGCACTGATTAACCAGTTTAGCCATGTACCCACAAGCAGACCACCTGCTAGCCAGAACGCTTCAATACCTGCTGCATACGCATACCCCGGAAGACCAAGTAGCAACCAGCCACTCATGTCTGATGCACCCGCAGATAGTGCCGCTGGCCATGGACCAAGGCTACGACCACCTAGGAAGTAGTCTGATGAATTGGAAGTCCTCTTATACGCGTAAACGCCAATGGCAACCATGATTAGTAAGTACGCCACAAAAGTGGTCGTGATAGCAAAGCTATTTTCTATCATTTGATAGTCCTCGTTATAATTATTTCCTTCCTTGCCCGCTTTGATATTTTGCCATCGCAGCAATACATCAAAGTAAGAGATACCAACCCGAGTAAGCTCTCAGGCTCTTTTGATTCAGATTGGTATCACAAGTCAGGTTAGTGGGAGTCGCTTCCCAACTCGAGTAGAGTCGCGTTACCGCCCACTGCTGTAATATTTATCGTTCGAGTACGCTCGGTAATAAAGCGTAACGACAGATGAGGATCATGAGTCAATGTCGGTGACTCTAAATCCGTTTCAGAAACTAAGCTGACGATGGCACCGTCACGCTTAGCCAGTTGCAGGTTAAGCGCATGCTCAACCTGTGAATGCCCAACATAACCCACACTACGTACGTCGCTGTCTAACAACGGGGAAGACGCATCGTACGCAACCACTTGGACTAAGTTAGATGGGAAGTTTGCTGACGCTACAGCCTGCTTAACCAATTGAGTAAGCTCTGTATTGTCACTGCAAATCACCACGCTGTTGCCTGCAATCAGAGCACAGGTGATCATTGCAAAGGTGCTGTACAGAGCGTTCTCGGTATTTGCTAGGTTGTTTTCACAAACGACCAAAGCCACACCGCGACCCGCTGCGTACAGCTCGTTAGTTTCACCCGTAGGGCCAACTAACTGATGAGTTTCTGCCAACAGAGCAGACGCTTGCTGCAAGTGGTACGACACCACTTTGCCAACCACGCTATGCTGCTCTTCAATCGCAGATTTAAATGCCAGCAAATGCTCACATTTGTAATCAAAATCGGTCAGATTCCACTGCTCCCACGCAGAGAATGCATCTTTAAAATACGTGATCTGATGAACCATAATGCGACTCCTTACGCCTTCTCTGCTTGAACAAGATGTTGTTTAGTAAAGCGGTATAGGTAGTGAGGACCACCTGCCTTCGGACCCGTGCCTGACAAACCTTGACCACCGAATGGCTGAACGCCAACCACCGCACCAACCTGATCGCGGTTGATGTAGCAGTTACCCACGCGAGCGTGTTTTTCAATCCAACGATAAGTGGTTTCGTTACGGCTGTGGATGCCCATGGTGAGACCAAAACCGGTTTGGTTGATTTGCTCAACCACGTTTGGCAACTCAGACGCTTTAAAGCGAACAATGTGCAAGATAGGACCGAATTGCTCTTCTTTCAGAACATCAATGCCCGAGATTTCGAACGCACTTGGCGACACAAAATCACCGTGCTGACAAACTTCATCCAATTGCAATTGAGCAACTTTGGTTTGCGTGCTTGTCATGTGCTCTAGGTGAGCAAGGAGTTTGTTTTTTGCATTGCTGTCGATAACCGGACCCACATCGGTTTTGTGTAGGTAAGGAATACCAACATGCAGTTCATTCATCGCACCTTGGATAAGGTTGATGATGCGATCCGCAACATCTTCTTGAACGAACAGAACGCGCAGAGCAGAACAGCGTTGACCAGCAGAAGCAAAAGCGGAACGAATCACGTCACGCACAACTTGTTCTGGTAGTGCCGTACTATCCACAATCATGGCGTTCTGACCGCCAGTTTCAGCGATAAACGGTACTGGTTTCGCGCTACGCTCGGCAAGCGTCACATTGATGCGCTGCGCTGTTGCTGTCGAACCAGTAAATGCCACGCCTGCAATCGCATCGTGAGAGGTTAGTGCATGACCAATTTCACCACCACGACCCGGCAATAGCTGAATCACACCAGCAGGGAAGCCGGCTTCTAACATCAATTCGATCGCTCGCGCCGCAATTAAGCTGGTTTGCTCAGCAGGCTTAGCGACGACGGTGTTACCTGCAACTAATGCGGCTGTGACTTGACCAAGGAAAATCGCGAGTGGGAAGTTCCATGGACTGATACAAACGAATACACCTAACCCTTCACGGCTAGACATGCGTTTCACGCCATCAAAGCCTTCTAGCTCAAACGGCTGAAGATTTTGCGCTTGTTTCGCGTAGTAACGACAGAAGTCGACCGCTTCACGCACTTCATCAATGCTGTCATGAATCGTCTTACCCGCTTCTTGGTGACAAATCGCCACCAGCTCAGCCAAGTTTTCTTCCATCAGATCCGCAAGCTTATCTAGGCACGCCGCTTTTTGTTCAATTGCAGTGCCTTTCCACTCTGGGAATGCAGCATCAGCCGCTTCGATTGCAGCGGAAACATGATCAAGGCTTGCGAAAGCCACCTGACCCACTTCAATACGACGATCGTAAGGGGCGGTAATGATCTCTGCTGAGTTTTCCTTGATCATGCTTTCGGCATGTTTTTCGCCGTTGATGATTGGACCCGCAGCCCACTTCTGGGTTAGGAAGCTTTCAACCTGCGCTTCAAACGGCTTCGCTTCGCTATCGATATCAACGTTCACACCGTACGAGTTTTTACGCTCCGGGAAGATGCCGGTTGGCATTGGGATTTGACCGTTGTGTAGCGTCTCAAAAGAGGTCAGCACATCAACAGGGTGATGCGTCAGCTCTGAAATTGGGCAACGCGCGTCCACCAAACGGTGTACAAACGAGCTGTTCGCGCCGTTTTCTAGTAAGCGACGAACCAAGTAAGGCAGTAGATCCGCATGGCTACCGACTGGCGCGTAAATACGTACTGGCTGACCATAAGTGTCCATTACATGGTTATAAAGCGAATCACCCATACCATGCAGACGTTGGAATTCGTAATCTTTGTGCTCTGCCATTACAGCAATCGCCGTAACAGTGTGCGCGTTGTGACTAGCAAACTGCGGGAAGATATTACCGCGCACGCCTTCACTCAGTAGGAAGCGCGCACACGCTAGGTAAGCAACATCCGTCGCTTCTTTGCGCGTGTAAACAGGGTAGTTCTCGTAACCTGCTTGTTGCGACCACTTGATTTCGCTGTCCCAGTACGCGCCTTTTACTAGGCGAAGCGGGATCAGATCGCCCTGCTCTTTTGCTAGACCGTTTAGCCATACGAGTACAGGCAGTGCACGTTTCGAGTAGGCTTGAACCACCAGACCAAACTTGCCCCAACCTTTCACTAGGTCGCTGCGGTACAGTTTTTCAAACAGTTTGAGTGACAGCTCAAGACGGTCTGCTTCTTCTGCATCAATCGTGATGGCAACATCCACTTCGATAGCGCGCTTGAGTAGCTGCGTTAAAGTGTCGTAAAGCTCTGTCATCACGCGTTCTTCATTCGCCACTTCGTAACGTGGGTGAAGTGCAGAAAGCTTGATAGAGACAGAAGGTGCAGGGCTCGTATCACTGCCGTACGTTTCGCGGCCAACGGCTTCAATCGCCATTAGGTAATCTTTGAAGTACTTGCTTGCGTCTGCCGTGGTCAGCGCCGCTTCACCCAACATATCGAATGAGTAAGTGAAACCTTTGTCGCGCATTGGACGACCGTTCTTCTGCGCTTCTTCAATCGTACGACCACGTACAAACTGATGACCCATGATCTTCATTGCCTGATACATGGCTTTGCGAATCACAGGTTCTGAGAATTTGTTTACCAGACGGTTTACAGCCTGACCTGGGCTCTGGGTTTCTTGCTCACCAAGACCAATCACTTTACCCGTTAGCATTAAGCCCCAAGTTGAAGCGTTAACGAATACGGAATCAGAACTCTTAAGATGAGATTTCCAATCCGCAACGCTTAACTTATCTTTAATCAGCGCATCCGCCGTTGCTGAATCAGGAATACGCATCAATGCTTCTGCAAGACACATCAGCAAGATACCTTCTTGGGTATCAAGGCTGTATTCCAGCAATAGCGCATCAATCATCTGGATTGACTTCTTATCCGCACGGATAGCTTCGATAAGCTGGGTTGTTTGGGTCGTGATTGCCGATTTTTCTTCCGCTGTCGGCGTTGCTAGTGGCAATAGTTGCTCTAGCCATTGAGACTCGTCCACCATGTACAATGGCGAGATCAGTGACCATAACTTATCAAGCGGCTGCTCGATAAATTCTGGTGTTAACACGTTCGTTGCAGTAAACATGCGTTTTCCTCAATCTCTCTCCTCGAAAACCGCTTCGAGGATCATCAATGGCTGGCAGTGTATTTTGAGGGCGAGAAGAATACTTGTCAAAAACTCCGAGCTTTTTGCTAAAAACTCGCTTTTATAACAAAACATCTACATAGTCACATGCAAATAGATAATATATTGTGTTGTAAAAATTCATCTTTGCATGTCATTTACAACAAAAGTAGACAGGTTTTCGACAGATTTTGTTTGAATAAGAAGGATTTAGATTGCGCTTTTGTGAGAAACGGACAAAAACGCTGAAAACTTTCGGAGAATTACGCAAAAAAATTTGATTTTCCTGTGCAAAATGCAAGCACAAAAAAACCGCGACTCATGCGCGGCTCTTTCCAAATAAGCAACTAAATGAACAAGATTAACCAACCTGTTTCTTATACTGAGAAGGTGATAATCCTTGTAAACGAGTAAAAGTATGCGTGAAGGTACTTTGGCTCGAAAAGCCGGTGAATTCGGCAATTTGCCCCAAGGTTAAGTGGCCTTGTTCAATCAAATCGCGCGCCATGTCGATGCGTTTGCCAAGTACGTACTGATGCGGCGTAATGCCCATCTGATCTTTGAACAAGCTATGGAATTGGCTTTCACCCAAAAACACACTGCCTGCCAATTGTGCCACACTGATTTTATGACTCAAATGCTGTTCGATGTAGCGGTCAATGGCGTCCAAATCAAAGCGCGATTCTTTCTTCGACGTTTCAAATGCAGAGATATGACGCTGCATAAGAGCGATCACGGTATCGTTACATGCGCGGCTAAGCAGTAAATCGTCTGGGTGATTACGCATCTCTTGCACTAACATTTGAATCAGCTTTTGGATTTGACCATCCAATTGGAAGTAAAGATGAGATCGCTCTAGATTGTTGATTTTCTGAAGCATCTCGGGATCATCGTTGGCAGGCTTTGGCATATTAAGTACCAAAATGTCTGATTGATGAATCACGCCGCCGAAAGCATGATCAGAAGACGCCGTTACGATGCAACCTTGACCTGGCCCGACCAAATTACCCTGACCACGAACCTCAAACTCTGCCTGTCCTTTCAAGCCGATCACGATCTGCGTATAAGCATGATCATGGCAATCCATATAAGACGGAAGCGTGATCAATTCTGCTGGTTTAGGCAGCATGATCTCTTTATATGGCGGGGCTTTCGGGTTATCTGAATCACTCATTTCGAACAGTCGTCTTTATACAGTCGGCTTACACCTTGGCATCATATACCTTCTCGGTTGGGTTGCAAATCTTCCCCCTTCCAATCGCACAAGATCAAACCAACACGATCAAGGCGCTCTACATGATCATAGTTCCGGAACGATGATCATGTAAGAGTAACTTACGGTCAATGTGCAACCAATTTTTTTAACAAAAACGGACAGATAGCCAAAATTACCAAAGATGAGACAAGCCGTTCACAAAGATCCTTGCCGTTGAAATGCAAACCAATGTAAGCCACGAGGTCAAAATTACGATCGAAAGCGTGTGAAATGCCCGAAAAACAGGGGGATAGAGGGATTTCCCCCCTTACTAATATGCTCACAATTCAATACATTAGACCTCGAGCTCTAGGATGCATACGACCCTGAGCTCAACGGTATCTACTTGATACCTCTAACTTACTTAGCAGACCCTCGCTATGTAATTTAGAACCTCTTCTACACGTCGACAAGATTATATCTTGTGTTGCCAGCCCGTCTTCAGGCTGGCTTTTTTTTGCCTATCGCCAATGAAAACAATGGCATAAGCTGATAATATATCGGCCATCTCACCGTATCCTGACGTTAATCATCACGCTGAGTTATCTTGCTCGACCTTCTCTCTTCCAGTTCTATCTGGCGCGATTCTCGAAAGCATGATCAAGGTGATGGTTGCCATTTAAAAACGCAGAATAAACGAAGTGAGAATACCGACCTGCAATCATGCAGGCGATGAGTAGCAGTAGTGAGTCCATTGTGAATATTCCAGTCAATACCATAGAACAGTCGCTCCTTCGACAGCTACCGGGTTGTTGGGGATGCAAAGATAAAGATTCGGTATTCCGCTATGTGAATCAGGAATACGCCGAGTTAATTGGGTACGATTCACCTGAAGCCTGTATCGGTAAAACAGACTTTGAAATGGCTAGCCCTACAACGGAGTGCGCGCAAGAGTTTCGAGAACAAGATAAACACGTGATTGAAACTGGCGAGTCGCTAAAGATCCTCGATATACACCCTTATCCAGATGGTCATTGGCGCGCGCATATCTTTACCAAGACGCCTTGGCGAGATGACGATGGCAACATCATTGGCACCATATTTTATGGTCGTGAACTGACTGATACTGCCGTCATCGAAGTAGGCTATTGGGTTTGCCGAGCCATTAGCGGCTCACCGAATCAGCAGTCGATCTTCCGATTCGCTAACCTTAAACCCGAGCCGGAGAAGCTAACTTGCCGTGAGCAAGAGACTTTGTTCTTGTTGCTGTATGGCAAAAAGCCGCAATTCATCTCTCATGTGATGGGGATTTCAACCAAAACCGTAGAGGGGCATGTGGCTCGTCTTCGAACTAAGTTTGAAGCCAACAGTAAAAACGAGCTCATCGATAAAGCGATGGAAGCTGGTTACGGCTCAATTGTGCCAAAGACGCTGCTGAAACATCAGCTTTCTGTTGTGCTTAACGGCGAACGCTGATTCTTAATTCTGTTCAAACAAAAACACCGCCAATTTCGGCGGTGTTTTTTTATATCTTCATCGAAGTGACTACGGTGCAAGACGGTCGATGTCCCACTCACCTTCTTGATTTGAGAACAAGAAACGATCATGCAGACGATGTTCACCACCTTGCCAAAATTCAATGCTTTGTGGCTTAACGCGGAAACCACCCCAGAAAGTCGGCATCGGGATTTCACCTTTGGCAAACTTCTGCTTCAGTTCGAGGAACTTACCTTCTAGTACACCACGTGCTGAAATACGGCTACTTTGTTTGCTCGCAATCGCAGCCAGTTGGCTGTCTTTCGGGCGAGAAGTGAAGTATTTCATGTTTTCCATGGCGGTGAGCTTTTCTGCCACACCCGTAATGTGAACCTGACGCTCAAGCGGGTGCCATGGGAAATGCAGGCTGATGTTACTGTTGTGCTCAAGCTGCTGCGCTTTACGGCTGCCCAAGTTGGTGTAGAACACAAAACCATCTTTATCGACGCTTTTTAGCAGCACAATACGTTGAAACGGCATGCCATTTTCGTCCACTGTCGCGACTGTCATCGCCGTCGGGTCAGTCAGACCAGCTTGTACCGCTTGTTCTAACCACAGGTTAAATTGATCAATCGGATCTGCTTTTAAATCTTTACGACGCAGGCCACCTTTTGTGTACTCACGACGAATATCAGCAAGTTCCATCTTCACTCCTTCACTCGTTTTTGTCGATTGTGCGCCCGATAAATTGGAAATACAAGGACAGCACACATGGATGTTTAAAGACCTAGTACGACTCTTACGGTTGGAGTACTACAAAGATCCATCGCATGGGATGCCGAAGCGTAACAAACAAGCCCAGACTTCACTGTGATTTATGTCGTTAGGTTGATGAAAGTAGGGTGAAAACCAACAATGTGAAGTCATTCCAAAATAATATTGCTCGTTTTTGCTCCACTAAAGACAATAATTACTGCCCAGTGGCCTCAAAAAACTCAGAATTTCAGGTACTAATACAGGTGAGTCGCAAGTTTATTCGCTTATTCACCTACCTCAATTGGCTCTGAAAACCGGACTCTCAATCCCTTTTTTGAGGCCGCTTGGGTATACTAAAAGACATGCATAATAAAAGTGGATAACCACAACACATTAAACAACGTTGCTAGGAAAGGCATTTGCTTATGGACAAGCTAAGACTGTTCGAACTCTCCAACCAGCTCAGGTGCGCCGAAAGCTCTGACGCTATTCATGCTTGGTTTGGAGAACTACAGAACGAAATTGATTTTGAATTCAGTATCCTCGGTTTATTCGGTGATGATTACGCTCCAGACCCTGTCTGTTATGGTTTCTCTCCCGATCAATTTGCCAACTGCTTTAGTAAAAAAACCGCCGAAAGTGACCCATTAATCGCGGCATTACAGCAATCCAATCACGGTATCATGGCTCTGATGGACTCACATACCCATCCAGATTACGGTAAGCGCTTACTGCTGGCCGGATATCATGGCGACAAGAAGGCCATTTATCTCACCTCGTTTGGTGACCGCCAACCTTCCAGCGAAGAGATCGACGCGCTGTATCTTTTAACGCCCCACCTTTATATGGCTTCGAGCTACGTCTGTGATCGTAACATCCGAGTGGAAACACTCCCTGCTCCAGAGAGCCAACTAACGACTCGAGAATGTGAATTGCTTCCTTGGCTAAAACTTGGCAAGAGTAATTGGGAAATCAGCCGCTTACTCAACATCAGTGAACGTACTGTCAAATACCACCTACAAAATATTTACCGTAAGTTGGACGTACATAACCGAACGCATGCCGTGTCAAAAGCGATCGAGTTAGGTTGGTATGAGGATTAAAAAAGGCTTAGGACGAATATCCTAAGCCAAGTGGTACAAGCCAAGAGTGTCAGTAAATTAGGCTGTTTGTGGTTTGTGTTGTGCTGCCTTGGCAGATTTCCCAGTCACTTTAAGTAAGGCAGGAATCAACAACAAATCAAGCACAAGCGCGATAATGATGGTGATTGCGGTCATCAGGCCCATGTCCGCATTCATCTTGAAGGAACTGCTCGCCAACACAAAGAAGCCTGCACTGAGCACTATGGTGGTACCTATGATTGCCACGCCAGTCTCTCGAACGGCGGTAACAATCGATTCTTCTTCCGACTTCCCTTCCTTACGAGACGTGTGATAACGATAGAGCAAGTGAATGGTGTCATCCACGACGATACCTAGCGTCATACTCGCAATGACGGAAAGACTCAAGCCAACTTCACCAATGCTCAATCCCCACAAACCAAAGGCAATGGAAGCCGGCAAGATGTTTGGCAAGATACTAATCACACCAAGGCGAACGGAACGCAGAATCAAACCAATGAGGAAGGAAATCACCAATAGTGCTGCGGCAGAAGCCGTCAACATACTCACGTTGTTGCGATAACCAATGTGCGCAAACATGATGTCAGCGCTCACTCCAGGACTAATGCTGCTTTCAGGAAATAAGCCTAACAACTGGCTGCGTAACGTCGACTCCAGAGCAATCAAATCATTGGACGACATCTTCTTCGCCGTCACGATAACGCGCAGTTCTTTTTTATCCAACGCGACTTGGTTGCTGAGGTTCAATCCGTAAGGAAGCGACATGTCATAAAGCAAAAGTGTTTGAGCAGACAACTCAGGATCACTGGTGAGACGATATTCACCCGCTTCATCGTTATGCAAGCTGCTGTTCAAGCGCTTCATGATGTCAGTCAGCGATTGAATGTGATACACGCCTTCGGTTTGGCGAGCCTGTTGAACAAACTGATCCAACTTATGCAGGAAATCAGGAGAGGTAATCAGTTCACCTTGTTCTGGTCGAATCGCATATTGAATACTCGCCACACCCGTTAAGTTAGCGTAAGTGAAATCGTTAGCTTGACGCACCGCATAAGATTCATCGAAATATTCAAACAAGGTGTCATCTATATCGTTTCGAACCAAGTTTGCAGCAATTACACCACCACCAAGTACAACTACAGCGATCTTTAATCCAGGCTTCACCATTGCCCATCGAGCGATGGCTTCAAGTGGCTTGGCAAGCCCTGAGCGCTTCACTACTTTACTCTTTCTTGCTGGTAACACGGCCAAAAGCGCAGGTACGAAGAACAACGTCAGGAACATGGCAGCAATCACGCCCATCGCGGTGATGTTGCCCAAATCGTTAAACGGAGGAGAGTCACTGAAGTTCATCGACAAGAAACCAACCGCAGTAGTCAAACTGGTCAGAATAATGGGTAGACGATGTTTCTCCATCGATTGCTGCAAAGCCACCAGCTTGGTTTCGCCTTTGTTCAGCGCGTGTTTATAGCCTTGCAAATAGTGAATGCAGTCGGCAACCGCCATGGTCAAAATGATAAGCGGTGCAGATGCAGACGGAGAGGTAATTGCCATGCCGAGCCAACCTGCAGCACCAAGCGCAATGAAGATTGAAGAGATGATGGTTAATGTCACTACCACCGAACTCCACAAGCTACGCAGATAAATGCCCGTGCCAATGACAATCAGCAACAATGCGCCCGGCACTAAACTGCCCATATCTCGCTGTGTCGCCTCACCAAACGCGTCGTTTTGCATCACCTGACCAGTGAGATAAAACTGCACATCAGGGTAACGTGTCTGAGTTTCAGCGATCTTGTCCTGCCAGAACTGCGCGATCTCACGCACTTCTTCGGACTGACCCTCCGTCGTCAAACGCACCAACACATTGATCGCCGTCGAGTTCGCATCTTGAGCTAAGTAACGATTGACCAACTCAGGTTGTTTAAGTGCATAGGTTTTCTTCTCCGCAAGTAACTGGGTATTGCTGAGTTGGTTAGCGTTGACAAAATCTTCGACGATAAGATCATCATTTTGAGCATGGGTATATTGATAGTTGGTCAAAGAATCTACACGGTATGAGTGAGGTGTTTGCCACGCATATTCCGTCAGTTCCATGACCGCTTTCAGCACATTTTCCTGAAAGACATCGCCCGATTTCGGGTGCAAGACAATCAATACGCTGTCATTGCTGTTGTATTTTTCTTCGATGCTCTCAAACGCGATCAAATCTGGATTGTCGTCGCTAAAGAACACTTTATAGTCATTGTTTAAGCCGAGTTTCCCTATGCCAACAAACGCTAGGGCCATGATGCAGAGCCACCCCACAAGGGCGAGCAAGGCTCTGGGTTTTGTCCATTTTTTCATTATTCGAGACTTCCTTTGAATTAAGCCTGCTGAGTCGCCAGCACAGACAGGCGGTGGTTTTCTATTTCTATCGCCTCTGCTTTCACCTTGTTCACCGCTTTTTCGATCGCCTCATCAGGGTCGACATATAAAGGCAACTCGAAGTGTTCCGCGATGGTAATCAATCGGTGACGCAAATCACCGCCAACCGTGATGTAAGGGATGTTGAGTTCTTTCACAGTAGAGAGCAGAAGATCATTGGAGAGCGTTCTAAAACTTTCAGACACAGGACGGTGGCCATCTTCCACCAAATCAAATTCAATCGGCAGGTGCACAAACTTGCTGTAGGTCTTTTTCGCATGACGCTTTGCAACGTTGCCAAAAGCATCAATGTAACCACGGTGAATTGACGCATACGGTTTGCCTATCAGTCTTTTCATAGTCAAAACCAAGTCGCTGTCATTTGGGTTAATCCCAGTTTCCAAGCGAGCTGCCCCATACACCCATTCATGCAAACAAGAACCATCAGAGAAAAAGCGATCACCACATCGCTCTTCATTCACAACACGCTCACTCAAACGACTAAGCCCCAAGTTCAGCAGCTCCGCAGGATTACACTGCTCTAGGGTTTTACCCGGCACCGCATCTGGCAGAATCTCACGCATGGTGCGCGCCTGAGTTCGTGGAACTTGAGTCGCGATCGCCAGCGCTTCCGTTAATGTCGTTTTTCCGGTTGAGTACGTTCCTGAAATGGCAATTTTCACGCTGGTTCTCCTTGTGGTAATTGATGGCATAGTTTTGCAGTTAGATTGAATTCTGGATGGCCGGAAACCGAGCCGTTTACGGTGGCAAGTCGCCATGAAGAATCTTTCTTTTTCACTAAAGAATTCTTCATGCTACGAAGCGTGAGTGTGTGTTTACGACGAGGGATGATGGGATACGGCGTTGTGACCGTGACAGAGCGCATCCACAAGTTGTGAGTCTCATTACGATCCAGCTTATCGAGGCGATACATCACCAACTGCGACAACTGAGCAAAACACGTCAGCCAATCCACCATCATCAGTGCATTGGGGTAGTGCCCCATCGCGCCCGTTGATGGTTTGCCTGGGCATTGAAACAGCAAGTCACTGGAGACTGCACAAATGGCGTCACAAAAGGTGTTGTTCGCAAGGTGGCAATGACGCAAACGGAAATCGCTGTTGAAGTACTCATCGTCATCCGAAAATGACGCGACAGATTGCGAGTGATCCGCTTCCGCCTCATGGTCGATGATCACTTCAATTTCCATACTGTCGAGCTTGGTTTTGACGCGAGTTAAGGTGCCAAACAAACTGTCCTGTGAACTGCTGGTATCAAGTAACTTGGCAGAAAGGCGCACCGCATCAAGATCCTCTAACGCTTCTGCGCCAGCTTTAATCGACACGTGGCGGATCCACGCTTGAGACGACTGGTGGGCTGACAACTGATAATGGCGTTTGATGATCGCGTAGGAGACACGACCAGCAATAAGAAACGCATCAATCGTACTGAGATGAGGCCGACGAGATTGCGTCTTCTTTTGTGACCAATCTGTTCGATACGCAACACTTACTAATCCTTGTGCGGAATCCGTGTCGTAATTGATGTTGCATTCATATTGAGTGCGCTTGTAGCCTTCACCGAAGTAGCGCTGTTCCGAGGGGCCCAAAATGTCATCAATACTGGTGACCACCTCGTTAATTTCCTTACCTGAAAGATTAAGCTCCATAAAAACAAATACTCCTTGTGCGAATCACATTGGTTGCGGAGTTTTTTATGCTACCTCCTGTGTTTCTATTTTTATCCTGTCCGAATACCCGCTGAAACTGTCCACTCGTACAGGTTCAACCCTGTCTGATTTCTTGTAACTTGCACAACAAAACTCGTCCTTCAACAAGGAGTTAACTATGAGGATGTTTTTCGGATTGCTCATGACACTCTCAGCAACGGCCGCCGCTGAGGGTGTCTCCGGGTTCGATGTAGCAAAGGAAATGATCAGTCGAGATACCGGATATGTTTCCTATACATCGGATGTGGAGATGTCGATCGTCGCAGCCAATGGCGACACGGTACGCAGACAATTGACGATCAAAGGTATCGAGCAAGAGAACGATGGCGATAAGATCATCACTTACTTCCAAGCGCCACGAGACATTGCTGGTACCGCCCTACTTACGTTTAGCCACGCCATTGAAGCGGATGATCAATGGCTGTTTTTACCTTCCATCAAAAGGGTTAAACGCATTTCTTCTAACAATCGCTCGGGGCCATTTATGGGCAGTGAGTTTGCTTATGAAGACATGAGTTCGTGGGAGTTGGACAAATATCGCTATGAGCTCGTCGAAGAAAAAACACAAGATGGGCAAAGTTACTGGCTGTTGGCTTGCTTCCCTCGCTACGAAAATTCGGGCTACTCGAAACTTGTCGCTTGGATTGATCAAGACATTTATCAACCACGAAAAATCGAATACTACGACCGAAAAGGCACGCTATTTAAACAATTAACCCTTTCCGATTACGAGCAGCATAACCAGCGCTACTGGCGTCCAAAGTTCGCTCAAATGGACAACTTAAAAAGCAAGCGCTCCTCTTCATTGTCATGGAAAAACATGACATTAGGTGTGGACGTTCCACAAGGCCAGTTTGAACCCAAACAGCTTCGTAACGCATACAGGCACAACTGATGAGTAAAGTGCGCACCTTACTACTCACCAGTTTGCCTCTTTCCTTCTCATCGACAGGATTTGCCGATTGGCAGACGGAAGGTTTTGTTGGGTTAACCGCAGACCTCTACAAAGACGAGGCGCAAATGGGGCAATGCTGTGACACACTCGCCAATCGAGCTCTTATTGCTCCTCGTCTACTGTGGTGGAACGATTCTGGCTGGGCAGCAACCTTCAGTCCTTATGCAGAATATGAATTTCAGTCCGAACAAGGGTTCATCAATCTGCGCGAAGCCAATATCACTTATGCGGGAGAAACGATCGAATGGTTGCTTGGCTATGGTGTGGTTTACTGGGGTGTTACGGAAGTCTACCAACCCGTCAACGTAGTGAATCAATATGATGGGCGCATCGCTTTGGGGTATGAAGAGAAAATGGGTCAACCCATGCTTCAAGCGCGTTGGTTGCCTGACTGGGGAGATGTGCAAATGCTATTACTGCCATTCCACCAGCCTCGTAAGTTTAGAGAACCAGATCAACGTCGAACCCTGATTAAGCCTGTCGACGATGATGCGAACTATTCTGACGGAGAGAACGCCCTCGATAGCGCGATACGGATTGGCTTTTGGCAGGATGCATTAGACGTTGGCCTCAGCGCTTTTTACGGCAATAGCCGAGAGCCTTTGCTCATCGAACGTCCTAATGACTGGCAAGCCTCATACGCACGAATATTCCAGCTCGGTACCGAGTTACAATGGACGCAAGATGACCTCTTACTCAAATGGGAAGGGACGTTTAAATCAGGGGAAGGCAGTAACTACTTTACCCTAGTCACAGGGTTTGAATATTCGGTGTACGGTTTTTCCTTTAGCCAAGGCACTCTCGGTTTAATTGCCGAATACGCATGGGATAATAGAGGCACTTACGCGCCACCTACTATCTACAACAACGATGCTTTTCTTGGTTTGCGTTGGCAAGCGAATGATGTCCAAGATACCGAGTTTTTGCTGTCTGGATTGTTCGACTTAGAGCAAACTTCACCCATCTACAAACTGACCGCCTCTGGGCGTATCAATGAACACTGGAAATGGATAGCAGAAGGTTACTATCTCTCCTCAATGTCCAGTAGCGAACCCATTGCTTACCTAGAAAACGACAGTTACTTCTCTATCGGCGCAGAATACTACTTCTAAAAAGCAGATCGATTTCTCGTTGTCGCGGCGGCTCACAACATCGTTAAATGCCTTTTGATAACATGGCGTTAAAAACTGGTGAGCCAATCGTGAACTTACTGAACCCTAAAGCCCTGCGCCATTTTCTCTTGATACTGTTTGCCATCGGTATGGTCGGGCTAGTTTTAACTCATCATTACGCGACAAAGTACCAACATCAGCAATGGCAATCGGATCTCAAACAGCAAGCCTCTCAGGTAGCACAAGAGATCGACTATGAGTTGGCTAAGTTTGAGCAAATTCCTAATCTACTCAGCCATGACCCAAGATTGCTTGAAGCCGTCAAAGTAGGTAAGCCATCAGAATCGCTCAACTTATTGCTCGCCGATTGGTTAGCACAAAGCCTCGCTGACACTATCTATGTGCACGACAAAACCGGCTTAGTTATCGCATCGAGCAACTACCAGCAAGACGACAGCTTTGTGGGTTCTAACTTTGCCTTTCGTCCTTACTTTCAGCACGCCCTAAATGGAGAGAAAGCTCAGTATGTTGCACTGGGCGTACGCTCAAATAAGCGCGGCTATTTCTTCTCGTCCCCTCTTTGGGTTGAGGGCAAAGTCGCAGGCGTGATTACCGTTAAAGTGAACCTAGAGCAGTTAGAACAAAGATTGGCACAAGACGATGGCGGCTTGCTGGTTACAGGTGTGCACGATGTCGTCTTCATGAGTAACTTACCCGATTGGCGTTATCGTGCGCTTTTCCCGTTGTCTGAAGCGGCGAAAGAAGAACTCAATCAAACTCAACAATATGGCGATACCCTGCCGCAATACCGAGGCGAGTTAACCGGACAAAGTGGCGCAACGCAGTTTGAGAACAATCAGCTACTGGTTTCCCCTAACTACCTTGCTTACGCGACCAACTTATTCGACAAAGGCTTTCGTGTCGTCGCTCTGATTAGCCAACAAGAAGTACTCACCGCGGTATTGCAGGCGGACGTGGTTTACCTGTTGCTCTACGCGCTCGTTGGTTTAATTGCCTTGGCATGGTTTCAAATGCTGGTCAACAAGGCACGCCTCGCGAATGTGAATGCCAATTTGGAAGAAAAGGTGACAGAGAGAACCCTAGTCCTCAGCCAAGCCAACCACAAATTACAGCAAACCGTGCATCAATATGAGCAGAGCCAACAAGAGCTTAAACAGACTCAACAAGAACTGACTCAAGCGGCCAAACTCGCGCTGCTTGGTGAGCTATCCGCGAGCATCAATCACGAAATCAACCAGCCGCTTGCAGCGCTACGCACTTACACCGAAAACTCTCAACGCTTGATGGTGATGGAGCGCTACCCGATGGTGGCAGACAACCTCGATAAAATGCTCTCCCTCAACGACACCATCGCCGAAGTGATTGCACGCTTAAAGGTGTTTACACGCAAAACGGACGACAACCCACACAACGAAGTGGCGGTCTTACACGATGCCGTGCACAACGCGACGAGAATTCTAAGCAGCAAACTCATCAAGCAAGGTGTGACACTGAAAGTGCCAACCATCGAGTACAACGTGAGATTAGCGATTCACAGCGTGGAGCTTGAACAAGTGCTGATCAACCTCTTCCACAACGCTGCTCAAGCAATGGAAGGGCATTGTATCGATCCACAAATTTCAATTGCCGTGCAATGCGACGAAACCAACTGCGATATTTTAGTTTCCGACAATGGACCAGGTATGTCAGAACAAGCGTTAGCAAGAATATTTGACCCATTTTTCACTACAAAACCGGAAGGACTCGGATTAGGTTTGACCATTTCAAAACGGATTTTGGAAAGCTACCAAGGCTCACTCAGTGCTTACAATCATAGCGCTAGCCATTCCATGGATACGCACTCTCAACCATCTGGCGGCATAACTTTTGTCGTCAGCGTGCCTTTAGTGTCACCTCATAGCGCAGAGGAAAACTCACATGCATAGTCCTGTTTTCTTTGTCGATGACGAACCACACATCCGTGATGCCGTGACTCAAGCCTTGTTGATTGAGGGCATCGACGTGACTTGCTTTCCCAATGCAGTCGAAGCCTTGCGTGTGATTGACCCAAACTCCCCAGCACTGATCATCACTGATATTCACATGCCAGTGATGAACGGTTTGGAGTTCATGAGGACCCTGCTTGGCAAAAATAGTCACTTTCAATTTATCGTCTTAACCGGCCATGGCGATGTGAAGACGGCAGTTGAGGCGATGAAGAGTGGTGCGTATGACTTTCTTGAAAAGCCGTTTTCGACAGAGCAACTACTGAAATCCCTCAATAACGCAGGTGACAAGCTGACCTTGTTGCAAGAAAACGTCTGGCTGAAGAAAGAACTCGACATGCAAACCCATGTTGGACCGAAAATGATTGGTCACAGCCAAGCCATGGTCGATATTCGCCGAGCTTTAATCAGCGCCCCACTCCACCAGCCGCTGATTTTTGTTGGTGAAGATGGCACAGGGCGAAGGCTAGCTGCTCAGTTCGCTCACGACATTCATGCCACACCAGAAAGTGAGCTGATTGTCGCGTCCGGTGAAGACTTATATGAACTCTCTCTCGATGCCTTGGACAAAGCCATACATCATCTTACAGACGGCAAAAGCCAATGTAGTTTGTACTTACACAGCGCAGAGCACATCTCGACGAAGCAATGGCAATGCTTATTTCAACATGCCAAGTTACAACGTGTGTTTGGCGCGGCCAATAGCGTCGATAAAGGGATAGAAGAGCGGGTGATGCTGATTCGCATGCCAAGTTTGAATGAACGCAGAGAAGATATCGGTCCTTTATACAAACACTTTGTGCGCCACTCCGCCAGCCGTTACCAACTGCAACCACCACAGATAAGCCTTGCTGAAGTGAGAATGGTCACAGAACTCGATTGGCCAGAGAATATAAAACAGCTACGACAGTTTGCGGAATTGAGAGCATTAAAACCCGATGCGTTTCGTATGGAAGATTGGAACAATGAGAAAAGTATTGAAATCCAAAGTATGACTCAACGCACAGAACACTTTGAATATTGCCTGTTGTTTGACGCCTTGCAACGACATAGAGGCAGACTCAAAGAGGTTCAACTAGAATTACAAGTGTCGCGCAAAACCTTGTACGACAAACTAAAAAAACATCAGTTGGACAAAACAAAGTTCAAGGCACAGTAAATAAGGGGCACTTACCCCTTTCACACATTTTTATTCGCCGAGCATGCTGACATGGTTGGCTAATAATAATAAGATCAAAAAGATAAACCGTCTTTATAAACAAGGAATGTGATGAGCCGA
This sequence comes from Vibrio sp. B172a, assembly GCF_030248355.1. Lineage (NCBI taxonomy): Bacteria > Pseudomonadati > Pseudomonadota > Gammaproteobacteria > Vibrionales > Vibrionaceae > Vibrio > Vibrio sp. B172a. The sequence goes on along the minus strand of NZ_JAHGAC010000008.1, from coordinate 218,434 downwards.
GACAACTACAACAAACTTAGCAACGATGAGTTGGACTTTGTCGATGACAAGACCGCCGCATTGCTCCTAAACACGCCAAGTAGCGCCCGCTTAATGCTGTGGGTCATGGTGCTGTTTTTTGTTGCAGCCATTGGTTGGGCGTCTTGGGCGCAAATCGACAAAGTCACCGTCGGCCAAGGCAAAGTCATTCCATCTTCTCAAATCCAAGTGGTACAAAACCTTGAAGGTGGCTTGGTCAAAGAGATCTTAGTTAAAGAAGGTCAACAAGTTGAAAAAGGTCAGCAACTATTGCTGATTGATGACACACGCTTTCGCTCTGACTTCCGTGAACGTGAACAACAAGTAGCGAACTTAACCGCTTCTGTATTACAACTTTCCGCCTCGATCAGCAGTGTGGAAGTTAACCGCGAGTTTGATAACAGCAACTGGGAACAAAACGTGGTGCTGGATTACGGCAAGCTGACTTTCCCACCAACCCTAGAAGAAAACCAACCTCGCCTAACCCAACGTCAAAAAGCGGAATACCGTGAAGACTTGGACAATTTGCGTAGCCAAATTTCGGTTATCGACCAACAGGTAAAACAGAAACAACAAGATTTGGTAGAAATCCAAGCGCGTGTGAGCAACCTGCGCCAGAGCTACCGTTATGCGAAAAAAGAGCTGGATATCACCAAACCACTCGCAGATGAAGGTGTGGTACCTCGTATCGAACTGTTGAAACTTCAACGCCAAGTTAACGATACCCGCCGAGAAATGACTTCTAGCGAACTAAAGATTCCTGTGCTCAAATCCGCCATTCGCGAATCTATGCTTAACCGTATTGATGTTGCGTTGAAATTCCGCTCTGAGCAGCAAGAGAAACTGAATAGTACTCAAGACCAACTGTCTTCTTTAGTTGAATCGGCGGTTGGCCTAGAAGACCGTGTAAATCGTACTGTTGTCGTATCTCCGGTAACAGGCACCATCAAAACATTGAACGTCAACACGGTAGGTGGCGTTATCCAACCCGGTATGGACATTGTCGAAATCGTTCCGACCGAAGACACCTTATTAGTTGAAGCGAAGATCGCACCGAAGGACATTGCCTTCTTGCGCCCAGATCTTCACGCCATCGTGAAATTTACCGCGTACGACTTTACGAAGTACGGCGGACTTGAAGGGGAATTGGAACACATCAGTGCCGATACTACGCAGGATGAAGAAGGCAACAGCTTCTACATTGTTCGCGTGCGCACCGATAAAACCAATTTTGGACAAGATGCAGACTTGCCAATCATCCCGGGTATGACGGCATCAGTCGATATCATCACAGGGAAGCGAACCGTTTTGGAATACTTACTCAAGCCAATTTTGAGTGCCAAAACCAACGCACTGAAGGAGTAAGTGTCAGCAAGGTATGCCCGATGTGTCGTTTAGCGTCGATAAGTGGTTAAATAGAAAGCACTTATTTCTCACTGACGAGCCCGTTGGAAGAGTACACTTGTGATGTGAGTCGAATATGCCACCCAGATTGAAGCGTAAAGTTACATTATTAATCAGCATCGGTTGTCTTTCGTTCCAAATCGGCGCGTTAAACAGCAAAGAACAACGATGGGTCGATACGGTCACTTCAGTCTATGGTGAGCGCGCTGGGATGCGCGTGAAAACTTGGCGAGACAACATCGATTTTTTCAAAACATTGGAGACTCATGAGAAGCTTGCAGGCGTTAACGACTTTTTTAACCAACTTTACTTCGTTGACGATATAGACCTGTGGGGTAAAAAAGACTACTGGGCGACACCACTCGAGTTCTTGGGCAGTAATGCCGGCGACTGTGAAGACTTTACCATCGCCAAATACTTTTCCCTACTTGAGCTTGGTATACCGGATTCGAAGATGCGTTTGATCTACGTTAAAGCCATCGAACTGAATCAGTTTCACATGGTATTGGCCTACTACCCAACCCCGAGTTCGGAGCCTCTCATCCTCGACAACCTCAACCCAGAGATTGTTCGAGCCTCCAGACGTAGCGACTTGCTACCGATATACAGTTTTAACGGTTCAAACCTATGGCTTATGAAGTCTTCTGCTGGCGTTGGAGAGCTAGCAGGAAAAGCCTCACGTTTGAGCCTTTGGAATGACTTACGCTCGCGCGAACGTAAGTTGCAGTTAAAAAAACCTAAAATTAACTATGACGAGTGAAAAACATGACCCTATATAAGAAGCTTGTAGTGGGAATGGTTACGGTCTTTATACTCTTGATGGCATCAGTATTCGTAATCCAGTTCAACACTACTCGAGACAGCTTAGAGCAGCAGCAACGTTCAGAGGTCAACAACACCATTAATACCGTTGGTTTGGCGCTAGCACCTTATCTGAAAGACAAAGATAAGGTCGCGGTTGAATCTGTGATTAATGCGTTGTTCGATGGCAGTACTTATTCTGTCGTACGTCTCACCGCGTTAGATTCGGATTACCAAATCGTACGCTCGTACCCAGTCAAGCCAAGTAGCGTTCCGCAGTGGTTTATCGACTTGAACTTGTTCAAGGCAATTCACGACAAACGTGTGGTAACCAGTGGTTGGATGCAGCTTGCAGAGGTGGAAATCATCAGCCATCCAGGCGCAGCCTACGAGCAACTATGGCAAGGCTTTATTCGCCTGCTATCGGCATTTGGCGTTATCTTCCTAGCAGGTCTAGTTGCGATTTCTTACATCCTACGTCGCTCACTCAAACCTCTAGCGGCCATCGTGAAGAAAATGCACGAGATTGCCAACAACCAGTTTGGTGATCCGCTAGCTCGTCCTAAAACGAAAGACTTGATTGCAGTTGTTGACGGCATTAACTCGATGTCGGCACAAATCGAACTGTCGTTTAAAGAACAGGCAAAAGAGGCGCAGCGTCTGCGTGCTCAAGCTTACCTAGACCCAATCTCCAAGCTAGGTAACCGCTCATTCTACATCAACCAAGTTGACCAATGGCTAGCAGAACAAACGCAAGGGGGTATCGCGCTACTCCATGCTGAATACATTGGTGACATCTACGAGACAAAAGACTACCAACGCGCTGATGCCCACGTGAAAGAGTTGTCTCAACGTTTGAAAAACACCATCGATGTTCCGGGAGCAACCATTGCTCGTCTATCAAGCGACGAATTTGGTCTTCTATTCCCGCACATGGATGAAAGCGAACTGCGCATTCTGGCTGACAGCATCGTCAACTGTGTGAATGGCCTTAACACCGACCCAACCGGCCTTGCTAAGCCAAAAGCTTCACTGGGTGTGGCACACAGTAAAGATCAGAAAACGCGTACCGAAGTTCTATCGATGGTGGATAACGCACTATCGAAAGCGAAAGCGCAACCAGACAAAGCGTACGGCTTCGTGGGTGGTGAAAACACTTCTAACCTTATGGGTAAACAGCAATGGAAAGCGCTGGTTGAAGAAGCGATTCACAGCGATTGGATTAAATTCCGCTTCCAATCTGCGAAGAATACTTGGGGTAAAGTGTTCCACAACGAGGTGTTCTCAAGCATCGAAAAAGATGGCGAGACCTACCGTGCGAACCAATACCTGTTTGCTCTTGAGCAGCTAGACGCAACCAACATCTTCGACCAATACGTTATTGAGTCGATGATCAAGATGCTAGAAAGCGGCGAGCTAAAAGAGCCAGTGGCAATCAACATTGCGCAAAGCAGCTTGTCTCAACCATCGTTCATTCGCTGGACCACCAGCATGCTAGAGAAGCATTCGAAAGTTGCCCCAATGCTGCACTTCGAGCTTCCTGAAGCGTGTTTCATTGACCATCCGCACCACACAGCGCTGTTGTGTAACGCGATTCGTCAAGCAGGTGCGGAATTCGGTGTTGATAACTACGGTCGTAACTTCCAGTCACTTGAGTACATTCAGGAATTCCGCCCTAATTACGTGAAGTTGGATTACCTATTTACGCACAACTTGCACGATGAGAAACAGAAATTCACTCTGACCTCAATCTCTCGTACCGCTCACAACTTGGGTATTACGACGATTGCATCGCGTGTTGAAACACAGATTCAGTTGGATTTCCTCACCGAGCACTTTGTTGAAGTCTTCCAAGGCTTCATCGTCGACAAGGAATAAGAAAAGGTATACCAAGGATGAAAGACCCTTTACTGAACTCGCTCATTTACGTTAGCCGATACTACGGGCTAGCCAACTCACCGGAAGCGCTGATCAACGGCCTTCCGCTCTCTGATGGCAAGCTTACCCCGTTTCTGCTACCAAGAGCGGCGGAAAGGGCCGGATTGGTTGCCAAGGAAAACCGTGCAGAGTTAGACCAGATCTCGAGTCTGATTCTGCCGGCTATCTTACTTCTAAAAGGTGGCGATTCTTGCGTTCTCAACAGCATTAACGTTGAGAAGAAAGAAGCTGAAATCACCACCCTAGAAAGCGGAATGGTGCCTATCTCCATTCCGCTAGAAGACCTACTTGAGCAGTACACTGGTCGCTATTTTTTAGTTAAAAAGCAATTCCGTTATGACGAGCGCTCTCCCGAAGTGCTCAAAACCAAAGAAGGTCACTGGTTTTGGTCAACCTTGTGGCAATCGAAACGCATCTACCGCGATGTGCTTATCGCTTCTATCCTCATCAATATCTTCGCTATTGCTGCACCAATGTTCACTCGCTTGGTGTACGACAAAGTAGTCCCTAACCTCGCGTTTGAAACCCTGTGGGTGCTGGCAAGCGGTATCTTCGTGGTGTTCTTGTTTGATTTCTTGCTCAAATCACTGCGTAACTACTTTATCGATGTCGCGGGTAAGAAATCCGACATCCTGATTTCTTCAAAGCTGTTCAGCAAAGTCATGGGCATCCGAATGGAGTCCAAACCACCTTCTGTGGGTGCGTTTGCTCGCCACTTGCAAGAGTTCGAATCGATTCGTGAGTTCTTCACCTCTGCAACCGTGAGTGCGCTGATCGACTTACCTTTCGCAATTTTGTTCCTAGTCATCATCTGGCTGATGGCGGGCGATCTGGTTTACGTGCCAATGATTGGTGTGGTGATTCTGATGATTCACTCGGCGCTGATTCAAGGTCCACTACGCCGCTCGATTGAAGAAGGTTCTCGCCTTGCTTCACAAAAGTACGCCAACTTGATTGAGAGTTTATCTGGCTTAGAAACGGTGAAAATGCTGAGTGCGCAAAGCCAATTCCAATACCGTTGGGAAGAGGCGGTGGCGCACATGGCAAACTGGAACATCAAGAGCCGTCGTATCACTGACAGCATTCAAAACGCAGCGGGCTTTGTTCAGCAAAGTAGTAACGTCGGCATGATCATTCTGGGTGTGTATCTCATCTCAAATGGTGATTTGACGATGGGTGGCTTGATTGCAGCAACCATGCTGAGTGGCCGTGCGATTGGCCCTATGGTTCAGCTTTCATTGTTGTCTACACGCTATAACCAAGCTAAGTCCTCAATGACCATCATTAACCAAGTGATGGAAATGCCAGACGAGCAAGAAGAAGGGAAACGCTACATTCACCGTCCTATCGTGCAAGGTAAGATTGAGATTGACCGTGTGACCTTCCATTACCCAGATGCGCCAGTGGCATCGATTCGTGATTTAAGCCTAACGATTAACCCAGGTGAAAAAGTCGCAATCATCGGTCGTATTGGTTCGGGTAAAACCACGCTAGAACGCCTGATAATGGGCCTGTACAAGCCGACAGAGGGTCACGTGCGTATTGATGACACAGACATCGAACAGCTTCACCATGTGGATGTACGACGCAATATCGGCTGTGTACCACAAGATTCGAATCTGTTCTTCGGCTCGATTCGCGACAATATCACCCTAGGTCGTCCGCTCACCGATGATCGCGATGTATTAGACGCCGCCAACCGCGCAGGTGTCACTGCCTTTACTCAGTCGGATCCTGCGGGTCTAGAGCGCCAAGTGGGCGAAGGTGGCGGAATGTTGTCTGGTGGTCAGCGTCAAGCTGTGACGATTGCACGAGCGTTCTTGGGTCGCCCTCCAGTGCTCTTAATGGATGAACCAACCAGCGCAATGGACAACCGTTCAGAGATGCACATCAAGCATCAATTAGCGCAGTTAAAACCGAGTGAAACACTGATTTTGATTACGCATAAGACCTCAATGCTCGACATTGTTGATCGTGTGATTGTGATGGAAAAAGGCAGCGTGATTGCTGATGGTCCGAAATCGCAAGTGCTGAATGACTTGAAGCAAGGTAAAGTTCGCGCCGTGAGCTAAAACCGCACAAACAGAAGATCAAAGCCCCGTTGAACACTACGTTTCGCGGGGCTTATTTATTGATGGTCAGTAATCCAAAGTAGCCAAACTCTTCGAGGAATATCCAAAGCAACACAAAGCCGACAATAACCACTAATCCCATGATTGCCCTTTCATCTTCTTCCATCGCATCCCTACCATTTTCCATAACGCTCGTAAGTTACGTTTCTAGATTAGCAGCAGCCAACGCACCAGATATCAGAGTTCATATCTTCTCAATTCGGAACTGAGATGTCGGTCAAAATTTGTTCAACACGAATATTCCTCTGCATCTAAAATAGTTAATTACTTGCGAGCAAAAATCGGCTATAACACGCGCCTTCTTAATATTCTCGAGTTGAAGAAATGAATCATTGGATGCATTTAGAGCAAATCAGTCAGTATTTCACGGCTGGCTCTATCAGTTATAAAGTGTTGATGGGTGTCATCATTCTGATCGCTTATCGCTTGCTAAAGAAAATCGCCAACCGTGCGATCCTAAATTTGGCAGAAGCTAAAGGCGTAAACAAAGCGCGCTTGAGCTTTATTCAGCGCTGCTTCAACGTTGCGTTCTTGTTTTTGTTTGCTTCGCTTTTCGCCATCGTAACCGGCATTGGTTATGGCGATGTGTCACTCTTCCTATCGTCTATCTTTGCGGTATTGGGTGTGGCTTTCATCGCACAGTGGTCGATTCTAAGTAACATCACAGCAAGCTTTCTGATCTTTTTTGTCTTCCCGTACCGCGTCGGTGACCGAATTAAAGTCGTGGACAAAGACGAAGACATCAGCGGTGAGATTCAGGAAATCCGTATGTTCCATGTGTTGATCAAGCACGACAACGGCAACCTAATCACTTACCCGAACAACTTGATGCTACAAAAAGCGGTCTTAAAACTGGCAAAAGAAAAAGCCAAGCCTGAGGAGCCAAAAACCACCTCACGCATTTATACCCGCAGAAAGAAATAATCCACTAAAATGCCGATGTAGATACATCGGCTTTTTGTTTGTGATGAAAAGTTATCTGTCTTTAGGAGACTGTTTAATTTTGATTCGTCTTAAAACAGTCCAACCAACATACCGAGTTAACGCTTAGCACAGATAGACACAAAATCCTCTAAGTTATTACTGCAGGAGTAATCGAGCAACCATGGCAAAGCTTCCAACAACAAATACCCAACGATAAGTGAAGCTAAGCTAACAACAAGATATAGCTTCTTTTTTTCCATAAGGCTCGGCCTAGTCTCATGGTACAGATTCCAAAACTTAACACCGCTCCAGATTAAGCTAAAGAAAGTAAGTACTAAAGCACAGACCAATGTATAAAATAAGTAAATCAACCAATCCTCCCCTAAACACACAAACTGCCCACAATCACTTGAATATTCTCTCATAGGAACAAAGCGCTTTCTGGAATTAAATACCTAATATACTGTCGTTTTTTTGGACGTATCTACCACCGACTTATTCCTCAGTCGATAGCCCTCTCCAAAAACAACTACATTGCTCTTAAATCAATCAGCAAACATTTAGTTCACTCATTTCAAACCATCTCTTGACCTCAACCAAACTTGAGGTTTTAGCCTTATCCGCACGATTCAAAATCAACAATGAAAAAGGAACCATTGTGTCCAAAATTGCGATTATTTATTTCTCTAAAACCGACGTTACAGGCCAGCTAGCTCGCGCGATTGCCGCAGGCGTTGAACAACAAGGCATTGAGCAGCAAGGTGAATGTGAAATCCTCTCTCACCGTATTGAAGGCAGTGAGATTATTGAGGGGCGTTTTGTGAACCCTAGCCTAATAGATGAACTTGCTGAGTGCGATGCGATTATCTTTGGCTCACCGACCTATATGGGCGGCGTAGCAGCGCAGTTTAAAGCATTTGCAGATGCAAGCAGTGAATCTTGGTATTACCAAAAATGGGCAGGAAAAATCGCGGCTGCCTTTACCAGTGGTGGGGCAATGAATGGCGATCAGTCAATGACGTTGCAATACCTACAAACGCTAGCTAGTCAGCACGGTATGATGTGGGTCGGATTGGATAAGATCAGCAATTCTGGCGATCAGAATCTGAATCGCTATGGTGTACAAGGTGGCATTGTTGCTCAAGGCGGTGAAGATGGTCAGTTGCATGCCTCAGATGTTGCAACAGCAGAGTATCTTGGCAAACGAGTCGCAATACTCGTAGACAAGCTCTCCACTCGCTAGCAATAAAAGAAGCCCCGTAAGATACATCTTCGGGGCTTCTTATTTATCGCTTGTTTTGAGCGCTACTTCTTGATGTAGAGGTCTTTCGAGTAGATACGGCCCTCTACGTTATTCTTGGCAAAACCGCCAACCGTAGGACGAACCAAACGCGCTTGCATGTAGTAGTAAATCGGTGCGATTGGCATATCTGTCGCCAACAATTGCTCGGCTTGGTCATAGAATCCTTGACGCGCTTTCTCATCGGTTGCGGCCAATGCACTGTTCATCGCCTTGTCGTAGGCTTCACTGCTGTAACGCGCAAAGTTACCTGACGAACCAGAGCGCAGTAGACTCAAGAAGGTCGAAGCTTCGTTGTAATCTCCGCACCACGAGGCACGCATCACATCGAAATCCCCTTGCTTACGAGCTACGAGGTAAGACTTCCACTCTTGGTTTTCTAATTCGACTTTCGCGCCCAAGTTGTTCTTCAACATAGAAGCAATCGCCACTGCAATCGCTTTGTTCGATTCACTGGTGTTGTACAGCAATTTGAAATCCAGAGACTTACCGTCACCGTATCCCGCTTCTTTCAGCAGTTCGCGCGCTTTTTCATCACGCTGTTTCTGCGTCCATGTACTGTATTCAGGCTGAGTCGCATCAAAGCCAGCCGTATATTGGTGCGCAAACGTGTAGGCAGGCAGGTTACCCACTTGCGTAACACCATTCGTGATCACATCACGCATCATTGAATAAGACACGGCTTTTCGAACTCGTACATCATCGAAAGGAGGACGCGTGGTGTTAAACGCGTAGTAGTAAGTACAGAGTAGCGGAACCGCGGTATACGCTTGCTCGTAATCCTTCTTCAGCTTTTGCGCCATGTGAGTTGGTACATCTGAGGTGATGTCCACTTCGCCCACCGCATAGCGATTGATCGATGCGTTTTGGTTCTCAAACGGGATGTACGTCACTTCAGTGAGATGAGTATCCGCGCTATCCCAGTAGTTTGGGTTCTTTTTCAGTTCAATGCGCTCATTCACCACCCATTTATCCAGAACAAATGCACCGTTGCCAACAAACTGCTGCGGATCACTCCACGGCTTTTCGCTGTTCTCAACCGTTGCTTTGTGTACGGGCATCATCGAAGTGTGGCCTGTCATTGCGACAAAGTACGGCACTTTGCTATCAAGTTCGAAACGCAGAGTGTGTTTATCGACGGCGGTGATACCAAGATCATCCAGTGGCTTTTTACCTTCTGCTACGTCGGCGATGTTTTTGATCTTAGTAAGTTTGAGATACCAAACATTGGGAGAAGCGGTTTTCGGATCCACTGCACGACGCAGTGAATAGACAAAATCATCCGCAGTCACAGGATCGCCGTTCGACCATTTGGCGTCTTTACGCAGCTGGAACACAAAAGTTTGGTTGTCTTCGGTTTGCCAAGATTCCGCAACACCAGGAACGATATTACCATCGCGGTCTTGAATGACTAATCCCTCAAACAAATCACGAATCACGTGCATCTCTGGCAAGCCTTCAGCTTTTGCTGGGTCTAGCGTCGCCGCTTCTGCATCGTTTGCTCGTACTAAATGTTGTTCTGGTGCGAGTTGCACACCATCAGGTAAAGAATCAGCTAAAGCTGAAGCGGATAAAAATGGGGTCAATAAAGAGGAAACCAGCAACGCTGTTGAATGCTTTTTAAAATCCATATCGTTTTTCGTTCTCCTAACACGTCTTTTGAAGCAAGTACCACTATTCATCATACAAGCATTGACGAACTTTAAGTGTTCAGTTTATATCCGAGTAATCTCAAGATGCTAAGTTCAACGGCGGTGACTTGAGTTATATATAGCTTGGGTGATGAATAGATACTACTCGAACAATCAGGAGATTACGGTGAGTCTAATTCCAAGAACGGAAAGAGCGGCATTTTTAATTACGCCAACATCATATGGAAAATCGGTACTGGGCGCGCCATTGTTGTACTTCCCAGCACAAGTGGAAAGTAACTCGCGAGGCCTCATTCTCGCTGGAACACACGGCGACGAGACAGCCTCAATCGCCGGATTGTCGTGCGCGTTAAGAAGCTTGCCAGCGGAGTGTCTGAAGCACGATGTGATTTTATCGATGAACCCAGACGCAAACCAACTGGGTACACGAGCCAATGCCAATCAAGTCGATCTAAACCGTGCGTTTCCTACACAGAATTGGACAGAACACGGCACAGTCTATCGCTGGAGCTCACATACACCTGTTCGAGATGTGAAAGTAAAAACAGGCAGCAAAGAACAGCTAGAGCCAGAAGTTGACGCACTAATTAGTTTGATTGAACTGCGCAGGCCAAAATTTGTGGTCTCGTTTCATGAACCATTAGCGTTTGTCGACGACCCTGCTCATTCTGATTTAGCCAAATGGCTCGGCAAGCAATTCAATTTACCTATCGTTGACGATGTTGATTACGAAACACCAGGGTCTTTCGGAACTTGGTGCAATGAACGCCAGTTGCCTTGTATTACGGTGGAATTGCCCCCGATCTCGGCGGATCTCACAATAGAAAAGCATCTCGATGCATTTATTGCTTTGTTGCAGCACGATCCAGATCTTTAATTTCTAGCTATACGAAGCGATCAAGTAAGGATCTGCTTGATATCGGTACTGATATCACTGATCAACTGACGCGCGCTTTCGTCTCTTTGCTGCACCAAAATAATAAACAGCAGATCCGTAATCACGTTTTGTGCCGTACGCGAAGCAATGGAAGAGCTGCGATGCTCTGTTTCATTGGCGATGGTATCAAACGTGATGTCCGCAATATCTCTCAAGCGGCTTCTCCCCGGAGCAGACAAAGCAATCACCTTTGCTCCCTGCTCTTTCGCCGCTTCCGCAGCCACCAGAATCTCTTTTCGTTCTCCTGAAAAAGAAATAGCGATCTGCACATCTTGTGAAGAGAGCGTACGCGCAACCGCAATTTGTACGTGACTGTCTTGCTCTGATAGCGCGGTAATCCCAAGCTTAAGCAGTTTAAAGCTCAAATCTTTTGCCGTAAGTGCAGAGCCGCCAATGCCCACCACTTGCACACGGCGCGCTTCACTCAACCACTTCACCGCTTGATGACACGCCTCATAAGAGAGCGCATTGGTCGTTTGGAACATAGCGTCGGTTTTTGCTTTAACCAGTTTTTGCGAAATCACCGCAATCGGATCATCCGCCAGAATGTCACTGTGCAGCGGCGTGGATTGCATCGCTTGCTTACGACCAATCTCTTCGTTCAATGCCAATTTGAACTCGCTATAGCCTTTATAGCCAATTCTCTGGGTGAATTTGACGATGCTCGACTGGCTCACTTGCACTTGTGCAGCAAGCTCTTGACTGGTCAATTGAGCGGCTTTTTCTGCATTTTCGACAATCCAATCGCCAACCAAACGACCACTTTGAGAGAGTTGAGTACGTCTTGCGACGATTTTATTGATAACGGACACGACAAAATTCCAAAAACTTTAAATAAATTATTCCAAAACAGAAATAATCACACTTTTCTTTAACTGCCTGATTAACTTAACAACCCTTGTTTCTGCGTAGGTTATCTTGTCAGTATTCTCGGTCATTATTCCAAATTTTCACTGAACAAAGAATAACCTCAAGTGTGATTTTTATCACCAAACCTGAATATTTTATTCCATAGAATCGCCCTCAGATTGAACATTTACGAAGAGTACAAAACATGAAAATTGATTTAAGCCGATTGGTGACAGAAAGCCGCAATCCAGCGAGCGCAGAGATCGATACGCTTTCTACCATCGAGATGCTGCAAGTCATTAACCAAGAGGATCAGAAAGTCGCTTTAGCGGTGCAAGGCGTATTGCCACAAATCGCGCAAACCGTCGATGCCATTACTGCAGCGTTCGCCAATGGTGGCCGTTTGATTTACATGGGCGCAGGTACATCTGGCCGCCTTGGTATTCTTGATGCGAGTGAATGTCCTCCAACCTATGGCACACATCCAGATATGGTTATCGGTTTAATTGCTGGTGGTCACCAAGCGATTTTGAAAGCGGTAGAAAACGCAGAAGACAACGCTCAAATGGGCCAAGACGATTTAAAAGCGCTGAATCTGACTCAACATGATGTTGTTGTTGGCATCGCCGCCAGTGGCCGTACTCCTTATGTTTTAGGTGGTTTGGAGTACGCAAAATCTGTAGGAGCAACAACGGCATCAATCGCATGTAACCCTGAATGTGCAATGGCAGAAGCGGCGGACATCGCCATTCTTCCGGTAGTGGGTGCAGAAGTCGTCACCGGCTCTTCACGCATGAAAGCGGGCACAGCACAAAAACTGGTGCTGAACATGCTGACTTCTGGCGCAATGATTCGCAGCGGCAAAGTGTTTGGCAATTTAATGGTGGATGTAGAAGCCACCAACGCCAAACTGATTCAGCGTCAAACCAACATTGTGATTGAAGCAACAGGCGCAACAAAAGAACAAGCAGAAAAAGCGTTGGAAGCCTGTGAACGTCACTGTAAGACCGCAATTTTAATGATTCTGGCTGATTTGGATGCTGAGCAAGCCATGTCTCGCCTCGCCGAGCACAACGGTTTTATTCGTGCAGCACTAAATAATAACTAAATAGCCCTAGTCCTGAAGGATAGTCCCTATGGCCAAAATTACCTCTAACACAGTATCGCAATTGCTCGCCGCAGTGGGTGGCAGTAACAACGTAAGTAAGTGCGGTAACTGTATGACGCGTTTGCGTTTATCTCTCGCGAATAACAGCTTGGCGGATCAATCCGTCATTAAACAAATTCCCGGCGTCATGGGTGTGGTAGAAAGCGACGAGCAGTTCCAGATCATTCTTGGTCCCGGTAAAGCTCAGCAAGCTGCCGATATGATGAATAAGTTGATCGACAGCTTAATCTCTGGTGACAGTGAAGAGCCTGACGCACCACAACAGGATCTTTCTGCTGTCGCTGCAGAGCAGAAAAAACAGATGAAGAGCAAGCAAACCAGTGCGGTTCAGCGTTTTCTAAGTAAGTTTGCCACCATTTTTACACCGCTGATTCCCGGTTTTATCGCTGCGGGTTTGCTGCTCGGTTTTGCCACGTTATTGGAACAAATCTTCGTGCTCGACCAAACGCCAAGCCAGTTTATGTTGGATTTGATTGCCTACATGAAGGTCTTTGGCAAAGGTCTGTTCGCTTTCTTGAGCATTCTAATTGGCTACAACGCTCAACAAGCTTTCGGTGGCTCAGGTGTCAATGGCGCCATACTCGCTTCGCTATTTGTGTTGGGTTACAACCCCGATGCAACGTCGGGCATTTATTCCGGAATGAATGAGTTCTTCGGTTTTGCGATTGATCCTCGTGGCAACATTATTGGCGTGTTGATGGCAGCGATCATTGGTGCTCAGGTCGAGAAAAAAGTGCGTCAGTATATGCCTGACGATCTGGACATGATCTTAACCTCAGTTGTCACGCTTTTGATCATGGGTGCCGTAACGTTTTTGATCATCATGCCAATCGGCGGTGAGCTATTCAAAGGCATGTCTTGGTTGTTCCTAAACTTGAATGACAACCCATTAGGCGCAGCGATTTTGGCAGGTTTGTTCTTAATTTCCGTGGTATTTGGTATCCACCAAGGGTTTGTACCGGTGTACTTTGCCCTGATGGAAGCACAAGGTTTTAACTCGCTGTTTCCTATCCTAGCGATGGCTGGTGGCGGTCAAGTGGGTGCTTCGATGGCGCTGTACTTCAAAGCCAAGAAAGACGCCCTACTACGTACACAAGTAAAAGGCGCCATCATTCCAGGTCTACTTGGCATCGGTGAACCACTGATTTACGGCGTGACGCTACCGCGCGTTAAACCGTTCGTAACCGCTTGTATTGGTGGCGCAGCAGGTGGCTTCTTTATCGGTTTGGTCTCTTACCTTGGCCTGCCTGTCGGTCTAAATACCGTCTTCGGCCCATCTGGTATCGTTGCAATCCCTCTAATGACCTCAGCTAGCGGCATCTTTGCCGGCATGATGGTGTTCATCGGTGGCCTACTTATCTCTTACATTGTTGGCTTCCTAGCTACCTACTTCTTTGGCTGCAAAGACGTTGATTTAAGCTAAATCATTCTAACCCCTATAGGAATGGACTAGCTCGCGTCCTTGAGCTTTCAAGGGCGCACCCTCTCTCTACTTCTCACGACATTGATTTTATTCCGTTATTCGGAAGGGGCTTTGTCGTGCTTAAAAACAATAGAAACGAAAAGGTCGTTCACATGAAAAAGCACATTTTAACTCTACTTATCCCAACTCTGATGGCGTCAAACGCAGCGATGGCAGCTCAACTTTACCAAGCAGAAGACGGATCGGTTTTGAACATTTACTCTCGTCTAGGCTTTAACGTCACCAATAAAAATGATGAACACGGTGATGCCAATGGCGAATTTGATGGCCGTATTGGTTTGAATGGCTCACAAACTATCAACGAACACGCCTCTGTCATTGGCCAAGCGCAATACCAAGTGGGTGCAGCAGAATACGCCAACCAAGTGAACGACAAGCCTTCTCTCACAGCACGTTACGTTTGGGCCGGTATTGATGCGCAAGATTACGGTCGAATCACAGGTGGTCGTGTTGCGTCAGGATTAATCATGTTCACCGACATTGGTGATGTATTTGCGTCTTCAGACGTATCTATGGCACGCCAAGCAAATAAAGTGGATAAAACCGCGACACAAGTTTTCCGTCAAGACGGTACGCTGCAATACCAAAACCGCATTGGTAACTTCGATGCATCTGTGGCTTACATTATTGGTAACAGCACCTCTGAACTCGATTACGGCTACAACGCAGCATTACGCTACACCCTAGAAATGGGCGACTTAGGCACACTCGCCCCTGTGGTTGCAATGCAAAAGAGCAAAGGCGATGCGCGTGAAAATAACGATACCGATTACACCTTCTGGGGTGCAGGTACGCGTTACTACTTGGGTGATTTGATGTTAGGTGCGCTTTACTCAGAAGATGAGCTAGAAGGTTACTTCTCTGAAACCAGTACCGATAAAGTCATGGAGCTGACCGCAGTTTACAGTGTAAATGACAAATGGGCGCTACGTGCTGGTTACCGCTCTCTAGAAAACAGCGACGGCGACGAGCTTGAGCTGAAAGATACAACAGTTGAAGTGCAGTACAAACTGACCCCTCGCTCATCTATCTACACCAGTTATGTTGACCGTAATGGCTCACGCGGTTACGACAAGGCACAAGAAGTCTCGTTTGGTGGTGCACATGCAGATGAAAGCTACTACCACTTCGGGCTACGTTACGAGCTGTAAATGTCCATACACTCGTTTTAGTTAGCTAAGATTTCCTCCTCGATATTTTTCCTGCCTTTAAAATATCGAGGAGTGAAATCTTCCTTCTTTTCAGTTACTAGCCACTCTATGAGTCTCCTAATAGGCATTGCTGTCAATTATCATTACATGCATGTTTACTTTTTCATCATTAAGCAAAGTACTCTCTCATCAATTAATAATCACTGAATCAATATGAGAGCCTTATGCCTGTTAAATTCTGCTCACACTGCAACAAACCGACTGAACACAAACGCGTGATGAAACGCATCAACACTCAACCTGAAAACATCAACGGCAAAACAGCCCGTTTGATGGTGTTGGTATCACGCTGTTTTACCGGTAACCACTATCACGAGTTAACGCCTCAATTCTACTGCCGCACTTGTAATCAACACTTTCAAGGCACTGCAGAGATTAAAGACCTGCACGCTCAAGATAACCTATCTATTTAAAATGATTGCTGTTTGAAATGCTCAATAAACGCCTGCGTTCGCTTTGGTAAATGCTCACGTTTAGGATAAAGAATATAGAGCGGTAGGATCGCATCGGTTTGCCATTCAGGGAGTAACGACACGAGTTGCGATCGCTCTTCACCGTTGAGTTTCTCTAATGCGAATTCATCCAACATTGCAACGCCGCATCCCGCAAGAGTGGCTTCAAGCATGGATTGAACCAAATTAAAGCTGAGTACACTTTGCAAAGCCACTGAAACTTTTTGCTTGGTTTCAATATGATGAAAGTGCCACGTATCGAGGTTTAACAGTTCATTGCGATACACAATGTGGTCAAGCTGATAAAGATCTTCCGGCGTAGCTATGCGTGGTTTGTTAGACAAGTACGCTTTATGTGCGAACGGTTTACAGTGTAAAGAGCGCAGATGGTGCCCAATATAGCCCTCGGGTGGATTGTTCGTGAAGAAAAACGCCACATCAAAGCCAGACTCAATAAGATCCAAAGGCGTTTCTGAGAAGATCACTTCGAACGTCACTTCCGGATATAACTGGCGAAACTCGATCAATGCTCGGTTCAATAACGCTGCCCCAAATGACGCCGATGCCGCGATGCGCAAATGCCCGGCGACTCGGTCACATTCCATCACTTGTTCATTAATCTGTTCTGCCCCATCCATCAAGCCCTTCACTTGCTGATAAAAGCGCAGCCCATCGTAAGTAAGATTAAATTGCCTTGTTGTACGTTGAATCAACTGTACTGACAGAATCTCTTCTAACTGCCTCAATTGACGGCTCGCGTGCGCGTTTGAGCAACGCAGTTTTTTCGCCGCACCAGCAATACTCTTCTCTTCACATAGAGCGATGTACATCGGCACGTAGCTTAGCCACTTTATTTCCATATGGTAATTATGAATCTCTAAAAACAACCTACTGGAAATAATAGAAAGGCTCTACACTGCTTACAACTTAAAATTGGAACGGAGAATCACGAATGAACGCATTCGATACTTGGTTAAAAGGGCAAGTGATCAAAGACCATGTCACTAACCCGAATATCGAGGTGGGAGATTACAGTTATTACTCAGGGTTTTATCACGGTAAAACATTTGAAGATCAATCGGTTCGTTATTTGATGGGCGACAGCGTTACCCAACAAGAGTGGCAAGAGGGTGCTTATGGCGAAGTGGACAAACTGATCATTGGCAAGTTCTGTTCAATCGCTTCTGGCGCGACCTTTATGATGGCTGGCAATCAAGGCCATCGGGTAGATTGGATTTCTACCTTTCCATTTTCTCCTGAAGAGTTTGGAGAAGATGTACAAAGCGGATTTGAACGCGCAGGTGATACTGTTGTGGGTAATGATGTGTGGATTGGCAGCGAAGCGATGATCATGCCGGGCGTGAAGATTGGAGATGGTGCAGTGATTGGTGCGCGTTCAGTCATCACAAAAGATGTTCCGCCCTACTCGATTGTTGTTGGTCACAATCAGATTGTTCGCCAGCGCTTTGACGACGAATGTGTCGCTATGTTGTTGGAAATCAAATGGTGGGATTGGCCCATTAACCATATTAAACAAGCAATGAAGATCATGTGCAGCAGTGATGTACGTGCACTTGGTGCTTACTACCAAGAACACATTGCATAACGTTTAAAAACAAAAGCCCGTGTACCTCTCAATACACGGGCTTTTTCATTCTTCCAATTAAAGAATTAAATCGCGACGACGTCTTCTTCCTCTAAATTTGCCGCCACTTTGATTTCGTATTGGTTAAAGCTAAACACACAACCGCCATGGGTGCGTTTGGTTGTCACCTGTTCGTCTCCAAATTGCACTGTAACGCGCGTAAACACGCGATCTTTGGCTTCGACGATATTCTCTTCTAGCGAGACTTCAAACTCTTGCTCAGTGTGTTCCAGCTTCTGTTTAACTTCTTCAAGGCGAGTATTGTTTTGCGCTTTCATTACTTCGATTTGAGCTTGTTCTTCATCAGTACGCTCTGCTTTAGGACGCTTCTTAAATTCAAGTTCCTTACGAATCACATCCATCGTGCCTTCTTGGGCAGATTTGTATTCTTCTTTTAAGCTGGCAATGCGCTCTTTGTACAAGGCGTAATTAGCAAAAGCTTCGACCTTAGTTGCAGTATCGCCTTCTACACCAAGTTGCGAACAAAGCACCTTACCTCCTACTTTGGCATCACCACCGCTTAAAGTGCCGTTTTTACCGCTGGCATCAAGTACGGTCAGGTTGCGTCCACACTCAATGTCGTTATTCATGCTGTGCACAGCGAGCTCAATATCCTCGCCAGACTGCAATTCACAATATTGGGCGTAACTAGCACGAATCGATGTTTTGGTTCGAACATGGCAGCTTTTCGGCTGACCATCACTGACAGTGTGGCCAATAATGCCTTTCGCCACTTGGATATCCCCCTCAGCTTGCACGTCCGCAGATTCAATAAAGCCACCAACGGTAATAGAGCCTGTCGCTTTGACGATCATGCCAGATTCAATGTTTCCACCGATGATGACATTGCCTTTAAACTTAACGTGCCCGGTATTTACGCCCACACTGTTGAGACACAACGCATTATCGACCTCGATGGTTTTGTCTTTGATGAGAGGCGTACCAGATACAGAAGCAATTAGAAGATTAGGATCAGCTTTGCTAATTTCCGTTCCTTTGCCCGGTTTAATCGGGCTGTCTTTGCCTGCTTGAGGAGGAATTACGCGTCCTTGCACAGTAAAACCCGGAATACCCTTGGTAGCAGGCGTTCGACGCATAACCTCGTCGCCAATATCTACGGCAATGGTTTCGCCCAGGTTGCGTAAATCAATCTTGTCGCTGGTCGATTGGCCTTCTTTCGGTTTGAGGATACGCTTGGTGATGTCTTTGACGAGGGGCGTAAAGATGGCGTCTTTACCTTTGACGGGTTGTTTGCCAATAGCGACAGGTTGAGTGAAGGTTTCTCCGGGTTTGAGTTGATTGCTGACGACCATAACTTTTTTAAGGGCCAACTTATTAATGCCTTTCGACACTCTCGCATGAGCCAGTGCTTGAACGATTTCAGGGCCACGCAAACCTCGGCCCCCATAAGCACCTACTATGTTCATGCTAGCGAGCATGTCGTTGTTCGACAGTTCAACTTCTACCTGAGCATTCTTAATCTGTGCGACGACGATGCCTTCGCAGGCTTCAGCTTTACGCTCACGAGCACAGTTAATGAATCGAACCACTTCAGCGTCATCAACAAACGCCTGACTGGCATTCATTGCTTGAAGCTGTTCAGGCAACTCCTTTTGATTTAGCTCACCTCCGAGTTCAATATCTCCCGGTAGGCGGGCAAAAATCCTCGTTTTGTCTTCCGACCATTCAAGGCATATCTTCCACATAACCAATCCATCTGCTACCCATCACCCAATTCAGTCTAACCAAAATCGTTTTCTGAACAAACCTCTCAATTCTCAGAATCAGGCTCACATCACTAAAGGAAGCCCCGCGAGTTATGAGCTAGAGATAAGCTTACTCAGAATTTCTAAATCCGATTTAGATTCATTTTTTGCGTTGCGCTCTCCCTACTTCACCAAAGCATCACAACCTGTATTTGAATAGATGGTGGAGCATCCCTAATGGGTAATCAGACTTTAAGGGAAGTTTATTATTTAGCTCATTTTACATATAACTAATAAGGCAAGACTTCCGTTTACAGTGTAAATTGCGATTGGTCATACACCTCGACCGCCAGCCTTGGCAAAGAACCAAATAAAAAGGGGAGGATTTACAGTGTAAACCCTCCCCTCCCGTTAACCACTTTTACAGTGTAAATTGCCTGCTCTGTTTACACTGTAAATTTAGCTATCAAAACTTGTAGCTCGTTTCTTATCTGCGCTTCAACTTGCTTACGTCCCGGCAGGCCATATTGCTTAGCGCACTCACTCCAGTCTTTGTTTAAGAATAATTTACTGATCATCAAGTCAGACACGTCAGCCAAACCAGATTGCAGTAACCATTGCTGAATCCAAACAGAGACAGATTCAAAGTTGTTCCCACCTTGAGCATAACACTCGATTAACGTGCGCTTCGTTAAATGGGACTGGCAAGTAGATACCGAGGCTGGCAAGAGCGCACGAAGCAAACTTGGCTCTAACTTAGGATACGTAGACGCCGCACTCAATGGCAACAGTTCTTCGAACAGCGATTTGGCTTCGTTTATCCAACCTTGTTGTGAGCCACACTGACGAACCATCAACAACGAGTAACACCCACTTGCCGCATCTCGCATACTTCCAAGGCGAATGGATTCAAAACCAGATTGCTTCCAAAACGTAATCAGTTCTTCTGTTGCACCAAAGCTGGTGGATAAATAAGAGATATGAGGCGGCGTAGATTGTTCCAACTGCTTTAACATTTGTTGGCCAATACCCTGCCCTTGTAAATCTGGATGCACCGCAATTCGCATGACTCGCAAAGTAGAGAGCGCACCCACTTCTGCGTAACCAAGTTGATTGATGATAGTCACTGGTGTCAGGTGCCCTTTCGGACGACGTTTCCCAAGCTGAATATCTTTAACGAGATTCGAATCGAGGTTACCCTCCTCCACCGTTAACATCACCCCGACGACTTCATTGTTATCCTGAGCTACGTAGATCTGGCAATGTTCATCTTGCAGAAGATGCAGCAAATCATTTGGCGAGGTTTGATAATGCGCATTCACGAGCAACGCAAAGCACGTTTTCAATACGGAAGGATTAGAAATCAACGCTGACTTACGGAGGTTGATTAATGAAATATCGCCAAGCTCAGCAGGCTGACTCGGGGTAAGTTCAGCATCCAGTAAAAATGCTCGGTAGAGCCATGCTTCTAAATTATCGTTTGTCGCCCATCGAATAGGTTGTTGAAGATGACAAAGCTTCATTCCAGGTCTTTGCTTTTGTAGCCAATCAACAAACTTAAGCGTGAAGCCACGGCCACAACCTTCATAACCATGAATGGTGGTTGAGAACACGAGACGATGATATTGCTCAGTAATCTGCTTAAGCATAGGAACTGGAATCGCGGCGGCTTCATCAACCAACAACAAATCGCACTCAGGTAAAGTAGAGAGTAATTCATCCGGTGCGATGAACTGAATGTAGCCCAGCCCCGCTTCTAATCGGTCTTTCTTAACGCGCTCTGTTGTTGATAGCATTCTCTGCGCGTGCTGATAAACAGGTTCGACCGCTTTGATGCTTGGCGCTGTGACGAGAATTCGTAATGGCTTTTGCTCCAGAAGATGTGCACATGCAATACCTAACGCACTAGTTTTTCCCCGACCACGATCGGCGGTTAATACTAAAGGACGCTTGCGATGCCCTGTCACCACCCTCTCGATAAAAGACACAGCTTCAGCTTGCTCACTATACTGTTGCGCTTTTTCCGCTTGGATAAAATCTGGTAATTGAGGTAATGGTAAATTCTCCTCAATAACGGAGAGTTGTTGCCATTGCATTTGCAGCCACAGTCTCGCTTCATCCGCGTCTTGGTCTTTATTGGCAACCACAATTAATAATCCACCGCCGACGAGCGCACCAAGAGCCGAAGTAAAACTGTTGGCATCAAGCTCTTTTCTTGCGTCAAACAGAAGCACATCACACTCACGGCCGAGCAACATATTGCCTTGTTTTGCATTTACGCAGTGGGTGTTTTCTAGTTGCCACTCACCTACGCAGAACCAAGTTTGATTTTGTTGCTTCTGATGAAATTCGGCAATCAAGGCATTTTGCCAATCGGCATCACCATAAATCACCACGCCATTGCGTTGAAAGGCTTTGTAAGTTTGGAACTGGAGCTGAGAAAGGAATTCAGATTGTGCGAGCATTACGTGTATCCAAGCATTGAACTGACGCCATGTTATCACATCTGGATTCATGGAGACTTCGTCAAATTGCAGACATAAAAAAACCGCCCGAAGGCGGTTTCGAACAAGAAGAGTTTTACTTCATTTTGCTCTCAACGAAAGCCAGAATTTCTTCCATCAAGCTGTCGTCTACTTTCTTCAAGTTAAGAGCAAGGTTGTTACCTTTGCGGCTGTAGCTTGCACGACCTTTAACTAAATCGACTTTTTCTGCTTTCTTAGCCGGCTTCGCAGGCGCTAATTCTGCAATCCAGCTTTCGATGCTTTCTGTCACTTCTTTAGTCAAACGAGCCACACCTTGAGCTGTACTGCGCTGCCACAAATAACCTTCCGACGTGCGACACTTATCCAACAAGTTTTGTTGTTGTTCGCCGTTCAATGTCGAGAACTGCTTATGCAGCTTAACAATCGTTGGACGACCTAAATCACCAACATTCGGATAAGCTTGCAGAAGTTCAAGCGGAAGTGCCGCAGCTTTTAATGCACCACTCACCAATGCTTCACTGCACTGGAACATTTTTGCTAGTGCTTTTTGATCTTCAGCCTCGCCACTTTCAAGCTTCGCCTGCATCTCTTTACCTTTTTCGTATAGAGACAGCGGCTTGTGCGCGTTTGCAACATCAGAAAGGAACTTCGCGTGGTCTGTGTTGATGCCGTCACCAACGTAAACCAAGAAATCCTGTCCTGCTAAGATACAAGACATACGACGGCGGCTACCGTCTAATACTTCAATCTTGCCATCTTCAGTGCGACGACCAACCGCTGGATACTGTTGACCACGTTCTTTCAACGTTACCAACACATCCGATAAAGCGTGTTCGTTTAGGAAAGATTGCTCACGAGCGTTCTCTGCAAATACGCTAGTGTCTGTCGCCACTTTATCCGCAGGAATGCGCACCAATTCAAACTGAACGGTGTTCTCGCCTGCTACAGCAAGTTCGATAGTTTGTGCTTTGTCTTTTGCCGCCGTTTGCGCTTCTTGAGGTGTCGCAACACGACGTTTATTGGTTTTACCAAATAATTTCGCGTTTAATTCAGACGTTTTCAATGCCATTTATTCATTACCCCTGATTCAATGACGGCCAGTTAGAGTGCAGTACGCGCTCTAGTTCTAGTGCACTCTTATGTACCGCATCTTGTGCAGTAGCGAGCGTTTTCTTACCACCTTCGAAGTCGCCTACGGTCAAATCAAACACTGTGCTGTAGGTGTCAGCGCAGGTTTCGAATGCACGACTACGAGGAATAGTGGCCATCATAACTTGGTCACCTAGAAGATAGTTCATTTCAGTTAGAACAGAAACTTGCTTCTTGTTGTCGTCTTCAAACATGGTTGGCATCAGACGAACAAACTCAAGACCGTTCCAATCTTCTGGGAACATCTCGTACACCGTTGGAAGGTGTTGGAAGAAGTTTACTGTTGAAGCCCAGTCAAGACGTTTCGCTGCACAAGGAATCAATAGCGCGTTTGATGCGTACATTGCGTTCCATACTAGCGGATCAACGTGCGGACCGGTATCAATCATAATCACGTCGAAGTCATTCGCAATCTTGTCAATCAACTGCTCTTTCAATAGACGAACGATGTCTAGTGACGGGTCTTCAGAGAGTGTTTGCCACGCTTCTGCGTTGAACATTGCGTCTTCTGGGAAAGCAGAAATCGACTTTAAGTTCGGGTATTGCGTTGGCAACAGCACGTTCTTGTGTAGAAACTCACGATCGATTTCAACGCCATCTGGCACGTTACCAAGCATGATATCAACCGCTGAATAGATGTTGTCATGCTCTGCCACACTGATTTGTGGGTTCAAGAACAGACGCAGAGAGCCTTGAGGGTCAAGGTCAATCAAACAAATGCGGTAGCGCTTATCTAGATTTAGAGCCAGACATGCGGCTAAGTGAACCGCTGTCATCGATTTACCCGTACCACCCTTTTGGTTTTGTACGTTGATAATCCACGGTTTGTTTTCAGAATTCTTTTTGCGTTCATGGAATTTAGGCACTTCTGCCGCATCCATTAACATGTGCGCTTCTTCAAGCGTGATTGAATAATGGTTGGCATTATTCTTTGTAAATTGATGACCTTCCGCTTCCATCTTACCGATAGCATCGTCCAGCTTACGGCGAGTCAAACCTGAGCGGGTTTCCATCATTGCCTTAGACATTGGTGGGAAGTAGTTGTCACTACGCTCTTCCAAAACAATCTCAATACGATCAGCTTGAACTTGTTGCGTCAGTTCTGCTAATTCCTGGAGATTTTCAATCGTTGTTTCTCTTTTCATGCCAAATTCCGTTGGAAGGATATCTGCATTTAATTGTACAGCATTGCAATCCAAAAACAACAAAAAGGTGAACATGCATTTTGAATAACCATCACATAAAAAACACTCACAAACGCCTGTTTTATGATTTCACCTTAAAAACATCACAAAATTTAATCAAATCTATGCCAATATAGTGCTTCAAACTTTGAAAGAATGAAAATGTCACACTGTCACGTATTTACAATGTAAATCTATAGTTTTTCCGGAACGATTATAGAAAGACGCTAAATTACGGATAGTGTGAGATGAATCTAGTGTTTGACGATGAATGAGCGTTTTTAATTAAAAACACGAGAAGCGACTACCTTGATCATGCATCCAGTATGTTTATTCATGTAAAACAGCGATGTTGAACGGAAGAATGATCAAGGAAGCATCATGATCATTCTTCCGTCGAGAACAGCAAATACGAAAGCATGATCAAGGAAATTATGTGTCCTAGTACATTGCACATCGATTTTTCAATGCGATCAATTTATCGGAAAAATGATCAAGTGAATTTCAGCCTCGGAAGCATGCTTTTTCACGGCCAATTTACGGATGAATGCAGATAGACTGGGGGATAGAGGCTAAATCAAAGATAAAAACGTGGAACGATGAAAATAAACCGAAAACAAAATGTAGAACGCGATATCATGATCATGCTTCCGTTTGTTTCGGGATAATACAGAGAAACAAGGCGTGCGATGTAAAATTGGACAAGGTTTCAGCATTTGCGCAAATAGTATTCACAAGCAGCGACAGAACGATGAAAAACGACGCTCTTGATCATTGTTCCAAAGGTAAAACCTCACTGCTTTACCGCAAGCGAAGACAAAGTTTTCCAAGGCGTACCTTTATTTCTGTGGATAAGTTGTACAAACATCATGATCATCGTTTCACGACCTTTTTGATCATCTTTTCAGAAACTTAATGATCATGCTTACGGCGCTTTGTGATCATGCTTTCTGGCTTTTGTTGATCATCGTTTCGGAATAATCATGATCATAGTTCCGAATTGTCGTTTTAAAATATCTATTTAAAACATAAGCTTACGTCGCCAAAAACCTCCGGATCATTAGATCATATAATCAATTAAGATCAGATTAATCAAAAAGATCAGTTATTTAAAAAACAAAGATTTTTTCTTTATTTATGATCTGTTTTTCTTTATTCTTCGGAACCATAGCAAAACTACGGCTAGTGTGATCTGGATCTAAAATGACGGCTGATGAAAAAATTCTGATTAAAGCGCCAAGAAGCCATAAGGATGGGCACCTTTTTGAGGTACACGAATCTTCTGCAGATTGGGTAGAACAATACCAACACTTCAAAGGGGTCACCAAGAGCATCTTAGAGTTGCTTAATCTGATCTCCTTACGAGGATTCAGCAGCAAAGACGGTTTGGTCTCCACAACAGAAATTGTGGCAGCAACCGACGGTCAACTAACCAGAGCCGCATTACAACAACGCTTACGTGCAGCCGTTAACATTGGTTTGTTTACTCAAACACCAGTACGCTTTGAAGAAGGCCTTGCTGGTAAAACCATGTTGCACAAGTTCGTTAACCCTAACCAGCTAATCTCAGCCTTAGGGGCCACCAGCTTAGTCACAGAAAAAGTTCGTCAGAGCGAAAAGCAAAAACGTTCTAAGGCTTTGGCACAAACCCAAGTGAACAAGCGCCTGTTGAATGAACATGGTCTGAATACCCCACCGATGATGAAGGATGAAGCGGATCAATTTGTCGTTTCACCAACTAACTGGGCAGGGATCATCGACCAAGCTTTAGCGCCACCACGCACTCGTAAGAGCTACCAGAAATCCATGGTGTCGATCTCTGGCACCAAAGCTGTGATTGAAACACGATCGTCGAAAAACATCATGACAGTGGACGATCTGATGACGCTGTTTGCTCTGTTTACACTGACCGTGCAATACCATGATCATCACAAAGATCAGTACCACATGGATGCGGCGCATGTGCCGAATAAAACCCCGTTGTACATCACGGATATCCTGTCATTGCGTGGCAAGAAGGACAGCGGCCCTGCACGCGATTCAATCCGTGACAGTATTGATCGAATCGAATTTACCGATTTCCAATTGCATGAGCTAACTGGCCGTTGGCTAAGTGAAAACATGCCAGAAGGCTTCAAGAGTGATCGTTTCCGTTTCATTGCGAGAACTATTACCGCATCGGAAGAAGCGCCAACAGAAGGTGCTGACGGCGAGATTCGCATTAAGCCGAACTTGTACATCCTAGTCTGGGAACCTTCGTTCTACGAAGAACTGCTGACGCGTGATTATTTCTTCTTGTTCCCACCAGAAATTCTGAAACAACACACCTTGGTGTTCCAGCTGTATTCGTTCTTCCGTAGCCGCATGGTGCGCAAACACACCGATTGCATGTTGCTGAGTGAGTTGAACCAAAAACTGGCACGCAACATCGAATGGCGTCGTTTCTCAATGGATCTGATCCGTGAGTTGAAGCGCCTGTCTGACGGCAAAGGGACGGAAGATCTTTTTGTGGTGAACTTATGGGGTTATCACTTAACGATCGAGACCATGATCGAAAATGGCAAAGTGATGGACTACCAAGTCGACATCAAATGCGATGTGGAAGAGGTATTGCGCTACTCTCGCGCTCGTACGACCAACGCAGGAAAGCGCAACATGGCGCCTACGCTGCCAAACCCACTTCGTAATGAGATGGTTACGAGGCAGCAGCTAGACGAGCTCTCAGGCATCATAGACGGCGAATTTGAGCCTATTCAGCGCAAAGCACCGTCTCCACGTGGCAATTTGGGCCGTCGAGTAAAACAGAAAAAGCACCTAGTCGAGATCAACGCGGACGAGATAACCATTACTCTATCCAAATATACCTCTCCAGAGGCCCTAGAACGCAGTATAACGGCTTTATCGGCGATGACAGGGCATTCCTATGCCTCAATCAAAGAAGAGTGTTCTGAGTTCATTGACAAGCTTGACTACCTGCGAGTAGGGGACGCCCCTCTGCCATACGAGACATTGAGCAAGACCGTAGAGCTGTTTAACGGCCAAAATGACGTGAAACATCTCACCATCGAGCGCTTGATAGCGGGTTTGGCTGTTCGTCGAAAAGTGTGTCGTCAGATTTTTGAGGGCCACATGGATGAGATGGTATTCAGAGCACTTGATGAAATGGCGATTTAATATGAATCACGTGGATACTTTTCGAGTAATAAGCGTGACGAATTAATTCAGAATGTAACAATGAATTGCACTGATGGAAATCAGACCTAACTCTTACAAATCACTGACATTGCGGTTCCGAGGGCAGACTAAGATTTATCCCGAATAGACAACCTTTTGTCCTTTCTGATGATTAATAGATTGGCTCATATTGTTACATTCATTCTGAATAGACTTCGCGAGTTTCTCCTCAAGAAACTCGCTTTTTTTTATCTAAAATTCCTGTCCTGTGCATCTGCTTAAACTGACAAGTCCTAGTCTGTTACCTTGATCATCTTTCCGAATCAATGACGTAACCCTTGATCATGCTTCCTAGTTTCATTCCAATTCAAAGATCGCATCAATGCAACGTGTGACTCGATCAAGCTGCTCGCTTGTTGTTGCCATTCCGTTTGATCGTGTTGCTGATTACAAAACTCCAACGCCAGAACAGTCAAATGTTGTAAGCGTTTGAGACACCAATCCTTGATAAGAATATCGGTCATCGGTTGGCAAGCCGATTGTTCGAGCTTCGCACTGGTGTATTGCAGGATTTCGAAGGCTTTTTGATGGTCTTGATGCCTAGCGTGTTGAAAGACTCTTAGACAGCCATCTAGCCAACAAGCGATCGCTTTACTCTGTTCGTCCGTCAGTTCTGGACCAAACACAGCGACAGGCGCTTGGTATAAGATCGCTTCTAAGCTTTCTACTTGATCATGCTTCCGATTGTCATACCAATCTGATAGTTGATCTTGCCAGGTCATCAAATCCATTAGGCTGCCTCAGTCCATTGTTTTACAAAGTGGTTTGGTCCGATTTGATCATAGTCTTCGACCACAACGCTGCTGCGACTGCGGATCTCATCGGCATCTATTGAATAGTTTGGTTCACTTTCCACTAGGTTGCCAAATGGTAGATCAGGATCCGGTACCGCAGAGATCAATAACTTAGTGTATGGGTGCTGTGGATTCTTTAAGATCGCTTGGGTATCTCCCCATTCAACGATCTGTCCTTTGTACATTACAGCCGTTTCTTCAGCGATGTAATGCGCGGTTGCCAGGTCGTGAGTGATGTATAGGAACCCGATCCCCAGTTCTTGCTTCATGCGTTGCATCAGATTGAGCACACCCAAGCGAATCGATACATCTAGCATCGACGTTGGTTCATCGGCAAGGATAAGTTGTGAGCCTACCGCTAGAGCGCGCGCTAGATTAACGCGTTGACGCTGGCCACCACTGAGTTCGTGAGGGAACTTATTTAGCGTTTCCTCTGGCAGCTCAACCAAATCCAGCAGCTCTAGCAGTTTGGCTGGGATTTCTTTGTCACTTTTCACCTGCTTATGAATCTTCAGTGGGCGAGTTAAGTGATGGCGAATAGTATGGGTTGGGTTTAAAGAGCCAAACGGGTCTTGGAACACCATTTGGACTTTACTGCGGTAATCCTGAATTTCGCCGCGAGCAGTAATGTCGTTGATGTTTTTGCCATTGAAAAGGATCTCACCATCGCTGGCTGGATACACCTTGGTAATTAATCGCGCGCAGGTGCTCTTACCGCAACCTGATTCGCCCACCAACGCAAGGGTTTTGCCTGCATAAAGATCAAAGCTCACGCCCTGAAGCGCACGGAAGGTTTCTTCTTTAGCGAAGCCACCACCGACTTTGAATTCCTTGATCACGTTTTTCATTTGGATGATCGGTTCACTCATGCTGGCGCTCCTTCCGTTTGTGGTTGTTTATGTACATCGTGAATATTCGGGAACGAAGCCCATAGCTTTTGGGTGTATTCGTGTTGAGGATGATTGCGGATTTCGTATGAGCTATTCACTTCCACAATCTTGCCGTGGCGCATGATGGCAATGCGGTCGCACAATTGGCTCATAAGCGCTAAATCGTGGGTAATAAAGAGCACTGAGAAACCAAACTCGTCACGTAACTGATAGATTTGCTGCAAGATTTCACGTTGAACCACCACATCGAGCGCCGTGGTTGGCTCGTCCATGATGATCAATTTGGGATTGAGGGATAGGGCAATCGCGATCACTAAACGCTGACGCATGCCTCCGGAGAACTGGTGTGGGTATTCTCCCAGACGATTTCTCGGAATGTTGACTAAGTCGAGAAGCTTCTCTGCGCGGTCTTTGGCTTGCTCGTTGGTTAATCCTTTGTGGTGGCGTAATACGTCGGCAAATTGCTCCTGAACGGTGAGAACCGGATTCAGCGAGTTCATGGCGCTTTGGAACACCATTGCGATCTCGCTCCAGCGTAGCGTATTTAACTCATTATCAGGCAGACGAAGGATGTCTTTGCCTTCAAACAGAATTTGCCCACCAGAGATAAAAGCAGGCGGCTTGTGCAGACGGTTGATAGAGAAAGCAATGGTACTTTTACCACAGCCTGATTCACCCGCAAGACCAAATATTTCGCCTTTACCAATATCAAAGCTCACCGATTTCACAGCATTGAAGTCGCCGTTGTCGGTGATGTAATCCACACATAACTCTCTGATCTGAATGACAGGATCAGAGTGATATGCCTGATTCAGGTTTAGTTCACTCATCATTACACCTTACCAATACAAAAGATAATTATTATCATTATCAGGTGTGTGAGATTTGCGAAAGGCAAAACCGTCTAATCAGTGAAGTGACTCGAAAGTTGAGTGTAATAAAAAGAATTTTTTCCGTTATGGAAGTGTGAATTTACGAGGGAAAAATGAGAGCTGGATCAGCTCACTTTTCGTAGGGGGAATTCTTCAAATTTAATCGCTAAAAACGCGCTTTGCAAAAACTAAATGATGAATCTATTAACGAGTTAGTGAAAGGTCGAAAGGGGTCACATTTCCCCACAGTTTTTCTTACCTCTGCATTGGGGGTTTGCTATAGATTACCCATCGAAAACATGGTGTGTTCGGAGGAAATATGTCCATTAATTCTATCGACCATGAAGAGATGAGCAACATCGCTCACAAATGGGAACTCCCTGAAGAAGAAACCGTTGTGAGACCTGAGAAAACCGTGAAATCTGCCGAAGCAAGACGTCGTATTGAAGCTCTTCGTGAAATCCGTGAAAGCGGCTTGAGCATCGAAGAAGCAAGGGAACTTGGCTTAATTCACTAATTCTCGCACTGCGGAATTAAACCATGGGGTGGTCATAAGACTGCCCTTTTCATTTTTATGATTTACAACCAGTTATTTGACTTTCTCTCCCTGCGTTACTAAAGCTTATATCAATAGCAATATGCTTTTTGTTGACTATTGAACAGCAACGTCAGGAGTACGATTATGGTTGATCAGATCCTTTTCTATGAACCCGATGAATCCCACGGTTTCCTCTCCAACTTTTGCCAAGCTCCAATCAAAGTTTCTACCCAATCTTGGCCCACCAGCGAGCACTATTACCAAGCGCAAAAATTCAATGACCGCGCACTACAAAATAAAATCCTCACCGCAAAAAGCCCCGACGAAGCCTTTGCTTTAAGCCGCAAGTATCAACATCTCGTCCGTGAAGATTGGGACGACGACAAACTCTCCGTAATGGCGTTTATCGTCCGTGAGAAGTTTCTGCAAAACCCTCTGCTTGCCCAACAGCTGATGGAAACGGGGAATGCTTGTTTGACTGAACATTCGCATAAAGACGCCTTTTGGGGCGATGGTGGTGACGGCTCGGGTGAAAACCATTTAGGGGAGATTTTGATGAACGTACGTGCTGAGCTGAAACACGTCGAGGCATATAACTTGGTGCGCTTTGTCGATAAAGCCAAGCTGCCAACCCAATGGGGCACGTTTATCATGCATGGCTTTATCGAGAACGCGACGGGAAAAGAGCATCTGGCTTTGGTGTATGGTGACCCTGCAAACAGTAAAGCGCCGCTGATTCGTCTGCATTCAGAATGTTTAACCGGTGATGCGCTGTTCAGTACTCGTTGTGATTGTGGTTTCCAGCTTAACCGTGCATTGCAAAATATTGTCGAAGAAGGTTGTGGCGTGCTGCTCTATTTGCGCCAAGAGGGCAGGGGAATTGGCTTAATCAATAAGATTCGTGCCTATCACTTACAAGATGAAGGTGCAGACACTGTCGAAGCCAATGAGCGCCTGGGTTTTGCTGCTGATATGCGTGATTACGCGTTTTGTAAGGGAATGCTCGACCACCTGAATATTGAGCAAGTGCGTTTGATGACCAACAACCCACGCAAGCTTGCAGCGCTGAAGAAGGTGAACATCAACGTGGTTGAGCGGGTGCCACTACAAGAAGGCAATAACCCAAATAACCAACACTACCTACAAACCAAAGCCAATAAGCTTGGCCACATGTTCGACTCCAAATTTGTCGAACAAGATTAAGCGCTCGAACAAGATTAATCGCAGATACGAGATAAAATGAAACCGCCAGCTTATCTAATCTGGCGGTTTTTTCATGATTGGTTAGGTATGAACGGTTAGATGTATTTTTTGATGATGTTGTCGATTTGCCCCGAACTTTTGAGCTCTGCTAGGCGCTTATTGATGAAGCTCTGCACTTTCGGATTCATCTCCGGAGAGAAAGCCAGATAGATGGAGTAATCTGGAATGACAGAGCTGAAAGATTGGATCTGGAAGTCTCCCATTGGCAGCTCTAAACGTTTGATGTTGTACACCACACGCGATTCCATCTCGACAAAAGCGGTATCGCCAGGAGTGCGTTGCAGAACGCGATAAGCGGCGTCGTAGTCTTTTACGCGCATTTCATTGACCGTGCCGTTTTCAAAGAACGGACTTAAGTTCGGATAATCAAAGCCAAGCAACAGTACGATAGAGCGACCTTGCATGTGCTGCATATCGCTAAATTTGAATGGTGCTTTACTGCTCGAAACCAGCACGTGTTTTACAGTGTAAATAGGTTGTTCAGAGAGGTTTTCTGATTGCACCTTGCCCCAATTCGGGCTGCCATAAGTGACCCAATTCTCCTCGCCGCCCGCTTCAAGTACGGAAATCATGCGCTTAAATGGGTAAGTGTGGTATTTCACCTCATAATCGGATTCGGCAAAGATAGCACTGACGATGTCAGTCACAATTCCGGAATGTTGTTCACCTTGTTGTTCTATTTGGAATGGTCGAGCTTGCTCAGAGATAACGTAGTAGTTCACTTCGCTCGCCATGGTGTGTGCGCTTAAGGCCATAAAACTAAAGCCTAATGTACGTAAGAGTCCTTTCATCCTAACCTCGATTATTGTCGTGACGTGACTATATTTATAGTAGCGCATGTTTAAGGGAGCGATTTCATATGGAGACAAAAGAGCGAACTCAACGTCGGTTTAGTATCGGCAACCAGCTGATGCTGGCGATTTTTGCGTTGAGTTTAATCTTTACCGTGATCATTTCTTCCATCAGTTTGTATCGTGACTTCAACGATGATTTGGCTCGCTTGGATAAAGAACTGGAACAGGTGAAAACCAGCTACCTTTCTAGTTTTTCTGCCAGTCTGTGGGTAGAAGATAGAGAATTGCTGCACACCCAAGCAGAAGGGGCGATGCGCCTGCCCTCAGTGGACTACCTAAGAATCGCGACACCGGATGAAGTGATCTTCGAATTAGGCTCGGCCTTGACGGAAGATCGGATCGAGCGTCAATGGCCTTTGCAGTACGACATGGGCACAAAAACCTTTGATCTTGCCGAAGTAACGGTGCAATCGGATCTCAGCCCGATCTATCAAGGATTATGGCAAACCTTCTTTTTTCTTGTGATCGCGGAAGCGATCAAGATCTTCTTGCTCATCATCGGTGTTCTCTGGGTGACGTTTCGCTTGATGGTCAAGCCACTTCAATTGCTCTCTGGTGCGGTGAGTGATTTTAGCGGTGGCCATGTACCGAGCAAAGTGCAGCTCCCTAAGCGTTGGTTTTTCGATGAAGTGAGTTTATTAGAACGCAAATATAACCGAAGCGTTGAGCGTGTCAGTGAGCACCAACTGGAAATCGAAGAAGCACGTGACAAAGCCGAAGTGGCAAACCGTAAGAAGAGTGAATTTCTTGCCACCATGAGCCATGAAATTCGTACGCCGATGAATGGGATTATCGGCATTGCTTCCTTACTCGGTGATACCAAGCTAGATGAACAGCAAAAAGACTTTGTTTCCATCATCAACAGCTCTTCCAACTCACTGATGGTCATCATCGACGACATTCTCGATTTCTCTAAAATTG
This sequence comes from Vibrio sp. B172a, assembly GCF_030248355.1. Classification (NCBI taxonomy): domain Bacteria; kingdom Pseudomonadati; phylum Pseudomonadota; class Gammaproteobacteria; order Vibrionales; family Vibrionaceae; genus Vibrio; species Vibrio sp. B172a. Next base: position 184,629 of record NZ_JAHGAC010000008.1, on the reverse strand, counting down.
AAGCGGGTAAAATTGAGCTTGAGACAGCCACTTATAATCTGCTCGATCTGCTGCATGAAGTCGGCAGATTGCACACCGTTAAAGCTCAGCAAAAAGGCTTACAGTTGGTTTGCGACATCGACGCTCAACTCCCTTCAGAAGTGGAAGGTGATGTGGGTAGGCTCAAACAAGTGCTGAGTAACTTACTCAGTAATGCAGTCAAGTTTACCGAGCGTGGCCATGTTAAGTTGATGGTGTCACAAGTGAACCGAGAAGATGACGTCGCCAGCGTGCACTTCCGTGTGGTCGATTCGGGCATTGGTATCGCGAAAGAAAACCAGCAAGCGGTGTTTGAGAAGTTTCAGCAAGCCGACGGCAGCACCACGAGAAAATACGGCGGTACTGGTTTGGGTTTAGCGATTTGCAGCAGCTTGGTCGAAGTGATGGGCGGCGAGATCCGTCTGACCAGTGAGCCGGGGCTTGGCAGTTGTTTTGAATTTACTATTCCACTCAATATCGTCAGTGATACACCAATTGCGCCAAGTACACCGAACGTGCTTGATTTTCGTAACGGTGAAGACAGCGCGCCAAAAAGCCTTAAACCAACCAAAGACGAGGGCAAACCTTGGATCTTGGTGGTAGAAGACACCGCGGTAAACCAAAAAGTCGTGCGCATTATGCTGGAAAAACTCGGCATGCAGGTGAATGTGGCAGAACACGGTGAAGAGGCGCTCCAACAGTGCCAAGAACATCAATTCGATTTGATATTGATGGACTGTCAAATGCCTGTGATGGATGGGTTTATTGCTACTGAAAACATTCGCAAGATGGGCGAGTGGGGTCAGCAAGTGCCGATCATAGCGTTGAGCGCCAATGTGATTAAAGAAGATCAACAGCGTTGTTTCGATGTTGGCATGAATGAGTTTGTTGCCAAACCGGTTACCAAGGAGCGTTTGCAGCAAATTTTTGAGCAATATCTTCCTGATTCATTGCAAACCCGATCGAATCCCAAGGAAGCAACTTGAAATTGATCAAGGAAAGCGCGTTTCACTTCTTAAAAGTCAAATCTGTGTGCTATAGTGCGCGGCTAGTATTTATTAAAGTACCTTGAGGCTGTGAATGTCGTTCAATCTATCCCTGTTGCCGCCTGACGAGAAAAACAAAATCGAACTTGATAAGCAAGCATCGTTTTTGGTTTGGAAGCTTAAAGAAGCGAAATCTGGTCCTGAAGCGATAGAAGAAGAGTTGTCTAAGATTAACGACGCTGATGAGAAAGTGTTTTTTCAACAGGCAATCGATAAGTACAAACGAGTAATGGGTGTCGCATAAAGCGAGCGTGGCTCTGGTGTAAACCGTAGCGGCGAATGAGGTTTCCTCCCCATTCCTTTGCAAGGTGAAAGGTAAAATTTTCACTCTTTGCTAAAATCCTTCGCATTAAATTTGAATTTAGAGAGACATCCCGATGGGAAGAAGTTTTGAAGTGCGCAAAGCCTCAATGGCGAAAACTGCAGGCGCAAAAATTAAAGTTTATTCCAAATACGGTAAAGAAATTTACATGTGCGCGAAAAACGGTGGTGGTGATCCAGACATGAACTTGTCTCTGAAGCACCTGATCGCAAAAGCGAAAAAAGACCAAGTTCCTGCACACGTTATCGATAAAGCGATCGACAAAGCGAACGGCGGCGGTGGTGAAGACTACACTCCAGCACGTTACGAAGGCTTTGGCCCTGGTGGCACAAGCGTGATCGTAGACTGTCTAACAGACAACGGTAACCGTACATTCCAAGACGTTCGCCAATGCTTTGTTAAAGTAGGTGCGAAAATTGGTGTTGAAGGTTCTGTTTCTCACATGTTCGATCACCAAGCGGTATTCCAGTTCAAAGGCGAAGATGATGAAATCATCCTAGAAACGCTAATGATGGAAGACGTAGACGTTACTGACGTTGAGCTAGAAGACGGTGTTATCACTGTATTCGCACCTCACACAGAGTTCTTCAAAACAAAAACTGCGCTTAACGCTGCATTCCCAGATCTAACGATCGACGTTGAAGAAATCACATTCGTACCGCAAACGAACACGCCAGTAACAGGCGAAGACGCAGAGAAATTCCAGAAGTTCCTAGACCTTCTAGATGACTGTGACGACGTTCAACAGGTATACCACAACGGCGAACTATAATTCGGTTCTCCAGTTGTAAAAAAGGCTTCCCGAGGGAAGCCTTTTTTGATCGTGTTGTTTGTCTTTTTTATTGTGACTAGCGTTTAGGTGTTTCGGTACTTGGAATAACACAGCGACATGATCACACCAAAACAGATGCCTTGAGTCAGCATCGCCGTACCACCATAGCTAAAAAACGGCAGTGGGCTACCCATTACTGGCAACAAGCCACTTACCATGCCGGTGTTGATAAAGGCGTAAAGGAAGAAGCTCATCGCTAACGCACCACTTACCAGACGACTGAAGAAGTGCTCAGATTGGCACGCTAGCAGCATCACACGCGCCGTAATGAATAAATACAACGCTAACAACACCACACAACCAATAAATCCCCATTCTTCTGCGTAGGTCGAAAAGATGAAGTCGGTATGGCTCTCTGGAATAAACCCTAACGTACCTTGAGTAGCATTCATCCAGCCTTTACCTTTCATGCCGCCAGAACCAATCGCAATCAATGATTGGATGATTTGGTAGCCTGAACCCAGTGGATCCGATTCAGGGTGCAAGAACTGCGTTACACGGCTCTTTTGATACGCTTCCATCACAAAGAACCAAAGTATTGGTGCCAGCGTTAGAATGCTCACCAAAAAGCCGCCAATGATCTTCCAGCTCATGCCTGCAAAGAACAGTACAAACAACGCGTAAATCACGGTGAAGATAGCGCCGTCCAAGTCTGGTTGTAAGGCAATCAAGCCCGCAGGCACAAAGGTGATCAGCAAACAGAAAGCAATTTTGCGAATGTCTGGTCGCCCACCTTCTAGATGCAGCATCCACGCGATCATAATGGGAATGGAGAGCTTGATCAGCTCAGAGGGTTGAAAGCGGAAGAAGCCAATATCAAGCCAGCGCTGTGAGCCATTGGTGCTATCACCAAACAGGGCAACGGCAGCCAAGAGCGAAACCGCAACCAGATACAAATAAGGCGCTGAACGTTGATAACTGGACGCAGGAATCGACGACATGACCAAAATACACACCAGCGTCAAACCGCATCGAGCGAGGTGCTTAAATAGCATAGCTTCATTAAATCCACTGGCACTCCAGAGAGTGAGTGAACTCAATAGCATGATCGGAATGATCGCCATCAAAAGTGGCAAATCAATCCTAGGGAAGAAACGCTTGTTCATCTTCTACAACCTAAAAACGCCCCAACGCGGGGCGAAAACAACCAGAACTCTGCGAGCTCAAACTATTCCGATGCTAAGAATCCAATTTGGAAATAACAGACACCACGCAAAGGTGTGCAAGAGAGGAGTGTGCGACGCCGCCTGTTATGGGTAAGCTGACCTGGAAAGTCGTGGGAAGGATAAATACACCAGGCTGAGGCTTTGCGCCACACTTTTTATAAGGTTGAAATGGAAATTGGTACAGACAGCGCAATGAAATGAGCAGATTCGCCTTAAGTATTGAGCACTTAAGGCGATGGCATGATTAGGCTTGGGCTTTTTCTGGCTTGTGCGTGAAATGGTACAACGCCCACAGTACAAACAAAGTCACGGTGAGCTCCCAAGCTCGAAGGAAGGTGCTTTCCAAGCCTAACTCGTTACTGGTCATGTAGAGTTGAATCGGCAGCATGGTCGCCAATAATGCATCAGCATGAACGTCTTTTGCTGGACCTTTTGCTTTTGCCATTGATGCGGTAATCATAAAGGCAAGCAGACCCAATACGATGGTGTAGTAACCGAACGTGGACTGATGCCCAGCCATTAGTAAGGTGAACACTACAGCTAATGCACAGCCGCCCACCTGAGTTTGAAAACGGCGGTCAACCACGTCGATAAAGCTTTTGTGTGTGGTTTGTGCTGCGGCGGCAATCACAGGCACCAAACAAAACGTTGCTGAGATGATGTCGACAATCATCAAGAACGCCACACCAAGACCAATCAACGCGAGTGAAATCGCTCGGTTCTCAAACGTAACAGGCTCTTCTTCAAATGCTGGTGGTTTGCCGCCACGTTCAACAGGGAATAGAGCTACCATGGTTTTCGCGACGACCATGGTAATCAGCATCGACAGCAAGATTTCATGAATGCGCATTGGCATGTCCATGGTGGTATGCTGAGCAAACACCACAATCAGAATCCAGTTGAAGGTTGGCATTAGCATCTGACCTTTCTTCGGCGGCGTGGTCGCTCTGCGGCGCATGAAATCGAAGAAGAACAAGCTAATGGTCCACACCACAAACGGATGCTGTGAAAACCCTTCGGTCACCACTAACGCTGCACTTGCTGCCAATAACGTAGGTAGCAAGGTGCGAAGCAGACCAAGCCAAGAATAGTCTTTGTTCTTGGTCATGATGATGGTTGGGTACAGCGCCAGATAAACTGGAGAATCAAGGTTCAGCAGTTTGCCCAGCACCATACAAATTGTCACAGTAAGGGCGACACGCAGTGCTTCATTGCGCTCAGAACGACTTTGAAACAGGCTTTCGAAGGTCCACATGGTTCACCCCTTAGTAGATGTAGCGGAACATCGCTACCAAGTGAATCCAAGCTGAGCCAATGACATCCATGATTGGATTGCCGCTTTCAACGATCACACTTGCTCGTGAACCAGAAATCATAGAAGGATCTAACTCGTTAACTGTAATGCGAGTACGCACTTTCTGTTGCTCACGGATCCAACGAGTATCATTGGTCACGCTAGAAAGCTGTCCATTAGCATTGTTGGTATCGTAAATCGCACGCTCTTGGCTGCTGACTTCACCAGTAAATACTTTGCCTGGTAGCGCATCGAAGGACACCAACACTTCGCGACCATTAGTTAGCTTATCAATGCCTTTTTCGTTGAAGTCTGCACTGATCCACGCATGGGCTTCGTCCACCAGCATCAATGACGCTGTGCCTTGTGTGATGTAGCTGCCTGATTGCAGTTGCAAGTTCGTTACCACGCCTTCGGTTTGCGCCACGATTTGGGTATGGCTTAAATCCAGCTCCGCACTGGCAAGTTTTGCTTCTGCCAACTCGATAGCTGCCGTACGGTCTTGAGTAGAAAGCTCTGCCTCAATGCGCTTCACTTCTGCGTTCGCTGCTTCCACCGCACTGCTGGCGACTTGTGTATTAGTGATCGCGTCATCCAGCTCTTGCTCAGTTGCTAGCCCTTTATTGCGAAGTTTCTGGTTACGCGTCAGTTTTTGCTTCGCGTTGTGGTATTCGAACTCGCGTTGGCTTTGGGTTTGTTTCGCTGCTGCCAATTGTTGCCATTTCGCGGAATCTGATTCACGTGCTTGGCGCAGTTCGGCTTTGGCTTGTGCCACTTTCAATTGGTAGCTGCTGGCATCGATAGCAAACAGTGGCTGACCTTTTTCAACCAATTCACCGTTATTCACCATCACATCCGTAATCACACCAGATACCTCCGGCGCAATGGTTGCGACATTACGATGCAGTGTCGCTTGGGTGGTGAAAGGGGAAACATTGTCTGAGGTGACTAAAAAAGCGGAGAACAAAGCAGCCGCTGAAAAAACAGTGTATATCGCGTATTTATAAAAATTTTCTTTCACGTCTGTACCTAGTATTCATTCGTTATTACGCGCCGCGTTCACGGCATATTCGGGTCTCTTTTCTACGTGGGCTAGGTTATACTCATCTAAAATTGGAAAAAATAACCAATGGAAGAAGTATGAATTCCATATTTGGAAACGTTGATGATCTGTACCTGTTTTGCTCAGTGGTTGAGCAAGGCTCTCTGCTCGCGGCGGCGAAAAAGCTCGAACTGCCGGTCTCTACTATGTCTCGTCGTTTATCGGCGCTGGAAGCGCGTCTAGGGCTGAGGTTGCTGGAGAAGAAAGGACGTGAGTTGGTGGCAACCGAGACAGGCTTACAGGCGTTTGACCAGCTCAGCAGTGCGATGGCGCAGATTGAATCCGGCATCTTGCAGCTCAATCAGCAAAGCCAAGAAGTGGAGGGGCGAATCCGACTGGTGATGCCAAGCCGCTTTTACAATGACTTGGTTGACAAGGTGGTTGAGGACTACATCAAAACCTATCCAAAAGTGACTATTGATCTATTGCTTAGCCAAGTGAATTCGATTCCAGAAACCGATCGCGATCTGGTGGTGACGTTCGATTTGGATGGTTTGGACGATATGATCGCGCGCCCATTGTTTAAAGTAGAGCACGCTTTTTTTGTTAGCCCTGAATATCTAGCGCAAGCGGGCGGCAATATTGAAACCTTACAAGATTTAGCCAAGCAAGACTGGGTAGCCAGCACACACACCACACAAGTGCCTATCTACCAGCAAGACAAGCTGGTGGACATGCTCAACTGCAAGCCGCGTTTAGTGGTCAATGACATCACCGCGGTGATCAAAGCGGTGGAAAACGGTTTGGGAATTGCGTCGATCCCATTACGTCACGTTAAGCCTGAATTGAATCTCGTGCGCGTCGCAACATCCTACAGCCGCGGGGATCGCGAAGCCTATTTGGTTTATCGTCAGCGTAACTATCAGCCTAAAGCGCTGACCTTAATGGTCGAAGCGATTTTGCAGGCTTCAGAGGAGCGAAACCATTCATCCTCTCTCAATACCATTCACTCCATATAACTGCCATTGGTCGCATGCAAAAGCAGCGTGCGATCTTCTCTCTTAATCTGAAACCATCAAATCACGTTCAACTAAGGACAGTACATGATGGTTTCTCAATCTCGCTCAATCAAAGCTCTTAAACTGGCAAGTACGTTTATCGCCGCATTTGCACTCAGCTGCAATTTGGCTCTGGCTAACCCAAGCGAGCGCACACTCAGTCAATTCAACCAAGCAGCGCAGGGTGACTCTGGCTTAGTTGATACCGTTTACGGCGAATTATCCAAACAACTCGAAGAGCAGGGCGCAACGCCGGTGACCTTGGTGTATTTAGGCAGTGCAGAGACGTTGCAAGGTCGTGAGGCGTTTATGCCTTGGAACAAGATGAAGTTCACCGAGCGCGGTCTTGCCACAATCCAAAAAGGTTTGGATTTAATGGCGAATCAGCCATTGCCACTGCAAGAACAACAACGCTTACAAGGCTTGCCGGAATACCAATTAGCCACCGCTATGGCAGCCACTACGTTTACCTCTTTACCTGACATGTTCAATCACTTTGAGCGTGGCTACGAGCTGTACCTTTCATTGCTCGATGAGCCGAGTTTTAGCCAACAACCTTTCGCGGCAACGTCGTGGATTTATCGCTACGCCATTGAAGCGGCACTGCGTGCTGAAGATGTTCAACAAGCCAAAACATGGTTAGCGCAAATGGAGCAGTTGGGTGACAGCAATTTAGAAACGCAAACCGCGAAAGCGCTGCTAGCGAAGTATTAGGGAGGCGTCATGATCGTTTTTAATCAACTTAGTCGCGATTACGCCCTTGGCAGCCAAACCGTGCGTGCATTGCGAGACGTGTCTGGTGAAGTGTTTGCTGGCGAAATGGTGGCTCTGTGTGGACCGTCTGGCTCAGGCAAAAGCACCTTACTTAACGTGCTTGGTATGCTGGATACTCAATACCAAGGTCAGGTGACGTTTGCAGGCAGCCCATACCCAACCGGGCAAATGCAGGCGGCGAAAATGCGTCGTGAAAAGCTTGGTTTTGTGTTCCAAAAATTCAATCTTGTCCCCGTGATGACGGCGCTAGAGAACGTGGCGTATCCGCTGCATCTCAATGGCTTTTCAAAAGCAGAACAAACCGAGCTTGCCACACAAATGCTAGAACACGTTGGCTTGGGCGAGTTTATTCATCACATGCCCGATAACCTGTCTGGCGGTCAGCAGCAACGCGTGGCAATTGCTCGCGCCTTAGTACACAAACCGGCGTTGGTTATTGCCGATGAGCCAACCGCCAGCCTTGATAGCCAAACTGCCAACAAGGTCATCGACATTATGAAAGGGCTCGGACGCGAGCTTGGTACCACTTTTATCGTCGCCACACACGACCCTCGTATGGCATCTCGTTGCGATCGCACTATTGAGTTGGTAGACGGCAAAATTACCCAAACGCACGCAAGTGTGGAGGAGGTTTCATGGGCAAGCTAATTCCTGTTTCCGTTCGCCTTGCTTGGTTGAACCTGCAACGCAATCGCCGCCGCAGTTTATTGTCGATGCTGATCATCGCCATTGCCGTGTTTGCCTTAACCAGTGCGGGTGGTTTTGGTCTGTACACCTACGACAGTTTGAAAGAATCGACAGCGCGTGACACCGGGCATCTGACGTTAACCACGCCGGGTTACTTCGCCAAAGAAGAAGAGATGCCGCTGAGTAACGGGTTAACTCATGCCGATGACATCACCAAGCAATTGATTGGCTTGAATGAAGTGCGAGGGGTTCAACCACGAGTTGAGTTCAGCGGTTTGATTTCCAACGGCAACAAGTCATCGATCTTTATCGGCATTGGTGTTAACGAACGCGAATTCGATATGAAAGGACCGTTTTTGGATGTGCGCGAAGGGCAAACGCTGTCCAACATTCATGCATCGCGTTATGACCCTGCAGAGCCAGAAGTGATGCTCGGTGTTGATTTGGCGAACAACCTAAGCGTGCACGTTGGCGATTGGATTACTTTGCTGGCGACCACAACTGACGGCGCATTGAACGCGTATGACTTCAAAGTTCGTGGCATCTATTCAACAGGCGTACCAGAGCTTGATAAACGCCAGTTGTACGTGCACATCAACAGCGCGCAATCGCTGCTCGGTTCAGACAAAGTCAGTGCGTTATCTGTCTTCTTGTTCGACACCAGTTTAACGAGCCAAGTCGAGCAACAAGTGGCTTCGGTTCTGAGTAAGCAAAAGCAGAACTTTGGCGATCAAGATATTGAGATTACGCCTTGGCAAGAACGTGCGTTCTTCTATCTCAAAGTGAAAGATTTGTACGACCGCATCTTCGGCATCATGGGCGCAGTAATGGCGTTGGTAGTCTTTGTCGCCCTGTTCAACACCATGACCATGTCGGTCACCGAGCGTACCCGTGAAATTGGCACCTTGTCAGCGCTTGGTAGCTACCCTCGCGAAATCATTGCTGGGTTCTTACGCGAAGCAGGGTTACTTGCGGTGATTGGCAGCTTAATCGGCGCTTTGTTTACTGCGTTAGTCACCGTCTTACTGATGGTCGTGGATGTGCAAATGCCGCCACCGCCAGGACGCACAGAAGGTTACCCATTGACGATTTACTTCTCTTGGGAGCTGGTGGCTGTCGCAGGATTCGCGGTATTGATGATTTGTTTGGTTGCGGCGTTTTTCTCGGCACGCAAAGGGGTGAACAAGCCAATTACGGAGGCACTGATTTATGTTTAATTTCAAATCACTATTACCAATTGCATTGCTGACGGTAACTGGCGTTGCAAGCATGAATGTCAGTGCGAATGAAACAGCACTAGATGCACAGCAAGTTGCGCAATTGATTGAAAAAGCGGACAGCTACCGCTTGCAAGATGATTCCTCCAAAGTGGTGTCACTGGTGCGCTTATATCAAGACCAAGAGTTAGATAAAACCCGCCTTTACCACGTGTACACGCGTCCAAATCGTGAATCGCTGGTGGTGTTCAAATCAGCAGTCGAAGCTGGGCAAAAGATGCTGATGATGGGCGACAACTACTGGCTGCAAATGCCAAAGAGCCGCCGTCCGATTCGCATTACGCCGATGCAGAAGCTTCTTGGTGAAGCGTCTATCGGCGACATCTCAACCCTGACTTGGAGCCAAGATTATCAAGGTGAATGGAGAGCGACAGAAACTGTTTCGGTGAACGGAGAAAGTGTCGCGGCTTATCACCTTGCGTTAACCGCGAAAACCAAAGGGGCGAGCTATCAGAAGATCGACTTGTGGTTGTCTGAGCAAGATGCGTTTCCAATCAAAGCCGATCTTTACTTGCGCTCGGGCAAACTCGCCAAGCAAGCGCAATACGGACGTGCAAGCGACAACGGTGAAGACTACGTCAGTGAGATGACCTTGCTTGATAGCATTCAGCCGAGCAAAAAGACCGTTATCGAGTACCAAGAAATCGTGCCTTGGCAACTGGATAACAAGTTCTACAACCCAAGCTATCTGCCTAAAGCCAATACGACTCAGCTTTAGCGTGAATTCCGTAAATAGAACCAAGAAAACGAGCAAGGAAGTCACATGAAACCGCACCAGCCTAACCTAAACAAAAGCACCAGTCTGTTGATTGCTGCCTCATTGTGTGTGGGCGCAGCAGCCCCAGTTTTTGCCAATGATGAGCTGAGTTTTGAGTGGGATTGGGCTGTCAGTTACGAAACTGCCAAGCAGCGTGACAGCGCATTTATGCAGGCGCAGAGCAGTTCTCGTGATTCACTTAATGCACTGTTGGATGTGCAGGTGAATTATCAAAACTTCAGTGGCTTGTTTGCTCTGTACAGCCAAGGTTTGTACCTCAATCAACAAGGAGAGAGTGATTGGTGGAGTGAAGCTGATAACCAGTTGTTGATTAGAGAGCTGGCTTGGCTAGGGGAGTGGCAAGTCGGTGACACTACGCTTGATGTGAGCTTAGGTAAGTTGCGCGTGGATTGGGGCGTGGGTTATGGCTACCGACCTTTGGATCTGTTTAAGCCGTATCGACAAAACCCGGTTGGCTTAGTTGCAGAAGAAGGTGCGGGCGTGTTTTCACTTTCACACTACGATATGGCCGGCGAATGGACCGTCATTGCGACCGATTCAAGCTGGGGGCAACAAGACCAAAGTGCACTTGATCAAGCCGCAGAGCAACGAGGTGTTGGTATTCGTCGATACGCGCTGGTGGGTGACACCGAGTATCAACTTATTGGTTATTACGATGATGTGCGCCGAGGTTTACTCGGAGCCAGTGCCATTGCCGTGTGGGATGAATCCATCGCCATGCACGGTTCCATGCTGTGGCAAAAGCAAAGTGTCGGCTATCAGTTTCAGCAGGATGATCTTTGCCAACCCGTTTCAGCTGAGGAGCAGGGAAGCGCATTCCAAGCTTTAGTTGGGGTGAACTGGGCAAACCAAGCCGGACACAACGTGATTGCTGAATATTGGTACGACAGCCGAGCATGGTCGAAAAGCGAATGGCAGCAAGCAATAGAGCGTGGCGAATTACTCTCTCAGATCCCTGAACCTAACAACTCTCTGTTGGCTAGCAGCGCTCTACTTGCGACAAGCTACGCCCAAGGGTTTCAGCATGCCAATATCGTTCAGCATAACGTAATGCTGCACTGGAGTTGGGATGTGGAAGCGTGGGCTGCATGGAACGGTAAAGCGGATATGGGCTGGCTAAGTGATGTAACCCCTACGTTGGATGTGATGTTGTCGCCGCAAGATGGCGGTGTGATTGTCACGCAGTGGCTTAACTACCAATGGATTGATACTGGCGATCAAAGTGTAGAAGTGGAAGTTGCCGCACGCTTTTTAACCGGAGACGACCAATCTGCTTACGCACAAATCAATGATAAGCATATGATTGTTTTTAACATCAAAGGGAAATTCTAAATGTGTTCAGCAAAATCAGTGGTGAAAAGTGGATGGTCGCGTAGCTTATTAGTGACCACGGCATTTTGTCTCTTTATCGCAGCAATGACGCTCTCGGTTTGGGGCGGTCCATTCTACATTCATGTGGCGGTTAGCTTTGGATTTGGCTATTCGGCTATCTTCTTCTCATGGCTTGTCGACCGCTTGTTTCCTACCATTCCTCGTTTGGCGGAAGTGGCTATCTCGCTGACGGCTTGCCTATTGTTTGGTGTGGTGAACGCCCAGCTTTGGCTTGGGGAATACTTCGGTATCTCAAGTATGCTGTCGGTTGGTCTAATGGGGTTGTTATTCAGTGCCATGTGCTTTTTCTATTTCTACTCACGCGAGCAACATGCGATCGCTCAACGAGAGTTGGAAGCCATCAAACGCGAGAAAGCAGAGCAAGACCGTGCGCTGTTGCTGAGCCAGCTTAAGCAGATGCAAAGCCAGATTGAACCGCATTTCTTATTCAATACCTTGGCGAATATCAGTGCGCTCATGTCGCAAGATGTTGATAAAGCTAAGCTGATGCTAGAACAGTTAACCGCGCTGTTGCGTGCAACGCTCAAAAGCTCACGTGAAGAGCAAACTACCATAGACAATGAAACGGCGTTAATTGAGGCCTACTTAGGTATTCAACAAACCCGTTTAGGTGACCGACTCAGTTACAAGGTTGAGGTAGAAGAGGGGCTAGGTAGAACCGAGTTACCGCCGATGATGCTTCAACCCTTAATCGAAAACGCCATCATCCATGGTATTGAGCCGAAGCGAGAAGGCGGTGAAGTCCGTTTGCTGATTAAGCGCAAACAACAGAACTTGCAGATTGAAGTCAGAGACACAGGTGTTGGCTTAAATCACGTGAGTGGGCACATGGGCTCTGGCGTGGGTCTAAGTAATCTCAAGCAGCGAGTGGAAGCTTTGTTCGCTGGGCAAGGAGAGGTTTCTATCAGTGAGTCTGCTCAGGGTGGCGTATGTGTTAGCCTGAGCTGGCCAATGGAATCGTAATCAAGGAAGAAAGGAATGAATACAGGGTTTACTGCCATTATTGCTGATGATGAACCGCTATTGAGGCGTCATCTTGATAAAAGCCTAGCTGAAGTGTGGCCAGAGCTAGAGGTGATAGCCAAAGTCGCGGATGGTGAACAAGCGTTGCAGACCATTGAGCAAAACCAACCTGACATTGCGTTTCTTGATATTCGTATGCCAGTTTTGGATGGCATGACACTAGCGCAAAAACTCAATCAACTCGCCAATCCACCTTTGATTGTGTTTGTCACTGCGTACGATGATTACGCCATCAAAGCCTTTGAACAAAATGCCGCCGATTATTTGCTCAAACCTATCTCGGATGAGCGCCTGCTGACGACGTGTGAAAGAGTGAAAGCACGCCTTGCTAAGCGAGAGCAAGAAAGCAGTAATGTGCAGATGAGCAGCCTGTTAGAACAGTTACAACAATTATCCGCGCCACAAACGCCGCAATATCTTCAGTGGATCAAAGCGACGCAAGGGGAAGATATTCATCTGATTGCTACGTCTGATGTGTTGTATTTCAAAGCGGAAGAAAAATACGTTTCTGTATATGCCCAACAAGGACAAGGCAAAGTGCAGGAGTATTTGATTCGCACCTCGTTGAAAGAGTTGATAGGGCAGCTTAACCCAGAACAGTTCTGGCAAGTGCACCGTTCAAGCGTGGTGCAAGTGTGCAAAATTAGCAAAGTAAACAAAGACTTTGCAGGCAGAATGTTTGTTCACGTCGGAGAAAACAAGCTCGCTGTGAGCCGTGCATCTCAAAGTTTGTTCAAAGGGATGTAATCGCTAGAACTGCTCACTCTTTACACTGTAAACTCGCTGCTCATTTTTTCAGCAGCAAAAACAAAAAGCGCCTAAGTCATAAGACATTAGGCGCTTTTTTCGTTTTATAGCGACGATTTCTCCGAAGAGGCGAATGGGCTTATTCGCTGATCGTCACTTTCTCGATAATGATTGGATCGCATGGCACATCATCGTGACCAAGCTTAGAGGTCGTTTTCACTTTCGCGATGCGGTTTACGACATCCATACCCGCAGTCACTTTACCAAACACGGCGTAGCCCCAGCCTAGGTTGGTGGTTGCGGTGTGGTCTAGGAAATCATTGTCTTCCAAGTTAATGAAGAACTGTGCCGTTGCAGAGTGCGGTGCATCGGTACGCGCCATTGCGATAGTACCAACAAGGTTTTTTAGACCACGGTTTGCTTCGTTCGCGATAGGGGCGCGTGTTGGCTTTTCTGTCATGTCTTCGGTGTGACCGCCACCTTGAATCATAAAGCCATCGATAACGCGGTGGAAAATGGTGCTGTTGTAGAAGCCATCTTCACAATATTTTTTGAAGTTCTTTGAGCTAACTGGTGCTCGTTCTAGGTTCAGTTCAATCTCGATGTCACCGAAATTGGTAGTCATGATAATCATCTGGTTTTGCCCTTGTAGGTGCTACGTTGGCGGCATTATATGGACATTAGGTTCCAAAACTAAAGCTTTTGTCATAATTGATAAGGTGAAATCAGGAAAGCGTGTGTAGCTTTATTGGTTCACAAGAGTTCACATAACTTTTTGGAGAAGTTCGATAAGCTACTTTTGTTGACACGATACCATTCTTTATTTATGTATTTGTCTGTGTATGCTAAAATACTGACATAGTAGCTCTTAAAGTTGCCCTTAGAGGTTGAATACCTTTTGTCTAAATTACAGACAGAGTACGCCGAAGATGGATTTGGGCGTGTCAGACTAAATAAAAATAATAATAATTTACGATAGGAATTAATCATGAACGCATCTCAAGTACTAGCGGCGTACTGGGATTACAAGTTACCAGTGAACGTCGAAGATATTGCATACAAAATGGGCATTAAAATCAACAAAACAAGGGATGATAACCACGGTAGTGCTTATATCGATGAAAATGGTAACAAAGCAATAAATATCGATGACTCTATGCCATATTCCCGCCAGCGCTATGCTATCGCTCATGAAATCGGTCATCATGTCTTGGGGCATGTAATCGATAACGGGGAAAAGTTCTACTACTACGGTCATATAGAGTCTTGTGAAAACGATGCTCATTTATTTGCTCGTCAACTTACAATGGCTAAGCCTGTAATCGATCATATCCTTGGTGCTGCTGATATTAGTTCAGTTGAGCAGATGTCTAGCATTTTTGGAATTGAAGCTAGCAAAATGAGAGTTCGCCTAAAAGAGTTAAAGCTTGTCTGATTGCCTTTCCAGATTATAATAAGCCCCTCATTTTGAGGGGTTTTTTTATGTCTGAAGCAGACGATTTCACTAGAAGTGTTTCTAGTCATGGTATTACGTATGACCTTGGTCAGGAGCCTGATAGTCCGAGTTATTCACCGCCACCACCACCAATTCCGAGTTCACCTATAGAGAACTCCGAAATTGTTGATGTTTCGATACTAAAAACGTTTCAGCAACGACGAAGTGATTTATTTTTATTCGTTTCAGCAGTAGTTTTTATTATTACAATCGCATTTATATGTGCGTTTATGTATTGGACAATTAAGAATTCAAATGCATCTATCGTTGCTTATGGTAAATATCAAACTCAAGTTGCAGAAGTAATTCAAAAGCGTGTTGAGTCTAAGTCTACGGTCCCCAGTGAATTGGCTATGAGTGATGTGCATCAAAGCTCTAAGTTTGCCTCGACTAAGCCTTTACATGGAGTGAACTTGAATTTCTATCAACAAGAGAAGAAAGAAAAGAAGAAAGAAGAGCTTGACAACGCTATGTTGGGGGTAGTTACTAAACTAGGCTTCTACAGTTTAGCGCTTACAGCTTTACAAGCAACAATTGGACTAACGTTGCTGGTTCTGCTTTTAAAATACATATCCTCATACAGGGCTAATATGGAAGATGTTCATGACGCCAATATAGAAAGCCGAGAACATATTGTTAGTTTACTAAATGAAATCCAAACTCCTGTTAAATCAATAGTGGAATCCATAGTTAGTGTAGTAAAAAGGTAACAAAGCGACTCAATGAGTCGCTTTTTTCTTTTCTATTTCCATGGTTAGTTGGGGCATTTACTGATCTAAACCGTAAAGCGACCGACCAAGTCGTACAGCTCGTTAGCTTTGTGGTTAAGGTTGCCACTGCCTGCGCGGTTTTGGTTGGCAAGGTGTGCCGATTGGCTGCTTTGTTGAGAGATCACTTCAATACGTTGTGAAATCTCTTGCCCAACTTGGCTTTGCTCTTCGGTTGCCGTTGCGATCAAGGTGTTCATGTCCATGATGTTAGCAATTGCGGCTTGGATTTCTTGCAGTGCGGCAGAGGCTGCTCGTGCTTCCTCAACCGTTGCTTCACCACGCGCTTGGCTTGAACCCATGGCTTTCACTGCTGCATCCGAGCCAGACTTCAACTGCTCAATCATTTGGTGAATTTCGCCTGTGCTGTCTTGAGTGCGACTCGCCAGTTTACGAACCTCATCGGCAACGACCGCAAAGCCGCGACCTTGTTCGCCTGCACGAGCTGCTTCAATGGCTGCGTTCAGTGCCAATAGGTTGGTTTGCTCGGCGATGTCTTGAATCACTTCTAGCGAAGAAGAAATGTTTTGTACATCGCTCTCTAAACGAGAAATTACCGTGCTGGCTTCCGACACCTCTAGCGCGAGCGCTTCGACAGAGCTCGCTGCGGAATCAACAATGTGTTTTGCTTGCTGTGAGTTATCATCGGCGTCTTTGGCAGATTGCGCCGCTTGGTTAGCGTTGCTGGAAATCTCGTGCGCCGTTGCTGTCATCTCGGTCATTGCCGCAGCGACTTGTTCGGTTTCTTCACGTTGACCTGAAGCCAATTCGTCCACTTGCGACGCTCGCTGTGACATGTCGTTGGTCTCTGAAACCACTTCTTGCCCAACATGGCTAACACTCTTGATGATGCCTTGCAGGCTTTCAACAAAGATATTGAAGTTACGGCTAAGCTGAGTGAACTCCGGTACGCTTGATTCTTCCATGCGTGCGGTTAAGTCGGCATCGCCTTGCGCGAAAGAGTGGATTGAGGCATCAAACTGCTCAATAGGCTTCATGATGCTGCGGTTAACAAACACCGCGAAGACCGCGACGATGGCTGCAATCGAGACACAGAATAGAGCAATTGCCGTCAGTGTGGTGTTGAGAGCCTGGTGCGCTTCTTCTTCCATGTTTGCCACAATGGCGTCGATATCGTCAGTATAGAAACCCGTTCCCAACATCAAATCCCATTCAGGAATAAAGACTGAGTAGCTGAGTTTCGGTAGTGCTTCGCTCTGACCGAGTTTCGGGAAGTAATAAGTCGTGAACTCACCAGTTTTGGAATTTTTGAGCAAATCCTGAATCAGATAATTGCCTTTCTTATCCTGCAAGTTATAGAAGTTTTCCCCGATGCCTTTGGTGTTTTTACCCACTACGACGCGAACGCCTTTTGAATCGTAGCCAAAGATGTAACCGGATTGACCGAACTCCAGCTGTTTTAAGATAGGCAGAGCCTCTTCAAGTGGGGCGTTTTGAGCGAGTAGTGGCTCGACAGCGGAACGCGCCATTTGGACGTAGTTTTTGAGCTCAGCTTTTTTCATCTCCATCATTTGACTTCGAGTCTGCTCAATCTCGTGTTCGTTGTAGGCAGTGGTTTGTAGGTAGGTGAACCACATCATGCCTATTGCCATGGTTAGAATTGGAATTATTGAAAGGATATATAGTCGTTTTCTGATCGTCAGATTCATAGAGACGTCCTTCTCTCGGCGCAGCGTTACAAGTGACAAGCTGAATAAGCCTGCCTGATAAAATTATTAATACTTATTGTTGTAATGCTTAGAGATTAACCGAGTTAATCAATCAGAAGTACAGGAAGTTTATAAATTTAGACTAAGGTCGTAGCATTTTTAAGCGGGATCACAATTAACGTGAACACGAACCGTTATTGCAGCGAGAAGTGCCCGTTAGCCAGTAGGAAACGCGGTAGCGGTTTTTGGCAAATTTGAGGTAAAGCCAGTCCGCAACAGGTTTGATAATGCGCCAACGCAATGGTGCATACAACCAACCGCGACCCACCAATTGCCATGCACGATGAGTCACGTCCAACCCAAGTAGAAGTTCTCCCTTTTCGTTGAGGGCGTGCAAAATGGTGTTGGCTTGCTCCGGATCGATCTGCGGATAATCGGCGAACGCCTCGCTGTAGATATCGACGGTTTTAATCTGCTGTTTGGAATCGCGTTGTTTTAGCGCCTTCATCTCTTTGGCGCACAAGGGACAAGTGCCATCGTAAAATACGGTCAGTTTGGTCATGATTGAGCTCATTATTGGCGGTTCTTATCCCTTTTACGCGATTATTTTTCTTTTAGTTCATTGTCTTGCAAGTAATGCAGCCAATTATCACGGATGTTGCCGTAATTGAATTGGCAGAACTCTTTGCGATCGCGTAAGTAATCTTTTTCTACTTCATCCAACAAGGCTTTGTATTGCTCTGGATCGCTGCCGTAGACCAGACACAGGGTAGAGAAGTAACGTTGCAGATCGAAACTGTGCTCATCAATGTACTCGCCAAAATCGTAGTAGTCCGGTCTGTCGTCGGATTCGAATGCGAACATGTCCGCAGCACTGATCGCCACATCGGCACCGTCATCAACGTAATCAATCAACAAAATGGTGGCGAAGTTATCGACCGCATCTTCCTCTTTACCCAGTACTGGAATGTTTTGATCGGCAATGTAAGCGTGTCCGGCTTCGTGCAATAGTGTGTGCAGCAAAGTATCGAGCGCGCCCGTTTTCGGTGCTTTACCGTAACGTTCTTGGTACTTGTTGTTGGTGAAGTAGTTAAATGATTCCAGATAGAAGGTGTATGGGATATGGATGGTATGGGTTTCTGGATCGTAAAGCGGACCGTCTTCGCCACCGTAGGTCAATGTTAGTGGGTTATCAAACGGGAAGTAATCATCAGAAAGCTGGACAAAGATGTCGTTCACTTCACTGCTTTCAATCACTTGCGCAGCAAAGCGATCATCGGCAGTTTCCGCTGGGAGGTATTCGATTTTAATGTTTTCGCTCGCAGACGCTGTGGCAGCAAACAGCAGCAGAGAGGCAAAGGCAGAGTGACTTTTCATTTTCGGAATCTTGTTATTTGTTTGGTTTGCTTGAAAATTATACATGCTTTTTATAGTGTGCGCGCTGGAGGACACGTTCATGAATAATCCATTACTACTGCAACCCCGCATCCAATAGGCGTTGTTGACTGAGAACGCAGCAACAACGCCACGAGAAACCGTTCCGTGGCATACATTTACTCTATTGAGGCAACTGCCATGAAAAAACATTGGTCCAAATTTCAGTACCTGCACCAAGTGGTGCAAAACCAAAACATCCACATCAAAGGCACCCACAGTTATTACAGCGATTGTTGGGATAATGGCTTCGAAGATTCTGTCGTGCGTTATCTGCATGGCGATGAAGTCAGTAAAGCGTGGCAACCGAGGTGGGAAGTCGATCAGCTCTATATCGGTGATTACGTTTGTATCGCGGCTGAAGCGGTGATTTTGATGGGCGGCAACCATAATCACAGGACGGACTGGTTCTGTCTGTATCCGTTCCTTGATGACATCGAGCAATCTTACCAAGGCAAAGGCGATACCGTGATTGGTGACGCAGCTTGGATTGGCATGCGCGCGATGATCATGCCCGGTGTCACCATTGGGGAAGGCGCAGTGATTGCCGCAAACAGCGTCGTGACCAAAGATGTCCCACCTTACACCGTGGTGGCAGGAACACCAGCAAAGCCTGTTAAGCTTCGCTTTGAGCAAGACATCATTGATAAGTTGCTCGCCCTGCAAATCTACACGTGGGATGAAGCCAAGTTCGAGGCACTTCGCGCTTTCATCTGCAGTAATGATATTGAACAGTTGATCATTGCAGAAGCAAACTATGAAAGTGGCGAATAGCACTGAAATGAGGAAAATTTTCAGCGATATGTTATAATCTCGCTCCGTTGTAACGAGAACACTTGTTGCAAGCTTGAGAATTTCCCGGGATTCGGCTCGTTCCAAACACCATGAGTCAGAGTTTTTAACTACGATGGGATACAAGCAAACCCAGATGTTAGAGCGCCACCTCGGCGCTCTATTCGTTATGACGGGAAGGAACTTTGCTCGATAGTGATGATCACATTCTGTTTAAGTAAGGGAGCCCGATAGCGGTTCAGAAAGTGTCACTCGGACAATACTCACAACACGATATCCATCTCCTGCAAGCAGTCATTTCTGTTTGTCTATGAAGAGGATAAGAAGGAGCTTAACAGGCTCCTTTTACATTTTAGGGCTTGCGAATAGCGCGTAAATCAGAACATCGCTTAACGACCGTCCCTTAAACTAGCCTAAGGCGCATTTAACACAACCTTTTGAGTATTTTCGGAAAAATATAGCGAGAAAATTTGCTATTGAGCGAAGGTTAAACTAACACTCAATCATTACGGAGGATGAAGAGAACAATAATAAGAGGCGATATGAATCATTTAATATCTGTAGGTGCACTGGAGTCCTTTTTGGTTGCGATCAGTGTGCTTTTCCTGGGGCATTTCATTAATGCTAAGCTACCGATCTTAAAGAAATTCAACATACCTGAGCCGATTGTAGGGGGCTTAATCGTTGCCTGCATCATTACTGCTCTTCATTTTAACGGCGTCGATTTGGAGTTCGACTTACCGTTGCAAAACACATTCATGCTGATGTTCTTCGCTACCGTTGGTTTGGCAGCAAATTACACTCAGTTAATGAAAGGGGGCGCGAAGGTTTTCATCTTCTTAGCAGTCGCGTCGTTCTACATCATCATTCAAAACGGTGTCGGTGTTTCACTGGCAGCGGCATTGGGTTTAGATCCGCTGATGGGGCTTATCGCTGGTTCGATTACTCTATCAGGTGGTCACGGCACGGGGGCGGCGTGGTCACAAACTTTCCAAGACGTTTACGGTTTGAATAACGTATTGGAAATCGCGATGGCGTCAGCAACATTCGGTTTGATCATCGGTGGTATCATCGGTAGTCCGGTTGCGCAGCGTCTGGTCGAAAAGAACAACATCGAATCTGAGTATGGTCGTGGTGGTCGAGATGCTAAAACCCACGAGAAATTCCCGGAGTTGGTGACGTACAACGAGTACGAAGAAGACAAAGTAACCGCGAAAAAAGTGGTTGAGAAACTGTTCTTCCTATTGATCTGTGTAACAGGTGCTAAGTACGTAGAGCAATGGGTGAGCACTTACGACATTCAATGGCTGATGATTCCAGACTTCGTTTATGCGTTGTTCATTGGTGTGATCATCACTAACTTCTTGGAAGTGACCAAGATTCGTAAGTTGGATGCCGAAACGGTCGACATGTTAGGTACGGTGTCGCTGTCTCTGTTCCTAGCGATGGCTCTGATGAGCTTGAAACTATGGAACATCTTTGACCTAGCGATCCCATTCTTGGTGATTCTAGGCGTACAGTCAGTGATTCTGGCTATCTTCACCTACTACGTAACGTTCAAGGTGATGGGTAGCAACTACGATGCTGCGGTTATCGCAGGTGGTCACTGTGGTTTCGGTTTGGGTGCAACCCCAACGGCGGTAATGAACATGGGTTCAATCGTTAACCGCTTTGGTCCGTCACCACAAGCGTTCATGGTTGTGCCGATTGTTGGTGCCTTCTTCATCGACATCGTTAACTTGATCATTCTACAAGGCTACATCTCGTTCCTTGGCTAGATAGATTAAGACGCCAAATAAAACAAAAGGTCACAGTATTGCTGTGACCTTTTTTGTTTCTGGCGCTTGCCAACGACGAACTTCGTCAGTCTATACGCACGCTTTCATTTTCAAGCGGTTCTTGTTGTCGCGATTAGCAAGGACTTGCTGGTGGTCATCAATCGTCCCCAGTGTTTTCGCCATGCGATCGTAAAGCACAACATTGACTGTCGCGGCTAGGTTCATACAACCATGAGTTGGTACGTACACCACGTGATGCGCCTTATCGACCATCTCTTGCGGCAGTGAGCCGTCTTCTGGTCCAAACACATAAATCGCGTTCTCTGGGTGAGTGAAGTGCGGCAGTGCTGTTGCGCCGACCACTAACTCAACACAAACGATTTCCACATCGTTGGCAACATTAGCGGTGAGGTCTTCCATCTCCACTAATTGAATGCGTTCTTGTGAGTTCTGGGTGTCGGTCTGGAACTTTACTGCGCGGCTGTAGCGTGTACCGTTGTAACGAACTTGCGCAGCATCGTAGCAGCCTGCGGCTCGTAATACAGCGCCAACGTTGGTTGGACTCTTTGGGTTGTACAGTCCAATAATGGCTGTTGGCTTGGTGGTCATGGTTGGTGTTCTGCTTTTCAAAAATTCTAGATAACAGCGCTGGGCGCATTAAGCGGGGGATTATGAACTTAACCACGCAGAAGCGCTATCGCTATAGGCTGATTATTTTTGCGTTGAAGCAAACAGAGTGAAGATAGATGGTGCTGAAAATGAAAAAAGCGAGGACAGTACCTCGCTTTTTGTGTGGTTTCGCTTGTGCTTGTTAGTTCACGGTGCGGCTGAACTTGATGCTAGCCGTCCAAGCAAGCACACCGATGAAAGCGTAAATCCCAACGTTCATCCAACCTGCATCTGGAATCGCGCTGAACGGGTTTGGCGCAAGAATCGCGTGCAGTGGTAGATAGAAAATTGCTGAGAAGAAATCATCCAGACCATAGAAGTTGAACATCGCAATTGGCATCCAACGTAGCGCGTAAATACCAATCAAGATCACCAATAGTGGTGAGTTCACTTTCTGCGAGATTGCCATTGCGGTTAGTGCGAGCGGCAATAACAACACCCCAGCCACCACCATTCGAAGCAAGAATTCAATCCAGTTCAGCAGCACGAAGCCCAATGATGCCTGGCGATACAATAACGCCAGCTGGTGGTCGGTTGAAACATTCAACATCCACAGCATAAAGTCGGCAGCGAAAACCAATACCGAACACACCAATGGAATCACCAATAAACCAAACGTCAGCTTCACCAGATGGGTTTTCACGTCACTGACAGGCATACTGCGCCAAAACATGATACTGCCCTCTGAGCGCTCTTTACGCAGCGTTCTCGGGAAGTATTGAGTGCAAAGCAGGATAGACAACAAACCAATGCCGCCGGTGATCAGCATGTTGACGTCATCGCCGAGTTCTTTGTGGATGTCACTGACATCACCACCAAGGCTCATTTGGAAGAACATATTGTGTTGCAGTGTCGAGCTACTCATTAAGCTGACAAACAGCAGCACGCCACAGGCAAACATAAATAATGGCACGCGCGTAACCAATGGGTTCTCTAGCCATTCTTTACGCAACATCGCGACAATTGATTTCATTATGCTGCCTCCTTCTGCAATGCCAAGAACAGATCCGCAAGCTTGACGCCATACACATCACCCAGCCCAGCTATTTGCTCTGCGTATTGAGACGACAGCAACCATTTAGTTGTGCCCAAGCCTTTTTGTGATGACAGTGGTTTCAGCGCTTCGATTTGTGCGCGATGCTCATCACTGGCATCAAGAATGAAGTAATCTTCGCTGATGCTGTCCATTGAGGTTTGCAGGACCGGTCGACCGTGTTTAAGGATCAGCACGTCCGTCAGTAGGTGTTCGATTTCCGATACTTCATGGCTCGCTATGATCAGCACACGCTCGCCATCGTGGAACCATTCCAGTAAATGACGGTAGAAGGTATCGCGATAAACCAAATCCAAACCAAGCGTCGGCTCGTCCAGAATCAGAATCTGCGTATTGGTCGCGATGACGACAGCCAAGTGCAATTGCACCTTCATGCCTTTCGATAGGGATTTGATACGTGCGCGCGGCTTGATGTCGGTTTGACGAAGCATGGCATCGGCTTTGCTGCGATTGAAACCTGGGTGTACGCCCTCGGTGTAATCGAGCAGCTGAGCAACGGTCATCCAGTTTGGCAGAACGTTCACATCCGAGATGTAAGACAAGCTCTGCATGATTTTGTCGCGTTGCATGATTGGCTCAAAGCCGTTGATGCGAATGGTGCCCTGATATTCGTGTGCACCGAGTAGGGCGTTAATGAGAGTCGATTTACCCGCACCGTTATGACCTAACAAGCCAAGCACTTGGCCTGCTTGTAGATCAAAGCTCACGTCATGCAGCGCTTCACCCTGCTGACGATATTGCTTGGAGGCGTGTTTTACACTGACTAATGCGCTCATTGGTCACCTTCAATATGTGTTTGGATTTGTTGGATAAATTCATCAAGTGACATATCCAGACGTTGTAGTGTGTCGGCGATCTGCGGAATTTGTTGTTCAAGGAAACGGGCTTTTTCATCAGCAAGCAGCTGTTTTTTTGCACCTTGGGCGACAAACATGCCTTGCCCACGTTTCTTCTCAACCAATCCTTCATCAACCAATAACTGATAGCCTTTCATGACCGTCAGGTGGTTGATCTTCATGTCCGTAGAGACACTGCGTACCGAAGGCAAAGCTTCGCCCTCTTGCCAGATGCCTTGCAATATTTGCTGGGTGATCTGGTCAGCCAACTGACGGAAAATCGGTTGGCGATCATGCCAATGCGTCATGATTGGTTTCCTTGGCTGAGTTGGTGTTATATATATGTATAACACCTTAGCGATGGGATAGAAAGCGCCAATCTTCTTGCGTTGTTTTCTCAATCACTTTTGTCGATGAAAATTAGACAAAGTTTGCACCAGAGTTTCACGCAAAATTTGCACGCAATCGCATACGTTTTTGCCTTCAAAAACTGGTAAAAAATTGTTCACTTCTCATAAGTTGAGAAGAGCCAAAAAAACGAGAAAATTGCGCCACAAAACTTGGTGAAAAAGTGTGTTTTTTCACTGAGTGAGAATTGGGTGAATATCCGAGTTGTTGCTTTCTTATTTAATGAGAATTTAGTGGGTTTGGACCCTAGAAAACCACACGTTCAGTAGGCACTCTGACCTGCCTAAATACCGCTCAACCTGCGAGTTGTTACTCAAAGGATGAGAAAAAGGAGGCAAAGAGGTTTTATGAATCAGGTCATTTCTGTCGGTCCACAAGAGTCGTTTCTCGTCGCTATTTGTGTGTTGTTCTTGGGACAATTCGTTAACGCTAAATTACCGATCTTAAAGAAATTCAATATTCCCGAGCCAATTGTGGGTGGTTTGATTGTCGCATGTGCGATCACCGCGATGCACTTCAATGGCGTGGATTTAGTTTTCGATTTACCGCTGCAAAACACTTTCATGTTGATGTTCTTCGCTACCGTTGGCTTAGCAGCGAACTACACCCAGTTGATTAAAGGTGGCGCTAAGGTGTTTATCTTCTTAGCTGTGGCATCGGTGTACATTCTTATCCAAAACGCGGTCGGTGTATCTTTGGCAACCGCACTCGGCTTAGACCCGCTAATGGGCTTGATTGCAGGCTCGATTACGCTGTCTGGCGGTCACGGTACAGGCGCAGCATGGTCGCAAACCTTCCAAGACATGTACGGCTTACACAACGTACTAGAAGTGGCAATGGCATCCGCTACCTTTGGATTGGTGATTGGTGGCATCATCGGCAGCCCAGTAGCGCAGCGATTGATTGATAAACGTAACCTTGAATCTGAATACGGACGCACCAACCAAACTCACGAACGTTTTCCTGAATTGGTGACCTACAACGAGCACGAAGAAGACCGCGTAACCGCGAAGAAAGTGGTCGAGAGTTTATCGATCATTCTATTGTGTGTTACTGGTGCCGATTACTTAGAAGGCTGGGTGAGCAGCTTTGGTATCAAATGGCTGATGATTCCAGACTTCGTTTACGCGCTGTTTATCGGTGTGGTGATCACCAACATCATGGAAGTGACCAAAGTACGCAAAGTGGATGTTGAAACGGTCGATATTCTCGGTACGGTTTCGTTGTCTCTGTTCCTAG
The DNA here is from genome assembly GCF_030248355.1 of Vibrio sp. B172a. Lineage (NCBI taxonomy): Bacteria > Pseudomonadati > Pseudomonadota > Gammaproteobacteria > Vibrionales > Vibrionaceae > Vibrio > Vibrio sp. B172a. The sequence continues at coordinate 159,031 of NZ_JAHGAC010000008.1, read as the reverse complement.
CGATGGCGCTAATGAGCCTAAAACTGTGGAACATCTTCGACTTAGCAATCCCGTTCCTCATCATTTTGGCGGTGCAATCGGTGATTCTAGCGGTTTTTGCTTACTACGTGACATTCCGCGTGATGGGCAGCAACTACGATGCAGCTGTCATCGCAAGTGGTCACTGTGGCTTTGGTCTGGGCGCAACCCCAACCGCAGTAATGAACATGGGCTCTATCGTTAACCGCTTCGGTCCATCACCACAAGCCTTTATGGTGGTGCCTATTGTTGGCGCGTTCTTTATCGACATCGTCAACCTAGTGATTCTGCAGGGCTGTATTTCTTTTATTAAGTAACCTGCCTCGTTCCACAAAACAAAAGCCAGTCCTGCGAGACTGGCTTTTTTGATCTGACGTACTTCTTCTCTTGAATGAGTTACGGCGCAGGGCTCCTCTCCTTTAGATTCTCAAGCAAGTTACAGTGAAAAACCGTCAACTTCCGGTATGAGACCCAAATAAAAAATGAGCGTGCTAGGGTGCAGAGTCACCATTAAGTTTGTTTGTTAAGGGTATCAACCTCTTGTAGGTCTTTAGGAGATTTATGGGCCTCTTAAAACGCATTTTGGGACACTCGTGCGAGAACACGCACTATCAAGTCAACCGTGTCCAATCACACTATGTTTCTATACCTTGTGAAGCTTATTGTAAAACGACGGATGCCTGTCTGATTCATCTCTACAGGGATAAACATCAACGTTTGGCAGATCGCTTCATCAACCGCTCTACCTTTTATTACTCGGATAACGAAGATCCGAATGAACTTGTGACTTTATTGGACCTTGCTTGGCGTGGTTTATGCCCGAAGGCTAAAGTGCCAGCGGTGAGAAAGGTCATCTATGAAAAACAGCAGGAAGTACTTGAGAGCCTTCAAGGTATGGACAGTTACATCTTGCTGGTCGGTTCATGGTTGGGTGTGGAAGTCAGTAATTTCAGACGCAATGTGCAAACCAAGCATCAAGAAATGATAGAAGATCGCTTGTTGATATTTGGCGAGGAAGCGGAGGCGTTCCCTATTACGGAGGAATATGGCAGTGAGCTGTATTTTTATAAGTACCAACTGCTGCTGGATATCACGATTAGGGCAAATGAACTTAACGTAAAAAACGTCGTCGCTCGGTGTACTTTCCGCTGGTTTGACGCGATATTAGCGGGCATTTTTCTGGGTAGCATGGAGCGAGAGGTGATTGAGGAAATCCTTGATATGCACAATTACCATCAGAACGTGCTTAATCAGATTTTTGAACTGGCGGGAATCGGTTCTCTAGAGCAATTTCTTTTAAACGTTAAGCCAGCGTAGAAGTATGATAAGCGTATCAACCGTGGGTAGGATGATACGCTTTCACAAGTTCTAGCTTTTTCGATGCAATTTCTCATAGGTTGCAAAGCTAAAAGCGCAAGCTGAGGAGATCAGATCTTGCTTGATGATGGTGACGGCATTGGCATCACTATTGGCGTAGTGTTTAGTAAAATGAACTTCTAGCGTACCCTTGTCTCGATACCCACTCATTACCGGCTTTATCGATATCTCTTGGTTGAGTCCTTCTGCTTCGTTGGGCTCGCCTAGGCTGAGTACTTTCCCCACATATAACCTTCTATCCGACAGGGTCAGCATGACCATTTTGTCCCCTTTTTCTAACGCTGATTTAAAGAGAAAGTCATCCAGCGAGCTGTCGGAAAAGACTCTCGCATTCAGTCGCTCTTTTGGGCTAAACGTCATGTAGCGAATGCAATATTTGATGTAGGCGAGCAGAGACCAAAATACAGGTACGAGCAACATCGAAAACGTAATCATGGTCACCCAGGTGAGATTGATAACCTCTTGATTGGTAAAGGCATCAAGTTCATAGAGTAGGTTCGATGTAAACTCATAAGGCGTCTGTGCCAACAATGCATCAGGTAACCATTTTATCGGAGCTACATGTGTGATGGCTGCGAAAAAATACGCGTAGCGATTAATGATCAAGACTAAGCCTAAGGCGATAAACAAACACATCATGCCTAAGTTTGCGCTTTTTAAGTACAGGTACTGTCCTTCATAACGGTGCACCTTGTATCGATAGAACGGATGGATATGACAAACCAAAAAACCACTTACCAAGATTGGTAAGATTAGCAACAAAAACAACTATTTCTCCTCAACGAGTAACCGAGCTCTTTCATAAATATTGTTCGTCATTAGGTCTTGATGAACCTCTTTGGCAGATATAAACACGGTCCCCCTGCCAACGACTTTTAATGATGTGTAAGAATGATTGATCTTTCTTGAAAGGTGTCGCTCTTCTTTCGTTCCCCAAAGACCGAAAGTAAAAAATCGAATAATTCGCTCCATAATTCCTTCGAAAATAGTGGTATATCTCAGATGATATTAAAAATATAAATAGAAACCCAGATAGTGTACCAACCTAGTTGTGTTATATCGAATGAGCGAATAATTAAATGGTTGTTATTATGAGGTGTTAAATAATAATGGCAGGATTTTCTGTCTGTTTTCTATAATAAACAGCCTCTTATCATGTTAACTGCGTTTCTTTACCAGAAAATACACCAATAAATACGAAATGTAGAAATTCCATCATATTGTTTTGAAAATATCTCATTGATTATGGCTCATGATGCTTTCAGTGGGAGGAGTGATACTCTCAGAAAAAAGCAGCAGGTTATTCGCATATGTTTTTCCATCAAGTTCAATCAAAGAAAGTCACACTGAAGCCCTACCGTTCGAAAAGGAGCTTACTCGTTCGGATATCTAACTACCAAGGGTTCATCGCCATCAATGGAAACGAAGTGTCATTGTTTAACAATAGCTTATTGGTTATCCCGGAAGGGGCGATGGTTGAGTGCGATCTGCTTAGGCAGGGGGATGAAAGCTCATTTGAGGTAGTGACTCTCAACAAGACTGACATCAAAAAGATGAAGGTGAAGCTCGAAAAGCTTAATGACCTCATCTTAAACAAAAACAAGAATGAGTCATTTATTCTGTATAAGAGTAAAGAACTGTGTGAAATCTTTTACTCAAATAGACAACTTAATAATTGCCAAAAGCTGAAAAGCATTAAAAATATCGCATTGAAGCAGAGTATCTTTCACTTGGTATTACTGCTGTATAAAAAAGGTGTGGATGTCAGCATATTGTTTAACAGTGATTATCACATATCGTTGTCTTCTCGTTTAGCCAAGCTGTTTATGTCTGAACCAACGAAGAAGTGGACGTTAGACTTGGCGGCGAGTTGTATGTTTACCAGCCCTTCTACGTTACGGAGAAACCTCTCTAAGGAAGGGGGAGCCTTCTCGCACATTCTCAATGATGTAAGGTTAGGTATCTCCATCAACTACTTAACGTTCACGTCATACAATGTTTTAAAAATCAGTGAACTCAGTGGTTTCAATAGCTCGGCGTACTTTTGTACGATCTTTAAGAAAAAGTATGGTGTGACGCCTCAGGAATTCAGAAAAAACTCCAAAGAAAACAATGTCTAATGGCGATGGTTATATGGTGGATCAGCGTTAATTTGAGAACTGAGACCTAAAAAAGTAGATGGCATGGGTTAGTAAATCTTTATCCATGGAAGATAGAGTATCGTCATTTTTCTTGAGCAGAATGTCGAGTGAATTGATGAGTCCATTGCTCATGATGGAGCTTAATGGCAAACAAAACTTCGAGAGATATAAATCAGTGGTGGTTTTGGATAACTTGACATAAACCGTTGTTAAACATGATGTAATTTGAATCTTTTCACTGCAATTGCTTAAGGGGGATGAAAAGTCTGTGTTTATATAGCAGTTACTCGACATCGAATAACTCGGTAATAGAGGGAGATTTTTAGGCAGAAACATAAAGTTATAAGTATTAAGTCAGATTGTTTTTAATCAGTTGTTTATCTCAATGTAACGAAAGTACAAGAATAAGTCATTGCGCGATCTGCCTATTGTGTTTTGATGTTTCTTCTTAATAAATATCATTATTTATATTTTTGCTCATATTGTATCTGTCATTGATTAAACCTTATATATCCATTGAATTTGATTGGGAAAATTGAATAAATAATAAAGTTTTTGGTAAGAATAAATGAACTGATTTTTAATGATTAGCTATAAACCAGTGTTTCTCGTTTTGGGATTCCTGTTATCTAAACTCGCATTGTTTATGTATATCCCATTTTTGATGGCTGTAGTGACAGGGACTCAAGGAGCGTTAGATTTTGGTTTATCAGCAATCATTACCCATATCGGGGGATTAGTGTGCGTGGCGATTGGTGGGAAAACGTCACTCGTTCTCAAAGTAAAAGATGCGTTTTTGATCACCACGCTAGTCTGGGTTCTAGGCAGCGCGTTTGCGTCACTTCCCTTTGTATTCATCAATGAAATCAGCTTCACTAACGCTTATTTTGAAACCATGTCTGGTATCACCACGACTGGGTCTACGGTTCTTGCTGGTCTTGATGACATGGCACCCAGCATATTGCTTTGGCGTTCGCTGCTTCAGTGGTTTGGTGGCGTAGGGTTCATCGTGATGGCTATCGCTATTCTACCCATGATCAATGTTGGTGGGATGCGACTCTTCCAAACCGAATCCTCTGATTGGTCAACAAAAAGTGCACCGCGAATGAAGAGCGTTGCTAAGAGTATTCTGTCTGTTTATCTGCTGCTGACTTTTCTTTGTGTGATGAGCTACTTGCTATCTGGCATGACTGTATTTGATGCGATAAACCACTCACTGACCACCGTATCTACCGGAGGATATTCAACGACCGATGCCTCCATGAACGGCTTCTCGCCAATGGCTCATTGGGTGGCAATCATCTTTATGTTTGCGGGTGGTATGCCATTCATTCAATTTGTGGCAGCAATCAACCAAAAGAATCTCTCTTGCTTAGTGAAAGACGCGCAAATCAGAGCCTATTTTAAGTTGGTGGTTGCGCTGAGTTTGGTTGTTGCTTGCTGGTTGGCATTGAAGCTCGATTATCCGTTTATCGACGCGATTCGTATTGCGACCTTTAATATCGTTACGGTGATGACTACCACGGGTTTTGCATTGGACGATTTCTCCAGTTGGGGGAGTTTACCAACCATTTTGTTTTGCTTCGTTCTGTTGATGGGTGCGTGCTCTGGCTCAACGTCAGGGGGCTTCAAAATCTTCCGAATTCAGATAGCGACCTCACTCCTTAAAAAGCAGGTTTTCCAGTTGGTACACCCTTCTGGCGTCTTTACCTTGCGTTACAACAAAGCGCGTTTGTCAGACAGTATTGTGCAAGGTGTAACGGCATTCGCTTTTGTTTATGCATTAACCATTATTTTTATCGCAATGTTATTGGCAATCATAGGCTTAGACCCTATCACTAGCTTGTCCGGTGCCATTACTTCGGTGGCGAATGTCGGTCCTGGTCTCGGTTCTATTATTGGTCCAACTGGCAATTTCTCGACACTGCCAGACGCTGCGAAGTGGATTTTGAGCCTCGGAATGCTGATGGGACGCTTAGAAATCCTCACCATTGTGGTCGTTTTATCTCCTTGTTTCTGGCGTATTTAACCTCGCCGACTTTTCCAACGCTAATTAGCGAGCTCTTCAGGTTTTTATTTTTAAATGACGATTATGAAATTGGTATTTTTTGCAAAAGAGATTCATCACTTTATCTTGCGTGTTCATGCTGTGGATGGGAGAAAAAAGAAAGAAATTAGAACGTTAAGGCAAGGCTTATGTCGCACCCTACAGTTTGAAGGCGCGGGGTTTGAGCTCTATTCCTTGCTAGAACCAACACATGATATCTCCAAGGCTCAGGTGATACGTCTAGCTAAAGATAAACTGAAAATCTTAGTCCGAAAATTCAAAAAAGAATTCGAGGAAAAAGAAAACGACGCCCTTGATGCTTTAGAGAACCAAATCATTGGTTATTTATTTAACTCTGAGCAGAAGGTGAGCCTAAAAGAGCTCTCTCAAAACCTCTATATCAAGGGTGTTTATAACCAAGAGACGCTCGTCACCACCATGAGTCGGTTGGTAAAAAGTAACAAGGTGAATGTGACCCACACGGCTCTGGGCAGTATGTATTACATCGATTATCGCAATAACTGGGTCTATGATGGTGACAACCAATCCTACATCCAATGTAAATGTCATTATCACTGTGCAACCTGCGAGCTGAACTTGGACTGTGCCTATCAGCCAAAACACAAAATCGTGCGTGAATTCTATAAGTTGATTGATGTTGGTTTGGCTGTCGCTACGGGCAAGTTGGAGAAAGAGAGTGATAGCTTGCTTGGTGACACCATTCGCTTTTACTCGAGTATTAAAACACCGAGCGAGACAAGAATATCGGAGGGTGTGGATTATACCGTGATCAACTCAACGGATGATCAGTTCGTTGTCATTGATAACTTGGGCGACCCATATAACGTGTTATTGGAAGACTTAAATTGGTTTCGTATGGATTTAGGTAATCAATGTAAGAGCAAGCAAGAGAAGGTCGCCGTCAAGAGGCGGTTTATCAGCAACTACGAGTCAAAGCGTAAGACCAGAAATTGCATTGTTCAGTGCTTGTCATCCATCGGCGACACTTCAGTATCGGTCGATACGTTAATGATAAAGCTAGGGTTGTTAAGACTGCCTATTGAAAAAGCGCTCACTCTGCTTGAAGAAGAAGGGGTAGTCAAAAGCCTAACTGAGGCTAACACCAAGAAGTACTTGTTATGCTAGTCGAGTTTCTTGCTTTTACTGCGACCAGTTTTCTATAAGGGTAGGGGATCGATTTAGATTTGAAGTCATATAACTTCATTTATGGATTGATTATCTATACATGTCGCACAAAGAATCGACTATCTTGCTAGTATGCTTGACAGTATATAGATGTTAATTATTTGATAGCAATGTTTTTTCATAATATTAATGCCAGCAATTTTAGGCTACACAATTACAGAACTAAAAAGACGATATTTGCCAGAGTCTCAGGTTATCAAGGAGACATTAGTATTAATGGCTCTCCCGTTCAAGAGTTTAACAATAGCTTAATTATCATTCCAAAAAACTCGTTTGTTCACGTTAATATATCAAAATTAACTGAACAGTCTGAATTAGACTTTATTAGCTTAAATGATTTTGATATTGGCTTTATTAAGCAAGACCTTTATGAGTTAAACAAGTTTATCTTTGATAAGAGAAATCGAAAGTTGTGTCGTTCGAGTGATGGCGGAAATTTCTTAAAAGCTCATAACAAAGATTTTTGTGATGTCTTTTTAATGAATCGGGTCGTTGATGGGCATCGTTGTATGGGGCGGTTGAATAAAGCGCTGCTTAGACAGAGTGTGGTTGAACTTCTGATTCACCTACATCTGGAAAACAAAGACATCAATATCGTCTTAAACATGAAAAGTGACCTGTCGGTTTCTGAGAGATTGTCCAATCTGCTTATGCGTGAACCGAGGAAGCATTGGACGCTTGAGGCGGCGGCTTTGTCTATGGCTACCAGCATTTCTACCTTGAGGAGAGGATTATCAGCAGAGCAGAAGTCTTTCTCTTGCATCCTCAACGAGGTGAGGCTCAATGTCGCGATTCGGTATCTGAAGTTTAGTAACTTCAGCATATTGAAGATAAGCAACCTGAGTGGATTTAAGAGCTCCGCCTATTTCTGCACTGTGTTTAAAAAAAATAAACTTACCACACCTCAGCAGTTCAGAAGCCGCTTCAGAAAATCCATTGTTTAAGTTTGGCGGTTTCCGGTAATTCACTCTTATCTCATCGTTTAGCAATGATAGAAATTGTGAGTAAATTCACTGTTTATATTTTTTATTTAGTAATGCGGAAATAGTTTTAAACATTCCATTAATAATGAAGTGATGCTGACATTTATATTGTAATCTTTTGGGCAAAATGTCTAATTTAGACTTCGCTTGATTCCTGTATATTGTGTCCATTCGTTACAGCATCGATATAGAAATTCATGTAATTGTGTAAGTTTATTAATAGTGACGCTATGGGTGAAATTAAAGAAGAGAATTATTAAGTCTATCTTTTTTCACTAGGCGTTATTTATTACTCGTAATTTCTATTCCTATTCAGCGTTATTCGTTGAAGTTTGACCTATTTCATTCGTTACCAATGAAACGGTAATACGCATTTTAATCCTAATTTTTTATTTAAAGGTAGGTAGAAAGGTATGTTCATATGACAGATTTCCAAACGACAACGACTGACAAAACCAATATACCTCGTGTTGATCAAGGTTTTGGTCTCAATCGTCAGTGGTTAGCGTCTTTGACATTAAAATTTGGTGCTCATGCTGAAGGCAATTCCAGTGTCACACGATTAAATACCCTACGACACTTTGGACCTCTGATTGTCCAAAGACCTTTCTATCCTGAGGGCAAAGATGGCTGTTGCCATGTCTACATTCTGCACCCGCCTGGTGGTTTGGTGAGTGGTGACGAGCTGAACTTCAACATTGGTGTACAAAGTGACGCTCACGCTCTAGTGACAACCCCCGCCGCAAACAAGCTGTACAAAGCCGACCGCAACTTGGTGCCGTGGAAACAACACACCAACTTGGATGTTGAGGATAACGCCATTTTAGAGTGGCTTCCTCAAGAGTCGATTGCTTTTGATGGTTCTATTGGTGACCAAACTTGCACGATCAACTTGGGTACAAATGCCAAGTGTCTTGGCTGGGAAATTACCGTTCTAGGGCGACCTGCCAGTGAGCTGCCATTCGAAAGTGGGTGCATCACTCAACAATTTAACCTCTACCAAAATGGCAAACCGCTGTGGCTTGAAAGACAAACGGTCGACCCGACTCATCCGCGTTTTACCGGTAAGTGGGGACAAGGTGGTTCAACGGTTCACGCCAATATGTGGGCGGTGGGTCTAGACGATCCAAAACAAGCCATTTTAGCACTTCGAGAGCACATGCCAGCATCCGACCGTTGGGCGGTGAGTGAGCGACGTGGCGTGTTGGTCATCCGCTATCTCGGTACCGAAAGGAACGAAGTTTGGGACTTATTCCAACAAGCGAGAGAAGTATTGCGTCCGCTGCTCATTGGCATGGAACCAGTGATACCAAGAATCTGGCTGACTTAATCAAACTCGAATTATAACGCCTTATTAAACACCTAATAACGCGATTTTATATTGAAAATCATGAAACGGAGTAAACGATGGAATTAACACCTAGAGATAAAGACAAATTACTTTTGTTCACTGCAGGTCTGCTTGCTGAAAGACGCAAAGAAAAAGGCATCAAACTGAATTACCCAGAATCTGTTGCGCTGATCAGCTGCGCAATCATGGAAGGTGCACGTGAAGGGCGCACCGTTGCAGAAATGATGAGTGCTGGTCGCGAAATCTTAACTCGTGCTGATGTTCAGCCTGGCATTGCTGAAATGATTGAAACAGTACAAGTAGAAGCAACTTTCCCTGACGGCACAAAGCTAGTGACTGTGCATAACCCGATTATTTAAGGAGACCGCCATGTTTGCAGGTGAATACCAACTAAAAGCGGATGATATTGAGCTGTGTACTGACCGCACAACCATCCCAGTGAAAGTTTCTAATACGGGTGACCGCCCTGTTCAGGTTGGCTCGCACTACCACTTTGCTGAAGCGAATCGCGCTTTATCTTTTGACCGAGAGCTTGCTTACGGTCACCGCCTAGCGATCGCCGCTGGCATGTCAATTCGATTCGAACCAGGTCAAACCCGCGAAGTGGAGCTGATTCCGTTCGCTGGCTTACGTCAAGTCTACGGCTTCCGTGGCGACGTGATGGGCTCACTAGATAACAATTCTAAGTAAAGGTAACAGTAATGAAGATTTCTAGACAAGCGTATGTAGACATGTACGGTCCTACAACGGGCGACAAAGTCCGTCTGGGTGATACAGAGCTATGGATTGAGATTGAAAAAGACCACACGCACTACGGTGAAGAAGTCGTATTTGGTGGCGGTAAAGTTATTCGTGACGGTATGGGTCAGAGCCAGCGTTGTGATGACGCAGTGATGGATACGGTTATTACTAACGTTATCATCATGGATTACTGGGGCATCGTTAAAGCTGACGTTGGTCTTAAGCAAGGTCGTATCGCAGCCATTGGTAAAGCAGGTAACCCAGACGTACAGCCTAACGTTGATATCATCATTGGTCCTGGTACTGAAATCATCGCAGGTGAGAACCAAATTCTAACCGCAGGTGGTATCGATACACACATCCACTTTATCTGTCCGCAACAGATCGATGAAGCGTTGATGAGCGGTATAACGACCATGATTGGTGGCGGTACGGGTCCTGCAACGGGCAGTCTAGCGACAACCAGCACATCGGGTCCTTGGCACATCGGTAAGATGATGCAAGCGGTCGATGATCTACCAATGAACATCGGTCTACTAGGTAAAGGCAGTGCAAGTACGCCTGAAGCGCTTGAGCTGCAAGTAAAAGCAGGCGCGATGAGCCTGAAGATCCACGAAGACTTTGGTGCGACTGCTGCATGTATTCACAACGCCTTGAATGTTGCAGATCGCTACGACGTTCAGGTTGCGCTTCACTCAGATAGCTTGAACGAATCTGGCTTCCTACAAGATACGCTGGCTGCATTCAAAGATCGTTGTATCCATACCTACCACACGGAAGGTGCGGGTGGTGGTCACGCTCCAGACATCATTGCAGCGTGTGCACTGCCAAATGTACTGCCTTCTTCCACAAACCCAACGCGTCCGTACACCATCAATACCGTTGATGAGCACTTGGATATGTTGATGGAGTGTCACCACCTAGATCCAAATATCCCGGAAGACGTTGCGTTTGCAGACTCTCGTATTCGTCGCGAAAGTATTGCCGCAGAAGACATTCTTCACGATATGGGCGTGATCTCGATGATGTCATCAGACTCACAAGCAATGGGACGTGTGGGTGAAGTGGTATGTCGTACTTGGCAGACAGCAAACAAGATGCGAGTACAGCGCGGTCTACTTCCTGAAGACCAAGATCTTGGCGCAGATAACTTCCGTGCGAAGCGCTACATCGCGAAATACACCATTAACCCAGCAATCACTCACGGTATCGCACACGAAGTGGGCTCGATTGAAGTGGGTAAATTCGCCGACTTGGTGCTTTGGAAACCAGCATTCTTCGGCGTTAAACCATCCATCATCTTGAAAGGTGGCATGATCGCAGGCGCTGCGATGGGCGATCCAAACGCGGCGATCTCAACGCCTCAGCCAGTTCACTACCGCAACATGTTTGGCTCATTAGGTCGTGCAGTGTCAGCAACGCGCATGACGTTTGTTAGCCAAGCTGCGATGAACACAGGTCTAGAAGAAAAGCTGGGTCTGAACAGCCCGCTTGTTGCGTGTAAAGACGTTCGTAACAAGACCAAACAAGACATGAAGCACAACGACGTGTGTCCTGAACTGACCGTTGATCCACAAACTTATGAAGTAAGTGCAGACGGCGTTCTATTGACGTGTGAACCAGCAACAGAAGTTCCGTTGGCTCAACGCTACCATTTGTTCTAATTAACAGTAAGGGCTTGCAATGCTTGAACTAACAAAACGATTAGATGCCAATACGGAATGTGAGGTATTCGATAGTCTTATTCTTCCTTATGAGCTGCGTATCCGAGGACGCCTGAAAGGAGTGACGGAAAAGGGACATGATGTCGGTTTGTTTCTCGATCGTGGACCAGTATTACGTGATGGCGACCTGCTAGAAGCGAAAACGGGTGAAGTGATTCGTGTCCATGCAGCGAACGAACCCGTCACGACGGCTTACATCAACGGCACGCTTCCTCTCGCTCGCCTTTGTTATCACCTAGGCAACCGCCACACGTTGCTTGCGGTTGGTCAGGATGAAGACGGACGTTGTTGGGTACGAATGACGCCGGACCATGTGCTTGAAGAATTGGCACTGCTGCTTGGTGCAACATTGACGCATCATCAAGCGCCTTTTGACCCAGAATCCGGTGCGTACGCGCATGTTGGTCGTGAGCAATCTCATGATCACTCTCATGGTCACCATCACCACGGGCATCAGCATGAACACTAATACTTCTGATCGTGAAGTCGGTGATCTAGCACTACTTGGTTTGATGCAATTTATTAGCCCAGCACTTCCTATTGGTGCGTTTGCTTGGTCGCAAGGGCTAGAAAGCGCTTTTGAGCTTGGTTGGGTGAAAAACGAAGAAGAGCTTGGTGCATGGCTAGAAGGCGTGCTTGATGACGGTTTATCGCGTTGTGAATTACCTGTGCTAGCGCGCTTGTATCACTCGTGGGCGAATCGTGATTGCCAAGAAGTGACGTTTTGGAACGATTGGCTGTTAGCGAATCGCGAAACCTCTGAGTTATGTGAAGAAGACATTCGTCTTGGTCAAGCATTAATAGACTTACTGACCAATCTTGAAATGCACCCTCAGCTGCATGTTGAAGGGGCAAAACAGCTTCAAGAACCTGGATACGTGACCATGTTTGCTTGGGTTACACAGCTTAACCATATTCCTGTTCGACAGAGCCTGCTTGGCTTTGCATGGGGATGGTTAGAAAACCAATTGGCGGTGGCATGTAAAGCACTACCGCTGGGGCATACCGCAGCACAGCGTCTGTGCATTCGACTGCAACCTAAGCTTGTTGAAGCGGTCGAATCTGCCCTCAGTTTAGAGGATTGGGAGCTAGGTCCAACGCTTCCTGGCTTAGCGCTAGGAAGTGCAAAACATGAAACGCAATATTCAAGACTATTTCGAAGCTAATTTGCTTTAAAGAACAAAAGGAAAATTAATATGACACAGTGTTTACGTGTTGGTGTAGGCGGTCCTGTTGGTTCTGGTAAAACAGCGCTGCTACGTAAATTGTGTAAAGCACTTAAAGATCATTACAACATCGCGGTTGTAACGAACGATATTTACACCCGTGAAGATGCGGACTTCTTGCTCAAGCATGACGCGCTGCCATCAGATCGTATTCTTGGCGTAGAAACAGGCGGCTGTCCACATACTGCTATCCGTGAAGACGCTTCGATGAACCTAGCGGCGGTGAACGACTTACAATCGCGTCATCCAGACCTTGAGCTAGTGATGATCGAATCTGGTGGTGATAACTTGGCTGCGACATTCAGTCCAGAGCTGTCTGACCTAACGATTTACGTTATTGATGTGTCTGCAGGTGACAAGATCCCACGTAAAGGTGGTCCGGGCATCACCAAGTCAGATCTATTGATCATTAATAAAATCGACATTGCTGAATATGTACACGCGTCTCTCGATATTATGGACCGTGATGCGAAGAAGATGCGTGGCGATCGTCCATTTATTTTCGCGAACTTACATGACGGTGTTGGTTTAGAAGAAATTATTAGCTTTATTTTGAAAGAAGGCATGCTGCCTGACCGTAGATAGTATCCATCTTCTTTTAATATAAAAACGATATTTACCCTAGCGTTTCCCTACGCAAATTATTTAACTCTGTATTAATTAAGCCATACCAGTCATTGAGTACTGGTATGGCTTATTAATGCATATTTTTATTTTGCTAAATAACAATGTGCGTTAATTAAAAAATCCAATATTACTTTTATTTACATTCTGGGGCTATTTATGTCTGAAGTTAGAACCGCGTCCACATCTGGACCAGAGAAAAAAATGAGCAAACCACTTGCTTATATGTTTATTATGATTGGTATTTTCGCCTTAGCGTTCTCGGCAATCATGGTAAAAGAAGCAAACTTTGAACCAGCAACCAACGCCTTCTTACGTTGTCTTGTTGGCTTCTTAGTGTTGATTCCATTTGCCGTTGCCGAAATTAAAAAGAAAGGCTTAATTAATAAATCTGGTTTTGCTCTCGCTATTGTTGCCGGTATTTTCCTTGGTCTTGATATGACCTCTTGGAACTTTGCGATCTTCTTTATTGGTGCGGGCATCTCATCTATCTTACTTAACCTACAGATCATCATCATGCCATTGCTTGCCATGACGTTTGATAAGTTTAAGCCGGAGAAAAGCTTCTGGTTCCTTGTACCGATTATGTTGTTCGGTATTGTTCTAGCGGGTGGCGTTCTAGAAGGTGGTCCATCTGAAGGTCCAAGCACCATGTGGGGCTACCCAATTGCGCTAGTGGGTACGATTCTGGGTATTAAATCGGGTATTTGTTACGCGCTATACCTCTACACTAGCCGTAAGTCGGGCACACTGAACGCCGGTCGCTACTTCCAGCCACTGATGTGGGTATTCCTTGCTCAGCTTATCCCTGCTGCGATTGTTATGGCGACGACGCACGGTTTCAACATTACCACGGGTGTTCTTGTCGACGGCAAACTGCCACTATCAGCAGCTGATGGTTCGATTGCTGGTGATGCGATTAATATGAGCAACTGGATCTGGATTGTGATCTTAGGTGTTGTTGGTCATGCGGTTGCTTGGGTATTTGTACAAATTGGTTCGGTAAACTTGGACCCAACCGTTGTTGCAGGTCTATTGCTATTGAGCCCAATTACTACTGTTCTTGTTGCACCATTTACAAGTGGTGAGTCGGTGACGCTATTGCAGTCAATCGGTGTGGTGATTGTACTCGTTGCGGTGGCATATCAGAATGGTCTGCATACTGCTGTGCTAAACAAGTTCAAAGGCGAGCCAGCGAAAGTGGAAGGCTAAGCTTCCGTTCTTATAAACATAATAGAAAGCCCAATATTAACGCCAATATTGGGCTTTTTTTAGGTTTTGTGGATTCTGCGTTTTGATTGTGTTTGTTTGACTATGAGAAGGTGATTAGTACTTGAGTGTCAGCAGTGATGAGCCGTTGTTTTCTCTAGAATATTGCCTGAACTTTGAGGGCGTTAGATTGTACTTTCGTTTGAATGCATCACAGAAGTAAGCCGAACTACCAAAGCCACAACGATGGCTGATCTCACTGACATTGTAGGAAGTGAACGTCAGCATATTGAGTGCAATGCCCATTCTTACGTCTAACAGCAACTGGCTGAAAGAGACGTCTTCTTTATTCAAGTGTCTTCTTAATGTGGAAGAGGAGATGAACAGCTTGCTGGCGACCTCCTCAATTTGCCACTTATGAGTCGGATCTTGGCTTATCATCCGAGTGATGACTTCTCGCTTTGATTGGTAATGATCGGACTTGAACATTCGAACAATATCCATTTCGTAGTAACTCATTGTTAAAAATATAAAAAATAGGGACTCTTCAACCAGTAATGTCTTTAATGCGTGGTTACTTAAGGTGTCATGCCCCTCTTTTAGTATTTTGAATCTGTCTTTTATCTCGAAGTTGTCACTGATAGCGTAAGAGATATTATTGGCACCAAATGCCCGCTGTGGAACTTTAGCAATCAGAGAGTCGATCGTATGGTTGGATACAGTCAGTATTTGAACCTCAATGCACTGTGTCGGGCTCTCGCTACGTAAGTCACACCAAACTCGACTGTATTGAGGAATCATCAAGATAGTTGGGGAAGTAATGGCGATCTTACTGTCATTGATGGACACCAGTCCTTTGGCTTCAGAGAGATATATTATGTAATGATGTTCCACATAAAACTCTCTGAGTGTTATCGTTTTACAGTCAATTACTTTTCTATACTTCATATCTATTATCACGATTGGAAATTTCGCTATTTGATATAGTAGTTTTTCAATTAACTTTGCTATTCGTTTCACATGAATAAAGGATAGGGCTCTATTTCTAAGTAAAATGAATATATTTCTAAATCATAATTAAAAACATATTTTTTATTTTCTGTTTTTATTGACTACGGATTTTTTTATTTGATAATGGCTAAATATTAACTAGCAAGGCTTATTAATGTGAAAGAAGTGTTAACCATTAAGGGATTGTCACTGGGCATTAAAACGGAGTTAGTTAGGGATATTAGCTTTAGTCTAAAAGAGAAAGAGTTCTTAGCGATTGTTGGTCCTAATGGGTGCGGAAAATCGACCTTTATTCGCACCATTATGGGAACGGTGAATATATTCTCTGGTGAATTGAGTTTTCTTGGTAAACCACTTTCGAGTTATAACCATAAAATGCGTTCAAGATATATTGCATTTATGGGGCAGAATAATACCGTCGACCCACAAATGAGAGTGCTTGATTATATTTCACTGGGGCGATTTCCTCATTTTCACTATTCCACACGCCAATACGACAACGAATGCATTACCCGCGTGATCGCCGAGCTTGGACTGGAGACGTTAAGAGAGCAAAAAGTTGGGCAGCTTTCTGGCGGAGAGTTTCAGCGCGTCAACTTAGCACGAGTGTTGGTGCAAGAACCCAAGTTGCTGCTTTTAGATGAGCCGACGAATCACTTAGACCCTAAAGCGAGAATAGAGCTCCTCAAAATCGTTAAGGATAAGCAGATTACAACGATTGCCGTGTTACATGATTTAAACCTTGCCGAATACTTTGCCGACCAAGTGATGATCATTAATCGAGGCAAAATGCAGGTGTGCGATACGGTCGAAAACACGCTCAACGCTCACTGGATAAAAGATACTTTTGATTTGAATACCCTTCATTTCTTACATCCTACAACAGGAAAAGCGATCCGTTTTTTTGAAATAGATTAAGGAGTTACCGTGAAAAAAATATGCTTGATGCCGTTGTTTTTATCTGTCTCTGTTTACGCAAACACCAATGCACTGACGGAACCACATTACCCAGTCAGTGTTGAAAGCTGTGGGGATGTGTTGACGTTTGAACAAGCACCAAAACGAGCGGTATTCCAAGATCTCAATATGACGGAA
The DNA here is from genome assembly GCF_030248355.1 of Vibrio sp. B172a. Lineage (NCBI taxonomy): Bacteria > Pseudomonadati > Pseudomonadota > Gammaproteobacteria > Vibrionales > Vibrionaceae > Vibrio > Vibrio sp. B172a. The sequence goes on along the minus strand of NZ_JAHGAC010000008.1, from coordinate 142,278 downwards.
ATGGCGTTCGCATTGGGGCTACAACCTAACATGGTGGCAGTAAATGGTATTACAGGTTGGTATCAAGTATCCGATCAGTTCAAGGCAGACTTAGGTGATATTCCCGAAATCTCTGGGCGTTACTTAACGCTAGAACCTTTACTAGAAAAGAATCCGGACTTCCTGTTTGCTGGTTGGAACTATGGTCTTAAATTTGGCTCCGATCTAACGCCACAAAACTTGGCTCACTTTGGAGTAAAGACGCTGGTACTCAGCGAAAGCTGCGCTCACATCACTAAGAAGAAGCAAGAAGCTTCTATGGAGCTGCTTTACGGCGATGTCCTTAAGCTGGGCAAAGTCTTCGATAAGAGTGATAAAGCACAAAGCTTAGTCGAGAATTGGAAAAAAGACCTCAACGAAATAGAGGCAAAGGTGGCAGGTTATCCAATCAAGAAGGTGTTCCTTTACGATTCAGGCATTGATCAGCCCTTTACCAGTGGGCGCTTTGCCATGCCTCACGCGCTGATCAAAGCGGCTGGTGGCGTCAACGTGATGGGCAATGATAACTTTAGTTGGGGCACCGCACCATGGGAAAAAGTCGCCATTCATAATCCCGATATGATCATTTTGGTGGATTATGGCAGCTCAGATGATGCAGCGATCAACAGTTCGATAAAAGCCCTGAGTGACAACCCTCTAATGCGCCAAACGAATGCGGTGAAAAATGGTCAATTTTTGCGGTTGAAGTACAGTGAGCTGACGCCAGGTCCCAACAATGTGGTTGCCATCAAGAAGATTGCAGCCAAGCTCCATCCCGAGGCTGGTATCGTGATTAATGAGTAATTCGAATGTAAAGTTTTGGCTTGCTATCGTGGCAAGTCTGATGCTGCTATCGGTCATACTGTTCCTTTCGCTCTCTTACGGAACAATAAACATACCCTTTTCCTCGGTTTATCAGTTTTTTACCTTTGATCACGCCTCGCTACCTGCAATGACCAACGTTATTTTGAGTGAGATTCGAATTCCTAGATTTCTGCTCGCGATTTTAGTTGGTGCTGGGCTTGCTATGGTGGGGGCGCTATTGCAGACCGTGACTAAGAACGACTTGGCTGATCCATTTTTGTTTGGGCTTTCCGCGGGAGCATCGGCTGGCGTTGTTGCGGTTATCAGCCATTTCGATTTGGCGTTAGGTCAATGGTCTTTACCTGTGGCAGCATTTGCTGGGGCAACTTTATCCGCAGCTTCGGTCATCCTGGTGTTCTTTCTACAAAAGTCTCAAGGAGTTGAGCGCCTGATTTTATCTGGATTGGCGGTTTCGTTCCTGTTCAGTGCCATTACTGGATATTTGATTTATACCGGCGATCAACGTTCGGCGAGTAATATTCTCTTTTGGTCGATGGGTGGCTTAGGGCTGGCAAAATGGGAAAATCTGCCGTTTGCCTCTGTTGGGGTTATTGTGCTTGCACTGTTTACCATGCTGCGCTGGCGTTCGCTCGATGCCATGTTGGTGGATGAGGACACCAGTAATTCACTGGGTGTAAGCGTCAAATTCCTCCGTGTGACCGTGTTTATTTTATCGGCACTCTCTACAGCCATCTTTGTCTCTTTAAGTGGCGTGATTGGCTTTGTTGGGCTCATCGTGCCGCATCTTGCGAAACCATTTTCCGGACCGAGTCATCGTTATCTATTGCCTTTATGTGCTTTTATTGGCGCGATGCTCCTCTCAGCCAGTGACTTAATGAGCCGAGTGCTGATCCCAGGTCAGGAGTTACCCATAGGTCTGATGACTTCAGCAATTGGCTCTATGTTTATTCTGTTTTTCGTACTTAGAAAGAAATGAGGCGAGATAGACCCCAATTGTCTTAGCGTTAACTCGGTATATAACAGTCGGTCTCGCTATGTATCCAAACGGCGAGACCGACTGTTTTTGGTTAAGCGGGAGTGAGAAAGCGACTTCTCGCCGTCGATTACTTGTTGTTTAGGATGATTCTTTCCGCATCGCCAACCGCTCTGGTTAAGCTCTGGTTGCTGGACAGCTGACCGGAACTTACTGGACCAAGAACATGAGTATATAGCGCTAACTGCTTCTCGAATGGCAGTTTTAAAGTGTTGTAGAGCTCCTGCCTAATTTGAACATGAGACTCTTGTGGGGCTGAAGATAAGCGTAATAGGGTTTCATGAATAACAGCCTTCATCTGTTGTTTGTCCTTTTGTTTTCTACGTTGTTTGGGCTTAAATAAAGTACCACCACCGAGCATGTGCATACTCGGTGGTGGTTGTGTGCATCTATATTGGTTTGGGCGAGATTGCTCGCTTTATCCAAGTTTTGGTGAGTGCTTCAAAGTGAAAGCACTTCTTTTGTTATGTTCTAACTCAAGAGCTTATTAATTCGGTTGATGACCGTTAGGTTCTGGTGCTGTCTGTCTTTTCTAATTTCGTTAACTAAGGTTTTTCTTAGCCTCGCTTTGGTGACTTTTAACGGAGGCATGCTCAATGAGCCCTTCACTCTGCATGAGATCGTATCGGGGCAATATATCTCACCTTTGGCTGTATTTCTTAGCAGCCAACGAAAGCAATTTGGACATAACTTATCTGTTTTCTCGTACATGTTTTTTCGGCTTACTATCCGTTAAATAGATAAAAAATTAACACCATTCGAATATAAGCGGATGTTATACCCATCACTGGCGATAGACTTAAACTGATAAATAAAAACGTTATCGAAATTAAACTTGTATTTATTTGAATTTTCACAGTTGTAGAAGAGTAAGCTTGAGTCTAATTCGACAAAGACGTTGTCTTCTGAATCGCAAGAAAAGGAGGTGACATCATCAATAGAATTGAGAAAACTTAATATCTTGTTCCAGTATGTGGCATTGAAGGGCTTTAACCTAATCTCAAAGTCCTCAATCGATGAATAGTCAATCCTTTCTAAGTTCATTTTCTACCTCAAAAAAAGCCCTAACCAAAATTGGATAGGGCTAAGTTGTGCAAGAGCGGAATAAAGTTATCTGTGAGTAGGTTACTCAATTCATATGAGCGAGTGGACTCTATCAAATAGGAGTTTATATCGACAAGTGGGTGTGAAATGTTTCTTATTATTTCAAAACATTATGACTTAATTTTTTAATTTATAAAATCAAATGCAAGCCTTTTTCTGTTCTTCTTGGTTTCATTTTATTAATGATATTAGAGATGAATTTTTGAGTAGGAAAAGGTGCATCAAGGCAATGGGAAAATTGAAATGTAAAGCGCGTAAAAATTAAACATAATGCGCGCATGTTGTAATGAAGTACGTCTAAATAATCAGCATAATCTTATAGTTTTACTTACGATGTGATTGTTTGTGAAAGGAGAGGTATGAAAATATTTAGAGGCATATTAATTGATTTAGTCATCCTTGTTGGGGTTCTATCCGGGATGATTACTTTCTCTTTAAATAAAATCGATATATTAGGAACTATTCTGATTATCACCGCTTCTTTGTTGATCTTGGTTCTATTTATCTATGGTTTAAAAGATGGATATAACAGAAGCAGTTGATTTTATTATTCTATATTGAATTGGAATGAAATATAGCTAATGGCTCTCCTTTCTAGCCTCAATGATGTTCACGTAAGTTAAATACTTTTATCATTAATTAAAGGTAACATTAAAATGACTGGCACCATTATTAAATGCTCTAGAAATACAGAAACTGCACCACTCAACAGCCATTCAACGCAAAGTGTTGCGTTTTCTCACTACAACAATATCTCCGCTCAACTTCCGATTGATCCTCAAACCAACCAGCTTGTTGACGGTGGTATTCAGGAGCAAGCCAAACAATGTCTTTTGAACATTAAAAGAATTGTAGAGAGCATTGATCATGTAATGGATGATGTCGTTAAGATAAATGTCTACTTGACCAACATTCATGACGTTGAAGAAGTAAACAAGGTATATGCGACTTTCTTTACGAACCTTCTACCAACACGCACAGTGCTGGCGATTGAGGCGGTGCCTTTTGAAGGAGCGTTACTACAAATGGATGCGCTTATTTCTAATGGAGAGGGGACAACACCTCAAAAGCCATGTGACTTGATCAAGGTATCGCGTGATACTGATCTAGCACCGACCAATCCGATTTCTACACAAACGGTCGCATTCTCGCACTACAACAACATCTCCGCACAGTTACCGGTAGATGCAGCGACAGGAAACTTGGTCGAAGGTGGCGTAAAAGAACAAACTCATCAATGTCTGCAAAACATCAAGAACATTCTAGAGAGCATTGATGTCCCGCTGGATGACATCGTAAAAACGACCGTTTACCTGCAAGATTTAGCAGATATTGAATCAGTGAACGAAGTGTACCGTACTTTCTTCCCAGATTCGGCGATCGCTAGAGCCGTGGCTTACATGCCTGCTCGTTCGGTTATTCAAGCTTCAGCGCTGCCAATGGGCGCAGCAGTACAAATTGATGCCGTGATTTCTCATGGTGATGGCACGCCGCCTCAAGAAGTTGAAGATCGCCATGGCATTGTGATTAAGGCAAACAACACGCTGAATGCTCCTCTTGATGCGCTTGCGACGCAAACTGTGGCGTTTTCTCACTATAACCACATTTCCGCGCAACTACCGATGGATGCACTGAACCATGAACTGGTTCAAGGTGGGGCTAAAGAGCAAGCTGAGCAATGTTTGAAAAATATTAAAGCGATCGTTGAGAGTATTGGTCACGTGATGAATGACGCGGTTAAGGTCAATATTCAAGTGACTGACATTGCTGATATTGATGCAATCAATGAGGTGTACGCCACTTTCTTTGATGGCGATTTGCCGGCAAGAACCGTGATTGTTGTATCTAACATTGCGCTAGGTGCAAAAGTTCAAATGGATTGTGTTCTGTCAAACGCAGAAGGCACACCGCCACAAGTGTAATCAAATACAAAGCCATCACTCTGGTTAAGAGTGATGGCTGATGATTGAGTTTATTCGTTGGATTATCTCTACTCTATATTTCTTTCTGGTTGAAAAACGACATCCAAGATCTCAATGGTTTTCTTGTTGCCATTTGGCAGTATCCAATCGATGCGTTGACCGACAGACAACCCGATAAGTGCCATGCCAATCGGCGCGAGTATGGAGATGTGAGAGTTATCTTTCACTTGGTTTGGGTAAACGAGCACTTTCTGAATCTGCTCTTCCTCACCAAGGAATTTAAACGTCACTTTAGAGTTCATCGTGACAATATTGTTGTCGATCTCGTGTGCATCGACAATCAATGCGCGGTCAATTTCATCTTCTAATTTAAGCAGCTCGTCACTGCAATTCGGAATGTTATCCAGTAATCGACAGATGTTGTTGTAGTCATCAGATGTAACGGTGATCGAATTAGACATAATATTTCCCTAAATCTAATTTTTATGACCCAGCCTTTGAGATGGCTTGGGTATATCGTGAAGTTTTCTAGTGCATAAAGCGAAACACCATACTCCTCAAGGACGAGAGAAAACGTTACCTGGACGCAATGATTGGTGATTTAGATGAAAAGCAAAATAGAGTGAGCAGAAAGCGCAAGGCTTCACGCTCGATCCGTTATCCATTGCCTTTTTCTGGAGCGTTGTTAGCTCACATCGTCACTTCTTGTGGAGACAAGTGACGCATCACTGGTCTTCTTAGACTGAGCTCGGAACTGTGATGGCGTTAAGTGATATTTTCTCTTGAAGGCATCACAAAAATAAGCGGCGCTACCAAATCCACAGCGGTTGCTGATCTGTGAAACGTTGTAGGAAGTGAACGTTAGCATGTTCAATGCAAGCCCCATTCTTACATCTACCAATAGCTGGCTAAATGACAGGTTCTCTTTCTGCAAATGCCTTCTTAATGTTGAGGTAGAGGTAAACAGCTGCTTGGCGACATCTTGAATTTGCCACTTTCTTTGTGGTTCTTTCGTGATCATTCGTGCGATGACTTCGCGTTTGCTTTCTTCGTAATTGAATTGAAAGACATTGAAAACATCGATACCCGACTCGCAAAGAGAGAGCAGTATGAAGTACAGAGTTTGCTCTAAGAACATGATCTTCAAAGCATCTCTACTTAAGGAGTCATACACTTCTTTGAGTAGCTGAAAGTTATTGTCCACATCCACTGGTGTTGGCAGTTGATGGGCGACAGTGTTTTTAATGAAGCTACGTTTTTGAGGCAGTTGAAGCAGTGAGGATTCGAGCATCTCATCGGTCACGATTAACAACTGAATCTGCAATGGTGAGAATGACGACTTTTGAGTCAAATTACACGACAAGCAGGTAAATTGAGGAATGATTAAGGTTGTTGGACCATCGATGGTGATTTGTTGTTCATTGATGTAAACCGTCCCCTTGGCAAAGGCGATGTTGACGATGTAGTGATACTCTACGTAAAACTCCTCAAGTTTTACGGGTTTGAACATTTCAATATATCTATATTCCACTATTGCTTATCTCATAATTGGGCTTACTACAGGCAGTAAGTTGGGCTAAAAGAAAAGCATCCATGCGACAGTACAATGCACAGTATAACGTTACTCCTTTGTTCTTTTCATAAATTCATCAAAGAAAGTGTCTTATCTCAGTAATTTGAGCTCAAATCTAAATAGGCGCTATTGATTTTTTATTTAACTTATTGAAAGTAATGAATAATGTTTTTGTTTTTATCAATCATGAAAATTAAGATTACGAGTCACATAGCTGAATTGAGCATCAATAGCACACCTGATAATAGTGTTCTTTATGCAGAGATGGTGCTTGAAGTATTTTGAGCATCTTAGGATTTAGATATGAAGTCACAATGTTCAGATAATTTAGCCTGAATTATAATTCTAAATTTTATGGGCTGATATCGTAATTGAATGGTGAGGCTTTTATTGTATATTTTGCTTCGAGAGTGGTTAGGAGACATAACCTACCAGTCGAATCATGTAGACATTGTTGATGATAAAAATTGCAAACCTTCGTTATCAATATTTACGGGTTAGTTAGTCAAAAACTTCGCCAATGAGTTTGCCTAATCACTCTCAAACCATTCACAACTCAGTGCCTTATTCAATACTCCAATACTCACTAAAACAATCATCACCTATTGCTTGATGATCACCATTCAAAATCATCCTCTTGATTGGTGACTTTCAATAACGTTCGGCTTTTTCATTATTAGCCATTAAATAATTACACATCGAATTTTTAACTCCATCCATAATTTGGACAACTCTTATGCAAGAAGACTACAAACAACCTTTGCGAATTGGCGTTGGTGGACCTGTTGGGTCTGGTAAAACGGCATTGCTAGAGGTTCTGTGCAAAACTCTCCGAGATCTTTATCAGATCGCTGTCGTCACTAATGATATCTACACGCAAGAAGATGCAAAGATACTCACTCAGGCAGAAGCCTTAGATGCAGACCGTATTATTGGGGTCGAGACTGGTGGTTGCCCGCATACCGCGATCAGGGAAGACGCCTCGATGAACCTTGCTGCGGTGGAGGAACTCTCTACGCGGCACAAAAACCTAGACGTGGTATTTATCGAAAGTGGTGGTGACAATCTCAGTGCCACGTTTAGCCCTGAGCTGGCTGACTTGATGATCTATGTGATTGATGTATCGGAAGGGGAGAAAATTCCACGCAAAGGCGGACCGGGCATTACACGCTCTGATTTGCTTGTTATCAACAAAATAGACCTTGCGCCTTATGTTGGAGCATCACTAGAGGTCATGGAAGCGGATACCGCTCGAATGCGTCCAGAAAAACCTTATGTGTTTACCAACCTGAAAGAAGGTAAGGGGCTGCAGGAAATCATAGACTTCATTGTCGATAAAGGCATGCTTGAAAAAAGATAGCATCGAAGTACGCCATAGAAACTGCTGCGTATCATGAAGAATTATATTTATTCGCAGTCGTTTCTATGCCTAATATCCACAGTGAGTCGATACTGAAAAAAAAGCAGCTTTAAATGATTAAAGCTGCAAAGAATCAATAGCAGGAAAAGTAGATGATTACATCTACGGAACCAAAGTGAAACCAAACAATTGTGTAGTAACGTTTGATGAAAACTATAGTATACGACTCACGTTCTGTTTCAATGCGTTCAGCTGTGGTTGAAGCTGAATCTAAATATCTAGAGCAGATTATTAAATAGTCCCTACTTCAATAATCTAATGATGTTCTTGGGTCTTCTTATATAATCATAAAACTCTTTTGCTTTAAGCCTGCCGACTGAAAGTTCAATTTTAAGCTCATTGGCAAATAATCTTAATGTCGATCGATTAACCATATCTTTACGAGCATTCACTTTATCTAGGTATTCATCCAAGATTTTGTCATCATAAACGTAAATATATTCACTCATAGTCGCATGTCTTTTTAAATGATAGTTTTAGTTGGCAGTAAACCCTGAATTAGAGTTTGGTTTTATGACGAGGTAAATTGATGGCGTTTTAGACGATGTTTGTTTTGTGTTTGGATTATTAAGGTATAAGAATAAGGCTTCAAGCAGTTTTGCTGTGATTCCTTTATGTTGAAATAATCTAGTCTGATGGTGAAATACAAACCCTACTATTAGTTTTATTCCAAAGTTGTTTAAATATTTGCTTAATTCATTTTGATAAATGTTGATTATGGATGTGTTTATATTTATCTGACACTGTGATGACTTTGAGGTTTTACTAATTATCTGATTTTTCTTAATTTATTAAATGAGGATAAGATGAAGAAATCACTGTTAGCGATTAGCCTTTTATTGAGCTCTGCAGCACATGCTGCGCATTGGGGATACGAAGGCGAGAATGGACCTGAGTTTTGGGGCAAGTTCTCTGAAGATTGCCAGCAAGGTAAGAACCAAAGTCCTGTTAATATTCAATCAACCGTGCTGGGTATTATGGATGAAATCAACATCAACTATTTAGGTGATGCCGTTTCTGCTATTGATAATGGTCATACTCTGCAAGCCAATGTTGAAGGCAATAACACGCTACTGGTTGACGATAAAAAGTTCACGCTTTCTCAGTTTCACTTCCATACGCCATCTGAAAACCACATCAACGGAAAAGAGTACCCGCTAGAGGCACACTTTGTTCATACCGATAAAGACGGCAATCTCGCTGTTGTCGCCGTTTTCTATAAGCTCGGGGATGAAAATCCAACGCTGAGCAAGTTGCTGAAGCAAGAGTTTGAAGAGGGCAAAACAACCAGCGTTGAGCCTGTGAGTATCAAATCGCTCATTCCTTCCAAGCACAGCTACTACCGATTCAATGGCTCGTTAACCACACCACCATGTTCTGAAGGTGTTCGTTGGCTGGTTTTGAAAGATGTTGAAACGGTATCTGAAGCGCAAGTGAAAGCGTTTATGGATATCATGGGCAAAAATAATCGTCCTATCCAGCCGATTAACGCTCGACTCATTCTCAACTAACCCATTAATGGCGAGTCGAAGTCTGACGCGGTTTCCGTGCTATCTGAGATGAACGGTTGTCTAAACGAAAAAAAGGACTCTTAGTGAGTCCTTTTTGATATTAAAAATAAGAGCATACATCAAGTGGAACTCAAGTGTTTGATGGGTACTCCATCCTTGGAGATTTGACACTTAAGCGACATCGAACGCAGTCACACATTGCACTCGGATGTACTAACCGAAACCAATTTAACATTGGACTTGTAAGCAGTACATCAAATGATTTTTGTCGATTAATGATGCCTAAGTAGCTCAATTTTAAGTGATTTACCTTCGAGGCTTTAGGCGGATATTGTCGATATTGAGCGTAAGTTAGAGCGAAGTTGGCATTTATTAGAATGCTTGTAGATATGCACTAGCGTCTAGGTTTTTTGAGAGCGTGAGTCTCTCTGAAAGCTCTCCTACTTATTAGATAGCGAATGTTAATCGTCGTAGAAAATGCGCTCTGTATCATCTGCAGTTCCTGCAATAAAAAAGGACTCAATTGAGAGCCCTTTTGGTTTTCGCTGTCTGACGTTGCGACGGAATTACAAGAACGCTTTGTATGGCAATTCTGGTTCGTTTTTGAAGATGTCGCTAAAGCCACGGAAGTGCTGGTAGTGCATGCGACCTTTATCGGTTGGGAAGGTGTATTTGCCTCCCACTTGCCAGAAGAACGGTGCGAACTTGTATTGCAGACGGTCTTTCTTCATGTTCCACAATACTTCGATTTCGCGTGGGTCGTTTTGGAAGTTCGCCCAAATATCGTGGTGGAATGGCATCACGACATCACAGTTCAACGATTCTGCTGCGCGTAGGATGTCAGAAGACGTCATCTTGTCAGTCACGCCGCGAGGGTTCTCACCGAATGACAACAGTGCCACGTCGATTTGGTACTCGTTGCCGTGCGCTGCGTAGTAGTTCGAGTAGTGTGAGTCACCAGAGTGGTAAACCGAGCCGCCTGAAGTTTCAATCAGGTAGTTCACTGCGCGTTTGTCCATGCCGTCGAGGATTTCTTTATCATAAGATGAAGTGCCTTCTGGCAACGTGACAAGTGCAGTACGGTCGAATGAATCCAGCACGCGGATCTTCATGTCGCCGACCTCAAGTACATCGCCCACTTTCGCGACAACACAACGCTCTTCTGGCACACCCCAGCCCATCCATAAATCGACACACGCCTGTGGACCGATGAACTTCACGTGGTCACCACAGTTTTGTAGTACCGCTGCCGCGACGTTCACGTCGATATGGTCAGCATGGTCATGGGATGCCATCACAGCGTCGATCTCTTTGATAGCAAATGGGTCAAGCGGGAAGATAGCAGTACGTAGGTTTGGTTGCAGCGCTTCGACACCACCCATACGCATCATTTGGTGCTGGTTCTTCATGAAGGCATTCTTTTGTGTCTTTTTGCCCGTACCACACCAGAAGTCGATAGAGATGTTGGTGTTGCCCTCACTCTTCAACCAGATACCTGTACAACCTAGCCACCACATCGAGAATGTATTCGGTTCTACCACCGTGTTTTCGATCTCTTCGTTTAACCAGGTACCCCACTCAGGGAATGTATTTAGGATCCAAGATTCACGAGTGATTTCATTTACTTTACTCATAGCAACACCTTTTTGTTTCACAATTTTTATTAAATTTGGGATGTAGGGAGCCGAGCGCCTTAATTTGTGGTTAAGGCACTGAGCTGAATTATTTTTATTTATTTGAGAAAGAGGCTAGGGCGCGTTAGACCAGAATGACCTGTGTCCCTTGTGCTTCTATCGCTTTGATGACCTCTGGGTTGGCGTTTTTGCCAGTGATCAGAATGTCGATTTTCTCGGTAGGACAGAACAACATGCCCGTTCTGTGACCCACTTTGGAGCTGTCTACCACGACGACGAGCTTGTCGATTTGCTCAAGCATTTGCTGCTCAGCCACCGCGGTTAACATGTCAGCTTTGTAGAGTCCGGCTTCGGTTAACCCTTTGCCTGAAGTGAACATCCAATTGCCTGCGTAACTGCCAAGCGAGTTGGGCGCCGGATTTAAGAACAGTTTTTGTGAACGGTTGTATTGACCGCCAATGATGATCACATCGTCATGGTCTTCATTGATCAGGTAGCTTGCCAATGGGAAGTAGTTGGTGACGATCTGCACGTCTTGCCCACATAGCTTCTGCCCAAGTAGAAAAGCGGTCGAACCGCAGTTGATGACCACGCTGTCGCCAGGCTGACAAAGCTCAGCGGCTTGCATTGCAATCAAGGATTTTTCTTCGTAATGCTCAGTGCTGTTGATGTTCAGCGGTGACCATTTTTTCTTTTCTGCTTCGACGCGTTCTGCGCCGTTGCGTACTTTGCGCAGTTTGCCTAGCTCATCCAGCTTAGAGATATCACGGCGAGCCGTAGCTGGAGAGACGTTAAAGCTCTCAATAATGTGTGAGACGTTAATCGTCTGATTTTCTTCTAGTAAAGACAGAATGCCATTGTGTCTTTGTACTTCATTCATACCCATCACCCTATTTGATTCAAATTCACCGAAATGTGTATCTAGTGATTATTTGGTGATTACTTGTGATTTGTTTTGATTCTATTAATCACGCTCTTGATTGTCAAATTCAAGACTGGTGAAAATCTGAATCTCATCACAAGAATTTATAAGTTGTTGTATTTATTGGTAATTTAATTTTTGTGTGTGATCCGCTTACCATTTGTAGGGTTTTTTGGAGGGCAAAATTGATAAATATCAAAATAATCACAAATGAGCATTGCGTGATTACTTTTGATTGTTAGAGTTTATTTCGTGAGCAAAAACTGAGTAGATTCTACGACATCAGATGGAATCACTCTGACCTACATACGATTACAAATAAAAAACACTCTAGGGGTAAAGATATGGAGTTCTTGTACGACATCTTCTATATTTTTTACAGCCAAGTTATGACCAAAGCCCCACTACTACTGGGTTTGGTAACATGCATTGGCTATTGGTTGCTGAGAAGAGACGCCACCACCATCATTAAAGGTTCCATCAAAACGATCGTGGGTTTCATGCTGGTTCAAGTGGGTGCGGGCACCCTAGTTGCTGGCTTCAAACCTGTGATTTCCAAACTTTCTGAATACCACGGGCTAACCGGCTCGGTCATTGACCCTTACACCTCCATGATGTCTACCATGGAAGCGATGGGCGATAACTACTCCTGGGTGGGGTACGCCGTTCTATTGGCATTAGGTATCAACATCCTCTTGGTACTGTTCCGTCGCTACACGGGTATCCGCACCATCATGCTGACTGGTCACATCATGTTCCAGCAAGCAGGTCTGATTGCGGTGTTCTACTTTGTGCTTGGCGCAAGCATGTGGGAAACCATCATTTACTCTGCGGTGTTAATGGCGCTGTACTGGGGCATCTCCTCCAACATCATGTTCAAGCCAACTGAAGAAGTCACCGGCGGGGCGGGTTTCTCTATTGGTCACCAACAACAGGTGGCGTCTTGGATTGCAACAAAAGTAGCGCCAAAACTGGGTGATAAGAACGACAGCGTTGACCACCTAGAGCTGCCTAAATGGCTACACATCTTCCACGACAGCATCGCAGCAACGGCGATCGTGATGACGGTGTTCTTCGGCATCATTCTGCTTTCATTCGGTCTTGATAACCTTCAAGAAATGGCGGGCACCACACACTGGACTATCTACATCCTAGAAACGGGTCTGAAATTCGCTGTAGCGATTCAGGTGATTGTTGCCGGTGTACGTATGTTCGTTGCTGAGCTATCTGAAGCGTTCAAAGGCATCTCTGAGCGCGTGATTCCAAATGCGGTATTGGCGATTGACTGTGCGGCTATCTACGCATTCTCTCCAAACGCAATGGTATTTGGTTTCATGTGGGGTGCGCTGGGTCAGTTCGCAGCAGTACTGGCGATGCTGGCATTCGATGCGCCAATCATGATCATCCCTGGCTTCATTCCAATGTTCTTCTCTAACGCGACCATCGGCGTATTTGCTAACCACTTCGGTGGCTGGAAAGCGGTGATGAAGATCTGTTTCGTGATGGGCATCATCGAGGTACTAGGTTCTGCTTGGGCTATCCACCTATTTAGCCAACACGGCACAGAGTTCAACGGCTGGATGGGCATGGCGGACTGGGCGCTTGTATTCCCACCAATCATGCAAGGTCTGTCTGCATCGAAAATGTTCTTCTTCGTTCTTGTTGGTCTGTCTTTGGTTTACATGTTCTTCGCTTCTCGCAAGCTACGTGCTGAAGAAGACGCGCAAGGCACAGTAGAAATCAGTGAAGAGCCAGAAGTGATTGAAGCGGTAGAGCAAGCAATCAAAGCGAGCGACGGTCTGCGCCCAGTAAGCATCCTAGCGGTATGTGGTAACGGTCAAGGTTCATCAATGATGATGAAAATGAAGATCGGCAAATACCTAGAGAAGAAAGGCATTCCTCACGTGATGGACTCATGCGCAGTGTCGGACTACAAGTCGAAGCTTGCGAGCACAGACATCATCGTATCGTCGAAGCACCTGTCTGCGGAGATGGATCCAGGCGAAGGCAAGTTTGTACTCGGGGTGCAAAACATGCTTAACCCTAACTCCTTCGGAGACGAGCTACTCGACATCATCAATAAAAACTTTGTACCAGCAAAATAAAACAGCATGACCAAATATCTCTCAATGAAGAGATAAGAAACCAATAACAAACAGCGGATAACAACAGTGGTGCCGGGCTTCGGAAAGCCAAAGTCACGGCACCCAAACTGGAGATAGAACAATGGGATTAAAACAATCACTGATCGACAACAACTCAATCAAACTGCAAGCAAAAGCGTCTAACTGGCGTGAAGCAATCAAGATTGGTACGGACATGTTGATTGCCTCTGGTGCGATTCAGCCTTCTTACCACGATGCCATCATCAGCAGCGTGGAAGAGTTGGGTCCTTACATTTGCATCGCGCCTAATTTGGCACTGCCACACGCACGACCAGAAAACGGCGTGATTCGAACTGCTTTCGCACTGGTTACGCTAGAAGAGCCAATCTACTTTGAAGGCGAAGACGAGCCAGTTGATGTGCTAATCACACTAGCGGGTAGCTCTTCAGACGAGCACATGGAAGGTCTGATGGAAGTGACCCAAGTGTTGGATGATGAAGACAGTGAAACGGGCGTGGATTTGGACAAGCTTCGCCGTTGCCGCAGCAAAACCGATGTATTCAACGTGATTGATGAAGCTCTGGCTGTTACTGCCTAAGGAGAAATCATGTACAGCGAACTGAAACAACGTGTGCTCGAAGCCAACCTCAAACTGCCGAAATACGGCTTGGTGACCTTCACCTGGGGCAACGTGTCTGAGATTGACCGCGAGCGCGGCGTGATTGCGATTAAACCGTCAGGGGTGGAATACGATGGCATGCGCGCTGAGCACATTGTGGTGGTCGATCTAGACGGCAATGTGGTGGAAGGCAATATGAATCCATCCAGCGATACCGCGACCCACATTGAGATCTACAAAGCGTTCCCACAAGTGGGTGGCGTGGTGCACACCCACTCACGCAGCGCAACGATTTGGGCGCAAGCGGGGATTGATATTCCAGCACTAGGCACGACTCATGCCGATTACTTCTACGGCGACATTCCATGTACTCGCAAGCTTTCACAACGCGAAATTGCCGAAGAGTACGAGAAGAACACTGGCTTAGTGATAGTGGAAGAGTTTCGTCAACGCCGTATCGACCCAATGGCAGTACCAAGCGTGATTGTGGCAGGGCATGCGCCTTTCTCTTGGGGAACCAACGCTGACGATGCCGTGCACAACGCAGTGGTATTGGAAGAGATTTCTGCCATGGCATTAGCAACACGTTCACTCAACAGCGGCATCAAGATCCAGCCTGAGCTTTCAGACAAACACTACCTGCGTAAGCACGGTGAAAACGCCTACTACGGGCAGAGGTAACGACATGTACAAAGTGCTTGCTTTAGATTTAGACGGAACCGTTCTCACCGATGACCACAGCATTCACCCAGAGGTGAAAAAAGCGATTCAAGAAGCGCAGCAGAAGTGTCACGTGGTGATTGTCACCGGACGCCATCACACTGCGGCACGCCCGTATTACGATGAGTTGGGTCTTACCACGCCTATCATCTGCTGCAACGGCACTTATGTTTATGACTACCACAATGACCGTGTACTCAAGCACAACTCCATCGATAAGGAAGATGCGCTGACGTTTATCGCCTTGGCGAAGGAGTTTCAGGTCAAGATGGTGATGTATGTAACCGATGCCATGACGTACTCAAACTACAACCCAATTCATTACATGGAAGCGTTGGAAAAGTGGGCGAAAACCGCGCCTGAGCATCTTCAACCGAAGATCTACAAAATCGACTCGTTCAGCGAAGAAGTGCGCAATACCGAGTTCGTGTGGAAATTCGTAGTGGAAGGTTTACCAAGCTCGGTAGAACGCTTGATTGAAAACCCATGGGTGAAAGAGAAATTCAACGGCGAACGCTCGTGGTCGAATCGCATCGACTTCGCAGCAAAAGGCAACAGCAAAGGTTTAAGACTGGCGGAATACGTTTCTGAGCTGGGTTATCACCCGAATCATGTCATTGCCGTGGGCGATAACCACAATGATATTTCCATGCTCCGTTACGCCGGACTAGGCGTTGCCATGAATAACGCAGACGAGACGGTACGTTCAAGCGCCCGTTTGGTGTGCGAAACCGATAACAATAACGACGGCTTAGCTCGTCTGATACGTGAAAAAATTCAAGGATAAGCATCATGACCAAACCAATGATTCAAATCGCTCTAGACCAAACTAACCTAACTGACGCAGTGGCGGTTGCAAGCAATGTACATAGCTATGTCGATGTGATTGAAGTAGGCACCATTCTAGCGTTCGCAGAAGGGATGAATGCGGTCTCAACACTGCGTAAGAACCACCCAGACCATATTCTAGTGTGCGACATGAAGACCACCGACGGCGGCGCGATTTTGTCTCGCATGGCGTTTGAAGCGGGCGCTGACTGGATTACGGTTTCAGCCGCAGCGCACATTGCGACCATAGAAGCGTGTAAGAAAGTCGCGGATGAGTTTAGTGGCGAAATCCAAATCGAAATCTACGGCAACTGGACGATGGAAGATGCGCAAGCGTGGGTGGATCTTGGCATCACTCAAGCGATTTACCACCGTTCTCGCGATGCAGAGTTGGCAGGGATTGGCTGGACAGACGCTGACATCAGCAAGATGCGCCAACTCTCTGAGCTAGGTATTGAGCTCTCTATCACGGGCGGTATCGTGCCAGAAGACATCTACCTGTTTGAAGGTATCAAAGCGAAAACCTTTATCGCAGGTCGCGCATTGGCTGGCGACAAAGGGCAAGAAACTGCAGAAGCATTGAAAGCGCAAATCGACCGTTACTGGAACTAGGGGGCGACATGTATCAGAACCTACAACGTCATCGTGTTGGCTTGTATGAGAAAGCGTTGCCGAAAGAGTTAAGCTGGGAAGAAAAGCTCAGCGTGACCAAAGAGTTGGGCTTCGACTTTCTTGAAATCTCGGTGGACGAATCAGACGAGCGCCGCAGCCGCTTAGATTGGGACGACGAGACGATTTACACTCTGCGTCATCAGTGTGAACGCTACGGCATGCCATTGCAGTCAATGTGTTTGAGCGCGCACCGTAAGTTTCCGTTTGGCTCGGCTGATCCGAAGATACGCGAGCAAGCCGTGCTGCACATGGAAAAGGCGATCGCATTGGCGTACAAACTTGGCGTCCGTACCATTCAATTAGCTGGCTACGATGTGTATTACGAGCCAGCAAACCGTGCTACGCATTTGCGTTTTATTGAAGGTATGAAGGAAGCGGCGAAACTGGCAGAGCGCGCAGGTGTGATGCTTGCTGTCGAAATCATGGACACCGATTACCTCAATTCATTGAGTAAGTTCGAGGTGCTCAATCGCGAAGTGAATTCGCCGTATTTCACTGCTTATCCAGACGTAGGCAACATTTCGGGTTGGAATTACGACGTGTGCACCGAGCTGAAATTGAGTAAGCCGCACATTACCCAAATCCACCTTAAAGACACCTATCGCGTGACGCCAGAGTACAAAGGTCAGTTTCGCGATCTCGTGATTGGCGATGGTGAAGTGAACTTCGATGCCATCTTCCGCACACTCAAAGAGACAGACTGCGTCGTGCCACTGGTGATTGAGATGTGGGCGCAAGATGAACATTGGCGTGCGCACATTCAAACCGCTCAACAGCGCTTAAATCAAGCGTGTGATCATGCGGAATTGCCAAGGTTGTTTGCCGCATAATTCTCTTTAAACCGTATAAACACTTACATGCTCCGGTGCTCGTTATTGGGCACCGTTTTCCCATCGTGGGAACGTGCAGTTTTTAACCCTCGTGAAAACTGCACTCTTTCGTTTCATTGGTTGACTTACCATCAGGGTTGGAGCAAAGTTGCGCTTTGTCGTTATGAAACCCCGTTAATCTGAATGAAATTACTCCATCTGCAACTTTTCTGGTACGAAAAACATCACACCCTATTGGAGATGGAAGACCTGCCAATTCTCACCCCAGCGCAAGAGCAAGAACTGCGTGAGTGGGCGAAGACACGCCGCAAAATCCTCAGCTACGAAGTGCATCAACAGCCTTGGGTAAAAGTGAACGTAGACGGTTTCTCATCGATTTTAGAGCTCAAACCAAATGGCACGCTGGTGGAAAAAGACTTGTTCAGTGAGCGTGGCTTACAGGGCTTATGGAAGGTCAGCGACGGCTTCTTGTTTATCAAAGTCATCAGCGGTGAATTCATCGTCGAATACCAAATTGTTGGTCACACCGAAAACAATGTGCACAGTGGTATCGAGTACATCAACGGCAAAATCAGCACCTACAGCAAATTTGCCAAACTCGCGAATAATTAAGCCGATTCAATTCGATGTAGAGAAAGGAGCCAAAGTGCTCCTTTTTTGTTGTGGATAGAAAATCCCAACTATTCTTACTTCAAGCAATGAAATCAATGCGTTAATATCCAAGTCATTACCTTATTTCAAACAGTAGCAGGAGGCATGAATCGTGTCTGAAAAAATATCGACGTCGGCGCTGGCAAAAATGCGTCAGATAGAAGCTAAGCTGCTGTTTGCGGATCTCAAACGCGCAGGCTACATCGTTCGCCAAGACGAGAAATGGATTTTGACCGAAGAGGGCGCCAAGTTCGGCGGTGAGTATGTTGATCACCCTAAATTCGGGCAGTTCATCGTATGGCCGACTAACTTGCACATCGAGCTTGCTGCAACGTCTGGCAAAACCTACAGCGCAACCCAGTTAGGTGAGAAGCTTAAGCTCAATGCCAAGCGCATGAACCAGCTGTTAAGTGAATTAGGTTGGATCAGTAAATCCGAAGAAGGTTGGAGTTTAACCGAAGCCGGAATCCGCGCTGGTGGCCAGCAGAGAACCGATAAAGAGTCACAGAATACCTTTGTGGTGTGGCACGACGTAGTGCTACGTAACAAGCGTCTCAAGCAGTCTGTGATTGAGTTTTTAGGTCAAGATGCCGAGTCCCATTCGACAGATAAGTCGTTTTCTAGTTTTCGGCAGAAGTTTGAAGCTAAGCACCGCACTTTAGACGGGCATTATGTTCGTTCTAAAGGAGAACTGCTGATCGATAACTGGCTGTATTTGGCAGGAGTAGTACACGCTTATGAGCGTCAGCTGCCGATCGACCAAGATGTGACAAGCGATTTCTACCTACCAGGTGGAAAGGTCTATTTGCAGTTTTGGGGCAGCGATTCTGGTGAGATGTTAGAAGCGGAGCGAGAAAAGATTCGTACGGTTTACGAGCAGCATAACTTCAACCTCATTGAGGTCGAGCTGAGTGAGTTAGATAAACTCGATGAGGTATTGCCAAAACGTCTGCGCCAGTTTGGTATTCAAGCTTATTAAACGCCTCGCTAGCGGTTGTTTAGATTCCTACACCTTCAAACCTGCCAGTCTCTAAAAACGAAAAAACCCGTGATGACTCACGGGTTTTGTGTATTCAGCGTTTATCTTTGGGTGTTACCCGAAGGATTAGAAACCTTTGATGTTTTCCGCTTCTAGCTCAGAGAAGTACTTAACAGTCTTCACTTTAAGCTCTTGTTGTGAAGGCTCATCACAAACGATCACTGCTTTAGGGTGTAGTTGAAGTGCAGAAACCGTCCATAGGTGGTTTACGCTGCCTTCTACTGCTGCTTGTAGAGCAAGTGCTTTGTTGTGACCAGTTACTAGGATCATCACTTCTTCAGCGTCTAGTAGCGTGCCAACACCGATAGTTAGTGCGTACTTAGGAACTTGGTTGATGTCGCCATCGAAGAAACGAGAGTTCGCGATACGAGTGTCTTCAGTTAGTGTCTTGATGCGAGTGCGAGAAGACAGAGAAGATGCAGGCTCGTTAAATGCGATGTGACCGTCGTTACCTACGCCGCCCATGAATAGGTTGATCTTGCCGTAAGACTTGATTTTGTCTTCGTAGCGTTGGCATTCCGCTTCGTGATCTTCCGCGTTACCGTTAAGAAGGTTGATGTTCGCTTCTTGAATGTTTACGTGGTTGAAGAAGTTGTTGTACATGAATGAACGGTATGATTCTGGGTGATCCGCAGGGATACCGATGTACTCGTCCATGTTGAAAGTCACAACGTGTTCGAAGCTCACTTCACCAGCTTGGTAAAGTTCGATCAATGCTTTGTAAGTTGCTAGAGGAGTGCCACCAGTAGGTAGACCCAGAACGAACGGACGCTCAGCAGTTGGTTTGAAGTCGTTGATGCGCTTAGCGATGTGTGCTGCTGCCCACTTGCCTACTTGTGCTGCTTGAGCTAACGGGATAAGTCTCATTTTGTGCCCCTAGTTATTGGAATTTAAGATGTCCTGAAACATTAATTCGCATTATAAAATAAGTAATGACGATCTGCTATTGTTTTAGGTCAAAATTTTGCTTTTTCTTTAACCAATGTTGCTTTTCTCAACAGTTTTCACGTTTGCTTGTTGCGATTACCCTCTTATATAGAGTGCGTTAGACTAGTTGATTAGCGTTTAAAATTTATGACTGAAAAAAAGTTTTTTGGCTGAATGAGCGAGCCAAATTGAACCGAGTTGCGTAGGAGAAGGGGAAGAAAAATGCCGAAGTTATGATCTCACGCAATCTATGGTGTGGCACGGCGTTTCTTCCTTAACCATACTTAAAGTGTGTTTATTGCTGAGGGAATCGCAATGAAAAACGACTTAGACGCAACCAAAGTGCTGCAAGCATACGAATGTGTGATGAACAACGGCACGCCTACCGAGTTTGGCAAGATGTATGAAGGGGTAGAAGCCTTTTCTGATTACGACGGCTATAACGTGTTTCTGAGAGGCAATGGCGTGGAGCTCAAAGTGGGTTTCCACAACACCTATCAGTTGGAGTATGACCAAGAGCATCTTAAAGACAGCTTCTTGAAGAAGGTCGCCATGCTGGCGAAGTGAGTGCTCGCCGGATAAATAGGCTTACTAAAAAATGAAAAAGCCCTTTGGTGAAACACCTCTGGGCTTTTGGAAAAGAAAAATTTTTGCAACTCCACAGAATGAAACACTCTGGGGATTAACCAAGCATTAAGGCTTGGCAGAGTCGGTTAATCGTCTTCTGCTAGGCTCTCTTCTGCGTAGTCATCTGTCGCCTCTGGTTTGTTACGACCATTTAGCGTGTGGAAGCGTTTGCGACCACGAGCTAATTGTGTGTATTTTAACCAAGTGCGCTCGATCTTAGTTTTCGCTTTGCCTGGGTTTTCCAGAACTTTCACGAAGTGTTTCTCTTCGCTGTTCTCAGGTGTCAACTCGCCTGACTCTAGGCCAAGCATAGTATCCCCATAAATTGTTAGGATTTCCTCTTCCGAAAGAGTAAAATCGCCAGACTTTGCAAAGCCGCGTGGGAATTTTACGTTGTCGTAAAAACGTTTTTTGCCATGACGAAATTCAGTGTCAGACATATCAACAGCCTCTGTAACCGTTATTGATGAATGTGATGAATTACGGCGAAAATTAGGCGCAAAGCTAACAAAAGAAAAACAAAACTTTTTTGTCGTCAAAATTTTAATTAGTTGTTAATCTGGTTTTATATTGACCAGGAGATGGTTTATGGATGTAAAGGTCTTTCGAACATTTTTAGAGCTGGCAAAGGTTCGTCACTTCGGACGAGCTGCTGAGAACTTGTACATTACTCAAGCCGCAGTGAGCGCACGCATCAAACAACTCGAAAGTTATTTCGATACGCAGTTGTTTATTCGTGATCGAAATAACATAAAGTTGACCTCCGCAGGTGAGCGTTTAATAGGCTATGCAGAGGTGATGGTCACCACTTTGCAGCAAGCCAAACTCGAATTATCCCTCGAAGATGGCAAAGCGTTACAGCTCACTATGGGTGGTACGCCGAACATTTGGGATGCTTACCTGCAAAACTGTTTGAGTGTGGTAACAGACTCGTTTGGTGGTTACGGTTTTATGGCGGAAGTCATGGGACGTGAGATGCTAAGCCGCAGCCTGCTTGAACGCACTCTCGATATGGCTTTCGCCTTCGATCAAATCAAAGCGGATGAGCTTAACTGCAAAAAAGTTGCTGACGTGGTGCTGGTGCTCGTGTCTACCGAACAAGATTCTCTTGATACGGTGTTTAACAAGAAATACGTTTACGTAGATTGGGGTACGCGCTTCGCTTCAGAACACGCAGAACGCCACCCGAAAAACCCGGCGCCTTACCTTCGCACTTCTACCGCTCGTATCGCGTTAGACTTCGTTTTAGAGAAAGGTGGCAGCGCATACCTACCAGCGTCTCTGGTAGAGCCGTTTATTGCAAGCGGGCAGCTCCACAAGGTGTCTGGCGTAGAAGATTGGTACCGTCCTATCTATTTGAGCTATCGCAAAGCCAGCACGTCTGTAGAAGCGATTAAGCAGGTTGAAGAAATCGTAAAAGAGATTGACCCGCTAACCGCGTACAGCTTGCAGCAAATTGCGGACATTCCAGCAGACGAGTAATTTCTGCTTTTGCGATCCAGAGCAAAATTAAACGAAAACCCCTTGGTGTGATGCCAAGGGGTTTTTTATATGAGATTGCATAAATCTTTAAGTATTTATAAACCTAAGCAATGGCTGAACCGAGAGTTATGGCAGATCGAACACCAGTGCGGTTGTTGGTTTGTCCGAATCATTGCGGAACATGATGGTGCTCTGCTGTTCTACTTTCGCTCCATCACCACCGGTCAATGTGGTGTTGTCGACCTTAAGCTCACCTTCCACTTGATGAACATACACGTTGCGACCTGATTCGATAGCAAAGCTTAACTCGGAGTTTGCGTCGAGAATCAACTGATGCAGTGTGGCATCTTGCTTGATATGCAGCGTACCGTTCTCACCAGTTGGTGTTGCAATGGTGGTTAAGCCTTTTTCCTGACCAAAGTCTTTTTGTTGGTAACCTGGTTTATTGCCAAACGTGTTTGGTTGAATCCAGATTTGCAGAAAGCGCAGTGTTTCACTGTCTGAAGCATTGTATTCACTGTGGTAAATCCCTTTGCCAGCCGACATCAGTTGGAATTCACCAGCAGGCAAGGTTTTTACGTTGCCTTCACTGTCTTTGTGAGCGATAACGCCTTGCAAAACATAGCTGATGATCTCCATGTCGCGGTGACCATGTGTATCAAACCCTGCATTGGGTTCTACAACGTCATCGTTAATCACGCGTAGCTCTGAAAAGCCCATGTGTTGCGGATCGTAGTAGCTGCCGAAAGAGAAACTGTGCTTACTGTCGAGCCAACCAAAATTCGCGCGACCACGGTCATTTGCATGTCTTACGGTAATCATAATCATCTCCTCCTAGTGATCGTCTTACGCTAGTTTCTGACGAAGTGCTTCATCCAATGCGGCTTTGCCTGCGCCAGAGAAAGCGAGAGAAACGCTTGCTGCCAGTAGTGCTAAACCAAACTCGTAACCGTTGTTCGACATAAACAAACCGTTTTCAAAGTGAACCGAGAAAATGGCGATCACCATGGTGAATGCTAACGCCACCGCTGCAGGGCGGGTAAGCAGACCAAGCAAGATAAACAAGCCGCCAAAAAACTCTGCACTGCCAGCTAAAAATGCCATCAACATGCCAGGGCCTAAACCAATCGATGCCATCCATTGACCTGTACCTTCAAGGCCATAACCGCCAAACCAGCCAAAAAGTTTTTGTGCGCCGTGCGCCATAAAGATGATGCCGACTGGAATGCGAAGTGCGAGTGCGCTGTAACCCGCGTTTGAAGTGGTGATTTTCTGTAGTAGTGCTTTCATGACTTTATCCTTTCTCGAATTTTTCTGATGCGGAGTGGTGACTCCCTTGCCGTTGAAATCAGTGTAGGTAGGAGGAGAGAAAGAAAAAATTGGGGCAATTTGATGTTCTCGTTCGATAAATTCGATGGAACGTTTTTAACTGAATAAATACAGACGCTTAGGTTGATGTTAGACGTTGTTTATGGGCTGTTGCTGTGATGGTTTTGATTATGGAAATCGCAAAATTTCGAATAACTTTTCGAGCGTGTTTTGTATTTTGAAACAAGAATTCCGTAAATGCAGAGCAAAAAAAAAGAGCACAGTAACCAGTGCTCTTTTGCTTTTACGATTAACAAGGGAGAAAGGAGTTTTTATAGATTCATTAAGCTTTCAAGCGAGTCT
The DNA here is from genome assembly GCF_030248355.1 of Vibrio sp. B172a. Lineage (NCBI taxonomy): Bacteria > Pseudomonadati > Pseudomonadota > Gammaproteobacteria > Vibrionales > Vibrionaceae > Vibrio > Vibrio sp. B172a. The sequence goes on along the minus strand of NZ_JAHGAC010000008.1, from coordinate 118,145 downwards.
TCCACACTACGGTAGTGATAAGTGCGAATATTCACACCATCAGTCGCATTGATTTGAATTTCGGAAATCTCGTTATCAGAGTCGCGTTCGATAATCCCTATCGAGTGCTCGACTGATTTACTGGTAATAACCTTGTGATTTCTAAGTACAATCACGCACGTATGTAAGTCCATGCCAATTCCCTTTAGCCGACGTTGTTGTGTTGTTCTGATCTAACTTTAGTGCACAAATTTACTAATGCCAAAATTTCTCAATATTGAGTTCCGAAAATGGCTAATCTACAGTAACTCCTCGTTCTACAATGAAGTTATACCGATCGAGTGGCGAGCAAGTTACCCACTCGTTAAACACCCACTGTGTACGCAAGGACAGCACTATGCTCATCCATCCACACACATCGTTGACCTTCGAACAATGTCAAAAAGCACGCATGGCACGTGACAGCCGTTTTGATGGGCGCTTTTACATTGCGGTGAAAACGACAGGGATCTTTTGTCGCCCAATCTGCCCAGCTAATTTGCCCAAAGAGGAAAACGTCGAGTATTTCACTGACAAGACGCAAGCCTTGAAGGCGGGTTACCGTCCGTGCTTGCGTTGTCGCCCAGACAGTGCACCAGGATCATGGGCTTGGAAAGGGGTTGAAACCACATTTCAACGTGCGATCAACATGATCGATCAAGGTGCATTGCATCATCAGTCCCTGGCGGATCTCTCTGAGCGTCTCGGGATCTCTGATCGTTACTTGCGCATGCTGTTCGAACAATATTTGGGGATGTCACCTAAGCAGTATGCACAGTATCAGCAGTTGATGTTTGCCAAGCAGCTTCTGCATTCGAGTTCGATGTCAGTCACTGAAGTCGGCTTTGCAGCAGGTTTTAACAGCACTCGACGTTTCAATGATGCGTTTCAAAAGATCCTTCAGCTAACGCCTTCTCAAGTGCGCAGAAAGGAGTTTGATGGCGTGGGGACGAATCGAATCGTGCTCCCTTATCGCGGAGCTTTGAACTGGCAACACATGCTCGACTTTTATCGTCTGCGTGCGATTGAGGGAATGGAAGAAGTTACACAAGACGCATACCTGCGCAATGTTCTACTCGATGATTGCCATGCACGATTTAAGGTCACTCAAGGGGAGGGTTACCTTGAGATGGAGTTCGACATTGAAGACGTCACGAAATTGCAGAATTTGGTGTCTGGTGTGCGTCGTATGTTCGACCTTGATGCGGATATTTGCACGGTGGAGCAGCACCTTGAATACATCGCGCCGGGATTGGTGAAAACCCAAGGGATTCGTATTCCGGGCGTCTGGAGTGCGTGGGAAGCCGGTGTACGCGCTGTGTTGGGGCAGCAAGTGTCGGTCAAAGCGGCTATCGGACAACTTAATTTGTTGGTAGCAACGCTCAGTAGCGATCAGCAAGCGCGTCACTTTCCGACGCCAGAAGCCATTGCGAATGCTGATGTTAGCTTCTTGCGTATGCCGCAAAGCCGTAAAGACACGCTTGTGCGATTTGCTCAGTACATGCAGCAAAACCCAGAAGCCGATCCGCAGCAATGGCTGGAATTAAAAGGCATTGGTCCGTGGACGGTGAGCTATGCGCAATTGCGTGGCCAATCTCAGCCCGATTGTTTTTTAGATAAAGACTTGGTGGTGAAGAAAGCCATGCCAAACTATCCGTCATTGAATGCTCATACTGCGTCGCCTTGGGGCAGTTACGCGACTTTTCACTTATGGAATCAATCATGAAATCACTTTATACGGTAATGCCAAGTCCGTTAGGCGCTGTGACCATTCAAGCTAACGATCAAGGTTTGCTGGGAATTTGGTTTGAAACGTGTACCACCAAACCAGACGATTTGGGTGAGCGTGATGATCAACATGCCGTGCTCAGCCAAACCGTTACTCAATTGGAAGAATACTTTGCTGGGCTGCGTAACGAATTTGACTTGCCCCTTGCTGCGACAGGTACGGATTTCCAAACTCAAGTATGGCATGCACTAACGACCATTCCTTATGGTGAAACATGGAGTTACCAAGATCTGGCGAACGCCATCGGCAATCCGAAAGCGGTACGCGCGGTGGGGCTGGCGAATGGTAAAAACCCAATCTCGATTGTAGTGCCTTGCCATCGTGTCATCGGCAAAAGTGGCAAGCTCACTGGCTATGCGGGCGGAGTAGAGCGCAAACAGCGATTATTGGCTTTGGAAAACGGCACGCCACTTTAAGTGAGGCCATTCTCAGAATCCGGCAAGGTTTACCTTATTTGCTTCGATTTTGTGTAGGGTTGTTGAGCTAATAAGCAATCCAGAGCAATGAAAAAGGATAATAAGGATATGTCTTTCAAAACGGATTTTGATGCATTCATAAACCAAAGTTGGCAGCAGCATGAAGCGCAGCCACAACAAACATACACTCAATTAGAACAAGCGCTTAGCGAGGTGGAAGACACTAGCCATGCTGAGCGCATCTTCCCCTTGATGCTGCACACTTCCATTGGTCATCTGCACGACCCGAAGCAGTTTCTCACCAGTTTAGATAAGCTCGAAAATGTCGTTGTGAATCAGTGTTTGGCACCTCAGAGAGCCAAAGCTGTCGCACAGTACTTTGTTGACCAAAACACAAACCATATCGCTGATTTGGAGGATGTCGATCAGCGCCGCGTGTTTGCTCAAATTGCCAACGAGCTGTCAGCAATGAACGAGCTAGAGCAAGCTAGCACATGGTTAGCGAAAGCAGCCAACGGTATAGAATCAGACCAAGCTGCCGAGCCTTTAGCGCGCTCAATTGCCATTACGGGAAACAACCTTGCCTGCCAATATGAAGAGCTTGAAATACGCTCTGAAGTGCAAGTAAAACACATGCTAGAGGCCGCCACATTGGCGCTTGAATACTGGAAAGTTGCTGGTGGTTGGATGCAAGAAGAGCGCGCAGAATATCGCTTGGCGATGAGCCTGCTTAAAGCTGGTAACCCACTCAAAGCCAAAGTGCACGCTGAACGCTGTGAGGCAATTTGTCGACAAAATGGTGAAGACGCTTTCGAGCTTTTCTACGCGCATGATTTGCTGATGCTGGTGCACTATCACTTAAGCCAAGCGAGCAAGCAAAAACTGACGGCAGATGATCAGAAATACTGTGAGAATTCGCCATTGGTGTAATGTTTTCATTAGCGAATTAGAACAAACAAAAAGCCCCGAGTTAATGGCTCGGGGCTTTGTTTCTTCATCGTGACTTGTGCTATTACGCAGCTTGTGGCTTGGGCTGATAACGCCCAGGTTTGTGGTTCATGGCCAAGATTAAGTTGGTCGCCACAGCGCCCAGTACAGAAAGGGCAATCAAGTAAACATCGACGATAAATAGCGACATCACAACGATGGTGCAGTCGAGTGCCATCTGTACTTTGCCTGCACGAATGCCAAAGCGTTCCTGAAGGTAAAGCGCCAAGATGTTAAAGCCACCTAAACTCATCTTGTGACGGAAAATCACCAGCATCCCCATACCAATCAAACCACCACCGAGCAGTGCGGCATAAACGGGTTCAATGCGAGAAATTTCAATCACATGGTGCAGGTGGTCTACCGCAAAGGAAACGATCGAAACCGCAATAAAAGTGTTGATGGTAAAACGCCAACCCATGCGCATCACAGACAAAATGTAGAAAGGTAGGTTAAGTACGAAGAACACCTGACCAAAACTGAAGTCACTGATCTTAGTGAGGAAGATTGCTAAACCCGCTGTTCCGCCAGTGAGCAATCCCACTTTGTTGAAGAAGATAACCCCAAGTGACACCAACGCACTACCGAGCGTCAGAGCCAAGAGGTTCTCTCTAAGGCTATGATCTTTATCCATAAAAGTATTTTCCTTGGTTTGAAAACCGTTTTAACTGCGAGCGCGCAACCAAAACGGACGCGGTTGGCAAAACGCCAACCAAATAGTGATAAATCGCTGAATAAAATGTCGTGAAAAGTGATTGATGTCGAGTTTTTGACCTAGATTGCGCGGATGTTAACTGTTTAACAGACTTTACACATTAAGCTAGGCAAACACGGAAGGAGCGAGGAAATGTCATGATTAAACAAGTAGGTAGTACGATAATTCAGCCTTTGCATAAGCTTTCTTGTCATTGCGGAAAAGTGCAAATTGAACTGTCATTACCAAATGGAATCGAGAAGCCTAGACGTTGTGATTGTTCTATGTGCCGACGTCGTGGCGCGATTGTGGCATCGGTGCCTTTGAATGGGATTCGCATCATCCAAGGTGAGGATGTACTCAAGCTGTACCAGTTTAATACCAACACGGCTAAGCATTTCTTCTGTAGTGAATGTGGCATCTATACCCACCATCAACGTCGCTCTAACCCGAGTGAATATGGTTATAACGTTGGCTGCTTAGAAGGCGTAAATCCGTATGAATTGGGAGAGATAGAGGTGATGGATGGCGTCAACCACCCATCAGACCGATAAAGATACGTAGCATGGATTGAGGCAGTTTAAGTAAACAAGCTGCCATTCATCCAAAGATGCGCGGCAATACTCGCTGCGTAACCCAGAGCAATCACCGGTGCCCATTTAAGGTGTCCAAAGAAGGTGTATTGTCCCCTCGCAGCGCCCATGAGAGCCACACCTGCAGCAGAACCAATCGACAGCAAACTACCACCAACCCCCGCGGTGAGTGTCACCAATAACCAGTTCCCCATTGACATGCTTGGATCCATGGTGAGCACAGCAAACATCACCGGAATGTTATCGACGATAGCGGAGAGTATCCCGACCATGACGTTCGCCCAAATTGGGTTCCACTCGGTGTACATCACGTTAGAAACCAGTTCGAGATAGCCAAGTAAACTCAAGCCGCCAACACACATAACCACGCCGTAGAAGAACAGTAAGGTGTCCCATTCGGCGCGAGACACACGGTGGAAAACATCAAATGGCACGACAGAGCCTAAGCGTTTTAATGCGTAATCGTCGCCATTGGCAATCGCGCGCGCGGCTTTTTTGGCGAGGGAGTGTCTAAGGGTTCTGCGCAAGAAATAGCCGAAAAATTGCAGATAAGCGAGCCCCATCATCATGCCAATTACAGGTGGGAAGTGCAGCAATGCATGGAAAGATACCGCAGTGGCAATAGTCAGGATAAACAAACCCACGATGCGTCTTGCGCCACGCTTAAGTTCGATGTGCTCATGAACCGTATCTGGCTTGGTGTTTGGCACAAACAACGACATGATGAACGCTGGAATAATGTAGTTGATCAGTGAAGGCACAAACAGCGGCATAAACTCAGCAAAACTGACGTGTCCTGCCTGCCATACCATCAGAGTCGTAATATCGCCAAACGGACTGAATGCACCGCCCGCGTTGGCCGCTATGACGATGTTGATACAAGCTAGGTTTACAAACCTTGGGTTATCGCCCGAGACTTTCATCACCACTGCACACATCAATAGCGCCGTGGTTAAGTTGTCGGCGATTGGAGAAATTACGAAGGCTAAGCCACCTGTGAGCCAAAATAGCTTCTTGAAATCAAAGCCTTTACCGACCATCCACGCCTGCAAGGCATCGAATAATCTGCGCTCTTCCATCGCATTGATGTAAGTCATCGCCACCAGTAGGAACAATAAAAGTTCGGCGTATTCCAGAAGGTTGTGTTCCAGTGCGGCTTTAGCGACGTCAGCTTGGTTGTGCTGGGTAAAGGTGTAACCAATCAAAATCCAGATTAATCCCGCGGCGAGCAGCACAGGCTTGGATTTTCGCATGTGCAGGTATTCTTCCAACATCACCAGAATGTAGGCAATGGTGAAGAAGATCAGCGCGGCGTAACCGACGGTGGAATTGATGAGATTAAGTTCACTGGTCGCAGCTGCAAGTGCGGAGCTAGAAAATATCAAACAGCAAAACGCGACAATTGGATAGATTGGCATAGACATTTCTCCTTGTCTGACTGGAGAAATTTTAGCCACATATTAATAGGTTAAGTGTGAGTAAGCTCGAATTAACGGTAGGAGTTTTGAATTGATGTAGCTTGCGCCGCTACTTTCTGAGTGACGCAATGCTCGCTGCGCCAAATAGGATTACTGCAGCGTATAAACCATAAGTTAGCCAATGGCTAATTTCTAAAAAAGGAACGAGTCCTTGACCTGCCCACATACCGCCTCCGTTTAATGAGCATTTTGTTGATGTCGAATGAATCTAATGGAAATGAACAATGTTTTTTGTGAGAGAAAGCAAATTACGTGGTATTAGGAATGATAATTTTGATGAGTGAGAGTGAGCTCTCATTTTTGAGAGGCTTGCTATAACCCCAAAGTGTTAGAGCAAGCCATACATAGTGCTGAATGGATTTAGCGCAGCAATAGTTTTTTCAGTGGCGTGGCTTCAATACCCTTCACAAGCAGCAGGGTAACCACAATGGTTGCTGGATAAATGAAAGCGTCTTTCGCTAAGTTTTCTAACCCCAACATGCCTGCGACGTTCATCATCATGATGATTACCAAAAGGTGGCTGACGTAGATACCTAAAATACTCGGAGACCACTTAAACACCCACGGCATATTGCCGAAGTTTGGATGGGCAAGAAGCCACATGAAGACGCCTAAAGACCAGATCACAGTGCCGAATAAGAAGTCGTGCGAATTAAAGGCGATCTCGTAGTTCATCAAGTAATAGGCTTCGGCAAAGTGCAGCGCCATACCGATCAAAATCAAGCGAATGGTGTTATTGCGAGACCATTGCCACTGGTGTTGTCGCGCTAAGTAACCAAGCACCACTAACAAAGTACTGAAGAACGGACCATTGCGAGTGAAGAAGGGGGCTGGTAGCTCAGTAAGCGTGATGTAGCTGCCTGCGAACACTCCGTAGATGTATAGCAATACCGCTGTTGGCAGCAACAACTGCGCCATTCCAATACGAACCAGAAACGCAATGATGGCCACAGCAATGATCAGGGCTGGGATAAACCACAAGTGCACCAAACCACCTTCCAACAGCGAATTAATTGGGTTCGACATTAGGTAGCCCCAATAACCTTGTCGCTCGGCGAGATAGCCCGCTTCTGCAACCACTGGCCAACGGAAAGGCACCAAGAGACAAATCGCGCTCCAAACTAACCATATTTTAAGCAATGGCTTGGTGTAGTTTTTAAGTGTCTCCACTGGGTTCGTACTGAGCTTTGGTTGGATAAGATAGCCGGAGATGAGGAAAAACAGCGGCACGGCAAAACGAGCCAACTGGTTGAGCATGTACCCGACCCAAGGCACCTCATCCCATTGCCAATAGGTGAGAGCCATCTGACAGTGAAGCCCTACGATCGCAAACATCGCGATGATGCGGGCAAATTCTAAACTGGCAATTTTCTTTGTGGTTGCCATAAGTGCTTACCTAAAAAAATGAAAAATCGCTGCGAAATTAGCAGGTAACAGCTCAGTTCTCGCGGTAAAAAATCAACTCATGTGCAATTGAAGACAACCAGTTTTCGAAATTCAGACCCATCTCAAATTTCGAAAATTCATATTCATAAGATTACTCAATGTATTGCGATCGAGAGTGTGCAGATGGCTATAGGATGGTTAGACCAGTAAATTGGTGATTTGCAAAAAAGTACGACCGTGCTAAAAATGTATTTATGAAAAAAGGAAAAGTAACCAAAGAGCTGATACTGCAGCGTGCATTCCAACTCGCGAGTGAAAACGGGTTGGAGAGCCTCACTATTGGTGAGCTTGCAAAGCAGTGTGGTATGTCGAAAAGCGGCCTATTTGCTCACTTCAATTCCAAGCTGAACTTACAGCTGTCGGTATTGGAGTTTGCCAACCAAGTGTTTGCTGAGCGCGTAATTGCGCCAGCGCGTGAGTTGGGTGATAGCAACATCGAGCGTAAAGTTCGTGGGTTGTTGGATGCTTGGATGACGTGGAACCACTCTTTTCAAGGCAGTTGCATGTTCCTCGATGCTTGGAACGACACCGCAGAAGAAGGTTGTGCGTTGCAAGCAGCATTGCGTAAATCAATTGATACTTGGTTGAATTACCTAGAAATTCAGATCAAGAAAGGCAAAGAAAACCAAGAGTTTGTGGCGGACTTAGATACGCGACAAGCGACCTTTGATCTATATGGGCAGTACTTAAGTGCACACGTATTTTACTCGATCAAAGGGCAAGAAGAGAGCCAGAGATTGTTCTGGCAAGGCATCGATAACTTGTTTACTCGATGGAAGCGCTAGCCCCGCGGTAACGGGCATAGTAAGAGATTCATAACAAAGGGCGACGAAGAGCGCTCTTTCTTATCAGCTTAAAAAGCACGACCGTTCTATTTTGTGCAAAGCTGATAGCTAAGGAAACGATCATGAGTGAGAAAATTTACTTCAATACTTCGCAGAAATTCAGTGTAAAGCGCAGTTTAATCAACATCAGCACGCGTTTGCACCACACGCTCGCACCCTCACACGCAAAAAAGACTGCGCGTAAATTGCTGCTTACCCCTGCGCGTACGCAGCCAAAAAATGCCGAGCCACAGGGGCTTATCAAAAGTGAAATCCAAGGTCATGCTGGAGCAATTAAAACCTATCAGCTTGGTAGCGGCCCAGTATGGGTGTTGACTCACGGTTGGTCGGGTACAGCGAGCCAGTTCTACCCGTTGATGGAACACATTGCTGCATCGGGTTACACCGCACTTGCATACGATCATCCTGCGCATGGTGAGAGTGATGGTCAGTACGGGCACATCCCTGCGTTTGTTCGTGGCCTAGAGGATGTATTGGATTCGGTGGAAGACATGGCAGGTTTGGTTGGACACAGTATGGGAACGGCGTCGGCGTTAGAGTGTCGCCACAGCAAATTAGAAAACAAGCCTTTGTTATTGATTGCGCCAGTATTGAATTACGTTGAAAACCTGTTTGGCAGCATTGCACGTTCGGGTTACTCAATGAAGCTATTCAAAGCGGTGGTTTCGGAAGTGGAAGATCAGTTTAACTACCCATTGCAGTCGATTGACCCAGAGAGACGCTTAGCCGAACGTGAAGCGAAAACCATCATTGTTCACGATGAGCAAGACAAGTTCACTAAGCACAGCGTATCCGCGCAAGCGGCAAGTGAGATTGAGCGAGTGGAGTTGGTCACGACCCAAGGGCAAGGCCATGGACGCGTGATGAAGTGTGATGAGGTATTCCAGAGCTTTGATCGTTTAATTGAAGCAAGCTGATTATTGAAAAGCATTCCCTAGATTCTGATGAAACAACAAAGGACAGCCGAAGCTGTCCTTTTCTTTTCTACTCTATTGAAAGCGAGTGATGTTGAATCACAACGCTTTTAGCAGCGCTTAGTTACAGTTAGCTGGACCAACTTCTTTCCAAACACCCCATTCGCCAGATTGGCTAGGATCTTGGCCTTGAGTCCACCATTTCGCTTCCCAAGTCTTACCAGCGTGTGTCACTTGGTCACCGCCAGTGTAAACCGCTGCTGCATCCCAAGCGTTAGTACATGTACCGCCGCCAGTAGTGTGCTTCGCAACAACAACGGTTGCTGTCGCTGTAGATGCCGCTTGACCATCGCTTACGCTTACAGTGAAGCTTAGGCTAGTGTCTTGTGGGTACTCTGCTGCTGTGAACGTGACTTTTGCACCGTTAACCGTTGCGTTTAGACCTTGAGGTAGTGTCCAGTCGAACGTTAGCGTGTCGTTGTCTGCATCGCTAGAAGCCGAAGCGTCTATCACAACCACGTCACCTGCGTTTGCTGTTGCTGGTGCAGAAACCTGTGCAACTGGCGCAGTGTTTGGTGGATCAATCACGCCTGCTGGCTTAACCGTTACTACAACAAGATCAGAAGCGGTTGCACCTTCGTTATCAGTGACAGTTAGCTTAAACGTTAGCTGCTCTTCAACGGTCACTTCTGCTACATCGAAGCTTGCTGTCGCTGCGTTCGCGCCAGATAGAGCCACTGCAATACCAGATACTTGTTCCCAAGCGTAGCTTGCGATTGTGCCATCAGAGTCTGTTGAGTTGCTGCCATCAAGTACAACACTTGTAGGACCTGTTACTGCTTGGTCTGCACCTGCTGCTGCCGTTGGTTTACGGTTTGGCTGAGGTACTACGCTGCCTGCCATACCTTCGTGCATTGCATTCAGGATGTCACCGTTATCTGCGTCAATTTCCCAAGAGAATAGACCTGCTAGACCTAGAGATTTCGCGTAGCTGCCTTTTGCCAATACAGAGCGGTGGTCATCAAATGTAATCAGCTCACCAGTCGAACGGTTCCACACCCAAGGTGCTTCTGCTTGAGCATCGTAGCCATATTCAAAGCCGTTGATACCCGTATTGTTCGCACCTAGCATGAATGACTTAATGCCTTTGTAGTCAATCACGCCATCTTCCCAAACACCTTGAGCTGTGCTGCCTTTCAGTTTACCTGTAGCAGTACCTGTCATTGGGTCATTTGGATCGGTTAGCGTATCCGGAGTTACGCCTTCCCAACCACGGCCGTACATTGCTGTACCTAGAACAAGTTTGTTCGCAGGAACGCCTTGCGCTAGTAGTAGTTGGATGCCGTTGTCAGCCGTGTAAGCTGGGCCTTTGTACGGTTCGCCGTTTTCATCAACACCGCTGCCGTCACACTGACCAGGACGCATAAATGAGCCACAGTAAAGTGCTGTTTGGTGACCAGGGACGTTGTTCCAACCGCCGTAAAAGTCGTATGTCATCGCGAAGATGTAGTCCATGTACTGAACTGCATCTGCGTAATCAACGTCTTCAATCTTGTCGTAACCCACACCGATTGCTGAAGTTAGCTCGTAAGTACGGCCAGTTTCTGCTTCTAGTTCATCAAGCATTGCACGCAGTTCACGCATCAATGCGATGTATGCTGGGCCATCGTTTACTGGGTCGCCTTTATCAGCTGCAGCGCCGCCACCACCAGGGAATTCCCAATCGATGTCCACACCGTCGTAGAACTTCCACGTTTTCAGGAACTTCTTAACTGACGCGACAAACGTGTCACGGTTGGCTTTATCAACGAAATCGAAGAATGGGTCAGATAGTGTCCAACCACCGATAGATGGGATGATTTTTAGATCAGGGTTACGTTGTTTCAACGCCATTAGCATTGCATAGTTACCCTTGATCGGCGTGCTGTACTCATGGCCTGCTTGCGCGAAGCTCTTTTGGTACGCTGCCCATGGGTCATGGATAACCACTTCGTAGTCGTTCACGCCGCGACATGCTGTTTGCAGTGCGTTGAAGCTGTTACCGCCAACCGATTTCACCGATTCGTTTGGACCACAAATTGGAATGAAGCCGTAAAGGATGTGCGTCAGGTTGTCGACTGGCATGTTGTCGACAGTGTAATCACGGCCGTAGATGCCCCATTCAACAAAGTATGTTCCCATTACGACACTTGGGTCTGTGTTGTAGGTTTTGTTGTTCGGGTCAACATTCATGGTTAGAGGTGGTAAGTGAGAACCATCGGTATCTGCGATAGTAATCTCTACAGGTGCACTCTTGGCACAGCCTGTTGCATCACACGCTTCGATTTCCATTTGGTACAAACCACCTTGGCCGTACTCAAACGACGCTGTGGTTTGGCTACCAGTGATAGGGCCAGTTGCAACCTGAACACCATCAAAATAGATGTTGTAAGTGTCGCCAGATGTGCCGCTCCACTGGTTGAATTTCACGTTGATCTTGGCTAGTTCATGGTACTTAACCATGTCGTTGTAGCCAGATGTGGTTTCCATTGCCAACTCAATTTTAGAAAATTGCAGGTTGTTGGAACCGTACATATCGATACTTGGTGCGGTAGGAGCCGCGTTTGCAGCGCCAGATAATGCTAGGGCAACCCCAGCTGCACATAGGTTAAATCGAATCATAACTTCTCTCTCAATCCTTGAATTCATGTTCATTGACGAACATAAGCTGCTCCTGCGACAGAAAAGACAACCAATTCACACACTGTGCAAAAGCATCCCTTTGAGCATTTCAGAGGCTTATTTTTTTTCAAAAAAAAATAAATCAAGTTTCGACCGTGTTACCTAAATCTCACTACAAGAAACATACTTTTGCAGTGAAAATTCAATATCGAGCCAAGATTTTATAAATATTTTGCATGTATTTAATTAATCGCTTACTCAGTTCGCATGCGTTATTTTGCGAGTGAAATTAAATTTTTATCATGCAATAGAGCAGGTTACGAGCAAAAGTGTTTGTTTCGTATACAGAAGATGTTTTGTTGGGAAAAGCGATTTGTAGACGAAGGCTAATTGATAGACCAAAAGCTATTTGCGGCTGAAATGTTCACTCAGAGCGGCGCGACGTTTCGACGCTGCTCCTGTTTCTGAACCCTGAACAGTGTGTTCATAGCCTTTGAGAATAAAACGTTGGTCGGGCAAGCGTGGTTCAATGCGGCGAATTTGTGGAGAGAGGTGGGAGCCGGACAGCTGGTACTCTGTCATTCCCAATCCTGTGTTGAGGGTGACCACTTTGCCGTCAAACTCGAATTGCGTTGCGATGAGGCGATGATTACGAAAAACTCCGTCGGGTGTAAAAGAAAGCTGCTCGGTTTGATATGGTGGCGCACCAATCTCAATCCATTCCCCATAGACTTTATCCGGATCAATGTAATCCAAATAAGAAGCATAAAGCTGATAGCTAATCACACCAGCCAATGTGCAGCCGAACAGAGCAAAGCCCCCTTTAATGATTTTGAACTGATGACGAGCCCAAAATGAGGGTTGCGGTTCTGGCTTCTGATTGCGTTTACGGCGCGATGTGGTGGTCATGATCCCTGCTTACTTTCCTTTTTTATTATGGTGAGAAGCTTGAGCCGCAAAAACAAACAATCTTGCCTTTGAGACGGTGAAATTATGATCTGATGTCCACTTTTACATTCCGAAACACAGTTATTGAGAATTTAGCCTTTAACGAAAGGTCAATGTAGAGACTTGAGTCGTAAACCGAAACAGGGTAAAAAAGAGCTGATTTTTGATAAGGAAACCAATAATGAGTATTAAGGAAAACAGTTATTTTGCTGGTGGCGTAAAGTCACTGGGTTTTAACCAACAAGGACAGGACGTAAGTGTTGGTGTTATGTTGCCAGGTGAGTATACGTTTGGCACTCAAGCGCCAGAGCGCATGAGCGTTGTCAAAGGTGCATTGATCGTAAAGAAAGCCGGCGACGTTGATTGGGTAACATACAACAGCGGTGAGTTCTTTGAGGTAGAAGGCAACTCATCATTTGAGCTGCAAGTAAAAGACGCAACGGCGTACTTGTGTGAGTATCTATAAGCGACAGACAGAATTGAAATGAAAGCCACCTTTGGGTGGCTTTTTTCATGCATCTTGTTCAGGCGTAAAGGTTTTTAGCAACAAACTGATAACTTTGTATATACTTAAGATAGGTGCACCCATCAACAAGGAGGAAGTGATGGCAGTACAACCTAAACATTCTGATCTCCCTCCTCGCTATGAGGCGACAGAATTTACAACAGAACAGAGACATCGCTTTACGAAAGTGGCCAATGCAGCTCAAAAACGCCGTGCTTTCTATAAGCGTGCGATCGAAAACAGCTTGGTCGGTAAAATAAAAGAGCGAGCGCTCAAGCCTGTTATTCCACCAAAAGAAGACAAACCGAGTAAAACGCGCCAAGTGATATGGCTGCTCACCTTTTTACTTGGCGGTTTGTGGGCGATGTACATGTTCGCTTAATGTAAGTGGTTGCTGCCTTTCCTCTATTGGCAAGTACAAGCCAGTTCGCAAATACACGCCAATCGACATTTCTTACAAGCTTGCGTCACGTTGAAGAGACGTGACGTTTTCACTGCCCATTGCTCCTACCAACGAATGCCTTTGATGGCGCAACTCTTCTGCGTGTGAGCAGTGCTCATAATATGCGTACTGGTTTTTGCCTGTGTGTTTGGCTGCGTACATGGCTTTATCGGCACAGCGTGTTAGCTCAGACAGGTCATTGGCATCTTGGTGGTAAATCGCGACCCCAATACTCATGGTCAGCTCGTTGATGTTGTCTTCCGAGTGGTAGCCTTTTTGGAACAAGTTGACGATGCGATCCATGATTCGGTCTAAATCTTTCTTGCAGCGCACATCGTAAAGCATCAACACAAACTCATCCCCAGCAAAGCGCGCAATAGAGTAGTCGTGCTTATCCGTCTTTCTGTCTTTATTACGAATGTTGTTTTTCAGGCGTGTCGCAAAGTGCTTTAACACGCGGTCGCCGACATCGTGTCCGTAGTTGTCGTTAATGTGCTTGAAGTTATCGATATCGAGGAAAACCAAAGCAGTGACGGTATTGCTTTGAGTTTGATCTAATTCTTCCAGTTTCGCGCGCGCCCAAGTTTCAAAGCTCCAACGATTAGCAAGGCCCGTTAATTGGTCGAGATAGGCGAGTTCTTCAATCCCTTCGCGATAAAGGGTCTGAATGTAGTTCACTACTTTTGAGTAGTAGTAAGAGAAGGTATGACAAACAAAGCAAATCGCCACAAGGGTGAACATAAAGCGGCGTTCGGTCATCTCGCTAGCAGTTGGCACACTCTCTAAAAAGGTTAAACCGAAAAAGATGATGAGAGTGTAGGTGACACTGAACAGCAAGCCGACTTTGAATTCGTTAATCAGAATAATGGCGGCAACAATGGGGTAAAGCCACAACAAACGACCCGATGGCGCGTCGTTATAAAGCAGCAAAAGAAGACCATCGAACATCAACACGCCAGTGAGCAACAAGTCGGCGTATTGGTGATGACCTCGAACCTTAATCAGATAACTGATGGTGAGACACGCAAGAGAGCACAGCCCTATTAATAAGCTGAGTCCCCAATTCCCTTGCAGATAGTGCACGATAGACCCGTACGCTAAGAATGCGGTGGCAATGCTAGAACAGAGAAATACGATCTTCTTCTTTCTTGTCGATCGGATATCCGCCATTTCCTCTAGGCGTGCTCCGGCCAATTTCGACATTATGTTTCCCTACTTAAGAATTACTTAGTGCCTATTCTAGGTGGTAATTTAGTGCTACATGGAATAGCAAAGCGTTTAAATGTGATATGAGTCATGTTTACTATTGGTGTGAGTTATTGAATTTGTAAGAAATTTACGGTGTGTGAAAATTTTCAGGATTATGAAACGTTTCATACGATCAGGCGTAAATTGCGCTTATTTTGAACAGATTTACGTGATAGCACTTAAACAATTCGGTGAAATGAAAGCGATTTCAAAATGTGAACGACAAAGTGGTTTTTTATAAGTGTATGATTATAAAAAAGAAAAATCATGTTGAGTTTCATGCGTTGTTTCATGTCATTTTGAATGCGATTGCCATGTGAAGCGGTAGCGGCTTTTCAAACGTTTCATTCCTTAAGATCCCTATTGAAATAATTACACCTACAAAAAACTTAGGGAAATCACATGAAAAACTTAAAGGTTTTACCTCTCGCTCTTGCAGTGGCCACTTCGCTTGCTTCTCTCTCAACTTTTGCTGCCGATTCTGATGTAGAAGCTTTGGAAAAACGAATTCAGGAGTTGGAAAATCGTATTGACCCAACTTATGTGGACAACCAGCAACCTGCTGTTCTCACTCCAGAAATCGAGATTCCACTTGGCGTTGTTTTCTCCGGTTATGCGCGTTATGGCGCACATTACCAAGCTGGCGACGAGAAGTACGTAATGGTGGATGGTTCGTTCAACGGATCATCGGCAATTGGTCGTTTGGGTAACGAAGGCAACGGCGGCGAATTCCAGTTTGGTAAGGCATTCAAGAGCGACAGCGGCGCGATCTGGGATGTGGTAGTGATGTTCGACCATTGGGGCGACGAAGTGAACGTGAAAAAAGCGTACGCAGGCGTAACCAATGTGCTTGAGAGCCAACCTAATGCTTACATCTGGGCGGGTCGTGATTTCCACCAACGTCCACAACAAGGCATCAATGACTACTTCTGGATGATGCATGATGGCCAAGGCGGTGGTATCAACAACCTTGAACTTGGCTCGGTTAAGCTTGATTTCGGTGTGGTGGGATCGGTTGACAGTTGTAGTCCTGAAATCACTCCGGGAGCGAACCCTTCTATCTCATGTACGGGTGGTGCAGGTACGGGTGACAGCGGCGCGTATGCATTCACTTCTAAGTTGCACGGCATTGATATGGGCTTTGCTGATTTAGAACTTTACGCGAACTATGGTTTTGATTCTGAAGCAATTGAAAGCTCTGAACACATTGACGCATACCAATTGGGTGCGGTGATTTCTCGTGCACATGACAGTGGTTCAAACCGCTTAGTGTTGCGTTACTCTGACAATGCCGACAACGGCGTATTCTGGAAAACAGAAGACTTAACAACCATCTACGCGAGTTTCGAAGGTAACGCAGACATCGGTGAAAGTGCTGCGGTTGAATATCTATTGGCGTACCACGATTACTCAATTGACGGCTCAAATGCTTTGGAAGACGAGCGTACCAACTACAGTGCCATCGTACGTCCGATGTACTTCTGGAATGATGTGCACTCAACGTGGCTAGAAGCAGGTTACCAAATGGTTGATTACGCACGTGCTGATGACGACAACACAGGTTGGAAAGTGACGCTATCTCAAAACATCGCGTTTGACTGGGGCGCGGGTGCTCGTCCGATGCTGCGCTTCTACGCAACAGTGGGTGAAGTGGATAACAAAGCGACCAACAACGATCCTAAGCAAGATACGGTTAGCCTAGGCGCGATGTGGGAAGCTTGGTGGTAAGCCATCTCAAACTACACTCTTAACTCTCTCTATTTAGTCATGGCGCTCATTGCAGCCAGTTGAGCGCCAAACTGTCCATTCTTAACCCTATTTTGAGCCGCATTTGCGGCTCTTTTTTTGTTTCTCGTTCGCCGTTTTTGTTTCATGAATCGATATTAAAGAGTTGTGAAATCAATGCCTTTGCTTGGTTTCATTTGAGCGTGAAATAACCATCTCATGAAACAGTTTCATGGCATGAAACGAAACTGCCAACCGCTTCATTCTTTCTGATATTGCCCGTATTTAAAGGGATTTCGGTGTGATTTCTCTCACGATAACCCCTAGGTGGATCAGAAATACTAGCTGCCATGAAAGCGGTTTCGAGCAAGTTATCTCGAAGCAGAATTGAATCTTGAGGCTCAGGTAGAAGAGGTTTCTTGTGGCGACGATTAAAGATGTATCTGAATACGCAGGGGTTTCTCAGGCAACGGTTTCTCGCGTGATCAACGGCACCAGCCGAGTGAGTCACGATAAGAAGCTGAAAGTCGAGAAAGCGATTCAAGAACTTGGCTATCGTCCGAACTCGATCGCTCAGGCATTAGCGTCTAGTCGCACCGGCAGCATTGGCATCATCGTGCCAGAGCTTGGTGGTCCTTTTTACTCTGGCATTCTGCACAGTATGGAAGAACGTCTGCGTCGTTTTGGTTACCACGTTGTGGTGACGGCAGGTTCTAACTCGGAGCAAAGCCAGCGTGAATCTGTAGAGTTCCTGCTTGGACGTCGTGTCGATGCCATGATTTTGCACGCACAAAACCTGACTGATGATTATCTCATCGATCTAAAAGAGAAGGGCATTCCAGTGGTGTTAGTTAACCGCTTCATCCCTGAAATGGCGCAAAGCTGTATTGAGATCGATAACGAATTTGGTGGCCAGTTGGCGACCGAATACTTGTTGCGAATGGGGCATCGCAACATAGCGTGTATCACCGGTCCTCTGGACAAATCTGACGCACGGGGGCGTCTACAAGGTTACCGCAAGGCTCTTGAAGAAGCGGGAATCGAGTATGACGAAGCGTTGGTGTCCGAGGCCGGTTTTACCGAAGAGTCTGGGGAAAGCGCAATGCGCAAGCTGTTGAAGCGCGATTGTCATTTTACTGCCGTATTTGCCTGCAACGATCACATGGCTTTCGGTGCTTACGAAGTGCTGAAAGCTCATGGTGTTGACGTTCCAGAGCAAATCTCCCTTGTGGGGTTCGATGACATTTTGTTTGCGCGTTACCTCACGCCAGCCCTAACCACAGTTAACTTCCCTATTGAGCAAATGAGTGCTGAGGCTGTCCAGCTCGTGATTCAAATTCTCAATAAAAACAAACGAGATGTGAACTTCAAACTGTCGCCGAATTTGGTGCCGAGAAGTTCAGTCAAGGAACTGCATACCCTATAAAACGATAATTAAGGACAACAACATGAAACTGAAAACTTTGACGCTTGCGATGACCGCTGCCTTGGGTGTTGCTGCAACGGTAAACGCGGCTGACGAAACCAAAATTCGCTTCGATGGTTTCCCTGATTTCGATAGCAGCTTGAAAGTTCTGCTACCGGATTTCGAGAAAGAAACCGGCATTAAAGTGGATTACCTGATGAATAACCACGGTGACCACCACACGAAGCTGACCACTAACTTGGCGACGGGCTCTGGCGCAGGGGATGTGATTGTTGTTGATGTAGAAAAAATTGGTCCATTCGTTGCTTCGGGCGGCTTAGTCAATCTGTCTGAAAAATATGGCGCAGACAAATACGCAGAAAGCTTTGCGCCTTATGCATGGGCACAAGGTAAAGGTGCTGACGGTGATGTGTATGGTATGCCAGTAGACCTAGGTCCGGGTGTCATGTACTACCGCACAGACATTTTTGAAAAAGCGGGTATTGATATCAACGAAGCGATCAAAGATTGGGATTCTTACATCGCGGCGGGTGAAAAACTTAAGCAGCAAAACGTTCAATTGATCGCTTCTGCGGCGGATGTGGCACAAGCGATCATCTTCACCACAGTACCTGAAGGTGAAGGTCTTTACTTCGACAAAGACGGCAACCCAGTTGTGACTTCAGAGCGCTTTGTTCACGCGTTTGAAGTGGCGAAAGAGATCCGTGACAAAGGGTTGGATGGCCGCATCCTTGCGTGGTCAAACGAATGGTACGAAGGCTTCCGCAACGGCACATTCGCCACTCAGCTTTCTGGTGCTTGGCTACTTGGTCACCTAAATAACTGGATTGCGCCAGAAACTGCAGGCAGCTGGGGCGTATCTAACCTTCCTGATGGTATTTACGGTAGCTGGGGTGGTTCATTCCTATCGATTCCAACCCAATCTAAGCATCAAGACGAAGCTTGGAAGCTGATCGAATACATGACAACTAAGCGTGATATTCAGCTTAAACACTTCGAAACCATCGCTGCATTCCCTGCAAATACCACGACCTACGACGACCCAATGTTCGAAGAGAAAATTGAATTCCTAGGTGGTCAGCAAGCGCGCCTACTGTTTGCTGAAGTGGCACAAAACATCAAGCCAGTGGCACCAGCAAAAGGCGACCACGTTGCACGCTCTATCATCCTAGAAAACGCACTGATGGAAGTGCTGGATGAAGGCAAAGACATTGAAACGGCATTGAAAGAAGCGGAACGCATGATTAAGCGTCGCACCCGTAATTTGTAAGCAATTCGCCATTTGGTAAGCAAGGAGGGCGACGTGCCCTCCTGATTAGAGGTCGTTACTATGAATCATGCAGCGAGCAAGGTTATGGAAACATCAGAGCGTGAGAGTATTTTTTCTCGTCTAAGTTTGAAAGCGCTTACACCGTATGGATTCCTACTGCCGTTTTTGATTATTTTTTCTGTTTTCGGGATCTTCCCGTTACTGTTTTCTATTTTTCTTTCTTTCCATGAGTGGAACCCAGTCGAAGGCTTGGGCGCGATGGATTACGTCGGGCTAGAGAACTACCACATCGCTCTGACTGACCCGTGGCTGTGGCGTTCGCTGAAGAACACGCTTTGGCTAGCGATTACATCTGGCGTGGCGCAGCACTTGGTTGCCCTGCCTGTGGCTTACATTTTGGTGTCTTTGGGTGACCGTTTCCGTCACTGGTTAACGTCGGCTTACTTCCTACCGTTTATCACTTCTACTGTGGCAGCGTCGCTTATCTTCTTCAACATGTACTCACCAAACTCAGGGATCATCAACCAAAGCTTAATGGCTCTGGCGGACAGCACGCTCTTTGGTTGGGCATTCTCTTGGGTTAACGATTTCCAACCAATCCGTTGGTTAGATGATGCCACCATGGTGAAGCCTTCTATCGCCATCATGGTGTTCTGGAAATACACCGGTTTCAACATCGTGCTTTACACCACGGGCTTGATGACGATTCCTAAAGACATCCTAGAAGCGGCTCGTATGGATGGTGCAAACGCATGGCGTCGATTCTGGAGCATTTCGCTGCCAATGATTCGTCCATTCATCTTCTTTGCGGTCACCATGACCATCATCGGTAACTTGCAGTTGTTCGAAGAACCTTTCGTCCTAACGCGCGGTACGGGTGGTACAGGTCAGTCTGGTTTAACCATCTCTATGTACCTCTACAAAGTGGGTTGGGAATGGTTAGAAATGGGCACAGCGTCAGCGATTTCATGGCTGCTGTTTACCTTGATTGCAGGCTGTACAGCAATTCAATTCTTCTTCTTCGGTAAGAAAGGTCTAGGGGAGCAATAAAATGAACACTACTACCTTACCTGCGGCGCAGCGTTGGCGTCCAAGCGACCGCAGCATCGAGATCTTTACCAAGATACTGATGGTAATGCTCGGCACTGTGTTGGTGGTGTCTGCCATCATGACCGTATTCCCGTTCATTTGGTCAGCGTTGCTATCGACGCGTGACCGTACTGAAATCTTTGGCACAGGCATCAGCTTTGCGATTGGTGACAGCCTCGCGGTGAACTATGCAAAGCTACTGGAAATCATGCCGTTTTGGCAGGCGATGTTTAACTCCATCTACATTGCTTTCCTAGGCACCACGATTTCACTGCTGTTTTGTAGCATGGGCGGTTACGCGTTTGCGGTGTACAAGTTCAAGGGCAAAAACTTGCTGTTTGGCATGCTGGTTGGCTCGATGATGATTCCACCTGTACTGAGCTTGATCCCGTACTTCATGATCGTGAAATTCCTCGGCTTGCTCGATAACCACCTTGCGGTTTGGTTACCGTTCACGACAACGCCATTTGGCATCTTCTTGATGCGTCAGCACGTAGTGGCATCGATTCCGAAAGAGCTGTTAGAAGCGGCGAAGCTCGATGGCGCGGGTGAATTTAGAACTTACTGGAGCGTGGTATTGCCACTGATGAAACCGGCTCTCGCAACCCTAGCAATCGTGCAGTTTGTTTTCTTCTGGAACATGTTCATGCAGCCACTCGTGGTACTGACAACGCCAGAAAACTACGTGATTACGCAGGCACTGCGAAGTGTGCAGGGCATTCCGAATACGCCGTGGGGAGCGGTGATGCTCGGAACCACCATCTCCATTTTACCGTTAGTGATTACTTACTTATTTGCCTCAAAACAGATGATCAGCGGCTTGACCTCTGGTGCCGTCAAGGGCTAAGCGAAACAAAAGGTTTTATAACAATGAATAAATTCCAACTACCACAAGATTCAAAATTACGTAGCCCAGAGTTCTTATTTGGTGTCGCAACCTCTTCTTATCAGATTGAGGGCGGTGCTCAGCTAGGTGGTCGTACGCCTTCGATTTGGGACACGTTTTGCAA
Organism: Vibrio sp. B172a; assembly: GCF_030248355.1. Lineage (NCBI taxonomy): Bacteria > Pseudomonadati > Pseudomonadota > Gammaproteobacteria > Vibrionales > Vibrionaceae > Vibrio > Vibrio sp. B172a. The sequence continues at coordinate 96,641 of NZ_JAHGAC010000008.1, read as the reverse complement.
TAAGCCAGGCGCAGTTGATAACGCAGATAATGGCGACGTGGCATGTGATCACTTCCATTTGTGGAAACAAGACATCGAGATGATTCAAGGCTTAGGTGTGGGCGCTTACCGTCTATCGATGGCGTGGCCGCGCATCATTCCTGAAGATGGCAAAGTGAATGAAGAAGGCTTGAAGTTTTACGAGCAAATCATCGATGAGTGTCACGCTCGTGGTTTGAAGGTTTTCGTTACGCTTTACCACTGGGATCTACCGCAATACCTAGAAGACAAAGGCGGTTGGCTAAACCGAGAAACGGCTTACAAGTTTGAGGAATACGCGAAGGTAGTTAGTGCTTACTTCGGTGATAAGATCGATTCATACGCGACATTGAACGAACCGTTCTGCTCTGCTTATCTAGGCTACCGTTGGGGGGAACATGCTCCTGGCCTTAAGGGCGAGCGTGAAGGATTCTTGTCTGCACACCACTTGATGTTGGCACATGGTCTGGCGATTCCACACATGCGCAAGAACGCACCAAACGCGATGCACGGTTGTGTGTTCAACGCGACACCCGCTTATCCGTATAGCGATGCAGACATCGGTGCGGCAGAATACAGCGATGCGGAAGGTTACCACTGGTTTATGGATCCGGTATTAAAAGGGGAATATCCGCAGCTTGTCTTGGAGCGCCAATCGCACAACATGCCAATGATTCTGGAAGGCGACCTCGACATCATCCAGACCGATTTGGACTTTATCGGCATTAACTTCTACACCCGTTGTGTCGTGCGCTACAACGAACATGGCGATATTGAAACGGTACCTCAACCAGAACAAGAGCACACATTCATTGGTTGGGAAATTCATCCTCAAGCACTGACAGATTTGCTTCTGCGTTTGAATGACCGTTACCCGAACCTGCCTCCACTTTACATCACTGAAAACGGCGCAGCAGGCGATGACCATTGCATTGATGGCGAAGTGAATGATGAGCAGCGCGTGCGTTACTTCCAGCAGCACCTAGTTGCTTTGGATGCTGCGATTAAAGCAGGTGTGAATGTGGATGGTTACTTCGCTTGGAGCCTAATGGATAACTTCGAGTGGGCCTACGGTTATAAGCAGCGCTTTGGTATTGTCCACGTGGATTACCAAACGCAAAAACGCACCCTAAAAGCGAGCGCAATTGCTTACCGTAACATGCTGCTGGACCGAGCAGAGGAGAACCAGTAATGGCAAAAGTCGAATTCAAAAACATCAAGAAATCTTACGATGATGTCGAGGTAGTGAAACACTTCGACTTCACGGTGCAAGATGGCGAGTTTGTAGTTTTCCTTGGTCCATCGGGCTGCGGTAAGTCGACTACACTACGAATGTTAGCGGGCTTGGAAAGCATCACTGGCGGTGAGATTTACGTTGGCGATAAGCTGATGAACAAAATCGATGCCAAAGACCGCGACCTTGCCATGGTGTTCCAAAGCTACGCGCTTTACCCACATATGACGGTTTACGAGAACATCGCTTTTGCTCTTAAGCTAAAAGGGATGCCAAAAGACCAAATCGATGTTGAAGTGCGTAAAGCGGCGAAAATGCTTGAGCTGGATGCACTGTTGGATCGCAAACCAAAAGAGCTGTCTGGTGGTCAACGCCAACGTGTTGCCATGGGACGTGCTATGGTTCGTACGCCTAAGGTGTTCTTGTTTGATGAACCACTATCGAACCTAGATGCCAAACTGCGTGGCGTGATGCGTGAAGAGATCAAGCAGCTGCATCGCGAGCTGAAAACCACCACGATTTACGTAACCCACGATCAGATTGAAGCGATGACATTGGCGGATCGCATCGTGATTCTTAAAGACGGTTACGTGGCTCAAGTCGGCACTCCAACGGAAGTGTTCCAACGTCCGGCAAACAAGTTCGTGGCGCAGTTTATTGGTAACCCATCGATGAATATGTTGGACGCCAAGCTGATTGGTGAAGAGGGCAACTGGGAAGTCGAACTGGGCGATGTTCGTATTCCTCTGCCAGAGCGTTTCAAAGCACACGCATCGAAGAATTTAGCGCTGCACTTTGGTGTACGCCCTACCGACATCCACTTGCGTGCCGAACAGGTCGACCATGACCGTGTGCTGCCGTTCCCCGTCAAAATCAAAGACAAGGAGCTCTTGGGCGCAAGTATCCTACTGAAAACAGAAATCGCAGGTCAGCCGCTTATGGTTGAAACACAAGCGGCAGAAGTGGATGTGGATACGCTGACTCTGTACTTGGATTTGGATGCAATTCACCTATTTGATGCACTGAGTGAAAACTCGCTCGCGACATTCTAAATCCCCGATATGAAAGCCAGTGCGCGCTTGCGTACTGGCGACTTATCTAGCTCTCATTTCCCATATCAAAATGTTGTCGCGTCCCCCGCTGCAACTTATATTTTTGTTATTAGCTTGCTGGGAAAATTCCTACAATGAAAAAGAAAAAAAGAGCGGCATCCATCTATGATGTTGCCAAGTTGGCGGGTGTATCACCAAGCACCGTATCACGTTTCCTCAATCGCACGACCTTTGTCTCTGATGATAAAAGCCAAAACATAGAAAAAGCGATCAAGTCACTGGGGTATAAGCCAAATTATCAAATGGGTCAGGGTACCAACACGCGTTCGATGACCATTGGCGTGCTTATTCAACATCCTGAGAGTCCACACACCAGTCGAATCCTGAACGATATGGAGAAGGTGCTTAATGCGCAGGGCTACTCATTGGTGATTGCTACCGGGCACTGGCAGCGCACACTCGAATCACACGCTTTGGAGTATTTAGCGAAAAGTAATGTGGATGGGGTGATCATCGTGACGGGCAGTTTGACAGAAGAGCAGATTCTGGAATATGCCCAGCGAATTCCTGTTGTCGCGGTTGGATACAATGTCATTGGGGATAAGGTTAAATCCATAAATATAGATAATGTATTGGGCGGATACATGGCGACGCTGCATTTGATGCAACAAGGTCACGTGAACATCGCTCATATCAAAGGGCTTTTGAATCAACCAGATGCGGTAGCTCGCTTTGTTGGTTACAAGAACGCTTTGCAAGAGGCAGGCATTAAAGTCATGCCAAAATTAGTCAAACAAGGCGATTTCAGCAGTGAGTCCGGCTATCAAAAAACGGTGGAGTTGCTCGAATCTAAAGTGCATTTCTCTGCGTTATTTGCTGCCAATGACCAAACGGCTTACGGGGCGATCAAGGCTCTGCATGACCACGGCATTCGTGTGCCAGAGGATGTGTCTGTGATCGGCTTTGATGACTTACCGACCTCACAATATTTCACGCCTGCGCTTACCACACTGAGACAGCCGATTGAAGAAGTTGGAGCCATTTGTGCCGAGTCCATTCTCAATTTATTGAGTGGTGAAAGGCATGAAGTGCGTCTACCGCCGATCGATCTGATTGTCCGCCAATCAACGGTGTCTAAGTTCCGTCAATCAAGTTGAGATAAGTCGCCAAACCCATTAGAAAATATTTTCCGAAACTCGACGAAATCTTGTTGTATTTGTGACCAAACTCCGTCTAGAATTCGCGCCTGCATTTTGGTGATTAAGTGCACAATTATCAAAATAGCCAAATTCTAAGAAATCTAATTTTTTGAACTGCCTCACAGTTATCTGTGGGGCAGTTTTAGTTGTAGGAAAGGTCCAAAACACATGCCTAAAAGCCAGAATATCAACCAACGTATGTCCATCGTGGCATTGGCTTGGCCGATACTTGTCGAAATCTTGCTACGGACGGCTTTAGGAACCAGTGACGTATTCATGTTGAGTGGTTACTCAGACAAAGCTGTGTCTGCGGTTGGGGTAATCACACAATTAACGTTTTTCCTGATCATCGTTTCTACCTTTGTCAGCAGCGGCACGGGTATCTTGATCGCGCAATACAATGGTGCTGGGCGTGAAAAAGACTCCGTTGATGTCGGTGTTGCCAGTATCGCTTTGTCTGTGATTGTAGGTGCTTTCTTGAGTGTGCTGGCCGTGATTGGCGCGGTGTTCTTTTTGCCGTATTACGGGCTAGAAGCTCAAGTTGAGCAGTACGCGCGTGAATACTTGCTGATCAGCGGTGCGATGACGTTCAACGTTACTATCGGTATTGTCTTTACCACGATTCTGCGTAGTCACGGTTATTCACGCTCGCCAATGGTGGTTAACTTAATCTCTGGCGTGTTCAACATCATTGGTAACTACATTGCGCTGTATCAGCCGTTTGGTTTACCTGTGTATGGCGTTGAAGGTGTTGCAGTGGCGACAGTCGTGAGCCAAGTCATTGGTACATTATTGTTGGGCGTGATTCTGAAACGCAGCAGCATCGAACTGCCAATGTCTAAGCTCAAACAAGTGCCGAAAGACGTGTTCAAGAAGATCCTAAAAATCGGTGGCATGAACGCGGGTGAAGTGCTGTCATACAACATGGCGCAGATCTGTATCGTCTACTTTGTGGTGCAAATGGGTACATCATCTCTAGCCGCGTTTACCTATGCGCAAAACATCGCGCGTTTCTCTTTCGCGTTTGCGCTAGCAATCGGTCAGGCGGCTCAAATCCAGACGGGTTACTACATCGGTAAAGGTTGGGTAAGCAGCATTCTGAAACGCGTGCAGATCTACTTCTTGGTCGGTTTTGCTGCATCAACGGCGGCAACGTGTTTGATTTACCTATTCCACGAAGAGATTTTGAGCGTGTTTACCGATCAGCCAGAAATTTTGGCATTGGCGGGCGCATTGGTGATGGGTTCTATCGTGTTAGAAGCTGGCCGCGTGTTTAACCTGATCTTCATCTCGGCACTTAAAGGCGCTGGTGACATCAAGTTCCCAGTACAGATGGGTATTCTGAGCATGTGGGGCTTGGGTGTGGTGTTCTCTTACATCTTGGGCATTCACTTGGGCTACGGCGTGATTGGTGCGTGGATGGCGATTGCTCTGGATGAATGGGTACGCGGTATCATCATGGCAAGACGCTGGCGCTCACAAGTATGGACCAAGTTTAAGGTGAGCTAGCTTCTGTTCACAAAAAACGAGATTCCAGACATCTCGTTCCTCGATTCTGGAATGACGATGTTTAGCTATGGTGATTGGAAATCTTGTTCTATAACGCGTCATTCCCGATAGCGACGGAGGAGCGCAGTCGGGAATCTCTTACTAGGTCTATACGTAAAAAAGGCACTGAAATTCAGTGCCTTTTTGCTATCTATTCTGCATTGATAAGTTGTTTTAAAACTCACACTCTGCTTGGAAACACATACGCTCTTTGCTGTACGGATGATCCAACTCCAACATCTCCGCATGCAAATGCAGACGGTTGGCTTTCTCGCCATATAAGCCGTCGCCAACCATCGCCATGTTCAAACCCATGTGGTGAGCACTGTGTACACGCAGTTGGTGAGTTCGTCCTGTTTTTGGGTACATGTACACCTTGCTGCGTCCGTCTTTCACTTCAATCAGCTGCCAGTAAGTTTCAGCAGGCTTACCGTGTTCAAAGCATACTAGCTGACGTGGACGGTCATCCGGATCGCCACGCATCGGTAGCGAGATTTCACCTTCAGGCTCGGTTAATACACCTTCTAGCAGTGCCATGTAGCGCTTCTGTACGCCGCGAGTGATGAACTGCTTTTGCAGGCTCTTGTTTGCTCGTTTGGTTAAGGCAAATACGAGAATTCCCGACGTCGCCATATCTAAGCGATGAATTACGAACGGCCCTTCGACATCTGGGAACATCGCTTGCAGGCGTGTGTACGCCGAATCCTTGATGGTTTTCCCCGGAACGGAAAGCAGGCCCGAAGGCTTGTTGACGATCACCATGGCTTCGTCTTGGAAGAGAATTTCCAGTTCTTTATCTTCCGCCCAGTTCTCTGCTAATGGGTTTGGCTCCACATCCAAGCCTTGCAGCATGTGCCCCAAAATCGGTTGGCATTTGCTGTTGCAAGATGGGTAGAACTTCTTGTGCTGACGCACTTCCGACTTCGGCGATACGCCCCACCAAAACTCCGCCAAGGCAAGTGGCTGGTAACCATGTTTGTATGCGAACTGAAGCAGTTTCGGCGCTGCACATTCACCTGCGCCTGCTGGTGGTACTGGATTGGTGGTAGGAGCAAAAATGTCCACCAAATCGCGCTCGGCGCTGTGGTTGTCCAAGAAGCGGTATTGCTTATGCAGTTTGTGCTGCAGAGCATTAGATAAGTTTTTGCGTTGCTCTTTAAGTTCCGCCAGTTTTTGCTCTAACTCGGTTAAGCGCGCTTCTTTGATTGCCAGCTTTTCGTCCCAAGCCTGTTTGAGGTACTTAAGCACATTTTTCTCAGCTACGCTTTGTTTCCCTAAATCATCCAGTAGTGTTTTTAAGTCTTCTGGATTCAGTGTTTGTTCGCCTTGTTTGCGCTGTTGTTTGCGTTCTGCACGACCAGCAATCATCACTTGGCGATGGGCATTTTCTTCTTGCTGATACGCTTCGCGGTCGGCTTTGATTTCTGCTTTCAGTTGTGCCAATTCTGGGTTGGCAGCAAAGGCTTTGTATTCCGCGTTCGCAGCATTGATGGCATCTGTCTCACCTCGGAAGAAGCCTTCTTCAGTCAGCATGTCGAATACGGGTGGAACAAAACCCGGAAGCAAGTTTTGATCGGCAATCTTGCCAGAGAAAGCACTGAAGTAGCCAAGCTCACCTTGCGGGTTACGTACTAGCAAAACACCGAACATTTTACCGCGTCCGTTTTGCTCATCCTCAAGACCGAAATCGTGTTCGAAGTCAGTTTGTGTCATTAGGTGCTGCTGCAATTGCTCGACAGCCAACACACACAATGGGTGAGGCGTGTAGTAGAACGGAAACGTAAACTGCGCTGGCAAGTCGTAGCCGGAAATATCCGCAGTAAATCGAGTAAAGCATTGTTCAGGCGAGTGCATGAGAGTGAGTCCGCGAGAAATAAAAATCGAGCACGGATTGTACCTGTTTTGGCTGTGATTGCTATTCGAAGGCGCTTCTAGGCTAGCTGTGTCGGCTTGCCATCGCTCCCTATCTCAATGATTTTTATCGCTTAGAGCGCAGAAATTAGGATTGCGTTTGAAATGATTAATTTGAGTGATGTACTGTTTTGATTGATAACTGAGAGCATGGTTCTCGAATGACTTATTAGATGCAAAAGGAAAAGCATGTCTAAACTGGTGTTGGCATTGATACGATTTTATCAGCGCTATTTATCTCCATATAAAGGATTCCGTTGCGCTCATGCGGTGTATTACGGCACGGATTCTTGTTCTGCTGCCATCAGTAAGATGATTCAACGCAAGGGAGTGTTTTCTAGCTATAGCAGCGTTCAAAACCAATTCGAACGCTGTCGAGATGCGCATCAACGTCTGCAAAATGGGGATTCTTCCCGTAACCGAAAAAGGCGTAAGAACAACGACTCATCTTGTGTAACGGACATGGGATGCAGCTCTTTGGATTGCGTTCCGAGTGACGCTTGTAGCGGTAGCGGCGATTCATCTTGCCATTGTTGGTAATGGACTCAACTCTAAAAATGAAAGGGAAGCGATGACGACCGATCAACTTAAAACGCTGTTTGAAAATGACTTAAGGCACAAACTCGAACCTCTTGAAGCTTTGCGTTTAGAAGCGCTGCGTCGACGCAAGTTTCTAGGTCTGGCTGTTCTGGGTTTCTTTGGCTCCGTCGTGTTTGACCTCGCCACCTCTGCCACGGTGTTTGTTCTTTTGGCATTGATGATCGGCGGTTGGGCGTACTTCAATCAAAAGCACAATCAGTTTCGCACTACCTACAAGCAGCACATCATGCAGAGCTTGTTAGCGCATATTGAACCCTCACTCACTTGGGACCCAAATCGTAAACTTTCCAAAGAGACCTTCGAGCGCAGCGGTTTGTATTTAGACCGTTGTGATGGCTTTGTGAGTGACGATTACATTTCAGGCACCATCGGTGATGCGAAGGTGGTGATGTCTGAGATAGAGTCGTCGAAGCTCATCAGTTCAGGAAGCGACAGCTCGAGTAAGCATCACGTATTTTTTGCGGGGCTGTTTTGCGAAATCGACGTTCCGATGAATGAAGACATTTGCACCTTTGTTTTGAGTGACCGTGATGACGGGCCAACGCTTCGTGAAAAGCTGTGGGACAGTTTCTTCAAGATTCAGATAGGTAAACGAGTACGAATGGGTCACCCAGAGTTTGACCAACAGTATGAGGTGTACAGCGACGATTTAGACACAGCAAAGCAACTGCTGACGGATGAATTGATCGAGCGTGTGCTGACTTTTCGTCGTGAGAGTGAGTTCTCTAGCTTGTCGCTTTCTCAAGTGAACGGAAAGCTCTATATCGCCATTTCGCATTGGAAAGCACTGTTTGAGCCAAAATTGGACGAGCCAGCGGGGGAGTTTGAAGCCGTTGCTGAGATTTATCGCGAACTCGATTTTCTGATTGGCACCATTCACAGTCTGGGGCTGACCAAACCAATGCCTCAGCCCATGACAAAGCAGAGCACCTCAGCTATCGCTTAATCCTATTAATATCTCAAGCTGAAACTCAATTGATGCACTATTATTTCAGCTTGAGATTCATCCAAGATCCTGTACCTTAGCGTGATTCTTTTTTGCAGCCTGTTTTCATTCACAGAGTGACCTGTGCTGCTTCACTTTTGAGTTAAAGTCATGTCACAAGCTAGCATCAAATTTATTGCCACCGATATGGATGGCACTTTGCTTGACCAATACGGTCGTCTAGACCCTGAGTTCTTTGACCTGTTTTTACAGCTTGAAGAGAAGGGCATTCTGTTCTCGGCGGCATCTGGTCGTCAGTACTACAGCCTACGTGATACGTTTGCACCGATCCAAGACCGCATGATTTATGTGGCGGAAAACGGCACCTTGGTGATGTACCAAGATAAAGAGCTATACAGCTGCACCATTCCAAAAACAGAAATTGATGCGATCATCCAAGCGGCGCGTGAAATTGAAGGCACGCATCTAGTGCTGTGTGGTAAGCGTTCGGCTTATATTGAAACTAAAGATCCTAAAGCGTTGGAAGAGTTCCAGAAGTACTACCATCGCTGTGAATACGTGCCAGATCTGCTGGCCGTTGACGATGAGTTTATCAAGGTTGCGATCTGTCACTTTGGTGGTTCTGAAGAGTTGGTTTTCCCAACCATGAGTGCGAAGTTTGGTCACAGCCATCAAGTTGTGGTGAGCGCGAAGATTTGGCTAGACGTGATGAACGCAGAAGCGTCTAAAGGTGCGGCGATCAAACACCTTCAAGAAACCATGGGCTTTGGTCCGGAAGAAACCATGACCTTTGGTGATTACCTGAATGACCTAGAGATGCTACAAGTGAGCGAGCACTCTTACGCGATGGAAAACGCGCACGAAGCGGTGAAGAAAATCGCACGCTTCTCAGCACCAAGCAATCGTGACTCTGGCGTAATGAAAGTGATTAAAGAGAAAGTGCTTTAATCTCTGCTTCGCCAGATTCGAACATAAAAAAGCCCCGCTACGTAATGAGCGGGGCTTTTGTTTATCTCAAGTTAAGTATCTGAAGCTAAGTGTCTGAAGTTAAGTATGCGTCTACTTAGTTAGCGAACGTATTTTGCTGTCGCGCTGACAAACCAATGTTGTAATTTGCCATCTGGGTTCTCTACCCACAGGTCGTTATGGTAGCGATAGATGCGACCATTCACAGTGAGGGCTAGCGTGTTATCACCGGTTTGCTCCATGCGAATAAACTGATCAGAAGTCACCAAAAACGGCTCCAAATCATCCGTGCTTGCGCCTTTATACACTACGAAGTAACCAAACATATTGCCGGCATCTGGGTCTGTCGAATGGATGCGATGGCCAACCAGCGTGTAGTTGTCGTTGAGCGCTTCTTCGAGAGTTTGTGCACCCACCGTCTCGTGAGATGGGATAAACACCCAAGCCAGTACACCTATCGCGATCACTAGCAGTAACAGCACTGCTCGCATGAAGTTTTTCATCATGGTTATCCGTTTAACGTTGGAATTTCATTTTGTACATGCGCTTATCCGCTAAATTGATCAGGAAGTCAATGTTGTCGGCGTCTTGCGGATAGCTTGCCACCCCTAAGCTGGTGGACAAAGAGCTCTCTTTATCAGAGGCAAGAATCGGCTTTTCAAACACTACGTTGATGTGGTGCGTCGCTTCGGCGATCTTGCTTTGCTCAGTGGCATTGATGAGTACGGCAAACTCATCACCGCCCATGCGATACACACTAAAGTCATCCATCGCCATGTTGCTCAGACGCTCTGCAACCTCGATTAAGGCGATATCACCCGCTTGGTGCCCCAAGGTGTCATTAATGTTCTTAAAGCCGTTCAGATCGAGCAGGAGGAGCGAGAATGGGGTATCGGTTTCTTCTCTGCGATGTAAATCGATGAACAGTGCGCTGCGGTTGGCAAGATTTGTCAGTGGGTCGCTCAAGGCCAGTTCTTTGTGGAACTTAGACTCGCGTTTGTAGAAGTAAGTCATCAACGCGACGGTGAGAACGAAAATGCCCAACAAGATGTACTGCGCTTGAAGTAAGTTGTAAGCACGTTCTTGTTGTTGTCTGTAGAGTGGGCTCGCGACTCGGAAGTTCTGAGTGACGTAATCAATCATCTCCATATACAAGTTCTGAGTGGCGCGATAAAACTGGGCGGCGGCAATACTGCTACCGGTTTTGGCTTCAACTAAGATTGGTTCGAGTTGTTGGAACTTGTCGAACAAGGATACGAAGTACACCCGCACTTCTTCACGAGATAGGAAAGAATCCGCTTCTTTGTTGTTGATCAGCAGATCAAAACGACTCCATGCCAGTTCATATTGCAACTCGGTGCCGTCGATGTTCATTACGCTTTCGTTCAAACGACGAGCTTCACCCACCAATTCGGACAGCTCTTTGGACAAATGGAACAAGAACCAAGTCGCTTGGTTTTGTTGGTCGGAGTAGGTTTTGGTCAGCGCGCGGGTTTCTTTTAATAAAACGATGTTTGCGAGCAGTAGTGTCGATGCAAACACGAGCAACATCAACTTACTCTTGGTTGAAAAGGGCCCCTGCTTCGGGGTTTTGGGTTTCGCCTTCATTATTGATCTTCTTTCGCACTTATCCTGTTGATTTGCCAAACCATTTGAGAGTGGTATTGCGCGTTATCAAGCTCTGGGTGTTCACTCATTGAGTAAATCAGCCAGTACGGACCTTTGTTTCTGATTTTGATGTAATTATGGTTTTGTTTGTATGCCACGATCGGCTGATAACGAAGAATGTCTTCGCGAGATAGGTCAGAGTGGTAGTCGTTGAGCGCACGAACTTCGACATGCTGAGGAATGTTGCCAAACGTATGTTGCAGCAGTGTACTCAGTTTAACGCCGTCAAACTCGGCAGGTGTTTCTAGCCAAGGTAGTTCTGTGATGTAGGTAGTTTGCGGCAGTGACTCTAGGTCTTTTAGTGCCACAACGACATTGGAACTTTCAGGACTGCTAAACTGTATCGTGTTTGCAAAAAGTGTCGGTGCAAACAAAAGCAAAGCGAGCGCCATTGTTTTTCTCATCTTGTGCCCTTTGAATTTATTGCCCTCATTCCGGTTGGATCGCGTTAACGAACCGATCCGCTGAAATTTCGGTTATATATTTATTAATAATAGAGCCAACTTGATGGATTTATATAATACGTTATGGGTGAAAAGTAACCGTTGGTTGAATATACGTCAAGGTTAATGACAGAGTTAAAAATACAACTATTGGATGAATATATCATTTAGCTTATTTTGTGTGCAGTTTGCTTCACGTTGTCTAACTTTCGCGACACTTTCATCTCATTAGGAGAGTCGATATGTTTGATTGGTACTATAAAGTTATCCTCAATTACACCAACTTTAGTGGTAGAGCGAGACGCCAAGAGTATTGGTACTTTACGTTAGTCAATGTGCTGATCAATTTGGTGATGGGCATCATCGACCGAGTCATTGGCAGCGTGATGCAAATGGAGAATTTTGGCTTCTTCGGTGTGATATATGCGCTGTTTATCATGATCCCGTCGATTGCCGTCACTGTGCGTCGTTTGCACGATTCAGGACGAACCGGTTGGTGGGCATTGATCGCCTTTGTCCCAATCATTGGTATTTTGGTGCTGCTGTACTTTTTGATTCAAGACAGTGAAGAAGGTTCGAACCAATACGGCGCGAACCCTAAATATCAATCATGATGAAGATAACCGTGATGCTGTCAGCTGTTATGGTGAGAGGCAAGTGGGTTTAGATGCCTGAACCCACTTGGAAATAGACCGCGTTATCCTCATCACTGAAAGCGAAGTCCATACCTGCTTGCAAGCCATAACGACGGGCGATGAGGTAACGAAAGCCCACGCCGTAAGCGTATTCGGCATCGTTTTCAAATAGCGACTCTTCTGTTGAGGCGTAACCAAAGCCACCGAAGAAGTTGGTCGACCAACGAGTATTCCATTGATAGGTCAATTGAGATTCTACCGAGAGTGTTTCATCCCCTTGGTATCGGTTCCTTGCCACACCACGCAGTTCGATATCTGGGTATGACGCAGGCGGTAAAAAGCGCTCGTCAGTATAAAGCGACTTGTATTGTCCGCGCAGAGCCAACGACCAATCATCGGCTAATTCCCAATAATTGATGCCCTCTACGTCCAGTTGTTCGTATTCGTAATCACTGCCAAACGCATCGTTGTACCAAAGGAATTCGGCTTTGTAGTTGTAGCCTTGTGTTGGACTAAAGAAGTTATTTCGGCTGTCCCATTCCAGTGTTAAGCCCAATCCAGAAGTGGTTGGAGAGGTATTAGTCAAGGTTTGCAGCAGCTTATCTGCAACAGGGGAGTTCGTGATTTTCTGGTCGGTAACGAAATAGAGCTGTTTCACACCGATAAACAACGGGGCATCAATAATGCGGTATTGAAGATGGTTGAGCATGCCGCCGCCAGTAATCTCAAAATCTAACCCTTGTCCATTGAATACGCCGTCTAGCCCCGGCAATGTGGACTGCGGGTAGAAGGTCATGTTGAAGTCTCCATAACCGATGCCACCAAGGTAACGCACCGTGTCTTGCGCCCAAGTTCGGCGATGGCCAGCAAACCCCATCCAAGTTCCATTCTCAGTCGCGAAGCCGCCCACTGCGGTGATCGCAGGCGTTAACAGTTGGGCACCACCATCGAGTGATGTTTCCGCCAGTTTGCGCCTTTTCTCCCGCTGCTCATCGGATTCATGTAAAAACACGCCAGTGAACCCCAAACCATAGCCGACAGCAGGTTCGGTAATTACGATCGGGACGGGAAGAAAACCGTAGGCGTTTTCAGCAAGGTATTCACCCATATCCAATTGCCCATCAATGGGATCGAAAAAGCTGATCGCCTCGGCAATAGGAGAGGTCGCTAACAACCCGAAATAAGTCGAGGTTAGCAGGACTGACGTTGGTTTTTTCATAAAGTGCTAGCGTTAATTGAATGATGTTCAATTACAAGTTAGACGTCATTTCGATAAATTGCAATGGGACTTGTGTAAAGGGAAAGTGAGTGTTTTTAAAACACAAAAAGCCACCCAATAAATAGGTGGCTTTGTATAGAGAGGATTATTAAACCGTTTGGTTTCCTGTGCTCACTCGTTGGCTTAACGAGCCTAAATCAGGTGTTAAGCAAACAGGTACTTCGCGTGGAAGTTCAAGTGATCAGCGATAAAGCTAGAGATAAAGAAGTAGCTGTGGTCGTATCCCGGCTGCATGCGCAGTTCAACTGCTGAATCGTGGGCTTTCGCTGCCGCCAGTAACGCATCAGGCTTCAATTGCTCAGCAAGGAAGTTATCAGCATCACCTTGGTCGACTAGGATAGGTAATGGTGATTTTGCTTGCTTAAGTAACTCGCTAGCGTCGTACTGTTTCCAACTCTCGATATCAGTGCCTAAGTAAGCGGTAAACGCTTTTTGGCCCCAAGGGCATTGCATTGGGTTACTGATTGGGCTGAATGCTGAAATTGAACGGTACTGATCTGAATTTTTCAGACCAATGGTGATCGCCCCGTGACCACCCATGCTGTGACCCGAAATCGACTTCACGTCAGAGACTGGGAAGTTACTTTCGATGATCGCTGGCAGTTCTTGGGTGATGTAATCGTACATGTGGTAGTGACGCGACCATGGCTCTTGAGTCGCGTTTAGGTAGAAACCAGCACCTTTACCCAAATCGTAGTTTTCGTCGTCTGCAACGTCGTCACCACGTGGGCTGGTATCCGGTGCCACAATGGCGATACCTAACTCAGCCGCCATGCGAAACGCGCCTGCTTTCTGCATGAAGTTCTCATCGGTACACGTCAAGCCAGACAACCAGTAAACCACAGGCACTGGGTTTGATTTGGTTGCGTTTGGTGGCAAGAAGATCGCGAAGCGCATGTTGCAGTTCAAAGCGCGAGATTCGTGTGTGTACTGTTTATGCCAACCACCGAATACTTTGGCTTGGCTTAGGCTTTCAATGGTCATGAATAATCTCTCGATAAAACAATGATTTTTAACGGCGGACAAGACCGTTAAAGACAGCGGATGGCTCTCTTCTCAAAGGAGAGTATATCCAGTGAGAAGAGCGCCTATTTCAAATTTTCAAATATCAGTCACATTACGTGAGCTGTTATCTTGGATTATTTATCCATGTGAAGAACAGTACGGATAGATTCACCTTTGTGCATCAATTCGAACGCTTCGTTCACGTCTTGCAGACCCATAGTGTGCGTGATGAATTCTTGTAGACCGAACTCACCAGCCATGTAACGGTTCACGATTTCTGGAAGCTCAGAGCGGCCTTTAACACCACCGAAAGCAGAACCACGCCATACGCGACCAGTTACTAGTTGGAATGGACGAGTTGAGATCTCTTGACCTGCACCAGCAACACCAATGATTACTGACTCACCCCAACCTTTGTGACAACACTCAAGTGCTTGACGCATCACGTTTACGTTACCGATACACTCGAATGAGTAGTCAACACCACCGTCAGTCATTTCAACAATCACTTCTTGAATTGGCTTGTCGAATTTCATTGGGTTGATTACGTCAGTAGCACCAAGTTGTTTCGCTAGGTCGAATTTGCTTTCGTTGATGTCTACACCGATGATGCGGCTTGCACCAGCCATACGAGCACCGATGATTGCAGAAAGACCGATACCGCCTAGACCGAATACAGCAACTGTGTCGCCTTTTTCAACTTTAGCTGTGTTTAGTACCGCACCCATACCAGTGGTTACGCCACAGCCTAGAAGACAAACTTCTTCAAGTGGTGCTTCTTTGTTTACTTTCGCTAGTGAGATTTCTGGAAGAACCGTGTACTCAGAGAAAGTAGAACAACCCATGTAGTGGAAAATAGTCTCACCGTTGATAGAGAAACGGCTTGTGCCATCTGGCATTAGACCTTTACCTTGAGTTTCACGAACTGCCTGACATAGGTTAGTTTTGCCAGATTTACAGAACTTACATTCACCACATTCAGCTGTGTAAAGTGGGATAACGTGGTCGCCAACTTCAACGCTTGTTACGCCTTCGCCAACCATTTCAACGATACCGCCACCTTCGTGACCAAGGATTGAAGGGAAGATACCTTCTGGATCGTCACCTGATAGTGTGAATGCGTCAGTGTGACAAACACCAGTTGCTACGATGCGTACTAGCACTTCGCCCGCTTTTGGAAGTTGTACATCAACTTCTTCCATTTTAAGTGGCTCGCCAGCAGCCCATGCAACCATTGCTTTTGATTTAATGTGAGTTTGACCAGGTTTGATTTCAAGCGACATTGGATGTTTCCTTTATATTCTCAGTATATGGAGTGACGTCATAAGCGTAGTTGAGGTTTGCTCACTGCGCTGCGTCGTTTTGTTGGTGCCCATTTTAGGTGTTTCACGAAAAATGATAATCCGGTTAAATTGAAAATGATTTTTACGCATACGTAATAATCAACCAAAAGGCGCAATGACTTATGCGAGCGAAACAGGGTAAGTTGAAGAAAAACAAAGTAAGGACGAGAAAATTCGTTTTGGGGTTTGACCTCAAGCTTGGTTGAGGTTTTATTGTGTCGGCCATTGCGAAGAAACATCGATTTAGGATCAGAATGAACAACACAGATTTACAGGCTTACTTAAACAAGATTGGCGTAACGCAGCAATTGGACGTCAGCGTGGATACCCTTTTTGTACTGCATAATGCGCAGCATCGCCGTTTGCCGTTTGAGAACTTTGATATCGCATTGGGTAAAGGCATTTCGACGTCTGAACAAGACATCATCGACAAGCTGGTTTACCACGAGCGCGGCGGTTACTGTTTTGAATTGAACGGTCTGCTGCTAAGAGTGCTCAAACAGGTCGGCTTTGAAGCAAGACCACTGTTAGGCCGCGTACACTTATCTGGCACTCCTTCAGGCAGAACCCATCAGTTCACTTTGGTGACGCTGGGGGATGAAAAGTGGATTGTCGATGCAGGCTTTGGCTCAAATACACCACGCGCACCGCTGCCTTTTGTGACTAATCAACCTATTCATACCGATCTGCAAACATTCCGCTTTGTTGAGGATGAGCGTGTTGGCTACATGCTACAAATTCAGTCTTATGATGATGCAAACCAGTGGATTGATATGTACAGCTTGGACTTTGAACATGTGTTTGATGGCGACATTGTGTGTGGAAACCATTATGCGTCAACATCACCTCATTCCCGCTTTACGTCCAGTCGTGTTGCCACGCTAGCGACCGAGTTGGGAATCATCACGTTGGCGAACCACACGTTAAAGCACCGCTTGAATAATGAAGTGATTGAGCAAGAACTGGCAGAAGGGCAAAGCTACCTATCAGCACTGAAAGAGCACTTTGGTATTGAGCTGAATGCCGAGTATCAAGACCTGAAACCACTGCCTCAGCTATAACCATTCTGAATGACTTAACCATTGATGCTTGGCGAAAAATATAGTGAGCATCAATGGGTTTAAATTGGTCTACTCCAAGCTGCTTATTGGTTTAAGTTATTGATTAAAAAGAGTGTGAACGAAGGTCACAGAACAGAACGGCTTACGATAAGTTGTAAGAAAGTCGCAACCTAATTGTCATTTTTTCTACCTAAGCTCCTCGCCCGATTTCAAAATTATTGCTCTTTTATCGGGATGAGAAAAATGAAACGCAGTACATTGACCGTACTCTCTGGTCTGATTGCCGCTACGCTAGTTGGCTGTAATTCAGACTCTTCTAGCAGTGACACCCCAGAACTTGAAGCGCCAGTCCAAGTGGCCTTTATGCCAGATATCCACTTCCACGATGTGTATGGTGATTTCCAAGACGGCTCTTTCCAAGGTTTGTATACCAACTCAAGCGGTAAGTACGCGACGATTCGTACCATGCAATCGCAGATGGAATCGACTCGTCTGTTCAATGAAAACTACTTCGCAATGATCGCGGCTTTGGATGACGTGGTAGAGCGCGGCATTAAGTATGTTGCGCTACCGGGCGATTTCAGTGATGACGGCCAGCCTGTGCACATGCGTGGTTTGGTCAAAATCTTCGACCACTATCGTGAAACATATGGACTTGAGTTTTTCGCAGCGCCGGGTAACCACGATCCGGGCAAGCCATTTACCGTCGCCGCTGGCAAATCGGATTACCTTGGTGAAGACGGCAAGAAACAACGCATTTTCAGCCGTGGTAAAGATGAGTGTGTTGATTATGAAGGGGAATGGGGCACGATTCCGGGTGAAGATGGCAACCTAGACACCATCTGTACGGAAGAAGTGAAAGAGTGGGGCTACAAGGAGATCATGGATATCCTTGGCACGCACGGTTTCTACCCACAAGAAGAGTACCTGTACTTCGAAACACCTTACAGCAGCGACGAAGCCCGCAACAACTACTCGTATGAACTTGCTTCAGAAGAAGCGACTTACGACAAGCGTATGTTCGAGATTTGCCACCAAGGGACGGGCGGTGAGTACAAACAAGACGGCTACACCAACTGTGCGGTGGTGCCAGATACCAGCTACTTGGTAGAGCCAGTGAAAGGCTTATGGTTGTTGGCCATCGATGCTAACGTATACAAACCAAAAGACACCTTGCCAGATGGTTCGGTCAATGGTGAGGATTTTGATGGCTCTAGCAGCGCAGGCTACAACATGATGTTGACCCACAAGCAGCACGTTATCGAGTGGATCAGCGATGTGGTGAAAGCGGCGAAAGAGCAGAATAAAACCTTGGTGTCATTCAGCCATTTTCCAATGACCGATTTCTACAACGGTGCCTCAGAAGACATCGAAGACCTGTTTGGTGAAGGCAGTCATCAACTTTCTCGCGAACCAAACGACGACACCAGCAAAGCATTGGCTGCGACGGGTTTGAGCATTCACGTTGGTGGCCACATGCACTTCAATGATACCGGCAAGAAGAGCTATGTGATTGACGGTGTGCAACACACGCTGTTCAACATTCAGGCGCCTTCTCTGGCGGGGTACATTCCGGCTTACAAGCTCCTGAACATTCGTCCTGATCACCAAGTTGAAGTAGAAACGGTCGTGATCGATAAAGTGGCTGGCTACAACGAATTGTTTGAACACTATGCACGCGAGCATGAACACCTGACTGAACAAGCAGGTGATGATGAAACTGCAAAGGCGAGCATCTGGAACAAAGAGATTCTTGAAGCCGATAGCTACTACGCCCTGACAGATTGGCACATTCGAGAGTTGACGCGCTTGCGCTTCCTACCGAGTGATTGGCCGTTAGAAATGCGTGAAATGATCATGCACATGGATGGCGACGACATGCTGATAATGTCTCAGCTTTCGACGGAATTTACCGTGTGCCAGCTAGCGAAAGAGCTCGGCTATGACATCGTCAACTGTAACGAGAACGCTGTTGTTGATTACGAACAGTTCCAGAAAGACTGGCAAGCCGCGTCGCAACAAGCAGAAGCCATTGCTCAAGAAGGCGGTTTTACATTGACGGACTTTGCCGCATGGAATGGTGAAGAGCTAGCAACGGATTTTTACCGTCTGCGCAATGCCGATGAACTGGCGTTCCGTGACATTGAAGAAGCGCAATTGCTGCAATATGAGCTGTTAAGTCGAGAGTTATCTGAGTTCGCCGGAACGGTCGATTCTGAGCTTGGTGACTTAGGTGAATACTCGGTTGGCGAAGTGTTCCGCTCACGCTTTGGTAGCCTGTTTGTGATTCTTGAGAAGTTCGCGACTGGACAAGCGAGCGATCACTTCTTGATTGATACTGAGCAGCAAACGCTGATTGATCTTAAAGGTGAAGTTAAGCGCGATATTCTCAAAAGCGAATAGCACCCTTATCTAAAATATGGAAAGCGCAGATCAGTCTGCGCTTTTTTATTTGCGCTGTCTCTCAGTAAGTGGCTTTTCAAAGGTTTACCTTTAACCATGAGAAATAAATGAGGTAAATCATGCGCTTTGAATACATACTTGATGATGAAGTCACACAAGAACTCGACGCAAAGCTAAGAAGTTTGCTCTCCACTTGCTTCACCAAGGAGCAAGACAAAATCTTCCAAACTCAACGATACTTCAATGAAATGCCTCGCCACCGTTACCTCATTTGGGACGGAGACACCCTTGCGGCCCATGTTGCGGTCCATGAAAAACAAGTGATGATTGATGACCAATCTTTCCCAATAAGTGGTATTGCCGAAGTATGTGTACAGCCCGATTCACGAGGACAAGGGTTGGTGAAGTTACTGCTCAAGGCGGTACATCAGGATGCTTTGGAGCGAGGCGATGCGTTCTCGGTATTGTTTGGCCGTACCCATGTCTACCAGTCCAGCGGCTATCAACCGATCAACAACTTACACATGAAAGTTCAGCCCAATAAATGGGTTAGCACGAGCGACACTATGGTGTGTTCGCTGAACATCATTTGGCCACAACAGACGGTCCATTTAGTCGGCTATCCTTTTTAAACAGGTTTTCTCCACATGAAACTTTGTGTGAGAATACGCAATACATAGAATTCCACAGGAACCACATTCATGGCGAATTGGGAAGGCGTGAGCGAGTTTGTCGCTGTCGCAGAAACCAACAGCTTCACGGGCGCAGCCAACAAGTTGAAAACATCGGTGGCGCAAATCAGCCGCCGCGTGTCAGCGTTGGAAGAGCGTTTAGCGGTTAAGTTGCTGCACCGTACCACACGAAAAGTCTCTCTAACCGAGGCAGGGCAACTCTATTACCAGCAGTGTAAACACCTTGTTGAAGGCTTGGAGTTGGCAGAATTGGCGGTAACGCAAATGCAAGCAGAACCGAAAGGCTTGCTCAAAGTGACCGCTCCTGTGACTTACGGTGAGATGAACTTAGCGCCGTTGTTGCACCAGTTTATTGAGAAATACCCGCAGGTAAATCTGGATTTGAATCTGACTAACCAAAAGTTAGATTTGATTGAGCAAGGCGTCGATGTGGCGATTCGTCTCGGACGTTTGCAAGACTCCAGTTTGATTGCCAAGCGCTTGTCATCTCGACAGCTTTACGTGTGTGCTAGCCCTGCGTACTTAGATCGCTCTGGCGAACCGCATACCTTGTCTGAGCTGAGCCATCACCAGTGTTTGGTCGGTACCGCTGATTATTGGCACTTTAAAGAGCAAAAGCGTGAGAAGTCTTTACGTGTTTCTGGCCGAATCAAATGCAACAGTGGCTTTGCGTTGGTCGATGCGGCAAAACGTGGTTTAGGTTTGGTACAGCTGCCGGACTACTACGTGCAAGAGGCGTTAGATAATGGCGAGCTGGTGGAAGTATTAACCGATTACCGAGACGATCGTGAAGGTATTTGGGCTCTATATCCACAAAACCGAAACCTGTCGCCAAAAGTACGTTTACTGATTGATTTCTTGGCTGAAAACATGAGCTAAGAAAGGTGTCCCCAGCACTTTGCTTATCAGGGGTTATTGATTCGCAAAGGCGGGGACTTGCAGGATTCGTAGATTAACTCTCCAAGGAAACTCGACCAAACGCTTTGTGTAGGAGAGAGAGCATTTGTTTATTGTGAATTCTTCTATAGTATCCAGAGTTTCCTGATTCCACATTGAATTCGGCTTCTAGAGCAAATGATTTTTCATTCGCATTTTGGAATATGGTACGAGAAATAGCCCTATCATTTTCTGTGTTAAAGATCTTTATGTATGCCATGTTTTCAATGAATTCAAAATCAAAATTAATACTTTGCTTATGATCGTCTCCTAGATCATCTCTCCAATAAGAAAGAGCATAAAAAGAAATGTATTTTAAGTTTGCACTATAAGGGTGATATAGATTGAACTTTGTCAAGAACTGGTCGTTTTTTATTGAATCTTTATTAATAGAAACAACCGATTCTAAATAAGACTCCTTATTTGGGCCAATCGTATTTTTTCTTTCTTGATAATAGATATCAAACTGACCAATTTTTCGGTCCCAGATACAACTCAGTTCGTACTGGTAGCTAGTTGGTAAGTGGGGGATGTAGTCTGTTTCGCAGAGGTCGTAAACGAAAGTTTCATCGGTTTTAAAGAACTCCGCAACCTCTTTATAATTAATCGGCTCTATTGGGTTTTCAGGCTCAACCGGCGTTTCGGGTTCAATCGGGTGAACAGGTTCACCCGGTTCTATAGGGTGAACTGGAGGAGCGGGTTCGATTGGTTGAATCGGCTTTATTCCAGTATCAATGTCATTATCACCGCTTGTGTCTGAGGAATTACAAGCAGCCAAAAGTGGCAATATACTCGCAAGCAAGAGAGTTTTCTTCATATTTTTACCTAGTCATTATAATTTCGTTTTGATGAAAATAAGAACACTCAATTACTATTCCATTATTCTCTTTATTATTTTTTATTTAAAGAGAAGAGTGATTCCTGACATTAAGGTTAATGCCTTTCCTAATATTATTTAAGCCAACTGACGTTTGGATATAAACAGAATAAAAAGTAAACTTCAGATTTACGATTGATCTATATTCGTATATTGCCTCCTATTTTCTAAAACTGCCTTTATGCATATTCATTAATTAATGTTTTTTTCAGCCAATCAGTTGCAATACCGTTGGCTCGAATTTCTGACGTGATCATGTCCACTCGCAATTGATGCCCTTTATCACCAAGGCTTGTTTCGACGATCACTATTTTGTCTTGATACTGTGTCGCGTATTTGCATGGGATGACAGACCATCCGACATCTCGCCTAACGAGTTCGATCGTTGTTTCCAGATCGTCAATACGAATTTTGTTCACATTATCGAGATCAACGAAGCGGTTCTCCCGATCGAATACGCTACTGCGCGTAATTTGAGTTGTACCGACCACATCGCTCGGTACAACTAGTTTATTTCGCATTGGGTTGCTAGGAGCGCAAATAAAACAAGTTTTTAGATAATCGATCGTTTGCAGATGTACCGTGCTATCAAAAAAATGTCGTCCGAGAATTAATGCTAGATCGACCTCATCAGCTTCTATCATGGCAACCACATCTTGAGTTGGCCGCTTATGGAGCACCAATTCCACTTGAGGAAACTGCTGTTGAAACCCAATGATGATTTGTCGCATCTTGTCATCCACTAACCAGTCATCAATGGCGACCACGACTTTATCCTCAACACCTTGAGCCAAGTGCTCTGCGTGGCGCAAAAACTTACTCTCTGCTGTGAGCATACTTTTGGCATAACCGAGCAAATTTTCGCCTTCTGCGGTGAGCTTTGGTTTATAACCATCGCGTGAGAATAACTCGACCGATAAATCGATCTCTAAATCACTGACGGCATTGCTAATCCAAGACTGCGCTTTACCTTGTTTTCGTGCTGCGGCAGAAAAGGAGCCAAGCTCAGCGGCATTTACAAAGGCTTTTACTTTATCGGTGTTCATGCTTGCCTCGTCGTTATGGTGGGTAGATTATCGACAGCTTAACGAGGTTAAAAGATAGACTCTATATGGATTTGTTATAGTGATTGAAGTGGAGTTTTTAGAGAGAAGAAATGAGTTTGGTTGTAATTTATTGATATTTATAAGATATAAACAAATAAACGCTGAGCTTTCGACCAAAAAACTCAGCGTTATCTATAGTAAAAGTAATATAAAGTTACATTTACTGCTCGTTTAACTCAGCATCTTCGCGCTTGATGACCTTGTGGCCATCTTCTGATACGCCTTGTTTCCAGTAACTGCTGAGGTAAAGGTTTTCACGTTCCACTTCTTTTTCGTTACGGAAGTATTGGCGTAGCGCGCGCATCGAGTCGAACTCACAAGCACACCACACTGCTGCTTCACCTGCTTTCCATTCTAGCGAGCGAACTTTATCTTCGAGTGATTGCTCGGTGATCCAATGGATTTCCATACCTGCTGGTGCTTCGAGAGCTTGGATATCCGCTTCAGAGATTACACTGATCACCGCATAGCCTGTTGCGTCCTCTGACAGAGTGCGAATCTTTGCAGACAGCGCTGGCAGTGCAGTCATGTCCGCCGCCATAAAGAACCAATCAGCTTCTGTATTTAGGTTCGAGATGCTGCCAGGGCCAGCGATGTTAATGGTGTCGCCTTCTTTGGCTGACATTGCCCAACGTGCGGCAAAGCCACATTGTAGGTCTTTGGTGATGTGACGTACGAAATCGACTTCAATCGTGCATGCTTGCGGGTCGAAGCGACGAATGGTGTAAGTACGCATGACAGGGCGGTTGTCTTCTGAGAAGCCTTGAATATCGGTGCCGCCGGTTTCGTTGAATAACAGCTTGATGTAGCTGCCTTCGCAATCTTGTGGGAAGTTGCCTAGCGCGTCACCTTGCAGGGTAATGCGCTGCATGTTTGGTGTGACGGCTTGTGTGTTGATGACAACGAGGCTTTTTGGTTGTGGTTTCTTTTTCATTTTAATTCACATTTCACTACATTTGATAACTATTCTCTTTCTCATCTAAGATTAGCAGCATCTCAATAAAGCAGATAGTGTCTTTATCTAAATTTACACTCTGATCTGAGAATCGGCGATTTAATTTCGGTATGCCTCGCTCAAATGAACACTTCGTCATCCCGCTTTATAAGATAGTGATGGGACAATAAAAAAGGGCACCGAAGTGCCCTTAATAGAAGAATGGAGTTTGTTTACTGCGTTTGTTCTAACAAATGCGTCTTCAGGAATCGATCCATCGCTTGGTAACCATCGAGACGGTTTTCTAGTGAACGGAAGCCGTGACCTTCGTTCTCCTTAACGATGTACTCCACTTCAACGCCGCGGTCGCGCAGCGCATTAACGATTTGGTCAGATTCACTCTTCACCACTCGTGGGTCTTTCGCGCCTTGCAGAACCAACAGTGGTGCTTTGATTTGGTCTACGTGGAACACTGGTGAATAGGCCTTCATCATCTTCGCATCTTCTGGATCTTCCGGATTGCCCACTTGCTCATGCAGCATGGCTAGGAAAGGTGCCCAGTATGGTGGGATAGAATCCATGAAGGTGAACAGGTTAGACACGCCAACGTAGTCGATGCCACATTTGTACAGGTCTGGCGTAAACGTCACACCAGCCAATGTCGCGTAACCACCATAAGATGCGCCGTAGATACACACTTCGCCATCTTGTGCGTAACCTTGGTCAATCGCCCATTTTACGCCGTCCGTGATGTCGTCTTGCATCGACTGACCCCATTGCTTGAACGACTTCTCCCAAAACTCACGGCCATAACCCGTTGAGCCACGGAAGTTCATTTGCAGTACCGCGATACCACGGTTGGCAAACAGCTGAACTTCTGGTTGGAAGCCCCAATGGTCACGCGCCCAAGGACCGCCGTGTGGCAAGACCAATAGTGGTAAGTCTTTGGCTTCACGACCTTTTGGCAGCGTCAGATAACCATGAATGGTTAAGCCATCACGAGCGGTATAAGTGATTGGCTTCATCTCCGCCATGTCTTCTGGTTTATGCCAAGGTGCGTTTGCAGCTAACTTTTCAAGTTGGTCTGAATCGCGATCGTAGTAGTAGTAATTTGGACGGTCGGTGTCGCTGTAGGTCACGACAATCATTTTTCTCTCGTCGCGAGTCGTGTTGTTCACCGAGATTTCAACGCCCGGAAGCTTTTCTTGCAGACGCTCAAAAGTCTCTTCATAACCTTTATCAAGGAAATGGTACTGACGCTTGTCCGTTACATAAGAGATCGTCGTGAGCTTGTTAAGTGCGTTTGAGTAGCTCGCATTCGTAACGTCCACTTCTGGATGAGAGAAGATCTCGCGCACTTCTTTGTTTGCTTCCACATCGTATTCAATGATCGCGGATTTATCGCGGGTAATACGAGAAGCAACGTACAAGTTCTTGTTGTCTGGTGTGAACGAGATTGGCGAGAAGTCTTCTTTGAAGGTGAGATTCTTCAATGGGCGGAACTCTTCATCCACAGTGTCACGATAGAGGACTGCGGTGTTTACGCCGTCTGACGTCGAAATCACGCGAATGTTACCATCGTGGTCCGTACCCCAGTAACGCACGTTGCCTGGGTTTTGCGCAACCAGCGTGTTTTCACCGGTTTTCAAGTTATGACGATAAACATCAAATACTTGGCGGTTACGTTCGTTAGTCGTGATAAGAATGTCGTCAGGCTGGCTTTCTAAGGTGTCGATAACATAAGCCACGACACCGGACGTTGGTGTGATGGTTTTCTCTTCGCCCGTTTTTACGTTTACCGTAACGAGGTAGAAGTTTTCATCACCACCTGTATCGCGAGAGTAGATGATGGTGTCATCGCCAACCCAGTAGTAATAAGCGATGTCGCGATCGGCAATGGATGTGATGCGCTTGACTTGATCGGCTTTGCCCACGGGATGAACAAAGACGTTTTTACGATCTTGCCACGGTTTCATCATCGAAATGTAATCGCCAGCTGGGGAGATTTGGTAGCTCGATACTTCTGAATTACGGAAGAAATATTCCACCGGATATTCTGGCGGAATGACCTCTGCGGTCGTGGTGGTCGAGGTTTGGCTACAACCCGAAACGAGTAAGCCAAAAGCGGTAGCAAGAATGAGCTTGCGAGTACGCATTGTGTAACGCTCCTTGTGTGACAGACCTGTCAGCATCGTGCTTGTCGGTCAGAGTGAATCGATTGTCGCGGCAAAATACAGCGCCGCGACAAAGCAGTGACGAAGTGCGCCTAATCGCTAAATTAGATCAGGCGGATGCTTATTAAGTTTTCATGTTTTAGTCACTGCTGTTGCTACTATGACCCAATCCATCCGTGGAAGTGGCGATTATTTGTACTTACCGAACAAAGGACTAGCTAAAACTTGGCATAAGTCACACTTATCTTTCATTGTTTTGTCATTTATATCATTGGGATAGTCGACAAAAGCAGAAGCGCCGCCATGCCATAGTTGAAGCCTTTTACGCGTTTAGACGTGGTCAACCAACGTTGAAGTTGCATGCCTGCCGCCGTCCAAAAAGTCACAGAAGGCAGGTTTGCTAAGCAGAAGATGCCGGCGATAAAAGCCAGTTCTAGCCAAGATCCGCCGCTGCTGTATACGGTGATGGCAGTGAGTGCCATGGACCAGCCTTTAGGATTCACCCATTGAAACGCCACTGCTCCCAAAAAGCTCATTGGTCGGTAATCATCTTTGACTTCTGTCTTGCTGCTGGTTGCTATTTTGTACGTGAGGTACAACAAGTAAGTCAGGCTCATTATCTTAAGGACGCTATGCGTGATCGGATACGCATGAAACAAGCCCATAAGACCAATGCCAACCAAAATCAGCATCGCAGCGAAACCCAGCGTGATGCCTAACATGTGTGGGATAGTGCGCTTAAAGCCGACGTTAGCACCAGACGTCATAAGCATGATGTTGTTCGGTCCCGGAGTGAAGGTCGAGACAAACGCAAACAGTGCCAACGCACCAAGTTGATGGTATTCCATAATGTGTTCCTGCATTTCTGTTTTGCCTGCGAATCACCAGGCAAGGGATTACGTTTTCTGACCGGTCGAGAACAATGATAGGTAGAAGCGCCATCAATTTTGTGCTTTTATTTGACAAATACTCACTCGCTAAACAACAAAAGAGCATCATGGATAGATTTGACGAAAGAATATTGCAAGCGCTGAAATCAGACGGAAGAATCTCCAATGTGGAGCTGTCTGAACGAGTTGGATTATCGCCATCCGCGACCTTGCGTCGAGTGCAAGATTTGGAGCGTAAAGGCGTGATCAAAGGTTATCGAGCGGTGCTGGATAATCAGCAAATGGGCGTCGGTTTTGTCGCTTATGTGTCGATAGGCTTGGCATCGCATTCCAAACACGCACAACTAGGCTTTGAAGAGCACGTTCGATTTGTCGACCAAGTTGTCGAGTGCCACAATATTACGGGTTCAAATGAATACTTATTAAGAGTCGAAACTCAAGATCTTGCGGCGTACAAAGCGTTTCATGCCGATGTTCTTGGGGAATGTGAACACGTTAAAGCCATTACAACCATGGTGGTGATGGACACGCCAAAGGACGAGCGTTAATCCTTCTCCCTCGATTTTGTAGCACATCAATTTGAAGTGACTCGAAAGAGTCAGTCGAGTATGAGCATAGTCCACATAAAATGCTGGAAAGCAGTCTGCAATCTGACAATTCCAGCATTTATTCTCACCTTCTAAATAATCGCATCCTGCTAGTTTTTCTACGTCGCTGCCCGGTTCGCGAGCAGCGGGTCAGAAAATTTAAGGATGAATGATGAAATCATACGTAACCCTTCCTCTTGCAAGCTTGGGCGCACTTGCGGCTTTAAGCTCTTTTAATGTCAGTGCTCACGGCTGGGTCGAGTTTCCTAGCGCTCGCCAAAACACCTGTTATTTAGACGGCGGTTTTTGGACTAATGAAATTCCAAACCAGGCGTGTCAGGCAGCCTATGACGAATCGGGTGCTTACCCTTTCGTGCAACGTAGTGAGATTGCTGCAAACGTACCGAACTACCGTGACATGGCACATGTGAAGGCCATTGTGCGTGATGGCGAACTTTGTTCAGCGGGCGATGCAGCTAAAAAAGGTTTGAATATCCCATCGCCAAATTGGCAGCGCACTAACGTCATACCAGATGCGAATAACCAAATCGAATTGGTGTTCTTTGGCAAAGCGCCACATAACCCGTCTTACTGGGAGTTTTATCTGTCTAAACCCACTTATGACGATACTCAGCCACTGACTTGGGACGATTTAGAGCTGATTGATACTGCTGGCGATGTGTATGTGGATGCAGAAAAGCGCTACCGTATGCAGGTAACCTTCCCAGCTGATCGTTCAGGTGATGCGATTCTTTATACTCGTTGGCAGCGTATTGATGTGGCAGGTGAGGGTTTCTACAACTGTAGTGACATTACCTTAAACGGCAATGGTACAACGCCTCCTACCGATCCGGTTGACCCAACAGATCCAGCAAACAACCTGACCGCTCTGGGCTACTTTGTCCCACAAGGCTTTGGTCCGGTAGAAGCTGGAGACACGGTACGCTTCCGCACGTTTAATGCAACGGGCACTGAGATCGTTGATCTGTCACTAGCAATCAGTGCAAACAACACGACAACGTGGGCAGCGGAGTTAGCCGACCAATTTAACTCGCAGCAAACGGGCGATTGGTACGTGGGGATTTGGCACGAAGCAATGAAGCACTACATGTTCGATACCAACAACATCTACGCAAACCAAGTGTTGGCTCCGAATGCTAACTTTAGCTACGCGTTGTCATTGATTAAAGGTGATACCACGCCACCAGTTGAGCCGACCAACCTTTGGAGCAAAGATGCAGTGTACAACCAAGGTGATGTCGTGACGCACAATGGTCGTGAATGGACTGCGCAGTGGTGGACAACTGGCGAAGAGCCGGGAACCACAGGTGAATGGGGTGTTTGGCGTTAAGTTTCACTCGTTTCAAATACGTAAAACCCTTCTCAATTGAGAAGGGTTTTCTGTTTTAATTCAGGCTGTTTTCGCTTTGCCATGGTTGCCAATTCATCATCGCATGGCTGGCTAGTTTGAGCATCGGAATGTCTTCGTGGGTGTCGCCGTAAGCGTAAATCGTTTCGTATTGGCTCAAGTCATAACCACGTTGAACACGTTCGACCTTTCTTTCCAAACTGCAATCGCCACTTTGGTAACGACCACTAATGTGTTCACTTTCGTCGAGTAACTCACTACAAAGTAATTGGTAGCCGTGCGTTTGGCTCCATGGTTTTAAGTAGGCGTTAAGTGACGCTGAGACAACGACAATGGTGTCGCCTCGCGCTTGGTGCCATTCCAGTTTCGTTTGGGCTTCTGGGCGAATGTGTTTTGTAATCACCTCTTTTGCAAACTGAGCTCCTAACGCTTCAACGTCTCGCGTTCTTCTTCCTGCAAAGGTGATGAAACTGGCGATAGGGCGCATTCGCTTAGCAGGAATGACGCCTGCCTTGTAGAGTGCATAGAACGGCAGAATCACAACGTTTCCGACCCACTTGCGCAGGCCAAAAACAGAATAGTGGAGGAAGGCGCTAAACATATCCTCATCGGTGATGGTGCCATCAAAATCAAACAGTGCGAGAGAGGGCTTTTGGCTATCTGACAATCCGCTGCCTTATGGTTTAGTGTGCGTGTCCGTGAGAGAAGTTTATCACCATCACGCCCGCTGCGATAAGTGCCATGCCAATCCAAAGGCTAGTATCCATATGCTGGCGGTAAACCAATTGCGAGATTAACGTCACCGATACAATTGCCAAACCTGCCCAAAGGGCGTGAACAATGCCAACTGGCATGCCGCCTTTCATCGCTTGCGCCAAACAGACAAAAGCAGCTAAGTGGCCAACTAGTACAAGGGTTGCAGGCAGCGGTTTGCTAAAGCCATCAGTGGCTTTGAGTGCAACGTGTGAAAGGGCTTCTGCGCCCACGCCTAAAAGTAAGAAAAACCAGCTCATTGTTATCGTTCGTCATCGGTTAATTTGGAATGGGGCTAGTATATTGATGTCGAATAAAATGATAATCCCATAAAAATTCAAATGACTTTTACTTAGTTGTAATAATAAGCCCGTCTTACATACGCTTACATCAACTCGTTGCCGCAATCGTTACACTGCCGCCGTCTTGGTAAAGGAGCGTGTATAGATGCATAAAGCAATAGCGAGTATTGCGGTGATGTTTGCACTGAGTGGCTGTGGTGGCGAAGGAATAACGACAGACTCTGTGCCTAAATTTAAAGATCACAGAGCGAACTATGAGGTGGACGGTATCGATCTGCTGCATCGTTCGATTACCGACACCATCAGCGATGACTTACTGGGCTTTGAGGCCGAGAACTTGTCTCGCAAAGTGACTTACACGCTCGATCGACTCTCATTAAACATTTTGCGTGATTTTAATGTGAGTACCCTCGCGGAATTGGAAGCTCTAGTCCCTAATGTTGGAGACAACAAAACCTCTCTGATTTTTGAGTTTCACTTGATGCGCCTAACACCTGAGATGGTGATGGTCAGCTCATCAAACGAGATTGAACACTTCTTTTATGAAGCGGACATCATCGAAACCCGTTTTGGTATCTCAACCTATAAATTCACCGAAGCACCAACGCGTGTTGACATGGTGGTGTATCCAGAAGGTATTGCGATTGAGGCATTCAACCAAGGTTATCAAGCTGAATATGATGCAAGCAAAGGCACGTATAAGGTGCGTTTGCAGTACGACGAGAATGGTGAAAAAAGCCAATATGATGAGCTGATAGTGGACTTGAACAGTGATCAAGTTCGACTGGAGATAGGCACAACGACGATGGAAGGGCTAGAAGTCAAAGACACCGTTGAGCAAAGCCATCGATTCGAATACAACCGCAAACAAAACACACTCTCACGCCAATAACACGTTTTTATCTATGAACATTGAAGTGATGACTAGGTTCATTTCTGAGTAACGGTTGGGAGACTGGCTCGGAGTCATGACTTCAATTTCTTTTGCGCCTCACCTAGACCCTTTATTGCGCACATGGGGAAAGTTAGGGTTTCTTTCCCCCGTTTTTCTTTACCTGCTCGTCGGAATAACAACAAAGATTGACAATCTAGCAGTAGAAAACCGCCAACCAAATCGTCTCTTGTTCTGGATCTGTCCAACTGACACGATGCTTCGTATGCGCCGGAATGTTGATATGATCGCCCGCCTCTAAACGTTTTACAGAGCCATCTTCATAAGTCAGTTCACCTGCGCCTTGCAGCACTAATACCCACTCATGTTCTTCTTGATCGTACCATTCGCCCTCTGGCGTGGTTTGTCCTTTTGAAACGATACGCTCGATGCGCAGCTGTTTATGCGTGAGTAAATCTTCGAACACTTCTTCACTCAGATCACTGGGTAGGTCTCTATACAGATTCATAATGCTTCCTAAATAACGATCAGTCCAAATGGTGCGAGCAGTTGTTCTTGCTGCCAGTCGCAGATCTTAACACCGTATAAAGAGACGCGGCGAATGTCTAAGCCTTCTAAGTCGACGTGGGTAAGATCGCTCTCTTCTATATTAAAGCTGCCCCATTGTTCTCGGCTGAATTCTCCTCTCGATAGGTCAGAACCTTTAAAGCTTGCGCCCATCAAATTAGCGCCGTTCCATCGGTTTTCAAACAGGTCGCATTTCTCTAGCAGTGCGCGCTCGAAATTGGTGTAAGCCAAGTTGCAGCCCGTAATGTAGGCGATACAAAAGAACACGGTATTGCTGACGCGATTAGCGAAGTTGGCACTTTGAAAGTTTGCGCCTTTCAGATCGCATTTGCGCAGTTCGATGCCGACGCAATCCGCACCATTGAACTGAGACATGGCCAACATGCAGTTGCTAAAGCTGGCATCTTTCAGTTTGGCATAACGGAAACTGCAGCCTTCTATGTCGCTCGGCTGGATAAAACGACAATCAATAAATTTTGCATCACTCAGATCGGCGTGGTCGAAATTGCACTGATAAAAGCGGCAGTTTTCAAAAGTGGTGTTTTGCAAATCGTGATGAGAAAAGTCTTCTTGTTCGAAAGTGAGATCGGTCTTAATCATGGCTTTTTATCTTTTCCTTGTTCGGTTGGAAGCAGACTAACACCCTAAGTGACTGATTTTCCAGAAATATAACTTGTTGTATTTCAGTGGCTTACAAAGGCCGAAAATCGCCAATTTAAGCCGTCAAATTGACGATTTGAAGTGGGTGTTTTTTGAAAATAACCCGAGCATATCGAGAAAAAAGTTTTGTTGAGCACAGGAGCTCTGAGGGGATGCGGAATGAGAACTGCGACGCACGCTTCTCACACGCACAGTTTGCATTACAGGATTGTGTCCTATTTGCATAATTTGTTGATCAATTTGGCGTTTTTGTATACGGAAAAGCTATATTTTTCACAAATTGATTTCCATCAAAATAGTAGGGTTTCTATATGCTAGATTGCGCGCAGCTCAAGAAAATAGTGATACTCGCGTGCTTCAAGGTTTTGGATTCATTGAGGAACTGCCCGAAAGGGAAGAGCGCAGCTGAGTACAAAAAGAAACAAAGCCCTACAAAAGGAAATAACAATGAAAAAAACAATCTGCAGTTTAGCAGTGGTTGCTACGTTAGTGTCTCCAAGTGTTTTCGCTCACAGTGAAGGTGACTTCATTCTACGTGTTGGTGCGGCATCCGTTGTACCAAATGACAGCAGTGACAAAATCCTAGGTTCTCAATATGAGCTAGAAGTTAATTCAGACACTCAACTGGGTTTGACGTTTGGTTACATGTTTACTGACAATATCAGCCTAGAGGTTCTAGCGGCTACGCCATTTAGTCACGATATTTCGACTGATCTAGTTGGCAAGGACATCGCGAGTACTAAACACCTTCCACCTACATTTATGGTTCAGTACTACTTTGGTGACTCACAAAGCAAATTCCGCCCATACGTGGGTGCGGGTCTAAACTACACCATCTTCTTTGATGAAAGCTTTAACGGTACAGGTAAAGGCGCTGGCCTTTCTGATCTGAAATTGGATGATTCATTCGGCCTAGCTGCCAACGTTGGTGTGGACTACATGATCAACGATAAATGGTTCCTAAACGCATCGGCGTGGTATGCGAATATTGAAACCGAAGCGACGTATTACGCAGGCACAGACAAACAAAAAACAGACGTGAAGATCAACCCTTGGGTATTCATGATCAGCGGCGGTTACAAGTTCTAAGAAAAAGCAGTAGCAAAAGAACAACAATATTATTGGCATGACTTTTAGGGGCAGTTGCGGGGATTGCCCCTCTTTTTTTATTTCATTTTCTCTTCTACTCATCTCTCCTTTCTCTTCCTATTTCTATGATTTTTCTATTTGTAAACGCATCGATTAAAAAATGAATTTTCTGTTAATTCTCGATTGCTGAGAAAAGCGAAAAATTACTATAGCTAGGTTTTGAAATTGTTCTGATAAATTCGATGACAAGCATTCGGTTAATTATTAATCGAACGTCAAAATAAATATTACAAAATGAAGCTAAGGACTGGCTGACTAAGGAAAATTACTCGTAAAGCGTGGAAATTTTACGCGAGTATTTTTCAGTTTTGCTGTCGTTAGCTGAGAAAAATGTCTTTATTTTTCAATT
The DNA here is from genome assembly GCF_030248355.1 of Vibrio sp. B172a. Lineage (NCBI taxonomy): Bacteria > Pseudomonadati > Pseudomonadota > Gammaproteobacteria > Vibrionales > Vibrionaceae > Vibrio > Vibrio sp. B172a. The sequence continues at coordinate 63,093 of NZ_JAHGAC010000008.1, read as the reverse complement.
GATAGACAGGAAGAACTTAAAATGAAAGGAACCACACTCATTGCAGTATTTGCTTCGGCAGTATCATTGTTCTCATACAGTGAGAAAATAAGTGCGGCAGAGAAATTTATTACTATCGGCACGGGTGGTCAAACGGGTGTTTATTACGTGGCAGGCCAATCGATTTGTCGTTTTGTAAACCGTGGTGCGGTAGACCACAGCATTAAATGTAATGCACCAGCTAGTGGTGGTGGCGTGGCAAACGTCAATGGTTTGCGCAGTGGCGAATACAATTTCGGCATCATGCAGTCAGATCACCAATACAAAGCCCTAGAAGGTGTGGCTCCTTTCCAAAATAACCAACCAATGACGGACATTCGTGCCGTTTTCTCACTACAAAGTGAAGTGTTCACCATTCTTGCGCGTAAAGACGCGGGCATTACTAATTTCGACGATTTGAAAGGCAAGCGCGTCAACATTGGTAACCCTGGTTCTGGTCAACGCGACACGTTTGAGCAAGTGATGCAAGCAAAAGGCTGGTCACAAGATGTGTTCAGCTTGGTGTCGGATCTGAAGCCTGCAGAACAAGCTTCCGCAATGAGTGACAACAACATCGATGCAATGAGCTACTTTGTCGGTCACCCAAACGGCGCGATTCAAGAAGCCTCAACCACAACGGATGCGGTGTTGGTGCCAGTGACTGGTCCTGAAATCGACAAGTTACTTGCTGAGCGTGCGTACTTCACCAAAGCAACCATTCCGGGCGGAATGTACCGTGGCAACCCGAACGATACTCTATCTATCGGTGGCAAAGCGGTGCTCTCAACCACAGCAGAAACTGATCCTGAGTTAGTGTACCAACTGACGAAATCTGTGTTCGACAACCTAGACCGCTTCAAGCGTTTGCACCCAGCATTTAAAGAGCTGAAAGAATCAGAAATGATTGAAGTAGGTCTGTCTGCACCACTGCATGAAGGTGCGGTGCGCTACTACAAAGAGCGCGGCTGGTTGTAAGTAACTCTTAGAACCTTCGATTTTTAGCAAGCGCTGTGATGGGTTCGCAGCGCTTGCTTCTCTGTTGTTTGTGAGAAAATTATGGATAAGACGATCTCCACGTCCCATGCTGACACGCATCCGAGTGAGCTGTCGGCAGAAGAACTGATTGCCCAAGATGTGGGTGCTCGCCTGCCAACCGGAATCATGGAAAAGTTGATTGCGGGTTTGGCGTTACTTTGGTCTTTGTTTCAACTTTGGATAGCGTCTCCGCTGCCCTTTATTGTTGGCTTCGGTGTGATGAACGACACCGAAACGCGTGCCATTCACCTTGGCTTTGCCTTGTTGCTTGCCTTCCTAGTCTTCCCCGCTTTTAAGCGCTCCCCACGCGACCGTGTTCCTGCCTTCGACATCATGTTGGGTTTGATTGCTTGTGCCTCTTCGCTGTACTTGTTTGTTATGTACGAAGCACTAGCACAACGTCCGGGCAGCTTAACCACTGAAGACTTTATTACCGCATTGATTGGTTTGCCTCTGCTTTTAGAAGCGGCGCGTCGAGTGTTGGGCCCAGCATTGCCTGTGATTGCGTTGGTGTTTATCGGCTACAGCTTGGCAGGCCCATACATGCCGGGTTTGTTGTCCCACCGTGGCGTGCAGTTGGATGCGCTAGCTAACCACCAGTGGATCACTACAGAAGGTGTGTTTGGTATTGCGCTTGGCGTGTCGACCAGCTTTGTATTCTTGTTTGTTCTGTTTGGTGCGTTGTTGGAACGCGCTGGAGCAGGGCACTACTTCATTCAATTGGCATTTAGCATGTTGGGGCACTTGCGTGGTGGTCCTGCAAAAGCGGCCGTCGTTGCCTCTGGCTTAACGGGTTTGATTTCGGGTTCGTCTATCGCCAACGTAGTGACCACAGGTACGTTCACTATTCCTATGATGCGTAAAGTGGGTTTCTCTCCAGAGAAAGCCGGTGCAGTGGAAGTGGCGTCATCGGTGAATGGGCAAATCATGCCTCCTGTTATGGGCGCTGCGGCGTTTTTGATGGTGGAATACGTCGGCATCCCTTATGTAGAGATCATCAAGCACGCCTTCTTACCTGCTGCTATTTCTTACATTGCCCTGCTTTATATTGTTCATTTAGAAGCGCTCAAATTGGGCATGCAGCCGATTGATGCCGCACGTTCAAAACCTTGGCTGGCGAGACTCACGGGTTTTGCATTTGGCGCGGCATTGATTTCTGGATTGTCGATGGCGGTCTACTACGGCTTAGGATGGTTGAAGCCAGTATTGGGTGACTTTGTCCTACCGGGAATGGCATTGATTCTTGCGGTGGTGTACTTGGCGCTGCTAAAAGTGGCGGCAAGCAATGAACCGCTACCAGAGGAGGACCCAGATGCTCCGCTAGAACAGTTACCAAACACGCGCGCAGTCTTGTTGTCTGGCCTGCACTACCTACTGCCTGTGGTGGTGTTGGTGTGGTGTTTGATGATTGAGCGTTTGTCTCCGGGGTTGTCTGCTTTTTGGGGCAGCGTGATTCTGGTGGTGATCGTTCTGACTCAACGTCCTCTGCTGACTTGGATGCGTAAAGATGGCAAACACGATTACGGCAACTTCAAAGACGGTTGTATTGATTTGCGTGAAGGCTTGATTGCTGGTGCGCGTAATATGATCGGCATTGGTATCGCGACCGCCACCGCAGGCGTAATTGTTGGTGCGGTATCGCAAACGGGCGTTGGCTTAGTATTGGCTGATTTGGTTGAGATGTTGTCGATGGGCAACTTGTTACTAATGCTGATGCTTACCGCAGTATTGAGCTTGATTCTAGGCATGGGCTTACCAACTACGGCGAACTACATCGTGGTATCGAGCTTGCTAGCACCTGTTATCGTCACGCTGGGTCAACAACATGGTTTGATTGTGCCGTTAATTGCGGTGCACTTGTTTGTGTTTTACTTCGGCATTATGGCAGATGTAACGCCGCCAGTGGGTCTGGCTTCGTTTGCTGCTGCTGCGGTGTCGAAAGGCGATCCAATTAAGACGGGCTTAACCGCGTTTTACTACAGTCTAAGAACCGCAGCTTTGCCATTCCTGTTTATCTTCAATACCGATTTGTTGTTGATTGATGTCGATTGGGCGCACGGCATCGCCATCTTTGTTATCTCTACCATTGCGATGTTGATATTCGCAGCGGCGACGCAAGGTTGGTTCCTGACTCGTAACCGTTGGTACGAAGGCGTTCTGCTTTTGTTGGTGGCCTTTACTCTGTTCCGTCCAGGGTTCTGGATCGACATGGTGGTGGATCCGTACCAATCGAGCAATCCTGCCCAGTTGGCACAAACGCTTGAGCCGCTAGAAGAGGGCAGTGTGCTAAGAATGCGCATCAGCGGTGAAGATGCAGTAGGTAAGATGCGTGAATTCTCGGTGCTGTTGTCGGTTCCTGAAGGGGAAACCGGACAAGATAAGCTGGACGCATTGGGTATCGCGACTTATCAGCAAGGTGAACAAACCCTGATTGATATCGTTAGCTTTGCTAGCCCTGCAGAGGCAGCAGGATTGCAGTTCGACCAACAAATTGTCGATGTTCGTGTGCCTGTTGAGCGTTATCGTAAAGAGTGGATGTGGATTCCGGCAATGTTGCTGTTTGGTGTTGTTATCTGGCTCCAACGCCGAAGAGTAACCGCGCAGCTTGCTACAGCACATTGATAATTAAAGATAAATAACCATAAAGCCCTGTTGGAGTTAAGACTAACGGGGCTTTTTTCTGTCTGGAATATTCGCCAATGTGATTGTCTAAGTCGCGGAATGATTAGCGTCTTCTATACTTTATGCACACGATGCCCAAGTGACTTCAAGATGCATGATTCAGAGCGTTGTCACTGATTCCCTCTTTACCGAGAGTAAGCAAGGAAAGCAACGAAGCGGAATAGCTAGCTCTTTCCAAGTTGTTTGACGAAGAAATTGCTGCAGTGACACGCTCCCGAAGGGCGAGTTGCCTTGGTTCGCATGCTTTGTTAACAATTTTCGATTTAGAACCACTAGACCTTTAAATTGTTGCCTCGCCTTCAAACCAAGTCATTCTCGCTGAACCAGCATCTCGAGGTTACTTGGGCATCAAAGAGTGTGAATATCTTTGCGCATCATTTGAACAAATTATCAACGCTCAAAATCGGATCTTAACCTTTCAGATCATCTTGTTGTTCGAAAGCGGAAAAATCCTACACTGATCACATAATTGAACACTTGGACAATATAAATGAGCGACGATATCGCGAAGAAATCCTCTTCGAAATCCAAACTGACCAAAATCCTTTTCCTTCTCGTTTGTGCTATCGGCTTCGGTGCGATGTACTGGTCTTGGCAATACTCTGACAGCCACCCGAGTACGGAAGATGCCTATGTAAGAGCTAAAATCCTGTCTGTCGCTCCTCAGGTTCAAGGCCAAGTAATCTCAGTAGAAGCCAAAGACTTCCAAGTGGTGAACAAAGGCGATCTGCTATTAAAGATTGATTCTCGTCCTTATCTGCTTGCAGTCAAACAAGCGAAAGCGGCTTACCAATTGGCGGTGCAACAGCACGATGTGGCCGACAAACAAGTGACTGAAGCGGTAGCGGGATTGGATGCGGCGCGTTCTAACCTGACCGAAGCGCAGTTGGAATACAAACGTACTAACTCGTTAGTGAAACGCAAATTAGCGTCTGATCAAGATTTGGATACTGCGAAGAACAAACTCGCTAACGCTCAAGCAAGCTTAGAACAAGCGCGTGCAACGGTAGAGAAAGCAATCGCAAACCGCGGTGAAGAAGGTGCAGAAGCGGCGGTTGTTCAACAAGCGGCAGCGCAACTCGCACAAGCGGAATTGAACCTGAGCTACACCGACATCACTTCTCCTGTCGATGGTATCGCGGGTGAAATCAACACACATACTGGTTCTGTTGTCGGCATTGGCCAAACTCTGTTCCCTGTGATTGTGAAAGACAGCTACTGGGTACGCGCAAACTTTAAAGAAACTGACCTAACGCACATCAAAGCAGGCATGCATGCTGAAGTCGTGATCGACATGTACCCAGATGTGGTTTGGGATGCGAAAGTGGAAGAGTTGTCGCCAGCAAGTGGTACCTCTTTCTCTTTGATGCCACCAGAAAACGCAACCGGTAACTGGGTGAAAATCAAACAACGTTTCCCTGTGCGTTTGACGCTTGAAGTGCCTGAAGGTGCGCCACAATTACGCGTGGGTGCAAGTTCTGAAGTGACAGTTGATCTTAAAAGTAACGCACAATGAGTAACGAGATTACGGCCGACAAACGGGGAATAGCCACCGTCGCCGTGATGCTTTCGGCCATCATGGTGTTGATAGACATGACCGTTGCTAACGTGTCGCTTTCACACATGATGGGCGCGTTGGGCGCAACGGCAGACCAAATCACTTGGGTGCTAACTGGCTACAGCATGGCTGAGGCGATCTTTATTCCGATGACCAGTTTCTGGGTATCGAGATTTGGCGAGCGCAAAGTCATGTTGGTGGCGGTAATTGGCTTTGTGATTGCCAGTGCTTTCTGTGGACAAGCGGGTTCACTCGAAGAGATGGTAGTGTTCCGTATTATCCAAGGTGCGTTTGGTGCCTCGGTGATTCCACTGGCGCAATCGACATTGGTTCAGATTTACCCTTCTGAGCAAAAAGGCAAGGCGATGGCGATCTTCTCCATCGGTATATTGCTTGGTCCGATTTTAGGCCCGGTAGTGGGCGGTGTGATTACTGATAACATCAACTGGCGTTGGATCTTCTACGTCAACTTGCCATTTGGCTTGGTGTGTACTGCGCTGATTTATCGCTACATCCACATCAGCAACAAATCCAAGCCGAACTTCGACTGGTGGATCATTGGTTATATGGCCCTCGGGGTCGGTGCGTTGCAGTTTGTGCTCGACAAAGGTAACGACGAAGACTGGTTCAACTCCCGTATTATCCAAACCGCAGTGTTGCTGGCGATCATGGGCTTAATCATGTGGATCTACCGCAGTTGGAAGACCAAGAGCCCCATCGCGCCTCTGTGGCTCCTCAAGGACAAAAACCTCATGGTCTCGTCCTTAATGATGGCGGTAGTGTCGATGGCCATGTTCGGCTTGACCACCCAACAACCAATGTTGCTCGAAAGCTTATTGAACTACCCAGTGTCCACTACGGGTATGTTAATGGCACCACGGGGGCTGGCGTCCGCCTGTATGCTGATATTGGTGATTGTGATTAACCCACAATTCGATCCAAGGTTGAAGATTGTCTTTGGCCTAACCTGTATCGGTATTGGTAGTTACCTCATGACCTTGTACTCAATGGAAATCGATACCTTCTGGATAGTGATGCCAAGTATGATTCAAGGTATGGGCTTAGGTTTGACCTTCTCAACCTTATCGACACTGGCGTACATGACATTGCCAAAAGAGCAGTCAGTGGCAGGGGCGAGTATTTTTAACCTGTTCCGCACCATTGGTAGTTCGTTTGGTATCTCGATTGCGACTACATACCAATACCGTGACAGCCAACAGCAATGGCACGCTTTGGGAGAAGGCTTTAATCCTTATAACCCAGTGTTGCATGACTGGGCTGCGAAACAGGGGTTATCGATTACTGATCCTGCGGCATTGGAGCAATACCAGAACATGCTCCATCAGCAATCGCAAATGGTGGCCTTTGTGCACACCTTCCAGTTGGTCGGGGTGATGTTCGTTATCATGATGCCGATGTTGATATTTATCCGCTCAAGGTAAACCTCGAAAGCCAAACAAAAGCGCCCTTAACTCAGCCAGTTAAGGGCGCTTTTTTGTCTCTGACGTTTCTATCGGTTCTCGAGCAATTAACCGAAGGTCACTTCACTGAAATGCGGGTTGTCTTTGAGTGCTCTCATCGCAATCAATTGTTCGGTTGGGAACGAAATGTGCTCGCCATCGATATCCAAAAATAAGCACTCTTGCCGTTCAATATCGTAGCCTGTATCAAATGCGCTGCCTTGATGTTTCTCACCGTTTTTGAGGGTGATCTCCACGGGCAGATTAAACATACAGGCGATTTCAATAAAATCGTATTGGCTGCAGGTCACCATAACTTTTCTCCTTCTCTCTTCCTTATCAAGACCGATAAAGGACAGAAATACTTCTCTGAAACCTAATCTTCATCTTACGCCCTATTTTGGTCATGAAAAAGACATACAAGCAGGCTTAACTAAAACCATAGTTTAGTGAACAAGACGTAGATAGGACATGTCTGAAACGACACTTAAAAACACGTACTTGGCTCGTGAGCGCGCAACGCAATCACTGATTACTCCTCACACTTACTACGCGCAGTTGGCGCATCGCATTAACCACTCTCCTCAATTTGAACATGGACGCGTCAAAGACAAGATGCCAAATGTGCCAAGCCCTCAGTCTTTTTGGCAAGTGTGTTGGGCCTACATGGGCGGACGTTCGCCGCTCAGTCCCGATAATCAGTTGCCTTATTCATTGATAGAGCCGACGCGGTTTAAACAGCGACAACAAGCGATGCGAGTCACTTGGCTCGGGCATTCCACTTTGATGATTGAGGCCGACGGCGTGCGCATCCTGACTGACCCTGTATTCGACTACGCGTCGCCGTTGATTGCTAAGGCATGGTTTGAGCGCAATATCCCCAATACAGCCGTACGGGATAGCTTGCCGATTCCGGATGTTATCGTGATCTCTCATGATCATTACGATCACCTCGAAGCTTCGACCATACGTTACTATTCTGATAAATCCGTAACATTTTACGTGCCACTCGGTGTCGGTAAGCATCTGATTCGTTGGGGCGTTAAACCTGATAACGTGGTGGAATTTGATTGGTGGGAGAGTGTTTATTACGCCAACGTTGAGCTGATTTGCACGCCAGCTAATCACAACTCAGGGCGCACTTATCTGGATAAGAATTCGACCTTATGGGCATCTTGGGTGGTTAAAGGGCAACAAGAGACCCTCTATTTCAGCGGTGACAGTGCATACGATAGTCACTTTGCACAAATCGCTCAGCGTTGCGGTCCGATTGATATCGCTTGTTTGGAAGTCGCGGCAGATGTGAAAGGCAACCAAGGTTATCCGGTTGAGAACTGGGGACACATGCAAGCGCATCACACCGTACGCGCATTCAAAGACCTGCAAGCGAAGAAGTTGCTACCTGTGCACTGGGCAACGTATGAGCTGTTTACGCACAAATGGGATGAGCCCATTGAGGACTTGATTGAACATTGCCAAGCTGATCACATTGAGCTGATAACTCCGATGGCGGGAGAGAGTTTTTACGTGGCAAAAGAATATAAAAATAAGCCTTGGTGGCAAGCCAATAAATTATGTGAGCAAGCTAGAAAAATACGGGTATAATATGACGGCGCTTCAATAATACCTCGGTTAATTTAACCAACTTTCTTGCTCCTTATAACAAGATTTTTACTGGTCATCGAATCGATAAATTACCAGTGAGTCACTATTTTTCTGTGATCCCTCACGATAATAAATCTCGGAGTACAACTTTTTGATACTTCTCACCTAATAAAATAACCTTCTGAGAGAAAACTTTTACTAAAAATCTTTGTGAACTTAATTTTACGCATCAAAACAATTATACTCGTCGCCATACTGATAAGGCTTAAAATAGCTGGTCAAAGTGTGAACGCAATGAGTAAAACTTGATCAGTTAACAACAAGTAAAAGTCTCATCATTGAAACCGATTTAATTGATAAAGAGTGCTGGGAATAATTGGAACCAGCATCACAAGAGTAGGATTCTCTTGAATATATCATCAGGGATGCTGAAGAAATTAAAACAGGCATTGTTAGATGAATAATTCTGCAACGTATTTACTTGCTGCTTTACGAGAAAAAATTAAAGAGAAAGGGATTTGTTATTCCGATCTCTCTGCTGGAATGGGGATTCCTCTATCAACTATTAAGAGACAGTTACACAACACGTCTTTAGGGTTGGACAAAATACTCTCGTATGCCACTCATTTAGATACTGACTTAGTCGAATTGTCCATGCGTGGTAAACAGCTGCAACAAGAAAACGAGCAATTTATCACCGACATTAACAGTGAAATATTTCACCAGTATCCGTACCTGTTTGATTTCTTGTATTTATTACGTCGGAAGGAATGGTCTCCGCAAGATATTGCGAGTAAATACCAATTGACCCATACCTCGATAACCCTTTATTTCCGCGCATTGGAAATGATGGATTACATCGAGCTAAAAGGTGATGACCAATACCGCTTTAAAGACCAAGGTCGCTTTATCTTCGAAGAAGGCTCGAAGCTCGATACTTTGTTTGCTAAGCGCTTTCGAGATGAAGTGTTTAGCCATGATGTGCGACCACCGATTTGTATGGGACGCATTGCTATCACTGAAGAGCAGGAAGAGAAACTGGCGAATGAGGTGTACAACAAACTGATAGAGTTTGATGTGCAAAACAAGAGCGGAGAAGGCAGTAAGCGACTGAGAAACGTCTTGATGACTTACACGCCGGGCAATCAGATATTCCTTTCGGATACGATTCCGAATATTGACGGTGAATTATTAAAAGCCATCTCGATGGCGAATGAAAAATAGTGACTATTTAATCACAAAATAAAGAATTTATATTAAGTGGGTGTGTTTGATAATGAATGCATCAAAGACCCACTATTATCCAAAATTAATGACCTGTTATTTAAATAGGTCAAACGAAGAAGAGGCAAATTAACCGATCTCTTCTCAAATCCAAAAGTGAAATAAATAAGGCTGAATCTTCATCATCGAAACTCGGCAGGGCACGTCTCGACCTTTTTTCGCCTGATCAGGACCAAAAGCCAATAAATGAGGGATATAACATGCACTTTAAGACTTCTTTATGTGCGATTGCTGTCGGGGTTGCTCTAACACTTAGCGGATGCAACAGTAGTGATAATGACTCGAATGTGGAAGCGCCACTGAAAGCGGCTGAATTCCACAACACCATTGACCGTGCAGGTGTGCCAGTGGCACTGCGTGATCTACATGGTGGTCACCTTCGCTACATTCCTATGTTCGATAACGGTTCTTGGCATGGTCACACGCTAGATACTCAAGGTGGTGAAATCACCCTAGGTGGTACAGCGTTGCTAACGGAAGAATACGTGTCATTCATGGCTGCACGTTTCGACCGTCTAACACTGATGGTTGACGGTGAAGCGATGCCGCTTGAGCTAACAGACGCTTACTCGCAGCCAGGCGCACTGATTCAAGAGTACACAGGCGATAACGGCATCACTGCCGAACTTGAAATGCGCTTTGTGACCGACCGTACGTCTCTTGTTAAAACCACCATCAAGAACCCGAACAAACTGGCTATTCAAGGCGAATGGGACGGTGAGTTGATGCAAGATTACCGCGCTGACGATGGTGAATTATACAAAAACAGCGACAGCACAGTGCGCAGTGTTGAAGATGCGTACCCTACTTACTCACGTGAAATCGCAGCGACAGAAAACGGCGTAGAAGTGTCTTTTGGTGCGGTTCGCGACTCTTGGTCTCTGCTGACTTCAGGCGACTCTAAGTTTGAAGTAACACGCTCTATCAAGCCAGAAACGTCGACCATCGACGATGATAAGAAAGGCTTTGTCCAAACGGCAGAGCTAGGTAATGGCGAAGAAATCACGCTATACACGGCTTACACGCACGTGCAAAACACTGAAGAGCAAGCGTCTGAGTTTGCCAAGTTAGATGACGTGATGGCCGATCCAAAAGGCTACATGCACGATTCAGCAATGCGTTGGGAAGAGTACCTAGAAAACGGTCTAACCAACGATGCCGCTTCAAAAGAGCATGAATTCGTTGCTGTAAAAGCGATGGAAACACTGAGCGCAAACTGGCGTGGTGCTGCAGGTGCCATTGACCACGACACAGTAACGCCATCGGTAACCGCGCCTTACTTCTCTGGCAACATGACTTGGCCGTGGGATACATGGAAACAAGCGTACGCAATGGCTCACTTCAACCCAGATGTGGCGATGGAAAACATTCGTACTGTATTCCAATATCAAGTTCAGTCTGACGATCCTGTTCGCCCATGGGACGAAGGTTACTTGCTTGACGTAGTCACTTACAACTTACCAGCTGAACGTTGGGAAGGCATGTCTGCGGAATACAAAAAAGTATTCCCACTGGCAACAGACGGTTTGAATTGGAACGAACGCAACACCAAACCATCTCTAGCTGCATGGGCAGTATGGGAAGTGTACACCGCACTGAAAGACGAACATAACCGTCCGGAAGAAGCGAAGCAGTGGCTAGAAGAGATGTATCCGAAGTTGGTGGCATTCCACGATTGGTGGCTACGTGCTCGCGATACAAACAAAAACGGCATCCCTGAATACGGTGCAGCAAAAGACCCAATTCATACTGTGTTTGAAGATGATGTGAATGATGGTTCTTGGGGATCGGATGCGTCTGTAGACGACATGAAGTTCCAGTACAAAGACGAAGCGAATGGCGACAAGTGGATCAAAGAGACGGGCATCGAGAAATACAACCAGTTGCTAACGTCCGGTGATTACACCGCGATGAGCATCCCTGCAAAAGTAGCTGCGGGTTGGGAATCTGGCCGTGATAACGCGGGTGTATTTGGCTTTATCGACACCATCGACAACCTACAAGGTATGTCTGAACTGCCGACACAAGACGAAGCTAAAGTGATCGACCAAATGGGTCGCTATGCACACGATACCAACGGATTCGACAACACCTACGACATGGTTATGGGTGAAGACGGCTCAGTGGTGACTTACCGTGATGATTCGCCAGAGAACATGGACAAACTGGCTCTAGCGAAGAAAGACTGGGAAGTGAAGTTCAACGAGAACACCAACGACGCGAACAAGTTGTCTGGCTACTCGCTGATGCAAGAATCGGTAGACCAAGCGTCTTACTGGTACTCAGATAACCTGTTCCTATCGCAAATTGCAGAAGTACTGGGCAAAGCAGATAAAGCGGCTGAGTTTAAAGAGAAAGCGGAAGACACCAAAGAGTACATCAACCGCTGTATGTTCGATGAATCAACCGGTTTCTACTACGACATTGAAGTGGTACCTGGTGGCTTGAGCAACCAATGTGCTGGTCCAATGTTGGTGAAACGCGGCATGGGTCCAGAAGGTTGGTCTCCACTATTCAACAACGCGGCAACGCAAGAGCACGCGGATAAAGTAGTGAAGAACATGCTTGATACCAGCAAGTTTAACTCACCAATGATCCCACTTGGCACGGCGTCGATGGATAACCCGGCTTACGGCCCAGACATTTACTGGCGTGGTCGTGTGTGGCTCGATCAGTTCTACTTCGGTGTACGTGGTATGGACAACTACGGTTACGGTGTGGAAGCGCGTCAGATGGTGGATAAGCTATTCAAGAACGCACAAGGCTTAACAGAAACAACGCCAATTCAGGAAAACTACAACCCTGAAACGGGTGCAGTGCAGGGCGCAAACAACTTCTCTTGGAGTGCTGCGCACCTATACATGTTGTACAACGGCTTTGTGGGCAAGTAAGGCTCATTCGTCACTAACAACGAGAAGATTTGGGCGTTGCAGATGACCCCCCTAGCATCTGCAACCGCTTCATCCTCTTCAAATTAGGCTCAATAAGATCAAACCGGACGGTGATCTCCGTCCGGTTTTTATAGAGTTAAAACACTATTTTTCGGCACTTTTCTAAAACTTGTAGGCGAGAAAAATTGCGCTACAAAGCCACTTTCCTTTAAAAACCAATAGTTAACCACCCCGCATTTCGTTCTGTCTATTTTCGATACATAACATTTATAAAATGATCGTTTAACTGTTTTGTAACAAAATATATCCTTCATAAATCAATGAGGTCATTAATATTCATTCGAAAGCATTAAGAGTTGTCCTAACCTCGCCGCTGGCCAGCCGCTCCGAGCCGAAATCATTCCCAAACTCTACTCTTCCGCTTGAATCTACCTCATTCTAAGGAGCGTATTGATAAATACCTCACTTTCTTAGTAGTCAGCATGACGTGTTGCGATGCAGCACCATCAAGGAAGGTGACATGAACTGTTTACAGACCAGCCTTTATAACTTGCTAGAAGACAATAACTTTGTGCCGTCTAAAGAGTACAAAGCCTCTATTGCAAGCTATCTACATTCCGATTCCTCACTCACACCTCAAGCGATGGGTAAGCTCACTGGAGAAATATTCCAGAGCAAACAAACCATGGCGTATTACTTGCTGCACAATGCCATCAACGAAGAAGAGGGCGCAGAGCGACTCAAAATGATTGCCAATCGTTATGCGCAAGGGGAAATGAAGCAGCAAATCATGCATCACTGCCAAAACGACAGAAACCACTCAGCCATGTACGCCAGTTTGATCCCATTAACGGGTTACCAAACCGAGGTATATCAAGAAGAAAAGTCGAGTGATTTCAGCAATGTGAGCAACTTTTACGACGACATTAAAATCCATCTTTTCCGAGCTCACTCCGTCGAACTTCGTTCTTGGTGTCTATTGGTTTCTCAATTGAGTTTTATCGACCAATCGGATATCCCGTATCTGAAAGAGATGCGACCGACCATTCAGCAGATTTTAGATGATGAGGTGAGGCAGGTTTCCTACACGGCGCAACACGTTAGCCAGTGGTTGGAAGAAGATCCGTCACTGTGCCAAGCCTTCACGCAATGCATGAGCCACACCTACCGAGAAACGTGGGACTATCTTGCCTCTATGGCGGAGTTCATGCGAGACAGTGCGCCTTACTTTATGGTTTAGGCACATAGCGTTTGAAATTTAAGGCTCTATGAGGGGCTTAACGCTGTTTGTACTGTGTTGGGCAATAGCCTCTGTTCACGTCTGGTGAGCGCAGTTTTAAGTGTTTGGTGTTGCGTCCAGAGACGCGTTGTCGCCAAAGCTTGAAACTGCGGGGTTTGAGGTGGCGACGCATCAGGCTGATAACGCCATTCTCGTTCAGGCCGAACTGATGCTCAATGGCTTCAAACGGGGTTCGGTCTTCCCATGCCATTTCTATGATTCTGGATAGTGCGTCGTCGCTGAGTGTCATGGTGTGTTCCTAATCAGAGTTGCCTATTTAAGCTTAGGAACACACATACGTAATCCACGGCGGAACGGTTTAATTGGAAGTCGTTTTTTGCCGATAAGGTAAGGAAATAAAGTTAAGAATAGCAACGAGTTATTTCTGTGGTTTAAGCTCGACCACATTGCCTTCTGGATCTTCTAAATACACAGAGCGACCAAAACCCTGAGCACCATATCGTTCGGCAAACTCTTCAACGTGGACGTTATGTTGATGGAGATATTCAAGCAACTCAGACTCTCCAAAAGGCGCAATTTGCAGGCAGAAATGGTCGAGGTTTCGTCCATCTTGGCTTGGCGACTTACCGCCTAACTTGCCGAGTTCACTCTTAACCGTCACCAAATCAATGATGGCAGTGCCAGCACGTAACTGCGTCAGTCCTAAGTCGGGCAACTCCCGCTCGATAGGACACCCCAATAGATCTCGATAGAAACGGAGCATCGCATCGAGATTATCCGTTCTTAATACCACATGGTCGAGGGCTTTGATTTCAATGGGGTTGCGCTGGTTTGCCATGACGTGTTCCTTTTTCGAGCATTGAGAAAAGTATACGCACTAAACCAGCAAGCTGATCGCCAGAGCCAGCATGACAAAGCCAATAATGAACTCAAGAACCTGCCAAGAGCGAGCATGCTTAAAGATGGGGATCAGCAATTTAGCGCCATAGCCAAGGCTGAAAAAGAATACGAAGGAAGCCGATACCGCACCCACGGCAAACTGCCATTTGTGTGGTTCATACTGGGTCGAAATCGATCCTAATAGCACAACGGTATCAAGGTAAACATGCGGGTTTAACCAAGTGAATGCCAAGCAGATAAGAGCGGTTTGCCATGCACTTTTGGAGGCATCACCTTCAGGATTCATCACGTGTTTTTGGGTCAATGCCGAGCGTAAACTGCTGAGACCATACCAAGTTAGGAACGCAGCACCAGCGTATCGCGCGATGGTTTCAATCAAGGGAAACTGCTTCACCAAGTAGCCAAATCCCGCCACTCCAAGGGAAATCAAAATCGCATCGGACAATGCACAAATAAAGCACACCAGAAACACATGATGCTGTTTGATGCCTTGTTTCAGCACAAAGGCGTTTTGCGCTCCGATAGCAAGAATCAGTGATATGCCGAGCGTAAAGCCAGCAAGGTAGGTGGTCATTCTCTCTTCCTTGAACGTCGACCAAATAAGGCTTCAAACCATAACCTTGTCATTGGTTTGGAGCAAGTGGCACGTAATGATGTGCTCGAGAAACATGAAACGCTACTCCAAAGAGTAACGTTTCAATCTTTGCTTCACGGATTAATTGCAGAGCTTATTCGACTGGGGCGATCTCCGGCATCTGATATTCGCCACTTTGAATCGCTTCGTCCGCACCGTAGAAGCGCATGATGGCGTAAAACGGTTTCTCTGGTACTGGTAAGTAATTCGGGTCATCCGCATTGCTTTTCGTGTCAGAGCTCATGTGAATGGTATAGTAACCATCCGCGTCTGGCTTCATGCTGCGATCCCCACGGCTGTGTCGATTTAAAGCGTTCTTCGCCATCAAACGGTTATCACTGCCGTAAATGGTTACCGACCAAAACTCGCTGACATTTGGGGCTTTAAAGCGCATCACGTAGTCATGCTTAGAGCCATCCAGCTTTTCCCCTTTGGTATCAAAATCCGTCTTGCGGTAAGACGCTTCAATAGGTGGTAAGCCCCATTGGCCTAGGTACGTGCCCTCAGCAAAGACTTCGCGCGGGGTATCGCCAAGGGTGTCGCGTGTCCCCAGTATCTGGCGGGCATCTGTGACTTTCGGTGCTAGTTCGATAATACGCTGCATGCCTTGTGTTTCTGCTGCTTTGGCGAGCTTCAATTGCTCAGGCGTGAAGTCGGTTTTGCAAGCTTCGACACCGATAGGTTGGTATTTTTCTAACCACTGTTTATCAGCATCCCCCATTGTGCCATCGCAAAGGACGAAGTTAACACGCTCCAGCCAAGTCGAATGTTTTGGATCTGGGTAGGTGCGCTGCACGGGTTTCGGTCCGTTTTGACCTAGGTATTCCGACAAGGTGCGGATAGTCCATTGGTCCATGTAATCGAGCGCGATTTTCGTGTCTTCGCCACCCAGCGCCATGATGCGTCCCATCAGTTTCACTAAGTTACTGTCGACGCGAATTACTTCATCTACGGAATCCGGAACCTCACCTTGCCAATCGTTGGCCGCAAACATGAATTGGCCGCCTTCTGTGCCACGCGTTCGTGAGCTGAATGCCGCGTTGGTGTAGTGCCCCATGTCCATGGTGTGCAGTATCCAGTAGCGTCCTTCATCCATATCTGGAACGCTGACGATAACGGGTTCAGCAGCAACGTCTAACCAACCCATCAAGTGGAGTGTGTCGTTGTTGATGGTCGGGTGCGCGGTATAAGTGTCATCGGCCAAGCCGCGAATGTTTTGAAAGCGATTGAGTGGGTAATCATTTTCTACCGCAGTGTGGTAGAAGAATTTGTACGCCTCATCAATCGAGTATCCATAAATGTATGCATCTTTAGCCAGTTCGCTATTGGCCGTATTGGCAAAGGCAGGTTGAGCGCCAAGTGCAGACAAGCCCAACAAGGTGACGAGAAGTTTCTTTTTCATAGCTGACATCATCCAAATAGTGTGTGGTGAATGCAATCACTATAAATTTTGTCCGAGCTATGACAGAAATGAATTGGTGGTATTTAGCTCATACCATTATTGTTATAGAGTCAGTCAAAACGCAGAAAAGGTGCTGAGCGTGATTGGATTTGATTACAACTTGTTGAAGGTACTGTCGGTCATTCTCGAAACGCAAAATACCACCGTCGCGGCAGAGCGGCTCTGTACTAGCCAACCCGCCGTGAGCCGAAATTTAAGAAAGATTCGTGAATTATTCAACGATGATATTTTGGTGAGAAAGGGAGCGGTGATGGAGCTCACCCCAAAAGCAGAAGAGCTTAAAACTCAGCTCTCTGGCCTCATCCATGACATCGAAGCGTTGGTCAATACAGAAGAGCGCTTCGACCCAAGCACCGAAAAAGCCAACCTGCGCATTGCGATAAATGCTTCTATCGCTCAGTGGTTTTCTGCCCCTTTGACTCAGTTTCTTGCCAAGGAAGCTCCACTAATGAACTTGGTGATTGAGGATTGGACAGAAGCGACGCCCGAGAAAATTGATGCTGGAGAGATTGCCTTTGGCATTAACTATTTCCCGATGGATTTACCTAAATTCCTAGTGCAGAAGAAGGGCGGCAAAGACCATTTCGCTCTGGCTGGCCGCATCGGGCATCCATTGGAGGGAAGGCGGGTTCAACTGGATGATCTAAAGGCGGCGTCGTTTGCTGTACACATCATTCCCCATTGGAACGAAAAAGAAGTGCACATCTCCCGTTTACTTCACCCCTTGTCTGTAGTGCCTAGGATTCAGCTTAGAACGAGCCATATCAATACGATTCTTAATCTCGTATCTGAAAGCGACATTCTTTTCCCATGTTCCAAATACCTTATTGAGCAATTGGATGCGCGGTTTGTTGGTCTCGATTTTGCGCAGGAGTTACCAACATTAGAAGGCAATTTTGGCTATGTTTACAGCACCAAGAGAAGAAATGAACCGATGACACAATGGCTGAATCAATCCATTGAATCTTTGATGTCTGAGTTAGGCATTCGAGCCTGATTCCGCATTGACGTCGTAATTGTGAGAGTAGACCTCAATTTAAACCGTACTTTCACAATAAGTTGGCGTTCCCCATTACAATATGCCCATCCATATGAAAAAGGAAAAAACGATGAAAGCAGTTTGGTTGGCCGCAGGTGCATTGGCACTGAGCGGATGTTCGACAATGAACTCAGCAAATGATGTATCTCGCCCATCGGCAGAGATGTTCCCAGAGATGGAGAACATGACGAAGCACGTTTTCTATGTAGACCCAGCAAGCAACGAAGCAGATAAGCGCGTTGAGCTTGTGGTAGGCAAAATGATGGAAACAGACTGTAACCGCGTTTCTCTGGGCGGCAGTGTGAGCGAGCATTCGCTAGAAGGTTGGGGTTACACTTACTACCAAGTTGACGCTTCTCCAGCAGGCGGCATCTCGACACTAATGGCTTGTCCTGAAGACATGGAAAAGGTAGAGACTTTCGTTCAAATGCCAACACGCGACCTTTACCGTTACAACAGCAAGCTTCCTGTTGTGGTTTACGCGCCAGCGGATTTGGACGTGAACATTCGTGTTTGGGCACCTGAAGAATGATCGCTAAGCAGGCAAAAATCGCACTGACATTAGGTGGTTTGCTTGCGCTTGGTGGCTGTGCCTCGACCGCGCCAGAGTATCAATACCAGTGTGACGACGGCCATCAGTTCGCTGCTAGCTTTGATCAGGAAATAGCGCTGATCACCGTTGATGACGGGAGAGAGATTGAACTCAAACAAGTTCGCTCTGCATCTGGCGCAAAATATATGTCTGATGACCAAATGTTAGTTCTGCACACCAAAGGTGACGAAGCGATTTTGATCGTCAACGAGATATCCCAAAGTGCATGTCGCGTGACGAAGTAATCGTTAAATTCAAAAGGCTTGGTTGATACCAAGCCTTTTTTGTATGCGCAGTCTAAAGAGGGGGCCGGTTTTATTGAGCTAAGTTTGCCGTTCTGTGTTAACAACCCCCTCCAACTCCCCCTTGTATTGACATGGTTTGCGCGGCATTGAAGTTTCGCTTCTAAGGGGGAGGGTATTTCTCTGAAATGGTGGGTTCAATCATTCCAATTTGTCTCATCATTCCGAGGAGCCTAAGCGACATCAGGAATCTCGCTTTAACACGCTCCGACAGTTCCTCCCCTTTACCAGAATGACTTTTGTAGTCTCCGAAGTTACAGCCAAGGGGAGGTTAGGAGGGGTTGTTTCATCAACACTAACCAAAACAAAAAAAAGGGTTGGCACTAGGCCAACCCTTTCTGGTTCTTAAGCATTCAATTATTCGTAATCAGACGCGTAAGTGTCTTCGTAAGAGTGTGAGTAGAACTCAAATAGGTTGCCAAACGGGTCTTCTAGGTAAACCATTTGTGCTTGCTTTAGCTCGTCTTCTGGGTGGTAGCGCATGATATCCATACGTACTTTACCGCCGAATTCTTCTACACGCTCGATTGCTGAAGCAAACTGCTCTTTTGGTAGTTGTAGACAGAAATGGAAGATTCCTAGGCGAGAGAAGTCTACTTCGTGACGCTCTTGACGCTCTTTCATTTCAAACAGCTCAACACCGATACCGTCAGATGTTACTAGGTGAGCGATGTTGAAGCCTTTGAAGCCTTCACCGAATACAGCGATACACATACGACCGATTGCCGATTCGCGCTCTTCGATAACTTTTGTGTTGTTCATTACGATGCGAAGACCAAGCGCTTTAGTGTAGAACTCTACTGCTTTGTCCATATCACCAACCATGATGCCTACGTGATTCATTTTCATAATTCTGCTCCAAAAAACTGTGATGTTTAATTCGTGTTTCGTTTCGATGGAGGTGAGTATATGGAGAAATTTTAATTACATGAAATTATCAATAATTTTTAAGATGATAATTTTTTGTTATTAAATGGCGGAGAGAAGGGTAAGCAAGCGTATCCTGCATGCTTATCAAATAGTTATCTTATAAATTTCTTTGTGTTTTGAGTTGTTTTATATCGATCGTGAATGGTTTGGTGAGGTAAACTTCTGGCCGAAGTTGCTGCTAGTCATCTGTTTTTATTGATATTAACTAGTTGTGTTTGAACGTTGGTAGTTAGGGTTTTAGGCGAGCCTTTAATCTGAGCTCACATAAAAAGGAATAATAATTTGTACATTTGGAAAACATCAAAGCTGTCTGAGGAACTAAAAGACAACAAAGTGCCAGACAGTGATTGGATTAAATACGCTTTAATATTCTTAATCTTTTATACGGTGACACCGTACTTGATGTTCTTGGCGCCGTATGTAAGCAATGAAGTTATGATAACCGAGGCTATTGGTATCTTAGTCGTGTCAATTTTAGGTGTAGTAGTCACGTATAGAACGAATAATAGAGATGGTAAAACCTACATTCTTCGCTCTATCGCTTTATCTATCCCTTTGTCGTTTAGATTTGTCGCTTTATCTGTGCTTGTTGGGATGGCTATCGTCTCTTTTGACTTTGGCGCTCAACATTATTTTATTGTTGAATTACTTTCGACATTCTCTGTTATCGCTTTGCAAGCACTCTACTTTTGGCGCTTGAATGTTCATTTAAAGTACATCAACTCATAGCTTTGTACTTTCTACTTTGGTTACAGGCTTTGTGATTAGGCATAAGACTGACTGACGATGAGCTCTCTTAGCCATTTGTGGCTTGGGTCATTGTCGAGTTGTTTATTCCAAAGTAGAAAGAACCCACCTGGTTCCATTTTTATTGGGAGCGGTTTGATCACAATGTCCGATTTACCTTCGAACTCGCGGATGCTTTTGTAAGGGTAAGTCAGTATCAAGTCGCTCTTCTCACACAGTTTCACCGCGCTGGAAATGTCAGACATGTTGACGGCGTTGTCGATGCGCAGGCGTTGCGTGTCGAGCACCTCATGTAATAGCCAGCTAGACACACCGCCAGTGATGACTTGGATATGGCGGTACTTAAGGAACGCGTCGAGATTCCATTCTTCCTCTAATGCTGGGTGTCCTTTTCGCAAGATGCACGCCGAGGTGTCACGCATCAGTTCCGCGTAATTTAGAGTGTCAGGGATGGTATCGACATGGGTTTTAGAGCGATCATCAAACTCAAAGATACCCACACCGAAATCGATCTCTCTTCTTTGTAATCGAGTAATGCTGCTGTTACTCCAATCTGCACTTTTGATGGTTATCTTTGGCGCACTAGACAACGCTTGAGGCAGAAAGCGTGGGTAAATCGTGGAGTAGGCGGTTTCAATAAGATCGATACTGAAAATGCGAGTCGAGCGCTCTGGGTCAAACTCTTCTGGTTCACGAAGCTGATCAATTTGCATCAGGATTTGTTGCAGCTTGCTTTCTAATGCCAGTGCTTTCGGGGTCGGCAACAAACCTTTAGACTCTCGCTCGAATAAAGGGTCATCAAACTCTTGGCGTAATTTAGTAAGCTGTTTACTGACGGCCGATTGAGATAAGAACAGTTTCTCTGCGGTTCTGCTCACGCTGCGTTCTTGCAGTAAGACGTACAGACAAATCAGCAGGTTCATATCATTTTTGATTAAGTGGGATAGATTTATCATGATATTCCTATCATTCAACTTACAAATTGAAGGGTATGAATAGAAACTATATCACTTAATTGAATTGAGCCAGAAATACTGACTCGCTGCCTACTTAAACAATCAAACTGTTGAGGTATCGGCTAAGCTCTGCCCGAATCTCTAGCTCTGCTTCTGACAGGCATTTGGGTGTGTGTGCCTCAACCTCGGTAATGTTTTGTTCGCGAACTTGATGGGTATCGCCGATGGCGTCAAACACGCTGCGCAGCAAGTTCATAGAGTGAGACATCAAAGCTTCGCTCTCTTGTTGTGAGAGTAAAGGCTCTGCGTCAAAACCAAGTGCGCAGAGAATGTCGTTAAAGTGCATCGCATAGCCTGAGCCAGAGACATCAAATGTGGTGCTCTTGATGCTATCGGGGTTTCTCTCCCACAGATACGGTGGATGCTTGAGTGTGCCAAAACCAATTGCGATGACGTGGTCTGGATAGTGCAGTTCCAACCTTCTGTCCCAAATATCCCCCGCTTTTCCTGCCTCAATCACTACTTCAATATTGCCCTCGGTCGCCGTGAGTTCGCCTTCGACATAGAGATGAGTTTCAGCGCCTTGTGTGTACTCCAATTGCGATTCGTTAATACGTTCGGCACGGACTTGTCTTAGTTCGACCTGTGAGTCTTCTATGCCGGATTTATGCAGGTAGCGCACTAGTCCCGCAATCGCATGAATGCCCATATCAAAGCCATAACCTCCGCCGCCGCTGGTGGCTAAGTTAAGTAGCTTTCTGGCGTTGAGTAACGCAATTCGGTTTTCAAAACGGAAGTCTTGGATCGCTTCATGACTGTCGATGGGGTTGTCGGCTGCAATCGCGATAATTTTGCGCGGCGCAGAGTCAGGTAGTGTGATGGGTGAATCAGCAAAGAGCGCTTCCAACGAAGTAGAAACCAAAGCGGTATCAATAAAGTAAAACTGTGCTCCGCGACGTTTAAGCTCCGGGATGATTTGGTTAAATCCTCTGTCGATTTCAGCCAAGGAGAAGGATGGTTTCTCAACTACAAACAACAGGTTTTGAATGTCGAGTGCGTTACTCACTTGTTCAATGATGGAGAGGTGTGTACCAACTGGTGTTAGAACGAAGGCGGCAGCAACATCAGTGTGTGAGTGAGCCTGTAAAAACGCATCAAGATCGGCGTAGCAAGCGAAGTAAGGGAATTGGAACTGCGATGCACAGGACTTGGGATGTTGAACTGCGGGGTCAATGGCGATGACATCAAAGCGAGAACTTAAGGTATGTAGAAGGTTCTCATACAAACCCACCACAGATGATTTAGCGTTCCCCAATCCACCAAATACCAATACGACTTTGTTCATCACTTGCCCTTATTCCAATAGCACTCACCAACAGGCTAGCAAAAATATGCTCAGGAATAATGGGATAAACTCGGAATTTTAAGTTCTGTATTCGGTGAGCCATACAAAAAAAGCCCACGCGATGGTGGGCTTCAATTGGAATGAGAGAGTGATTACAGGGCGATAAACAACCCTGCTAGTGCTGCACTCATCATGTTGGCAAGGGTCGCAGCAATCACGGCACGGAAGCCAAGTTTTGCCACTTCTTGGCGTCGCTCAGGTGCCATTGCGTTAATCGAACCCAACTGAATCGCGATAGAGCCGATGTTAGCAAAACCACACAGTGCGAAAGTGATGATGATTTGGCTATGTGCTGAAAGGGTTTCTTTCACGTTGACGAAATCAAGGAAGGCCACGAACTCATTCAGAATCGTCTTCTGACCGATCAGCGAACCTGCAGTTAGGATTTCATTCATCGGGATGCCAGCAAAAAACGCCAGTGGTGCGAACAGGTAGCCAAAGATCAATTGCAGCGTTACGTCTTCGTAGCCAAACCAGTTGCCCACGGTTTCAAAACCTGCGTTGACCATCGCGATGACGCTGACAAAAGCAATCAGCATAGTACCCACTGCAACTGCTACTTTCACGCCATTCATCGCACCAGAAGCTAAGGCATCAACGATGTTGGAATCTTCGCTTTTCTCTAGCTGAATCGCGCCTTGATGCGCCGATACTTCACGTTCTGGCACTAAGATCTTCGCCATCAACAAGCCACCTGGTGCTGCCATAAAGCTCGCTGCGATAAGGTATTTCAGTTCAACACCCAGTGCCGCGTATCCGCCTAGTACGGAACCTGCCACAGATGCCATACCACCAACCATTACTGCGAACAGTTCAGAGCGAGTCATGTTGGCCAAGAACGGACGAACCACCAAAGAGGCTTCACACATGGATAGGAAGATGTTGCTGGTTGCAGCAAGAGATTCGACTTGGGAAGTACCCAGTAGGCGATGGATAGCACCACCGATGACTTTGATAAGAGCTTGCATCACGCCCAAGTAGTAGAGCATTGAGATGATAGCGGAGAGGAAAATGATAAGAGGGAGTACGCGAATTGCGAAGATGAAATTGCCCGTTGCGAGTTCGCCAAAAACAAACCCGATGCCTTCGTCTGCGAATGAGAGGAGCCCGGATACGCCGTTGCTGATGGAGCCTAACATGGATTGCCCGAGAGGGAAGTAGAGCACCAGTGCCGCAAAACCGGCTTGAAGAGAGAATGCGCCGATTACGGTGCGCCAGTTGATGTCGCGACGACTATCAGAAAGTGCGTAAGCACACGCCAACAAGGCCAATACGCCGGCCAAGCTGAAGATGATTTGCATTATGTTACCTTGCTATGTATCTGTATTTGAGCGAGCCGTGAAAAAGACGCACGCGTGCAGAGGCAACATTGCGGAGAGTGCAAAATGTTGTCTTTACCCGAAGTCGAATTCAAAGCCCGTAAACGCTAACAGTTACGCTGGGCCCTGTTCCTTGGGGCAAGTTTCCATTTTGCAGCCGATTGAAAGCTGGTTCGGTTCCATTTCATCGTGAAAGGAGAACCTATCTAACCGGGCGCGGAGTATACGCACGGTTTTCGGTGCTGACAATGGTTATTGAGGGGATTTTTCGTTGTACGAAAGCAAGGGCGCAATTGTTAATCAGCTAAGGCCTCAATCGCCTGTTGTACGGAAGTAAAATGGATTTTGATGATGCAGCGCTGTGCTTGAGCAAACTCGTGTTTTTGAATCAGCTCTGTCACTTGCTGCACGTTCAATGTTTGTGGCAACAGACCCAATTCCACCGTGTTATTGCTACCCGTTTTTAATGCAAAGCAGTGACCTTGTGTATCAATCACAATATCATCCTGACCCCAAATCAAAGCTTGGCATTCTGCGTTTAACTGCTCTGGCGAAGCCAAATACACCAGTTCGTCGTCGCCATCGAGTTTGAGTAAACAAGGCCATGTGATCATTGCGTTACCTTAATATTGGAGTACGTCATTTGAAGTCGTCTACGCGCTAAATAAGCGACGTAAGGCAAGTACGATACACAAAGCCTTAAGAGAGCAAAAGGCTTTGTGTCTTGCTGTGTATTTAAGAGCTTTAGCTGTGCGTTTCTTTAGCTTTGCGTTTATTGAGAGAGGCTAAGCGTACTTGCCAATGATGTCGATTAAGTCGTCTACTTGATGTGCCACATAATCGGGCTGGGCGCTCCAGTGCTCTGGTTGAGCGCCACTGTACGCCGCTGCTACGGCGATCACTTTGCAGCTGCCACCTAACTGATGCTCGATATTCCGTGCAAACTGCGTGTCTGCCTCGTGGTCACCAATGTACATCAGCAGTTGTTTATCGGAGTGTCCAAAGATGGACTCGATGCATTTAATGCCGCCAAAAGGGTCCGGTTTTTGATGCCCATTAGATACATCATCGTAGCCCACGATAGCTTTAAACGGTGCATTGATTTGGTTGGCGCTGAGTACGTTACGAATGTTGGATTGCGAGTTCTGAGAGCAGACTCCGTGTGGCAGGTGTTCGAATGCGTTCACGACATCGGTAATGCCACTGAACAGATTCACTGGTGTTTGGTTTTGCTCTTGGTGCTTTGCCCACATGGTGCCGGCTATGAGCATCTCATCATGGGACAGACCATAGTAGTTTACGTACAGATCTTGCCAGTTTTTCGCTGCGTGATTGGCATGATGGTAATCCGCTTCACTGCGTAGGTATTTCGGTAAGTTATCCCCAGTCAGGCGCGGTGCTACAACGGACAATATCGCTTTGGTGATGTCGATATTTTTCGGAACAGAATTTACTAGGGTGCCATCGTAATCCCACAATACGGCGTCTAACTTCATGCAAAACCTTTTGATACAGCGAAGGGTGAGTAGCTTTAAATCTTGCCAGTCTTAGTGGGGAGATAATCAGATCTTGCTCATGTTTTCATAAGCTTGCTTTGAATCGCTCGGAAGAGAGGGAAGAGAGGGAAGAGAGAACAAGCGAGAGAATAACAAAAAGCCAGCAAGGTGATGGTTGCTGGCTTTCTAGTGCATGCTGCGTTGTACAAGGCGTTAAGCGATGTGCGACATCTCGTTTAGAGTGAAGGTGTCTACCGCGCCTTCAGTTGCTTTCATGTATTGCGCTAGGTGCTCGTTGTCCATGTGCGTGCGCCATAGTTCGCGTGATTCCCAGTTTTCGTAGAAAGTGAAATGCGCTGGGTTTTCGTTATCTTGGTGAAGGTCGTAGTTGATGCAACCTTCTTCTGCACGAGTGACATCAATCAGTTTAAGTAGCTCGGCTTTTACCAATTCTACTTGGTCTGCTTTGGCGATGATGTTAGCGACGATAGTCAATTTAGCCATGATGGAAATCCTCTGTTGATCGTGATGTATCGTGTTGACGAGGTAAAGATTAGTCGCGAATCACCAAATGATAAACAGCACAATGATTGATTTATTATCAAATATAAATTGATAATCGAACTTCAATCTTGTGCTAGCTGTATTTAAAAACTGGACCCCGGCTGTTGTAAGAATTCCACTTCTTCTGCGGTGCTATCACGGCCTAAAATCGCATTGCGGTGTGGGTAGCGACCAAAGCGATCGATGATCACTTTATGCTTTAGTTCGAACTCGTAGTTCGATTCTCGCCCCAGTGCTTTGAATAACTTCTCTGCCTCTTCATGAATCCGCTTAGATTCACTGTGCATAAATGGCATGTACAAAAAGCTGCGTTCAACGTCGGTCAACTCTTGGTCTAAGCCTAGACGAATTGCCTCTTGTGCCAAGGCAAGTGCGAGGGCATCTTGAGCGAACGCTTTTGGCGTATTGCGGTAAACGTTGCGAGAGAATTGGTCGAGTACGATGATCTCTGCCAGACGGCCTTGCGCTGTGTCTCGCCAGTCATACAATTCAGATTGAGCGGCTTGTTCTAAGGTGGTGAGAAAGCGTGATTCGATTTGTTTATCGACGTCTGCATTACTCACAAACCAGTCTTTTGGTTCCAGTTCTTCAAACCAGAAAGTCAGGATATCTTGGTACATGGTTGCTTCCCTGATAGAAAAAGAGCTAGGGGTATATAATACCCCCCAGCTCTTGGTTTGGCTTATCGACCGTAAGTCTCTTCGATGTAGTGCTCAAACTGCTCGCACATCTGCTCGTCTGAGATCGAGTTGCTTGCAAGCTCTTTGCTGCCATCCACCACTTTGATGCTGGCATTTAAAGACGCTACCGGAGCACGTTCACGAGTTTGCAGCGAAGCAATCTTCTGCTGCTGAACTTCCCATGCTTGTTCTGGCGATAGGTTACACACGTCTGCCAGATATTTAGCGTTAAAGCCTTCACCCGTTAGGCTAACGATAGTCTCGTTGTGCGATAGGTGGTTACCCGCATGCCAGTAATGTTTCGCCAGTAGCGGCCCAATCTCTGGGTTGTCTGTCAGGTAGCCAAACTTGTCGAGGAAGTAAGCGCGAGTCTGGTAAACCGCCATGTGTGCTAGCAAGTAACCGTGGTAGGCACACGCTGCTTCATCAGACAGAAGATGTGGAATCGCCATCAATGGGCGTGGGCTGCATTCCAAACCAAGAATTTGCTTTTCACAATCGCGTGCCAGCTTAGTGATGCGTTCTGGCGTCAGCTCTTCATCGCTTAATTGGTAAAGCGCACGTTCAAAATACGGCACAACCAAAATGCTACGTTCTTCGTACGCTTTGAATGGCTGACGGCTGTTGATCATCGCTTGAATTATCTCATCCGGTACTGGGTTACCTTCTGCGTCCAACGCATATTGTTTTAGCCAATCGGCATCGGTCAACAGGCTGTCACAGAACATGGATTGTGTTTCTGCGTATGCCATGGAAGTTGGTGCGAACTCTTGAGAGAAACACGGCGCGTTCATCTTCACGTTAGCGAAGTGCGCAGCGTGGCCGCCTTCGTGGAACAGAGTATTGATACCATCGTAGCCGCTGCCAACTTGGTCTGGCTTCGCGTTACTGGTGAAGTTCACCTGCGCGGCAACCCATTCGCCTTGGTTGTAGAACGATGGGATAGGACCATGACAGAAACCGTTCGGGTATTTGCCCTTGCGATCAAGCAGGTCTAGCGTCAGCTCTGCGCCTGAGTATTCGATGTTAAGACGACCGAACGATTCCACCCAGCGACGTAGCGACTTTGAGAACGGTACGTACGGGTCAAGATCACGCATGACGTCACCCGCGAACGAGTACACAAAGTTGTAGCCAGTCAGTGCGCTTTGACCTTTCTGCTCAGCAAGGTTTGCCAAGCTGCTTAGGTGAGCATCGCGCGTGCGCTGTTCAAAGTCATCCAAGATGCTGAACAGTTGCTCTGAGCTCATCTTTTCTGTCTTCTTCACTGAGTAATCAAAGAAGGTTTCGTAGCCCAAAGAACGTGCGAATTGGTTACGCAGTTTGATCAGCTCAATAAAGCCGTTTTGCAGCAACCATTGCTCAAGGTCGAGCAGGGTTTGGTGCGCGGATTGACGCACTTCTTCGTGATTATTGGCGCGAATGGTCGACGACAATACTGGCAAAGAGCCCTCGATTTGTTCACCGTTTTCATTGGTAAACGTCAGAACGTGGTTTTGCTTTTTCTCGAACAACTCGGCTTCAAATGCAATCAGAGCATTCTTTTGGGCTTGAGCTTGTTCGCCTTCAATTGCATGCGATTCAAACGTTGCCAACCAGCCTTGCAGACCAATTTGCGTTTGCTGCTTCTCTTGTGGATTTGTGATTGTTTCAGCCGCTTCAAGTTGTGCTTTGATAGCAGAGATTTGTTCGGCGTTGCTTAAGAAATTGGTCCAAGCGGTTTGTGCTTTTGTCGAACCATCGTGGTCGTCGCTGATGCCCATATACGTCTCCCAAAAGAAATCTTCTTTGGTGCGATGGATAGCGAGGTAACGTTGGTTGAGGTCGTTTAGGTATTCCGTTGCAGTCATTTTGATCCTTCAAATGTTTGCTTTATTGAGGTTTTTATCGTCATTGATTATGGCACGCATAAGCAGCAGAAAGGAATGCGAAATTCATTTGCCATGTTTATGGCTTGTAAACAGGAATTTACCGCACTTTTTACATGTGCAGACGTCAGCCACAAAATTTTTCCGTTTTTGATTAGTAATGGCCGTTCTCTATTTATAAAATTCGGTCTTTCGCAGTGGTGCTGAAAGTAAGGAAAACAATAATGAAAACAAGAATCGCAGCTCTAACAATGGGGTTAACCTTGGTGGGATGTTCAGCAACAACACCAACCAATGACCAAGTTTTTAATATCGAGGAAAACTGCGCCGTCATTATGAGTGAAGGAGTGACGCCAGAAGAACGTTGGAGCGCCTACAACAAGCTTATCGAAAGTTATGGCGACCATTATGTATCTGATAAGAACCGCTTGGAATTGGCTCGATGGAACTCATTTCGCCAAAAACTGATTCGCGATGAGAGTCATCAATTACTCAAAGAATTTATTGAAGTGAGTGACTGGGGCTGCGCAAATGGCAATTACCTTGAAGAGATGTATTTATTTGTGAAGGAAACACAAGCGAGCAAATCAGAGTAAGACCTGCGCCTTACTCGTCTTCATCCGATTCTTGATGTTGATTGATCTCTTTACCACACCCTAAACATTGGTTTGAGAGGTCGGTTGGCATCATGATGATCAAACCACAATGAGGGCATAAATCGCCTTGGTCGTATCGTCGCATTGTTCATCTTCCCATTATACGGTCTATTATTCTGTAATTTTAAACCAACCCCACAGAAATTGCGACATCAACAGCAAACTAAACCAATTTGCATATACTCAATGTGTTAGCGAATACAACGGAAGGTGTCATGTTAACTCCTCATAGACTGATTCTTGGTGCTGCGTTGCTGCCTGTATTTAGCGCGTGGGCGAATGCTGCTGAGCAAACCGCAGACGTGGTGTACATCAACGCTGGTATTTATGGTCACCCAAAAGCAGACGCTGTTGCCGTGCATGATGGACGGATTGCTTTTGTTGGTGATAAAGCCAAGGCACAAATGTGGGTTGGTGAAGGCACGGAAGTGGTGGATTTGACTGATACCTACTTGTTGCCGGGTTTTGTCGATAACCATAATCATGTGTTTGAGGCGGCTTCCGAAGCAGGCGGTACGTGCTTGTTGCAAGCTGGCACCTTGTTGGATGAGCAAATCCCACAACTGCAAGACTGTAAAGAGTTTGTCCAAGATGGCGAATGGTTGATGGGGTACGGTTTTACGCTTGATGCGACCTTGTCAGAAGAAAACCAGCGCACGCCTTTGGAAGTGATCGATGAAGTCTTTCCTGAGACGCCGGTGGTGTTAATGGAGCAAACCTCTCACTCGATGTGGGTGAACTCGGCAGCGCTGAAAGCGGCGAACATTGATAAAAACACGCCCGATCCGCAAGGCGGTCGCATTCTCAAAGATCCTGATACTGGTGAGTTGAATGGCATCTTGCTCGATAATGCTGGTGATTTAGTGATGGAACTGGCTTGGAACAGCATGAGTGCGCAATTTGCGGTGAGCTACCAAGGTTTGTTGACTGGATTAGAAGAAGCTGCGCTCTACGGCATTACCACAATTGGTGATGGGCGAATGTACTGGAAGCGAGGTTGGTATGAAGTATGGAAAGAGAGCGAAAAACGAGGCGATTTGACCGCTCGTGTCTCTTTACGACCATGGATCTATCCGACTGACAGCATGGACTCTCAGCTGTCGTATTTGAAGGGCATTCAGTCCGACGATACTTCTCGCTTATTGCTGGTGAACCAAGTCAAAATGTACAGTGATGGCATCTTCATCAATGGTACAGCCAAAACCCTTGCGCCTTATCTTGATACTTACCTGCCAGATTCTCCCTATGGGCTGAATTACATTTCGCCACAAGCGATGCCTGAATGGCTAAGCAAGCTCGATAAGCTGGGTTATAGCGCTCATATTCATGCTATCGGTGACGGTGGTATTCGTGAATCACTCGATGCGATTGAGAAGGTGCGCAGTCAGGGCAATCAGAGACGTTACACTTTGACGCATGTGGAATTGGTGAACAGCAAAGACGTGCCAAGGTTTGCCAAGTTAGGTGTCACGGCAGACTTTCAAGTCGGTTCCGATTATGTTGCTTATCATGATCACCAGTGGGCAGAAGCCTTTTTAGGCGCTAAGCGAGCCAGAGCCTTGATGAACCTGCGCGCGCTTTATAATGCCGAAGCTAACGTGACGTTAAGCAGCGATTGGAATGTGCATGATTTGAACCCATTGGTTGGTATCTCCAATAGTTTGGTGATGGGTGAAACCGGATTGCCAAATGTCTCAGCTGCGATCGATGCCTACACAATTTATTCGGCTTACAGCTTGGGTTTAGAAAAGGAAATTGGCTCAATCGATATCGGGAAATCGGCAGACTTTGCTGTATTGGATCAAGACATCACCCAGTTGAAAGCGGAAGAGATAGCCCAAGCTCGTGTCCTTATGACTATATTGAGAGGGGAAGTGGTCTACGAGCAATTGGATGACGAATAAGCCGAGCGATGACTCACTCGGCTGAAAGGTTGTTGTGTTTTAGAAGCGTATTTAGAGACTATTGCTCAGGGTATTCGCCCATACCTTGCGTTTGCCCTTCTGCTTTCCAATGCTCGCCTGGGTCAAAGGCTTCATCGCATAGATCAACGGTGTAGCCCATTTCGGTAATTTCTTTCAGAGTGAGGTTGTCAGCAATTTTGGCAATGTCGCCCGCCTTGTTCCGCAGTTCCATGGTTTCCCTCCGGTCACTATTTGGTTGTCGGTTCAAGTCGCGCCAAGCATAAAAACTTGGGTGGCTCGGTTATAAGTATAAGCAGTGATGAAGGACTTTTTGGGTTAATAGCCATAATTTGTTTAAGGTTAATTGGTCGGTATAACACTTTGGCGTCGATACCGGTTCAATATCATGGCGATAGAAGACAAAGTGTGATTTATTGACGCCTCAATCGTGGAGATTTTAGGAACGGAAATGGTGATTCTCGACCACACACTCGCGCAGCAAATCATCGATCGCACCATGTCGATCATTGGTCATAACATCAATGTGATGAACGCGGCAGGCACCATTATTGGCAGCGGCGATGCTGAGCGTATTGGTCAAAAGCACGATGGTGCAGTGTTGGCGCTTAATCATGGTGACTCGTTAGAGTTGGATGAGCAAAGTTGCCAATCATTGCAAGGCGTGAAACCGGGCATCAATATGCTGCTGCACTTTAAAGGTGAAGTTGTGGGCGTGGTGGGTGTCACTGGTAACCCTGAGCAAATCCGAGCGTTCGCTCAGCTAGTTAAGATGACAGCGGAACTGACGATTGAACAAGCTTCGCTGGTGGAGCAATTGCAATGGGATCGACGCCATCAAGAAGAGTTTGTCTCAGCATGGTTGAACCAACAACTTAGTGATTCCGAGTTGCACGATTGGGCGCAGCGCCTTTCCATCGATTTAGCAACGTCACGAGTCGCTGTCGTGATCGAGCTTAAAGCAGAGAATGCGCCTGTTAGTTTGAACAGCGTACGCGGCGTTGTTGACGTGTTGTATCGCTCTGAAGATAAGCCTTTGGTGGCGATCATGTCGATGAATGAAATTGTCGTTCTCAAGTCTTTACGTTCTTCTTCGAATAGCGACCAAAGTGTGCTCGAGAGCATTCAACGCCGCTTAACGACCAATCAAATTGATGATGTCCGTCTCGCGATTGGGCAACGTTTTGATGGCGCACAACAGCTTCCTCTCTCCTACCAAAGTGCCAAGCAGGTGCTTGCTGTCGGTCGTCGCTCTCATCCAGAACAAACCATGCTTAGCTTCTCTGAATATCGCTTACCTGTGCTACTCGCCCCTTTAGCCGATTCTTGGCAAGGCGAACAACTCGCTCAAGCGATGGCGACTTTGGTTTCGGCAGACAAATCTGGACAGTTGGTAAAAACTTTAGAGGCGTATTTTCAATCCAATGGTAATGCTAATGATTGTGCTAAGGCTCTGTATATTCATAGAAATACCCTGAGGTATCGTCTGGATAGAATCAGTGAGGTGACGAGCATTTCGACGCAAGATTTTACGGGATTGACCGAGCTGTATATCGCAAGCCAGTTAAGAAAGCTAAATTAGCTAGTTGTGCAAATGCACAAAATAATTCAAGCATAGTCAGTATTGTTTGGATGTTTGACTAAAGAATATGCCAAGTTTTTAAGTGAGAATAGCCACATTGATGACCTGCGACTTGTCGCTCGCAGCGTGCTGTTTTCAGGAGAATGAAATGAAAGTTGTGATTGCCCCAGATTCGTTTAAAGAGAGCTTGACCGCCAAACAAGTGAGTGACGCGATCAAGACGGGTTTGTCTCGTGTTTGGCACGATGCAGAATTCGTCACGGTACCTGTTGCTGACGGCGGTGAAGGGACCGTTCAATCTTTGATTGATGCGACTGAGGGCGAGCAGGTTTTCGTTACCGTAAAAGGCCCACTTGGCAATGATGTTGAGGCGTTTTACGGCATTCTAGGTGACGGTGAAACCGCAGTGATCGAAATGGCAGAGGCTAGTGGTTTGCACCTTGTGCCAAGTGAGCAACGTGACCCAAAAAACACCAGCAGCTTTGGTACCGGTCAGTTGATTCTGAATGCGCTTGATCGCGGTATTCAACGCTTGATTATTGGCTTGGGTGGCAGCGCAACCAATGACGGCGGTACGGGTATGTTGGCGGCGTTGGGTGTTAAGTTTCTGGATAGCGCTGGTCAGCCAATTACACCCAACGGTGGCGGTTTAGTTGAGCTAGCAAGCATTGATGTTTCTGGGCTTGACGCTCGCTTAGCGAACTGCGAAGTGCTGGTGGCATGTGATGTGGACAACCCATTGTGTGGCGAGAAAGGTGCGTCAGCGATTTTTGGTCCACAGAAGGGCGCGACGCCAGCTGATGTGGAGCTGTTAGATTCTGCTCTAAGCAAATACGGTGAACTGACAGAGCAAGTGACAGGCAAGCATGTGCTGACTCAAAAAGGCGCGGGCGCCGCCGGTGGTATGGGCGCGGCGTTGCTTGGTTACCTACCTGCACGACTGAAGCCGGGTATCGAGATTGTGCTAGAAACCGTAAAGCTCGCAGAGCACGTAGCAGACGCTGATATTGTCTTTACTGGCGAAGGCCGTATTGATCACCAAACCGTGCATGGCAAGACACCAATGGGTGTGGCGAAAGTCGCGAAAGAGTATGGTTTGCCTGTCATTGCCCTAGCAGGCTGCACAGGTGATAACTTCCAAGCAGTCTACGAGTGTGGCATTGACGCAGTATTTGTATGTGTACCACGCGCGATGAGTTTGCCAGAAGCTTTGGAAGAGGCGGAGGTGAACCTTACGAACTTGGCTGAAAACGTAGCCAGATTGTGGCAATTACCTCGCTAACACTCTGTGTTTGGTTGAGTAGATAGCTCAAAGAACACATAAAAAAGCCTCCCAATTGCGGAGGCTTTGTTGTTTCTGGTGCTGAATGCTTGGAATGGAATGCTTGAAACGGGATGTCTGGAGCGATTACTTGGCGTGTTGAGCAATCAGTGTTGCTAGCGTTTCCATTGCAGGGAGCCAGTTTTTCTCCGCTCCAAAGTTCGCTACGCTGAGACGAATGCAGTTTTGATACTGTCCCTGAGTGCCAAATACCGAGCCGGGCAGAATACTGATTTTGTGTTCGTTACAGGCTTGATAAAGCGCATAGCTGTCAGTTTTGGGTGGCAAGCGTAACCAAAGCAAGAATGAGCCTTGTACAGCATTGATTTGGTAGCGGTTTTTTAGCTCAAAGTGTGCATCCAAGCATTGATTGAGCATCTGCAAATATCGTCTCACGTTGGCTTGGTAAACACGGCACATACGCGCAGTGTGAGTGCGGTACTTACCTGAGGTTAGGAAAGTGCCCACCGCCGATTGCATCAAGTTCAAACTGCCCATGTTTTCACATAACAGGTATTGCTCGACTTGAGCGCGATAACGTCCCGCTAGCATCCAACCAATACGAAGGCGTGAATCGAGCGTTTTCGACAAGGAGTTGACGTAAATCACCCGTTGTTTCTCGTCCAATTTGCGCAAGCTTGGCAAGGGTTCGTCGTAGCTCAACGCGCCAAACACGTCATCTTCAATGATTGGAATATCTCCAGAAACCTTAAGCAGTCGCTCACGTCTTTCAAGAGGCATCATTGAGCCTGTTGGGTTGGTGAAGTTTGGCGTGACAATAATGACTTTGATCTCCCACGTCGCCATGGCCTTTTCTAGCGCGTCTGGATCCATACCATCACGAGGGCAACTAGGGATCTCGACCACTTGTAAACCGAGAGATTCGAGCATCAACAAGTTGCCGAAATAGCAGGGCGATTCCACCGCCACAATATCTCCAGTCTGTGTTGTTGCTCTGAGGGCAAGACTGATCGCTTGCTGTGCACCATGGGTGACCAAAAGATCATCCACGTTTGCCGGCGTTCCCAGATCTTGGGTGATCTTCGCCAGTTGTTTGACCAATAAGTCATCACCCGGTGGCAGTTGATAGTGGCTGGAAATATGGCTTTGTTGGCGACTCTGGCGGCCAATCTCGGCATACAGGCTTTTGATGGCTGGCGCGTCAATATTTGGGTGTGCTGAGCCAGTAGGAAGCAGCTCTTGATACTCGGGGTAGGTAAGGATTTGTTTGCACACCGAGAGCAAATCCACGCGCGTAGGCTTAGCGATATTGGCTTCATGTCGCTCGGTTGGCTTTACTCGATAACCGGATTTTGGCACCGAATAAACCATGCTTTGCGCTTCTAGTTCCTGATAAGCGCGGATCACTGTGTTCTTGCTTACCTTGAGTTCAGTGCTCAATTGACGGATGGAGGGCAACTTGTCGTCTGGCTGATAAACCCCATTACTGATCGCTTGTTTGAGATGCTTCTCGACGATCAAATACTTATTGGCATCAAGTGTACTTGCTAAATCTGTACCCATAAAAACACTTCCATCTGTCACTTTTTGAAAACACTGTACCTAACTACATTAGCAACATTCGAGATTAAAAACATTCAAGATTTAAAAGTAAGTAGAGTGAGGGTGAATCATGTTAATCAGAGCCATTCCTTTTGTGTTCGTGATCCTTTGGGCTTCTGGATTTGTTGGTGCGCGATTTGGTTTGCAATATGCCGAGCCTGCGACCTTGTTGTCGATTCGCATGGCGTTTAATGTCCTGCTGTTTCTGGTGATTGTTGCCTTTCTGCGCCGTCGTATTCCAACGGGAAAAGACTTTTGGCACAGCTGCGTTGTCGGAATATTGATTCACGGCTTTTACCTAGGCGGGACGTACTTCGCCATCAGTTTGGGAATGCCGGCGGGCTTAAGTTCGCTATTAGTCGGGATACAACCTATTTTAACGGCCGTATTGCTGGTGGCGTTTGCTTCTGAGCAGTTCAAACCATCACAGTGGATTGGTTTGTCCTTGGGGTTTGTCGGTATTGCTATGGTGCTCATGGGTAAGATGGAGTGGCAATCCGATTTGCACAAAACCTTAGCGATTGGTGTGTGCCTGTCGTCGTTGTTTGGTATTACGCTTGGCACTTTGTATCAAAAGAAATATTGTCAACAAGTGGATATGGTAGGCGGCGCGACCGTGCAGTATTTCGCGGCATTGGCCATGTTCCTACCAATCGCGATGCAATTTGAAACTATGCAGGTGCAATGGACGACGGAATTCATTCTTACTTTAGTCTGGCTCGTGGTTGTGCTGTCCTGTGTGGCGATTCTGTTGCTGCTGTACATGGTGAAGAATGGCGCGGCATCGAGTGTTGCTTCGGTGTTCTACCTTGTGCCTCCGACCACGGCGCTTCAAGCTTGGTTTGCCTTCGGTGAGTCGTTTGATTGGACGGGCATTATTGGCTTTGTATTAGCGGCGACGGCGGTCTACTTAGTGGTGAAAAAGCCTGAGCTACCAATGTTTAAATCAAAGGTTGCAAAGCAGAAGCGTAAAATATACCTAAATTAGGTAGGGACATTTGCGTGCCAGAGAGTACAATCCGGCTCCTTACATGTTTGTGGAGTCGGATGATGACCGTCAAGCCAGATCGAATGAGCGCGATGCGCAATATCATTGAACAAGTGAAAGCAGAATTGCCGATTTATGAATCGGAGACCTTTGTTTGCGGCCCTGAGGGTAAATGCATTGGTTGCCCTAAGAAACTGTTGGAAATGGTCGATTCTGAACTGAGCTATTGGGAATCTGCAATGGATCGCGGTATCACGCCTCAGTTTGATGAAATCCGCCGATTCGGCAAAATGTGCACCAGCGTACGCCGAGGTTTAATCCGTAATAACGTGCCGTTGCTCAACGCCTAATCAACACTTTTTCGACACCTCCCTCGTTACCTTGTCTTCATTGATTAAACGAAGACAAGGGGCTCTCATGCGCAAATTCTTTTTCTCTGCTGTTTTGTTATTACTGGCTTCCAGTTCTGGTTTTGCGGGTTTCAAATGGTTGACTGACAACCAATATGGCGAAGCGGATCTTGCTGCGGGTCAGCAGAACTTTCAATCTTACTGTGTCTCTTGTCATGGTGATAAAGGGCATGGATATGGATTGGTGGCTATGGCGACGAATATCAAGCCCGATAATATTTTTGATGAACTGACCAATCCATTCGGAACAAAAGTGGAGTTGATAGGGACGGTATTGGAAGGGGAGAATGGTCAAAGTGGTGCAATGCCACCATTCAAATCCGTGCTGAGTGAAAAGCAAGTAAATGACATTTTTGAATACATCAAAAGTATTAACTGAGCTGAATTCTTATTTTAGAAACAGACACTTATTGGCTTTTGGTGTGCTTCAAGGTTTTGAATTCAGTCGAATTTCTACGTTACTTTAGCCGCTTGTTTCAAGGTAATTTGGCGGTCACTCTCAAGTTCTCGATTCCCTCGTTTTTTCTTATCATTTGCGCGTTTCTCTGCGTAATTTCAGCGATATATTGGCTCGGTTCTCACATGGATGTGGGAGCGAACCCCTATCATCTGTCTGTATGCTGAGAGTCGAAAGTGAAAACAAAAGGATTTACGTTGATGGAAATCACCATCGTCTTAGCAACCTTGGGTTCCATCGCTCTCGCTGCCTTGCCAATTCTGCTCGATATTCACCGTCAAGCTTACGTTTCTATGCTGCACAGTTCGCAGTCTTCTCTGGGGACGTCTCTTAAGTTCTTCCATGCCAAAGTGGTGATTGATGATGCGCAGGAACGCAGACAAATGACGTACATTGATCATCAAGTGAACATGCTCAGTGGGATGCCAGAAGCAAGTGCAAATAGCATACGAGCGTTACTAGAGATTGGTCTGCCTGCCAAAGGCAATTCACCCATTGATAAGCCGTGTAAAGGCAGCGACTTTTGCATCATGGGGAATCAGTTCCCAAACAGTGCCTATTTTGTCGCGATTCCGGGGTATCAGTTCGCTGATCATTCTGGTTTAGATCGTGTGGTGTATATTTGGCCGCAAGGGTACACCTTGGAACGTGAAGCCTGCTATTTCTATTACGTTAATCAAGCGTCGACGCGCTCGGTGGTTAGAGGGCATGTTACAGAAGGTTGCTAGACATCAAGCAAACTGACGTGAGCAGAAAAGTACAAAGCCCTAAGTGCAGAACTTAGGGCTTTGTTTATTCTTGTTTTGGAAAAACTTAGCGAAGCGCTAAATCTCTGCGACCAACTTTTTTAGCAAGCGAAGCATCTCTTTTTGCTCTGCTGGCTCTAGCGGGCTCATCAACTCTTTATTAACAGCCAGTGGAATTGGCACCAAGGTTTCTTTGAGGCTTCGTCCCTCTTCCGTTAGATAAATACGGAACGAGCGGCGGCTGTTTGGATCGGGATGGCGCTCTACCAAACCTAACTTCTCCAACTTGTCTAAGGTACGAGTCGTGGTTGAGTTTTCTACCTTAGATTTCGCTGCGATATCGCGCTGCGTCACGCCTTCTTCTTCCCACAAACACATCATGGTCGGCCAAAGTGCAACGGTAAGTCCGTGCTTTTTGAGCTCGGCTTCAAATCGCTTCGCTGCATCGTGTGCAACGACATTGATCATCCAGCCAAAGCTGTCTTGTCTGTCAAACTGTTCGCTCATTTTCTTACTCTTATGATAAAGCAACGATTGCCATGGTAACCAATGTTGCAGCAACTAGCACCCCTAAAGCACGGCTTTGCGGCGCGAGATAGACAATTTTCTGTTCCGTGATGAGCGCTTGCTTGTTCATTTGGGTTTGTTTACCTGTGATCATCGCTTTCAACAAGGGTTTACCTCTTAGTTTATAGAAAAGGATCGCACCAACATGTAAGGCGATCAGTAAAGGCAAAAGATCGGCCAAGGTCAGGTGTAACCACTCAAGCCCTGCAAACACGTTGTCGTTAAGCCAAACATCGGAATACGGCCATGTATCGAATAAGCCGCCAAGCGCCATTCCCGAGATGCATTGAAGCAGCAATGTCGTCAGCAGTGCCGCCACCATCCAGCCGCCTGCAGGATTATGACCCACAGTCGCCGCCGATTTACCTTTTAAGTAAGTAATGACACCTTTCGGCGAGCGGAGAAACTGGCGAAACAAACTGGTTTCGCTGCCGATAACTCCCCAAGTCAATCGCCATAGCAACAAAGTGAATAACGCTAGCCCCAATTGAACATGGGGCCCATTGCTAGACAATCCAGATGCCATCAAGGCTATAAACAGTAGGGCTTGAGCCCAGTGATAAAGTCGCGTTGCTAAATCCCAAATTTTCATAATTACCTCGATCTTTTCTCGGTGTGATGATCTTCTTTACGGTAATTTACATAACAATAGTTGCGTGCGCAATGATTGTTGTGTAAATTTATTTGCAACCACACAGCAAGAACGAAAAACCAGGAGAACGAAATGAAAAAGACATTGGCACTGATTGCACTTTTACCGACCATCTTTGTATCAACAACAGTGTTTGCCCAAGACTTCAGCGCTCAAATTGAATCGCGTCAGAATGCATTTGAGCAAATAGAGTCCCTGTCGAAACAAGCCGGCAAGACATTGAAAGGCAGCAATACCGATTGGCACGCGCTAGAGCAGATTGGTGTTGAGCTCACTCGCCACAGCGCACAACTGCAACAAGCGTTTCCAGAGGGAAGCCAAGCTGAGAGCAAAGCGAAGAAAGAAGTGTGGAGCAAACCAGATAACTTCAATCGCTTGATGCTGCAAATGGATGAAGGGTTTGCACAGTTGTATCAAGCTGCGCAGAACCAACAAGTTTCATCGGCTGAGGCAGGACTTAAGCAAGCTCAGAGTACTTGCCGAAGCTGTCATCGTGCATACCGCAGTCGTTGGTAATCAAGCGATCCACAACATTGAATTTATATTGAAGCAAAAAAGAAAATCGTTAAGTGAAAGGTAACCTTATGAAAAAAATCATTCTATTAAGCACGCTTACTGTGGCTTCTTTCTCTAGCTTGGCTGCTGATTACGGCGTGGAACTGGCTTGGAACACCAATGATTCGGAGCAGGTTCTCAAAACATTGCCAGAACAGAAAGCGGCCTTTAGCCAACTGATCCAACAAGGTGATGTGAAAGACATGTTTGTTTTACCAAGCAGTATCGATGGTAAGCCAATACAGATTCTGCGTTTCGTGTTGTCGGCTGATAACGAGGCGGAAGTTGCCACTAAATTGCAGGACTTACCTATGTACCAGCAAGACTTGGTGAAGATCGCGAGCATTCAACCACTAGGCGCCAAATGGTTAGATAACACGCCAGAAAGTGATAACTACAGTGTGACGTTACGTTGGAAAGAGGGCATTGAAGCGTTAGAAATGGACCGTGTATTGGGTGTCGACTTGCAGCGAGTGATCAGCTTGAACAACTCTGGCTTAGTCACGTCGTCTTACATCAATACCCAAGTTTTGGAGAATGGTGTTGAGCGTCCAATTTACTCCGTCGCCGTATTGGCGAAAGATGCCCAGCAGGCGCAAAACCTGATGTACTCTTTTGAAGCGGTACAGCTTGGGTATGCGACTTTTGAAATTGAATACTTGGGTAAAAAGTTGGATATGAAAAGCTAACTAAGCCTTTATGTTTAAAGGTCTAGATACAGACGCAGCATGTCTTTGTGCTGGATACCGTTCTCCCAAATTGGTTCTGGGTAGTGGAGTAAGAAGTGATCTTTATCCACGCTCTCTACCCTGAAACCCAAGCGTTGATAGTAAGTCAGTTGGTAACCAAACGTCCCCGTTCCTAATATCAACTTTTGAAAAGATTCGCCTTTTAACTCTTCAATGGCAAATCGCAATAAATCTGAGCCAATACCACGTTGTTGATGCGTAGGTGCGACTGAGACGTTCATGATTTCAGCCTGCGTTTCTGAAAGCGGAAGCACCACGCATGCTCCGACGATCTGGTTCTCTTCCACCGCAACAAAACTCAATGAGTTTGCAAGATAGCGATTAACGTTGTCTTGGTCTGGATCGGCTTCTAATAGCAAAGCCATCGGGATTTGATTTGGCGATAAGGGTTTATATTCAATCATCACAAGTACGCGGTAAATATTGGGTTCCGATCAGTATATCGCAAAGGCAATGTGGTCTTGCTACTAGAATCAACTTACGGAT
The DNA here is from genome assembly GCF_030248355.1 of Vibrio sp. B172a. Taxonomy (NCBI): domain Bacteria; kingdom Pseudomonadati; phylum Pseudomonadota; class Gammaproteobacteria; order Vibrionales; family Vibrionaceae; genus Vibrio; species Vibrio sp. B172a. The sequence continues at coordinate 21,772 of NZ_JAHGAC010000008.1, read as the reverse complement.
GCTTTAAGACCATTTTCTGACTCATCAGATATTTGCCGTTAGGCAGCAGCACTTCACCTAACTCGCCACAATGCTCGAAGCCAAACTTCTCATACAAGGCAATCGCAGGATGGTTGGTCTTGTAGACATTCAAAGCAATAGTGTCATAGCCATATTGCCAACCGCTTTGAATGGCGGTGGTGAGTAGCTTTTTTCCTAACCCTTGGTTTCGATAGTGGCGGTCAATATGAATGCCGAGAATGCCCGTTTTAGCGAACTCACCTCCTTCGTAGCCACACATTTCGGCCGGGAAGATTTCGATACTGCCGACTAGGCGTTTTCCATCAAAGGCCACAAATTGGGGAATGGATTCTTTTTCTACACGAGTGATTACCTCACTCAGCATCGCTTTGTCTGGCGCCGGCGAGCGCAAGTATTCTCCTTCCTCATAAACGCGATTCCAGAGCGAAATAAAGTGGTCAATGTCGTTGACGGTAATCGGTCTAATCTGCATTCATCTTCCTTGACTGGTGCATAAAGTTTAGTGGCTCAAGTGTATTTGTGCGTATGTCGGTCAGGTGCTTAGCAACTCGGACAAACAACGTATTTGATTTGGGATGGGTTTGCTTGGCGCAGGGAGATCATGAGGATTGAACCAAACAACGTTTAACCCTGCGTCCATTGCTGGGTAAATGTCTTTTTCTGGTAAGTCGCCAACCATGGTGAGTTGGCTCGGCTCAACGTTTAACTGTTTTGCTACCGCAAGATAAAAATCAGGCTGATTCTTGGCAATACCAAGGTTGGCAAAGCAAAAGTAGCCAGAAAGGTATTGGCCGAGCCCGACTCGTTGAAAGGCTTTTTGCACATCTTCCATCGCGGAATCTGATGCGCTAGTCGCGATATAAACTTGGTGATGCTGTGTGAGTTGAGCCAGAGTCTCTTTGGCTTGAGGAACGGTTTCAACGTGTTCCCAATCGCACATTTTTCCTTGTGCGTGAGGAAAATCGACCATCAAGGTGTTTCCCCAATCGAAAAGATAAATCATGTTCGAATCTCCTTTATACCCAAGTCAACTCGCTCTGAATCCTGCATCTTGAAGTCACTTGGGGATATCCGTACATCATATCGTCTTTTCGAAAAGGGAAGGAAAGCGCGAAAGATAAATGCGATTCACGTTAGCTTTAACGCTGAAATTCGCTTAAATGCCGTGATCGTTACAAACATTTCATCATAAGACGGGAGTTGGGAACAAAGCCCAGTTTGTCGTAAAACTGCTGCGCATTGTGGTTAAACTCCATGACTTCCAAGCGGACTTGAGTTGCACCTGACTCGCGTGCCCATTGTTCAACGGCCGTCATTAAGGCTCGGCCAACGCCTTTTGACTTCTGGTTTTCATCGACAACGATGGTGCCAATGCGGCAAATCGGGTCTTTGATTAAAAAGCTGATGGTTTCATTTTGGGTAATGGTCGCAGTGATAAAGCCAAGTGCTTGTTGACCTTCTTCGGCTATGAGCACCAATCGGGCATCATCGGCCAGCGCATCTGCTAGAAAGGTTCTGTCTTCTTCAGAAGGTGGAACAAAAGTTTGTGGCGCATGACGAAAGTGAAGTTCGCTAATTTGCGTGTTTAATACAAACAGCGCATTGAGATCGTCGGGTGTCGCTGATCTGATTTTCATTACTGTTCCTTAATTTCCGCCAGCTAGATCGATAAACGAACCTGTGACATAAGACGCTTCATCACCGAGTAGCCACGCGATGGCATTGGCCACTTCATCTACCGTGCCTCCTCGCTTAAGAGGGATTTTTTCACTGAGCCTGTCGACTCGATTCGGCTCGCCGCCATCGGCATGGATATCGGTATAAATGCAGCCGGGGCGAACCCCGTTTACGCGGATGTTTTGCTCCGCCAACTCTAACGATAATCCCTTGGTGAGCGAGTCCATTGCGCCTTTCGAGGCTGCGTAATCAACGTACTCAAACGGCGCACCAGAGCGGGATGCGGCAGAAGAAACATTAACAATTGCATTGCCAGGTTCAAATCGTTTTGCTGCTTCTCGGCAACAGAGAAAACAGCTCGTCACATTAGCGTTCATCACAGCTTGGAATCGCTCAAGGCTCATGTCCGCAAGACGAGACTGGGTGAATAAGATGCCCACGTTGTTGACGAGATGAGTGACTTTTCCCAGTGCTTGTTCGGTTTGTTCAAACAATGAGAGTACCTGCTGCTCATCGGAAACATCCGCTTTGATGGCGATGGCTTTACCGCCAACCTCCTCAATCTCACGAACAACTTGCGCGGCAGCCTCGGCTTGCGCGCGATAGTTAACGCATACGGCATAGCCTTGTTTGGCGAGTAATTTAGCGGTTGCGGCTCCGATGCCTCGGCTTGCGCCTGTGATGATGACTACTTTCTGCAAAACACGTCCTTATTGTTTGTCGTGAATATTATTTTTGTAATGAATAGAGCTTATCTGCGTGCTTTTTCCCGCCTATTTCATAGGCTTCGGGGATGGTCTCGGTGAGTTTGAAGCCACATTTTTCCAGCACTCGTTCAGAGCCAATATTGCCCTCTGTGACCGTGGCGGAAAACTGAGATATCTTGTGCTGCTCAAACGCCCACTCAATCACACCGGTAAGAGATTCCGTACCAAACTGTTGGCTATAAAACTCTGGCAGCAATAAATACCCGACTTCAGCAATGCCATCTTGCAATACAAAGCCTGTGATGCCGATTGGTTGTGCGCTTTGTTTTTCATAAATCACCAAACATAACCAATGCTCGCTTTGCGGTGTCCATGCCGGTAACCGTGATTCGAACTTTTGGCGCATTTCGTCTTCGGTCGGCGGGTCAAAACAAAGCGCGATGATTTGTGGTTCGCTACTCAAGCGGCGATACAGATCCCAATCACTTTTTGTTAGCGGCTTAAGCTCAGTTCTTGGGGTGGAAATGGGTAGAGATAACACGTTTGAATCGCCTCCATGTGATCGAGTTTTCATATCTCACACAAACATATCAAAAGTGCTTTGATAAACAACATCTATCGTTATGACGAATAGGTTCGGTCAAGAAAGATTTTTCAGAAAAATGGAATATGCTAAGAAGCCTCTCAATAACGAAAAATAAGTCACCACCTAGGGTATACGTATGACTCAGATCAATTACCAGATACTACTAAAGAGGTAAATATGCGACAAAGCATGTGAATTTGTGAGTATTTATTTCTAATTATGTCAATTAAAAAACGTTATATCGCCGCAATGGTGGCAGTGGGTATTGGTGTGGGCTGGCTAACTTTAGGTGGCACCGCAGCAGTGATGCATTACACATCCGACACTGAGTTCTGTCTCTCTTGTCACTCTATGGAAATCCCTTACAAAGAGTATCAAGGCTCAGTGCACTTCAGTAACGCCAAAGGTATTCGCGCAGAATGTTCGGACTGTCACATTCCGAAAGAGCCAATGGATTACTTAGTCACTAAGATCCGCGCTTCAAAAGACATCTACCATGAGTTTGTAACAGGTAAGATCGACACGCCAGAGAAGTACGAAGCACACCGTACTGAACTTGCAGAGATGGTTTGGGAGCAGTTCCGTGAAAACGATTCGGCAACCTGTCGCTCTTGTCATGACTTCGATGCAATGGAAGAGTTCGAACAATCACGTGATGCGGCGAAGATGCACGCATACGGCAAAGCGAATGACCAAACGTGTATCGACTGTCACAAAGGCGTAGCGCACTTCGCTCCAGAAGCGGAGCTTGATAGCAAGGCGTTTGAAACACTGATGAGCTTCACTACCAAAACAGCAGCAGACGCGAAAGTGGTTTACCCAGTGACGTCTATCAGCATGGGTGACTTTGGTACGGTGAATCCAACAACCAAACTGAACGTTGTAAAAGCGGAAGGTGACAACCGCACCGTTAAGATCAATGCATTCCAAATGAAAGGCGCTGAGCAAGTGCTTTACATGGGTGAAGGTCAACGCGCGATTGTTGCAACACTATCTGAACAAGGCCAACAAGCAGTTGAAGCTGGCGAGTTCAAAGCAGACGTATACGGCAACGAGTGGCGTCCTGTTTCTCTAACGGCAACGATCGATTCTCCAGTGGTTGATACGCTAGAGCCGGTTTGGTCATACGCAGAAGAGTTGGACAACGTTTACTGTGCAACTTGTCACGCGAAAATTCCTTCAAATCACTTTACTGTGAACGCATGGGGTCCTGTAGCGAAGAGTATGGGTGATCGCACTGATATTTCAGCAGAAAACCTAGAAATTTTGACTAAGTTCTTCCAGCACCACGCGAAAGATGTGGTTGGTCACTAATAGAGAAATAGAAGGATAAGATTATGACTAATTTAACTCGTCGCGGATTTCTAAAAGGCACTGGTCTAACTGCTGGTGCTCTGGCTTTCACTTCATTGACGCCAATGAGCGCACTAGCGTCTGATAAGCGTGGTTCAGGTGTACTTACAGCGGGTCGCATGGGCCCAATGCTGTGTGAAGTAAAAGACGGCAAGCTGGTTTCAACCACAAACGCATTGCCACAAACGGTACCAAACAGCCTTCAAACTACGGGCCCTGACCAAGTTCATACGAAAGCTCGTGTTAAGTACCCAATGGTACGTAAAGGCTACTTGGCAAACCCATCAGCGCCAGAAGGCGTGCGTGGTAGTGATGAATTCGTTCGCGTGTCTTGGGATGAAGTTTACAAACTGATTCACGAGCAACACATGCGCATTCGTAAAGAGCACGGTGCTGAATCTGTCTTTGCTGGTTCTTACGGTTGGCGTTCAAGTGGTGTGTTGCACAAAGCACAAACGCTTCTACAACGTTACATGAGCATGGCGGGCGGTTACTCAGGTCACCTTGGTGACTACTCTACAGGTGCAGCACAGGTGATCATGCCGCACGTGGTAGGCTCTATTGAAGTTTACGAACAGCAAACGACTTACCCTGTGGTTCTTGAGCACAGTGACGTTGTGGTGCTTTGGGGTCTTAACCCAATCAACACACTGAAAATCGCTTGGAGCTCAACAGACTGTGCGGGCCTTGAGTTCTTCCATCAGCTGAAGAAGTCAGGTAAGACGGTTATCGCTATCGACCCAATGCGTTCAGAAACCATCGAGTTCTTTGGTGACAACGCACAGTGGATTGCTCCGCACCCTATGACGGACGTGGCGATGATGATGGGTATCGCGCATACGCTTGTGAAACAAGGTAAGCACGATAAAGAATTCCTAGCGAAATACACCACAGGTTACGACGTATTCGAAGCTTACCTAATGGGTAAAGAAGACGGCGTTGAGAAATCAGCAGAGTGGGCATCTAAGATTTGTGGCGTGCCAGTTAAGCAACTTGAGCTGCTTGCAGACATCTTCAGCAAAAACCGCACAATGCTAATGGCGGGCTGGGGTATGCAGCGTCAGCAATACGGTGAGCAACGTCACTGGATGCTGGTAACGCTAGCAACTATGCTGGGCCAAGTTGGTCTACCGGGTGGTGGTTTTGGTTTCTCTTACCACTACTCAAACGGCGGCAACCCTTCACGTGATGCGGGTGTACTTCCTGCGATTTCTGCGTCTCTAGGCGGCGGTTCTTCTGCAGGTAACGACTGGGCAGTTTCTGGTTCTGTTAACGCGTTCCCAGTGGCACGTATTGTTGAAGCACTAGAAAACCCAGGTATGAGCTACCACCACAATGGTCATGAGTTAACGTTCCCTGAGATCAAGATGATTTGGTGGGCAGGCGGTGCGAACTTTACTCACCACCAAGACACTAACCGTCTGATCAAAGCGTGGCAAAAGCCAGAGCTTATCGTTATCTCTGAACCATACTGGACAGCGGCAGCGAAGCACGCGGATATTGTTCTACCTATCACTACATCGTTCGAGCGTAACGATATGACCATGACAGGTGACTACAGTAACCAACACCTAGTGCCGATGAAGCAAGTGGTTGAGCCTCAAGGTGAAGCTCGTAACGACTTTGATGTATTCGCGGACATGGCAGAACTACTTGCTCCGGGCGGACGTGATGTTTACACCGAAGGCAAGACTGAAATGGAATGGCTATACGGCTTCTATAAAGCGGCGCAGCAAGGCGGCCGTGGTCAACGTATCGCAATGCCAAACTTCAGCAAGTTCTGGGAAGATAACCAGTTGATCGAAATGAAGTGGAACGAGAAGAACGCGCAGTTCGTTCGTTACGCAGAATTCCGTGAAAACCCAATCATGAGCCCACTAGGTACGCCAAGTGGTAAATTCGAGATCTTCTCTAAGACGATTGAAGGCTACCAGCTTGAAGACTGTCCTCCACACCCAACATGGATGGAGCCAACAGAGTACACGGGTAATGCAACGGATGGTGAACTCCAGCTAATGACAGCGCACGCGGCGCATCGTTTACACAGCCAGTTCAACTACGCGAAGATTCGTGAAGAGTACGCGATTGCTGACCGTGAGCCGATTTCTATCCACCCAGAGGACGCGAAAGCGCGTGGTATTAAGACCGGCGATCTTGTTCGCGCCTTCAACGGCCGCGGTCAAGTTCTGGTTGGTGCATTGGTGACTGATGGCATCAAGCAAGGCTCAGTATGTATCCACGAAGGTGGTTGGCCAGATCTAGACCCGAAAACAGGCATCTGCAAAAACGGTGGTTGTAACGTTCTAACGCTCGATATTCCAACCTCTCGCCTTGCGAACGGTTGTGCGGCGAACTCTGCATTGGTTCGTATCGAGAAGTACGAAGGTCCAGTGCTAGAGCTAACGGCATTCACACCGCCTAAGAACGGTTAAGCTCAGTCAGAACCTAAGATACAAAACTAAAGAAGCCAGCAACTTGCTGGCTTCTCTTTTATCTATTTTTCAGCTCTTTACTTGGTCGTTAAGGCAACGAAAGGCGCTTTTTTAGTAATTTGAAATGCAGGCAGCAAAGTAAACACGATGGCGACAAATACCACTGAACCAATCAGATCCTCAATTCTGTGCATGCCGAGCCACAAACGGCTGTACGCCACGCCCATTGCCCACACCCATAAGGTAGCAGCAGAGAAATAGCATTTGTTCTGCAAAAATAACCCACCAAAGAAGGCTAAACAGATAGAAACGAAAATTGTATGACCAGATGGGAAGGAATAGTCTTTTTCACCTTGCCAGTGACGAGTGCGCCATTCACTGACTTTTTCGGAGATCTCTCCGATCACACTCGCTTGTTGTTCAGTCTCCAACTGATAAAACGCTTCTGGGTGTTCAATTAATTGCTCTGCGGCAAGCAGTTCTGTGTAGGGACGCGGGCTTTCTGTCATAAGCTTCAAGCCTGTTTTGCTGGCAAAACCAATCACCAGTAACAATCCCAGCATGGACAGTTTTTGCATCCAGTCAGATAGGCTCGGCTTGAAGCGGTAAAGCGATAACACCAACAGCGTGAGGGTGATCAAAAAGCCTTTACTGCCCGCAGAATCGGTTAGCAGAGTAAAGAGAATGCCAGTGCCGTCAGAAACATGAGAAGTAAGATCGTGATACGAGGCAAACAGCGAAAGTGGGATGATGCCAAGAATGAACAAGGCGAGCATCATCAAACCGTATTTTTTAGTTTTCATGAAAAGTCATACAGCAGTCGAAAATAGGCGGCTATCTTACGACAATCGATGTGAAAAACTTATCAACGCTCTGTCAATTCGGTCTTGTTTATTTTGCTCCGAATCTCCATTGGAGAAAGCCCAAAAGTGCGAACAGTAAAACGATTGAGTGAGGACTGAGATTGAAAGCCTAAACGTTCTGACAATGCGACAAGAGGAATCGATGTGTATGACAACACTTCGTAGCATTTCTTTTGTTTAAATTGATTGAGCAATTGATCAAAGGTTTGCCCCTCTTGTTTAAGCTTTCGGGCTAGCGTCCAGCGAGAGTATCCCATTTGATTTAGGATTTTGCTTGAAGCATGCATGAGCGAATCATGATGGTATAAGCGTTCTAAAGTCAGCATCACTAACTCAGTGGTATTTAGATCATTTAAGGACTCTAACTGGGCCAGTGAAGTTAACAAGCGCTGATTAAGGTGCTGGTCTAGAAGAGGATTATTCGTTTCAAGCCGATGCTGTGCATAAGGGGCTTTTAGAATAAGTTGGTTTTGCTCTCCAGCTTCAATAATGACACCGCTCGTTTGCTCAAAATCTTTGATATTCGGAATAAATTTATTGGACTGAATTCGCATTGAATCAGGCGGAAGAGATAAGGTAGTGAGTGCTTTAGCAACAAAACACAAGTTAAGTATAGGGCCATAAATATCGACAACCCCTTCATCTTGTACGTAATGGACAACAACATCACCTTGCGGTGCTATCCGATAATACAAGCGGTCACGTGAGCCCATAATCGGCTTGAACTGAACGTGACGGTGAATGGCTTCTGTCGCATTTGGTGCATTTAGTACGTAGGCAAATTCTGGATAAGTTTCCAATAATTCGGACGTGGAAATATCGTGCGCAGGTAAAGGGATCTCGTATTTTGCAACGATATAACAAAGCTCTTGAAAGTGCTTTTCTGAGACGTGTGCGACCTTATCTAAGCGATGGTTTAACTTAGATAGCTCTTCGCTTAACCCCTTTATGTTACGGTGTTGTGCGAGGTAGGTGTAAAGCCGTGTATAAACGTGCTGGTGGATATATTTCATCGAAGTTTTATTCAGCATGGTTTGGTAGCCAATCGGAGTCCAAACCATGCTGATTTATTGAATTGCTAACTAGCGTAGCTAGGTTTGTTAATAGCTGAGACCATATCCAAATGGGTATAGCGTGATTGACGGATCTTCCTCATAAGAAGGAACATCTTCTTTACCTTTGGCAACCACCTCATCGGTCGACTTCGGAAGGCCGAAAGGTAACTTACCCTCTGGTTTCACTTTACCGGTGATGACATCAAAAAAGACAGAGTCCGATGTACCGAAGTTCGCCAAGATGATTGGCAGCTGATCGTTGATATTACCTAGGGCTGCTGGACGAATCATGAATACATCAAAAATTACTCGCTTACCTGAGTTGATGGCCTGATTAATGACACTATAGACATTGCCACTATTGTAAATACAAGCTCCTAGGTTATCGGTCAAACCCTCATAACAAAGTTGTGCAGATTCTCCCGGTTCACGGTCAGGTTGCGTTTCGTAAGGACGCAATTGGAAGTCTTCCTGTGCCACAAAACCAAGCTCGCCAGACGGCATTGCGACCCCAAATGGGAACCATGCCGTGGCGAGAGTGGCGGGGGTTTGCGTACGAATGATTATGGTGTCAGCATCTGCCATATTTTCTGCGACGTTTAAGCCATATTGTTGTGCGTTGTCGACAATGCTTGGTTGCTCTGTACCGCCATAGTTGGCGTAGACATACACTTTACCTAACTCCTCTACTGATAAAGGCAATGCGTTGTTGTCGTTTTTCAACAAGGTAACGGAGCGTCCTTGAGATTCAATACCCAGCTCTTGGAACTCTGTTTTACCGACCACATCATTGACCTTGGCGACATCAACAAACGGGTCTTCAAACAAACCTTGTTTGAACTTATTCGTCAGGATTCGATTTACCGATAAGTCGATGCGCTCTTGGGTAAGACGCCCGCTCTCAATATTCGCAAGCAATAAAGCAGGGTCATCGATACCCCCAAATTGGTCAATACCCGCATCGACAGAAGCAGCGAAACGCTCTGTTGAATCTTCGTCTTCTTTACCCCAAGGCATACCTAAGTAAGTGAACGGATTCTTCTCTGCATCTTCATGTGTGATGATCCCAGTTCGACATGTATCGACACAATCGTTAGCGACTAACCAATCTGATAGCAACACGCCATCGAAGTTTTCTTCGCCTCGAAGAATATCTGTCATGATGTATTTGCTGTAACCAAAGCCAACATTACCTTCACTTTCCGGTAGTTGCTCATAAGGAATTCCGTAATAAGGCATCACGCCCGCAACGCCAGCTTCAAAAGCGCCTTTAAATGGAATGCGGTGATAGTCAAAGTTGTTGCCCGGATAAACTTGATAGCGCCCAGCGAAGTAGTGTGCATCCGCGCCATTTTCTTGCGGACCACCACCAGCAAAATGTTTTACAACCGCCCAGACTCCATCTTTCGTCAGCTCGGTATTGTTGTGTTGTAAACCTTGGACATAGGCTTTGGTCATTTCTCGTGATAACTCAGCGTTTTCACCGAATGTACTGTTCACTCGCCCCCACCTTGGTTCGGTAGCGAGGTCAGCAGTTGGGTGGAGTGCTTGGTTGATGCCGACGGCTAGGTACTCTTGACGAATGACATCGGCGAAGGTTTTAGTGAACTCAGCATCGCCGATCGCGGCTAGGCCGAGTGTTTCCGACCATTGTGAAAAATCGCCGGAAGAGACTGAAGTTCCTAATGCGGCATTAAAGTGGTTGCGTGGGTCGGTTGAAATAGAAACAGGAATCCCTAAGCGAGTGTGTTCCGCCAATTCTTGAGCATGATTATTATCTTCTGCCATCAGAGTGGCGTCGCCTTCTTGGCGAGTTATAAAGGTATTGAGGAAACGTTCTTGAATTAGTGTGGTGTTGGTTATGCCATCGCCTTTAAAAACGAGTCTTGAGCTATCGCTGCTGAGCACGAATGTACCGTGCATCATCAAGCCTGCCTTTTCGGCGTTGTTCATTTGTTGAGTAAGATTCTCTGCGCGTTGTTTTGGGCTCAGTCGCCAATCCTCATAAGCGTCTAATTCGCCATTCTTATTATGATCCTTAAAGGTTAGCCCATTGACCGTGAGAAGATTGAGCGTTTTGGTTTCCAATGTTGGTATGGTGAGTTGTTCTGAATCTGATCCACAACCGCTAATGAGTAGGGTAGGCAGCGCAAAGACTAAGAGGTTTTTTCCAGAGGTTTTCATCGTTATTGCCTTTTATTTTGTTGTTTGGCGCAGTATGACTCTGGAGGTGAAGGAAAGTATTTTCTTTAGGGAGCAAGGTTTTGGCGTTCAGGTGCAGAATAGGGAAAGTGTGAGATTCTGTCAGAATGATTAGTGTGATGAATATCTCGGTGCAAGAGAAGAGTCTACTTCTTCTTTGGTTTTCAATCGGTCTTTTAGAGTAGCGAAATACAGAGATGAACGCGCTCATCCATAAGCGCTTTGCTCTGGAGTGAGCAAGGTTAGCTCATCAAACCCAATAGGTACTCCGATGCGGCTTTTGGATCTTCAGCGTGGCAAATTGCCGAAACCAAAGCCAAGCCATGAACACCAGTGGCGCTAAGCTGCGGAATGTTACTTTCGTTAATGCCGCCAATGGCAACAATCGGCAGTGAAGTGGTCTCTAACGCCATCTTCAAGCCATCAATACCCCAGAACTTCTTGGTGTTGGTTTTGGTTGGCGTCGCGAAGATAGCGCTCAAACCGATGTAATCAATCGGCAGAGAGTCGGCTTCTGCAAGCTGCTCTTCATTTTCGATAGATAAACCGAGAATTTTGTTTGGTCCAATCAATTCACGAGCAATGATTGCTGGCATGTCTGATTGCCCAAGGTGGACCCCATCAGCATCGACAGCCAGTGCGACATCTACGCGGTCATTGATGATCAAAGGCACATCGGTATCTTTAAGGATGTCTTTCACGGCTTGAGCTCGTTCGATAAACGCACGTACATCACCGTGTTTTTCGCGGACTTGTACCATAGTCACGCCACCTTCCACCGCTTTTCTCACAACACGCTTTAGTGTGGCTAAATCTTGTTGGTCATCGGTGACCAAATATAAACGATAGGCGTTCATTGGGTTTCCTTTAAGCCTCTCATTGAAAGAGGATTGAGAGGCTAGTGTTAAAAGAGATAAAAGCTTATTGCACGTGCAGTTTGAGGCGCTTCGCCAATGTTTCTTCATCCAACTGGTAAAGCTCATCCAACAGGTTCATTTGCAGGCTACCTGGACCACGAGCTTGTTCCGCTGCAATCTCGCCAACAACACCTAATACCGCTGCTGCTGCGAGACCAGTGTCATCACCAACGGCAGCAAAAGCGCCCGTTAGTGCCGTGAGCGTACAGCCCATTCCTGTTACGTATGGCATCATCTCGTGACCATTGTTTAGTTGCACGGTTTGCCCTTTCGTGACGATGTAATCGGTCTCGCCAGAAATCACCACGCTTGCATCATACTCTGTGACTAAGAAGTTGGCTGCACCAAGTGCCGCGTCGCTGCTGTCTAACGCATCGACGCCTTTGCTTTGTGCTTGCTCACCAGCGAGAGCGATGATTTCTGAGGCGTTACCACGAATGATCAACTTGTCTGCAAGGCGTGCGATTTCACGTGATGTCTCTGTACGTAGTGAGCTTGCTCCGCAACCGACTGGGTCGAGTATAACGATTTTACCATTGGCATTGGCTTGCTCTACGGCATAGCTCATACGAGGTGTCCAAACGCTGTCTAGGGTTCCAATGTTGATAACCAATGCGCCAGCGAACGACATCATCTCTGCCATTTCCTGCTTGGAGTGCGCCATGATTGGAGAAGCGCCGATGGCCAATAGGGCGTTTGCCGTGTTGTTCATCACCACGTAGTTAGTGATGTTGACGACTAATGGCTTTTGCTGGCGCACTGCGGTTAATGCTTGGGTGATTTGTTCAATTAACATGAGACTCTCCGATTAATCTTGCTGAGCGTTCAGACCTTGTTGCCAGAATGCCACTTCCATACGTGTTGCGGTTTTGAATACCTGAATCAGGTTTTGACCACGCTGGCTATTGATGTCGATTTCCGCCAATAACTGGTTAAAGTGTTCTGCACCTTTTGCGACACCAGATTGGAACTCTTCACCACCGTAGAGATTGATCCAACTTGCGTATGGATTGCCTTCGATTACTGTCTTTTCATCTTCAATCAGCATCTTACCGATAACGGCATAACCGATAGAGCATGGCGCTAGTGCCGCGTATAGATCAACAAGATCGCCCGTCATGCCAGCATCCAATACGTAGCGGGTGTAAGCCACAGTGCCGAAATCTTCTGGCTCGTTTTCTAGATCGGATTCCGTCAGTCCCCATTGCTCACAGTAAGTCACGTGGTGGGCGATTTCAGAATCGAGCAATGCATGTACGCTTGGGAGAGCACGGCGCATGTCATCCAAAGTACGCGCTTTGTAGATCGCTAATGCGTAAGCTCGTGCGTACTGCTTTAGGAACAGAAAATCCTGCTTTAGATAGTGCAGAAAACAAGGTTGAGCCAGAGTGCCTTGCGCCAATTGCAGCACGAAAGCATGCTCAGTGTATTCTTGCCAATCTTGGTGGCAAGCGTCGATCAAGTCTTGGTATTTCATTATGGATATCTCGTTATCAAAAGACCTTAGGCTTTGAGCCTAAGGTCAGTAGAATTAGTCAAAGCTCGGTACGTAATCTTTCGCTTTTGGCAGTGTCTCGATGATTTTTTGTGAATACATGAATTCGGCATAATCATCGTAGCGTTTCAGATCTACTGCAGATGGACGAAGAGCGAAACGAGTTAGCGTGTCATTCCAAGCGCGTTGGTTAAGCTCGTTGTTGAGGGTGTCTGGTGAATAAGCCACAAACTCTTTCCAAGATTCTTTTGGATGGTTAACGATGTAAGTGGTCGCTTGCTCAAGTGCTTTGTTGAATGCCTTGATGGCTTCTTTGTCGTAGGTTTTCGCATTGGCTACGAAGACTAACTCGTCATACGCTGGCACGCCGTGTTCTTCAGGGAAGAAGGCTTTAGCTTTATAACCTTCTAGTGCAAGTTGGTTGGTTTCGAAGTTACGTAGACCGCCCCAAATCGCATCCACTTTGCCAGACGCAAGAGACGAAGACAGTGCCCAACCTACGTTGATGATTTGTACGTCAGAAAACTTCACGTTCTCTTGAGCTAACATAGTGCCGATTGTTGCTTCTTCGTTGCCTGCGATCGCAATACCGATCTTCTTGCCTTTCAAGTCGCCAAGGTTTTCATTCTTACCGTTATCCAACACCATCAGAGTGTTGAGTGGCGTAGCAATCAAAGTCGCAGAGCGGATTAGTGGCAAACCAGCTGCGACATCGATAGTTAGGCTCGGTTGGTATGAAATCGCCATGTCGACCTTGCCAGCAGCGACCAACTTAGGTGGTGTACTTGGATCTGCAGGCTCTTGAATGTTGACCTTCAAACCTTGTTCTTTGAAGTAACCGCGCTCTTTGGCAATCACGATAGGACCATGGTTTGGATTGACGAACCAATCCAACATCAGTGTCATCTCTTTTTCAGCGGCAAGGACGTTGGTTGATACCACTGAAGCGAGTAGAGCAGCAGCGCTCATAAGTTTGTTTTTATTCACGGGGTTCTTCCTTTTCTTTCCCAATTTCCTTTGGTTATTTTCGGCAATTACTTGCTTTCCCAAGGGATGGCTTTTTTCAATAATTTATCGGTGATGAAGTAGAGTGAGATAGACAGCACAGCGAGGATAAACAGCGCTGCAAACATCTCATCAATGATCATGCGAGCGTTGGCTTGGAGCATCAGATAACCCAAGCCTTCACTTGAACCTACCCACTCACCGACCACTGCTCCAATTGGCGCAATAACGACGGCAACACGAATACCTGAGGCTAAAGTTGGTAGTGCGGCTGGCAATTGAATATGACGAAGTAGCTGCCATTTAGACGCACCCATAGTCTTGGCAAGATCTAGGTAACCTGTTGGTGTATTGCGCAAACCGTCGTAGCAACATGTCGTGACGGGGAAAAAGATGATGATCGCCGCCATGACTACTTTCGATGCAATGCCGTAACCCAGCCAAAGCATGAGTACTGGCGCGATGGCGAATACAGGGATCGCTTGGCTAGCAATCAGAATGGGCAGTAACCAGCGCTTGAGCGGCTCGAACATCAGCATTTGCAATGCGAATAGCAAACCCATCGATAATCCAAGCGCCAAGCCAAGTAAAATCTCTTGCGCGGTAACCCAAGTATGTTTGAGCAGGACATCGTAACGAGTGACCAATCTATCCAGCACTTCAATTGGTGAAGGTAAGATGAAGCTTGGCATATCGAATATCACCACGACCAACTGCCACAATCCCAAGATCACCGCAGTGCTGATGACCAAACGCAGAGCTGGATGGGTCACGCTTTCTTTTTTACCAATACGTGCCGAAACGGAGTTGTACTGAGTCATATCACTCATAGTCTTTCTCCAATTGGTCCAAAATCGCTTGTTGTAGCGCCGCGCATTCTCCATCGAGAACTCGTGGAGGCGTAGAACCCGGAACAACCAAGTGCTGAGCTTGCGCAGGCGTACCTTGCAGTACATAGAGTTGGTGAGCTAATCGCACCGCTTCTTGTGGGTCGTGGGTAATCAGAACAACCGTCTTATCTTTCAGTAATTCGGCAGACAAGGTTTGCAACTTATGACGAGTAACCGCGTCCAGTGCAGAGAAAGGCTCATCCATCAGAACTAGAGGCTTGTCTTGCATCAGAGTGCGAGCAAGGGCAACACGTTGTCTCATGCCGCCAGAGAGCTGAGCTGGCTTAGTATCCGCGTAATCGGCGAGTCCCACTTGGTTGAGTAAAATCAGTGCACGTTGTTTATTTTGCTCTGGTGATTGGTCTTGAGAAAATCGAGAACTGAGGCAGACGTTGTCTAACACATTTAACCACGGCAACAACAAGTCTTGTTGTGCCATGTAGGCGATACGTTCTTGTAGGGCGATGCCATCCGTCGTAGTTAATTCACCATGCCATTCGACTTTGTCGTCTAACAACCCGGCTAGATAACGAAGGATCGTCGTTTTTCCGCAACCACTGCGACCAAGTAACACAGTCCATCGATTGGCAGGGATGGTCATACTCAACCCTGCTAATGTTGGTGTTTGGCTGTCTTTGTATTGCAGACTTGCCTCGTTAAGCTGAATGCCGAGTGCATTAGCGCACATGCGTGTGACCTGCAAAAAAGTGGTTCACAGGGCCGTGACCTTTACCGACATCTAATTCGTCAGCGTGCGCGATAGCTTGGCTAATGTACTGCTTACCAAGGTGCGCCGCTTTGTGCAGGTTGTTGCCTTGGCCAAGGTAGGACGCTATAGCAGAAGACAGCGTGCAGCCTGTGCCATGGGTGTTTTTGGTTGGAAAGCGTTTAGCGCTGATTAACTCGGCGCTGTCTTGCATGATCAGCAGATCGTTGCTGTTTTCGTCTTTTTCTAAGTGGCCGCCTTTTAACAGCACCGCTTTTGCACCTAGCGCGCGTAAATCAGCAATCATATCGTTCATTTCAGATTCTGATTGAGGTACTGGCTTACCCGTCAATGCTGCGCCTTCGGGTAGGTTAGGGGTAATGATGTCTGCAAGCGGAATCAATTCTTCTTTTAAAGTGCTGATTGCTGACTGTTCCAGTAATAGATCGCCGCTGGTGGCCACCATTACAGGGTCAATCACGAGGTGTTTTGGTTGGTATTGTTTAATTTTGTTGGCAACGACTTTGATGATGTTGGAATCGGCCAGCATGCCTACTTTTACTGCAACGATGTTGAGGTCGGTAAATACCGCATCGAGTTGGCTCTCTACATGGTCGAGAGGAATGGGAAAAATCGCAGAAACGCCTTGGGTATTTTGCGAAGTAATCGCCGTGATTACCGAGCAAGCAAAACTGCCGGTTGCGGACATCGCTTTGATGTCGGCTTGAATGCCCGCGCCGCCGCCACTATCAGAACCTGCAATCGTCAACACAATCGGTGTGTCTGTTGAAGTTGCTGCTTGTGGCTGTGTTGATGGTTTTTCTTGGCTTGACTGCTGCGCCATGGTCGCTCCTATTACAGACGTAAAGGAACTTACTTGGCCATTGAAGATCGGTGTATGGATCCGTTGAGGCTAGCTGCGTCGGTACAGACTTGAAGCAGGCTAGTGGCAAAGTGATGATAGTTCCCTACGTCAGTGCTAACTGAATCAGGTTCAACGGGTCTCGAATTTCGATCTCAGCCGACGCATTCACTGCATGGGCCCCCCGACTATTTCGTCAAGATAATAGCAGTTCACTCAGTTACGGTGCACGTGTTTTTTCCGGCCAAGAGGGGGCAATCGATTAAATATGAGACTTGAGAGCAGTAACGAGAGAACAGAAATTAGTGTAAATAACGTGCTGCATTGAAACTGGCAGTTCAAGACACTATCTAATAGTGAGATGTCGACATAATACGTAACGAATCGTTCTTTGATTTAGCAAGGATTAGCATAAAACAAGGTTAAAAAAGTGTTAATATTTAACGCGTTGCCAATATACTTTTGAGTCATCCAATTTAGGTTGTGACTGTTATAAACAGAGTCTAACTCAAAGGTGGGGAAGGCTAGGACGATCAACGAGCAAGGAGATTTCATGCTTAATTCTGTAACAGCGAAAGCGGTGATCGATCATGCCCTCTTTTTAGGGGCTGATTTCGCTGAGCTATTCGTTGAACACCATCAAACCAACACTGTCCAGATCGCATCTGGTGAGGTGGATAAGGTGAACTCGGGTATCGATTTTGGTATCGGTATTCGTCTCTTCTTCGGTCATAAAGTGCTTTACGGTTACACCAACAGTACAGATGAAACCGAACTTAAACGCGTCACCTCACTGCTTGCTGCAAAAGACAAGCGTGAGCAAATCGCGTCAGCAGGTTCTCTCAATCTGAACCGCTACCCAATTCAACATGGTTGTCGTATGCCACTTGGCAAAGACGCTAACCTAGATTCTAAAATTGCTTTCCTGTTGCAAGTTGACCAAGCCGCACGTGCAGAGAGTGAACATATCAGCCAGTTCATCGGCAGCGTGCTTCAGCGCGAACAACAAGTGTCTATCTTCAATTCAGAAGGTCTGCACGTTGACGATACTCGTCACTACATCCGAGTTGCTGGTAATACTGTCGCTCAAAAAGGTAATGAGCAGTCTTCTGGTATGGAAGGACCTGGCGCTCTTGCTGGCTGGGAGTTCAGTGAACAGCTTGATGCCAAAGAGCTAGGTCAAACTATCGCGCAGCAAGCGTTGGTCAAACTTGGCGCCGATGCTTGTCCATCGGGTGAAATGCCAGTAGTGATTGGTAACGGCTTTGGCGGAGTAATTTTCCATGAAGCTTGTGGCCACTTGCTAGAAACCACTTCAGTTGCGAAGAAAGCCTCAGTATTCCACGACAAGATGGGCGAAATGGTTGCTCACACCGCGGTGAATGCAGTCGATGATGGCACCATGACCAACGAATGGGGCTCGATTCATGTTGATGACGAAGGCATGAAGACTCAGCGCACTCAATTGATTAAAGACGGTAAGCTAACCAGCTTTATGGTCGATAAAATGGGTGGCATGAAGACAGGTTACGAACCTACGGGTTCTGGTCGCCGTCAAAACTACAAGTTCGCACCAACCTCGCGTATGCGTAACACCTTTATCGAAGAGGGCGAGCATTCACTTGATGACATGCTGGCAGGCATCGAGCGTGGTATCTATGCGAAGAAGATGGGCGGCGGCTCGGTTCAACCGGGTACGGGGGAGTTCAACTTTGCTGTTCGTGAAGCTTATCTCATTGAAAATGGCAAAATCACTAAACCTCTGAAAACAGCAACGCTGATCAGCACGGGTCCAAAAGTGTTGAAGGAAATCAGCATGGTCGGCAAAGACATGGCGCTTGCGCCGGGCATGTGTGGTTCCGTGAGTGGTTCAGTGCCAACAACAGTCGGTCAGCCAACGCTGAAAGTCGATAACATTCTGGTAGGAGGCGGTAACTAATGAGCCAAGAACAACAACTTCTTAATGCGGTTGATTACGTCCTATCAGAAGCAAAACGCCAAGGTGCAGAAGCGGACGTCATTGTAAACCGCAACAGCAGCTTTTCTCTGAAAGCGAACCAAGGAAAGCTGGATGAGTACAAAGTAAGCTCAAGCCAAGTTCTGGGTGTTCGTGTTGTGAAAGATGCGCGCGTTGCAACGAGCTACTCTGAGTCTTTAGAGCAACCAAGCTTAGATTTGATGCTGACCAACGCACTGCAAAGCGCTCGCTTTTCCAAGCAAGATGAACATCAGACTATTAGCTGCGTGAACAGCCACATCGCGACTGATGTTGCTGAGATTGCGCAAGAAGATACAACTTCTGTTGACGAAAAAATCGAACTGTCTCTCGCACTTGAGCAAGGTGTAGTAGCTCTGCCTCACGCCTCTAGCGCACCTTACAATGGTTACAGCGATGGCGAAACACAACTGATCATTGCCAATACTCAAGGCACATTGTGTCAACACTTCGAGCGCTCGTTCACTTGTTACGCGTATACCTTGTTTGAAAAAGACGGCAAACAGTCAATGGCGGGTAGAATGTCACTGGGTCGCCGTTTTGATGAGTTGAATCCAGCTTACTGTATCGAGGGTGGCTACAACCTTGCTCGCGATCTTCTTGAAGGCGCACCGGTTGCGACGGGTAACTACCCTGCTATTTTCCACATCAATGCGCTAGCAAGTTTATTCGGTGCTTTCGGCAGTGCTTTCTCTGGCGTAAGCGCGATGAAAGGCATTACGCCACTGGGTGACAAGCTTGGTCAACGTGTTGCGAGTGATTTGATTACCTTTACTGATACGGCTTACATGCCAAATGGTATGGCAATCGCGAGTTTTGATAGTGAAGGCTTCGCTACTCAAAACAATGTGATGATTGCTAATGGTGATTTGAAAACCTTGCTACACAACAGCCAGACCGCAAGTTACTTGGGCGCAGTCTCGACAGCAAGTGCCGCTCGCGGTGCAAAATCGAGCCTAGACGTATCAGCGAATCACAAAGTGATTGCGACAGGTAACAGCAGTGCGTCAGAAGTAAAAGCGGGTGAGTACCTAGAGTTAGTCGAACTTCAAGGTGTCCATTCTGGTGCGGATGCAGTGAGTGGTGATTTCTCATTTGGTGCGAGTGGCTTCTTGTGCCGTGATGGTGAGCGCGTTCAACCAGTGCGTGGTATCACTGTAGCGGGTAACTTCTACAAGATGCTGCAAGAAGTTGAGGCAGTGGGTGATACTCAGCTAATTAACGATAGCCGAACTTTCTTCTCGCCAGACGTTCGTTTTGCTCGTTTGAGCATTGGTGGTAAGTAAACTTAGCATTCCTATAGAAACAAAAAGAGGACTCAATGGAGTCCTCTTTCTTTTATCGAATGATTAACTCGCGAGAATTAAAATTCGCGAATGTCCAACTCATTGTGGATCAATACCACACACTGAGAAGCGAAAAGCATCTTAGGACCTAAGCTGATTTTCTCTGTGCCAAGGCGCTTCAAGCTGTTAAAAGACTTCTTCGGCATCGGAATATGGTCAGTTAGCAAGAAACATGGGTTTCCACCGATTTCTGCATCACGAACAAATTCGCCTTTTTTATCCAACATATATAGTTGGTGATCTTCTGCCAGTTCTTGCACTAGGCGTTCAAAGCTGACAGTACGAACGGTGATACCAGGTTCGACTTCACGAAGTTGCTCTTTGCCCATACCAACCGAAGCATCCAAAGCGCGAGCCACTGCTGCAATCAAGGTTGACTCATGGAAGCCACCAATGTTGGTGATGTCGTTGGAGCGAATAGTAATGGTGCGTGAGAAGTCTTTTGTGCTTTCTAAAACCAAGTGAACAACCACATCTTCACGGTGTGATTGAGCAACGAACATAGTGTTCATCATGGTATGAGCAAGAATCTCTGTATGCGCTTCATTACCAACACCTTCTAACAATGCTTTGCTGGTGGTTGGCGCCGCGCGAGCTCGTAAAACAAAAGAGCGCATGAATTTAGCCTCTATATAGGAAGAGTGAATGCGCGGAAGTATATACCCAAGCAGGGAAGGGATGCGAGTTTAATAGCAAATGTGAACTTACTTACAAAGCTTCGATTGTCGTGCGGAGTGTGCTGGTTAGAATAGAGGCAACCTGTTAGGAGCGGTATATGGAAATCAAAAAAATAAACAAACAAGTCTATAGAAAGAAGGTCAACCTAGTAATTGGTGGCTTTGTTGCTTTGCTTGCTATCTCTTCTCTTGCTTTTAGTACGCTATTAATTGTTTTGTTCGGTAATACAGATGTAGTACCTGAACAGTCGACGGGGAACTTTCATTGGAACTTAATTGGTGTTGTGCTTGCCTTAGCTACTTCACTGTCTTTGCTGAACCAATTCAAAACACGCCCTTATATGGAAGAAGTGTTGTATGTCTGGAAACTCAAGCAGTTGCACAACAAGATCTTTCGCAAACTGAAAAGCATTAAAGCCGCTTCTGCTGACCACGATGTAAAAGCGCTGACGATACTTAAGTTCTACTATACGACTCAAAGTCAGGTGTTTGAGTTAGACAACAACACATTAACGATGAGCAGTGTAAATAAAGAATTAGAGGCAATTGAGCAAATCGAAGCGGCGAAGTCACTGGATCTTGATATCACAAGCTTTGAAGAGTCTTGGGTTGACACATATTGATTGCCTATTTGCTACGTTAAGTTAACAACTAAGTGTTAAAAATAAGCGTTTGAGTGAGATTTCATCACTCGACGCTTTTTTTTAAAGTTTTTTCTAAAAAAGGGTTGCCAAGAAAAATCATCTCCCTATAATGCGCCTCCGTTGTCAGGGCAAAGCGGAAACGCAAAAGCAGTTGGCAATGAGGCGAAAGAAAAGCTTCTAAAAATTAATTTGAAAAAGTGTTTGACACTAAGAATTAATTCCTTAGAATACGCCTCCGCTTCGATAGCAAAGCTTACGAAGCAAGCTCTTTAACAATATAGACCTATCAATCTGTGTGGGCACTCGTTGATGATAATTCAATTAGAAGCTTCGGCTTC